>JAGCMF010000028.1 GCA_017646625.1 Alistipes sp. | reverse complement strand
TTTTTCGGAAAAAGTTGTGAACGACTTTCGCCACCGACAACCAATGCCTTTTTAGTAGAAAGTACAATTCTCTTCGCCCTGTTATTGCAGCTCGTTGCACTCCATTGCACCTCATTGCACTCCACTGCAAACTTGGAGAGATATTCTTGTTGAAGACATTAAAGCATAAAAAATCCTGAAAGTCGAGTCTAACTTTCGGGATTTATTCGTCTATTTTTGTGGGAAATGCTGTTGCTATTTGTAGGCGTTAGCGTTTGTTAGTGAGCGTTAGAGGGCGTTAGTTACTTGCCGATGCAGTGTGAAAATAGCATCGATAATCAGATGATTACAGACTTGTGGGTAAAATGAGGGAATCAATTGAGCCTTGCAATTGTGACTAATGGCGACTACTCAACCGAGCAGTCGCCATTAGTGTGTCTGAGGGTTTATTGATGCTGTTATCTAATATCTTTAACCTCTTTGAAACTCTGTGAACCGTTTTCTACGACATTGACATTTACACTCTTACCGCCAGAGAATCTCCACACGAGTGAAATTCCGATGTTTTGTACAGGTGTAGTGTAATTGTATGTAATTTTGTTGCCATTGGCATATCTGTCATACTTGCGACGATCGCCAAGAGCATTGAAGGTAAGTGTCAATTGCAACTTATCCTTACACATTGTCTTATATATCTGACCGCCGATATTATAGACTGCGTGGTAAGTTCTATCATATGTCTTGTAAGTAGGCTCATACATAATATTCAACATACCACCCCAGCCATGATTAAAACTGAATGTGTTATACATCGCGTAGTATTGGCGAAGTCTTGTGTCTCCATAATAAATACCACCCAATGTGATATCTTCAGGATGAATTTCAAGACGACCAGACAACTTCATAGTCCAAGGCTTTACTGGACTCCAATTGATTTCAGCGCCTACACCATACATGTTTTCGGCAGCCAAATTAACAGGCTTTGTGTAAAACACATCTGATGCTGTTGGACTCTGCATTGTTTCCCAATAAATAGCATTCTTTGAATGAGCATAAACAGCCGTCAGGTTCAATATATTGCGGAATAATGATGCTCCAGCAATAACCATATCTGCTGTTGGCGATTTCAAATCGGGGCTACCTACTGTATAGTTATATGGGTCACTCCAACGAATAGTCGATGATATAGCAGCATAAGGGATGTCATCAAGTGTACGCTTATAGTTAAGCATCAAAGCGTGTTTGCCATTCTTGTCAAGAGGCATCATCAATTGAACGGTAGGATTTATTCCCCACTGGATATCCGAAGACTTTGCTCCATCATCCAATGTCTCGTAGCTAATCTTATTCAATTGGAAATTCACACCTGCACTATATTGAATTTTCCATATTTGACCCATTGCAGAAACATATGCAAGTGGAGTCAAACCACTTGTTCTAGTCGGAATCAAGCTCGTTTGGAAGCGATCTTCGTTGTTTGTAGTTCCGAGCGTAGGGGTATAATCAGAGGTTATATACTGAATAGAGGCTCCATATTTCCAAACCAACTTTTGACTACGAGGGTCGGTCAAATCTACAGATAGTTTGTACATATTCAATGAAGATTCATCCTCAGATATACTTGAAGTATTGTCACTGTACGAATAGTTAGACTTGCTGTCTGTTTGGCGATTGAAATAGTCGCCAATAATATCCAGTGTTGTACCTCGCTGACTGAGTATGGATGTATATTTCAAAGTAGCCTCTTGGTCAAGATAACTGCTCCTATCATCAATCATAGATTGAATGGCGTTCACATCATTACCCAAAGTTGTAGAGGTAGTATTAAGTCTATTTGTTGCAATATAATAACTACCTCCGATAGAGTTTCTGTCATTAATTTGTTGGGTAAGGCTCAAACGATTGTTAATAGTATATCCCTTATATTTTGTCTCCTCATTGATTTCTGTACGCAAATCTGTTGCAGGATCCCAAATAGTCTGTTCGGCAGTCTCTTGTTGCTGGTTGAAATTCAATGATAGGTTATCATATATACTAAGGTTCTTGTAGCGATAGTACATAATTCCTCCTATGTTTTCATTGCTAAAGCCATAAGATGGATAGAGTGTGACTCCGCCTGTTACTGCTCCATAATATCCTCCTTGGGGTGGCTGACGCAATGAGATTTCAATTGTTCCACCAGTCATTGCTGCATTCTGGTTACTACCTGCCAAATAATTTACCTTTACCTTATCTATCATATCGGCAGGCAAGTCTTTGAGCTCATCAGAAGAAGTGAGTTTTACGCCATCTACATAAATTTCGCTAACGGGTAATCCGTTAATTCTGTAGTTGCCATCCTCATTACTTACACCAGGAAGAAATGCCAATGCGTCTGAAGATTGTTTACCTTTGGCAATTTCAGATGAACGGAGGTTTACTGTATATCCATTTGCATCGTGCTGAGTTCTCGATGCAATGACACTGACTTCTTCGAGCATCATTGCATCTTCTTTCATTACAATGGTGCCAACATCACCTGCTTTACAAGTTCTATTGATAGTCACATATCCAATATATGATATTGACAATGCATACTCAACATCAGCCTTAACCGAGAGAGTAAATAAACCTTCAGGATCAGTTGCAACACCTCTTACATAGGAAGAATCTTGAACATTTTGAAGAACTACACTAACATATGGCAGAGGATTATTATTATCATCTACCACCTTTCCCGAAATGTTCTGAGCCATTAAAGATATAGTACAGCTCAAGAACATCATAACCAATAAAACCAATTTCTTTGTCATAACCTGTTTTTTAATCTGTTATTTTTGTTGACAAAGATATGGCTAAGGTGCTCCGATGCCTATTTTTCTGCGTTACATCAGCGTTATAGGGGCGTTACATTTGCGTTACATAAACTATGAAAAGAGTATAATGTACACGTTTTCAGGCAATTTGCTTTTTAGTCTGTTTTTCCTCTGGCGTATCGTTCCTGGTACGGAATTCAAGCAAAATGCTGCAACATTATTTGTTATTTTGAGATAACTATACAAGCATAACATCAAGTCTTGATGACTTATTTTGCTTTCACATTCAGCTAAAATATGATAAGCATCATTGAACGACGCAAGAATGGTTTCCTCTATGGCTTTGACATCGATGTCATTTCTTGAGTGAAGTTCATTCTCATTCAGACTTCGTATCTCTTGAAGAGTTTTATAAACAGATGTCTGCTCAAATGTAGATTTACCCTCAAGTAGTTTCTGTTCTAATGGATCATCTGAAAGTTTAGTTTTGGTAGTCTTGACCATGCTATACTTCTTAACTTTGTAATATATAAATCCACATAGACTAATAACGGCAAGCAACGTTAGTATAACAAATATAGCGAATAGGGTATTTCCCCTTTCGACTCTATTGACTGCATTTAACGCCTTTTTTATGTCTTGACAGAGTTGCCAGGTGCTTTCGTTTTCATTTTCATCCAGCAATGCTAATGCTGTTTCATAGGCCTTGACACCCTCTTCAATACTTCCATTTGCAAAATGGCAAGAACCTAAAGCGTGATATGCACGCCCCTTATGATTATTATTGCCATCTGGGGTGAAATTGATGGAGTTTTGAAAGGAGTATGCCGCCTTGTTTTTATCACGACTAAAATAGTAACATCCGAGATAATAGGATGCTTGAGCCGATTCTAACGAAATTTCTTTGTTGTAGTATTTTACAGCACCTTGAATCAATGAATCCGATGCGATACTATCAGTTGCTATATATTCCGCTTTGGTAAGCAAAACGGCACGCAGTGCCTCCGTGCCCTCATCCTGTGCAGCAAGTGTTTCGTACCCCTTCAGTATAATAATTGCACTATCTGGCTTTTCATTTATGTATTCTTGAACCTCTGTTAGAAGCCTGCGCGTCTCACGATATTGAGCCGCACAAGGCGAAGTAAAGCTCCAAAATATTAAACTTATAATTGTTATTATATATATGAACCATTTCATCCTATTTTGCATTATTTCATAAATACATCACCTAATTTCCTGCAAAGTTATCATAATTTTCTCATATTAGATTGTGTAATTATCATTATCTTTGTGTGAGTCATATAACGAATACATAATATTATGGATTTACTACTATCAGCATATCAAAAGCTCTATTCTGCTCTTCAGAGTATAGAAAGATTCAATAAAGGTCAGGATCTTTTTGATAACATTGCGTGCATCGATAATTTTCTATCAGAATTTCGCAATGTGACTTTTGTTTTGCACAAGTCATTAGCACATACGGATTATTTGTCTGTGTATAAACAATTATGCGAGCAATATCTTAGCAATCCTCATTGCTCATGGTTGAAGATAAAAAGAAATGAAATACAAAAAGAAAAGCCTTTCTCTTTGGAAAAACAGTTGATATTGAGAATCTATCTTCCATATAGTACTGGAGTCTTTCCGACAGAGTGTTTTACAATTGAAGATGAAGTTGATTACTCGTCATTAATTGATATGGTAAAAAGAGTAATAAGCAATATCCCAGCACTCGAAGTATTTTTCTCGACAGAGTTTATTTATAAAGAGGTCGGGAAGGAAGTGAATTTATTTGAAACCATAGATCGTGGAATAGAATCTCTTCAATCAATGCTTTTTGCTATAGATGAGAAAATTGGAGCAGCCCCATCACAAGAACGCAAAACTCTTTTATCTAAGATAGATAAACTGTTATTTCACAAAACGCCTAAGGAAGCATGGTTTGTAGATGACTATGTGTTTTATAGGGAAGATGGTTATTTTGAAAAAGGGCAAAGATATGAGATGATTACTCCTCATTCGACAGGAGTTAAATGCTCCGATTTTTGTAACATACTTAAAATGGATTTGACGGATGATTTTATACAAGATACATTTGAAGCTTTTAAGCGATTGCATATCGTTCACTATGCAATGCAAAAGAGTCTTATGCCAACTATCCTTGTCTTAAACAAGGATGGTATATTATCCATGACTATGTATCAAGCATCCATAAAAACAACAACCTATAGAAAAATATACGAACTCGCATCAGAAATAAAGAAAAATACTAATATAGTCGCTGTATTTCTTGTCGGAGAGATGATATATTACGACGACCTTAATATGTTGAATCAAGATTATCGGTATAGAATCGCCAATTTACAGTCAGAAGTACTTGCTTTTGATAAAATAACAAAAGATAAAGCAGAAGAATATCTTATTAGTAGTGAGGCTATTATTGATAACTCAAAAGATTGTATGTTCCCAACTTTGACCGAAATAGAGTCACATCAGAGCAGTTCTATGATTTATCCTATTATCAAGGCATTCTCTGAACAGTCATAAACGACGAAAGTAAATCCCTCGTCGTTTATGACACTATATTTATAATTTCATTACCGCCTCACGGACTTGAGCTGGTGAGAGGCGGGCGTAGACCTGCGTGCTGGTGACTGATTTGTGTCCAAGGAGGGTGGCGATGGTGTAGATGTCCACGCCGTTGTCCAGAAGACGCATAGCGAATGTGTGCAGGAAGCAGTGGAAGGTGATGTGTTTCTAAATCATTGCCGAATTTGAGTAGGCGAGGGATATAGAAACTCAACTTGTACTCGGTCAAATCTGGGAATACCAAGCCTCTCTTTTTATGTTTCTCAAGCAAAAGTAGGGTTTCGTATAGTGATGCATACTGCATTATATACGCCTATAGATAGTGTGGATGTACCGATATATGGTATTCCAAAATTATGTAGCTATGAGATATGATAAAGATGAAGATATGCTAATTATAGTATGTTGTTAAATCGGTTGTTTCATTATAATTTTGCATACTATAAATATCGAAATTATGACAAATGAATCAGTACTTATACTATTTGGAAAGAATGTTCAAAGATTGCGAAAGAGCAAGGGGTTATCTCAGGAACAATTGGCAGAGATTGCTGGACTTCATCGTACGTACATAGGCATGATTGAACGCGCTGAAAAGAATATTACATTGATTAACATCGAGAAGATAGCTGCAGCCCTAAATGTTAAAATAACAGACTTATTAGAATGATATCTGAGGAACTAAAAAAACGCTTTGAGAGCATTATTGAGATACACAACATTCAGTGGAGTAGTATTGATGCTGTTGCAAGAAGGGATGTAAATATATTGCGGCCTATAAAGGGAATTGCATTTGAAGAGTATATGAAGAAAATCATCAAGCAAGCCGATGAAAGTGTTGATATGAAAGATGGTGTCGGTGATAGTGATGTAGATCTTTATGTTAATGGCATTGCTGTGCAGGTAAAGACTCCTGTTGTGACATCTACAAAACGAAACATACGAGTTGGTGTGGCATTGCACAAAACACATGGTGACGAGACTGCACCATTTAACCTGTACCCAACAGATGAGCCTCCATTTAATATCCTTTGCACTCAACATCCCGAGAGTGGTGTATATATAGTGCCGTTTCGTGAAATTCCATTACATAGACGTTGGGAAAATAGACTAGCCGATCCCGCATATTTTTCATGGACATCAGAGTGGCTTAATAGGTGGGATCTACTTGGTTTAGATAGTACAAAGTGTATGGAGTTTGATCGTAGAGATATTCCAAAGAATAGTGTATTGCCATTCTTGAGTAGTCAAACATATCTAGAAGATTATGAGATTATAGAGATGCTATGTAAGCCTGAATATTTTAGAGCTGCTGTTATGGGGTTAAAAGGCAACTTAAAAGAGCAGATGTTTATACAACAACTAATCGACGAAGGTGTTACGGTGGATGACACCATCCCAACGTATAGTGCGTACGATGTATTGGTCTCATCAAATAGTGGTCAGTACCGTGTTCAGATTAAAGGTACCTCAAAGAATATGTGTGATATAAAGTCGAGAAAGTTGGGAACTGAGGTTATGGGAACACATGGACAGTTCCCAGCAAGAGGGTATAAGAGATCTAGCATAGATTACGTAGCTATCATTATATCGAAGGATCAACTTCCGCCGCACACAGCAGTTAGAAAGGTAAATTTTGTTATAATCCCAACAGCTGACCTTCCAACACACTATTTAGTGGGTAATGGTGATGAAACAATTGAAAAGGGTAGCGGTAATAAAAAGTGGAACTTGCCAGAATATAGTGATGTCATATATCCAAACCTAAAGTTTAGATTCGAAATAGTCAATGATGACATAATAATATCTCCCGACATCGATGGATATAGACGTCATCGTGGATTTGATGTTATCCCATTAGACTCGGAGTTTAGGAAAAATAAGAGATATGTGCTTAATGCTATACCTGAAGAGTGGAGGTAAAGAAATGAGGCTGACTAAAAAGTAACAGTACCAGCCCCCCCATAACCTAAGAGAGTGAATAAAAAGAAGTAGTTTTAGGCTTGCGAAGCCCGAAAAAGCGGAGTTTACTGATCGTAAATGAGCATTTTGAGGGCAAGCGTAACGACAAAATACACTTTTTATTCACTCTCATTCTATAGGTCATAGTTTGTTATGATAAGTTCCTTGCCAATTTTACGTGTGGTAACATTTGAATTTGCCGTGTGATACATCCATTCTAACTCATAAATATTTGCCCATGAGTACAACTCTTTAATTTGTGGACAATTGTCGTATGTTAGGCAGAACATATGTTTAGTATTCTTAAGCAGTTCATTGAGCTCTAAATGATCTTCTACATTAAAACTCATCTTGTATGCTCTTTTCTGATCTGCTGCATAGTATGGCGGATCGACAAACATCCACACTCGTCTACTCGATTTGTGAGTTATAATATCTCTAAAATGAGTGTTTGTTAGCTCCACATTATCTACTAATTTGTCATGAGCTGATTGCAGACGATCTGGCCATTTGTCTGGTTGAACGCTTTTAATGGGATGAAAGCCCCAATTGGGGAGATTCATGATGCCGCTATATGCTGTTCTATTAATCATAAAGTATCTCAGTGCTCTAGCATATTCATCAACTGGCTTCGAGTGTTTCAACGTTTCAAACCACTCGCGTGTTGGCATCACACTGCTAACATCTGATTTTAGTCTTTGAACCATTACTGGATCTTGAACTACTCTATAACAGTTGATAAGTTCCTCATCAATGTCATTTAGGATTGAATAGTTACTTTTAGGCATTTTGAAGAAGATGGCACCACCGCCAAGGAATGGTTCCCTATATTCATCAAATTCAATATTCGCCCAGAATGGTTCTATAAATTTAGCGGCATTATACTTGCTGCCAGGATAGCGTAAAAAAGGCCTTACATTATCGACTCTTTTTGCACGTGAGATGCCTCTAAGAGTATCTAATTTTATGTTTGTACTCTTAGGACTATCATCATAAATGTCAAAAAGTCGCAGTTGCTGGTTCATGCTACTTATTAAAATTTACCTCAAAGTTTGTAATTACAAGTTCCGATCCTATCTGCCTTTTATCATCATTATCTCGAGAATTGTCAAGCCTATAGTAAAATTTTAAATCGTATATATATGCCCAACTATAGAGTTCTCGTATTTCAGGGCAATCGTCATACGTTAGAAAGAAATCATGCTTTGTCTGCTTACATACTTCAGCAAGTCTTTTATGATCCTCTTCTACAAATGAGTGGACATACTGTTTGGCATTATAGTATGGTGGATCTACAAATATTAGCACTCTATTTTCAGAGTCGGCCAACATTACTTCAGAGAAGTCTACTGATGTTATTTTTACCCCCTCTAGCTTTTGACCACATGGTAATATTCTTTCATGCCATCGACGTGGAGGAAGACTTCTTTTGGGTCTATAGCCCCATGATGGATTTAGCATTTTACCACTATACGAAGTACGATTAAGGTAGTAATACTTATATGCTCTTTCTAGGTTACTCTGAGGTGTCATATTTTTCACTACAGCATAACTCTCTGGCGTAGCCTCATATTCATCCCTATACATGTCCGCCAGCTGCGCACGCGTAGTTGCATCTTGCATAACCATAAGCGTATTAACAAGATCTACATCGATGTCGTTAATCCAATTATGCTCAACCTTATCCTTAGCAAAAAATACTGAACCTCCACCGAAAAATGGCTCGCGATATTCATTGTGATCGTGATTTTCCCAGAAAGCTCGCAATAGTTTTATTGCATAGTATTTACCGCCAGGCCAACGGAATGGAATAACAACCTTGCTTTTCATTATATAACTCCTTATATTTAGTTACTTTCCAATGCAGAATCTAGAGAAGATGGTGTGGAGGATGTCGTCGGAGGTGATTTCGCCAGTGATCTCGCCAAGGTGATTGATGACCCTGCGTATATCCTCACTTAATAGGTCGGTGGGGATACCCATGGCCATTGCGCGCATAGCATCAATCATAGCCTCATGGGCATGGCACAGCGCCTCGTAGTGGCGCATGTTTGATACCACAACACTGCCAGCGCGAAGCTGTGATGTATCAGTCTTCAATCGTAGGGTAGCACGTAACTCGTCGATGCCGATGCCATGTTTGGCAGATATCATAAGTGCCTCCTCCGACTGCGTATCTTCTATCTTATCAACCTTATTAACGACACGAATATATGACTGTGTATCGAGTAGCTCAACCTCCTCAAAATATGGATTGTCAGCGCTTGCGACATGAAGTACTATGTGTGCCTGCTCTATAGCCTTATGGGTTCGGGAGATACCCATCTTCTCGAGAGCATCGTCAGTATCGCGTAGACCTGCCGTATCGACGAAACGATAGCGTATGCCATCGATGGTTGTCGTGGCCTCAATAGTATCGCGCGTAGTGCCTGCCACATCAGATACCATGGCTCTATCCTCCTCAATGAGAGTGTTGAGTAGCGTACTCTTACCAACATTTGGTTCACCTATAATAGCCACATTAACACCGTTCTTAAGTGCATTACCTAATGTAAAGGATGATGTTAATGATGTAATCTGTTTATCTATCTCCTCGAGGGTGTTGTAGAGTGTCTTACGATCGGCAAACTCAACATCCTCCTCCGAGAAGTCGAGTTCTAACTCCAGGAGTGAGCATAGACGTAGTAGTTCAGAACGCAGTTCTGCGAGTTTTGCCGAGTAGCCACCACGCATCTGTGTGGTGGCAACGATATGTGACCACTGTGAGTCTGATGCTATGATATCTGCCACAGCCTCTGCGCGACTCAAGTCCATCTTACCAGCGAGGAAGGCACGACGTGTAAACTCGCCAGGAGACGCCATGGTGGCGCCATATGATATTGCAAGGCGTAGTACCTCGGTGGTTATATACTCCGAGCCATGAAGTGTTATCTCCACACTATCATCTCCAGTATATGAGTGTGGCGCACGGAAAAGTGCCACGATGACATCATCAATAGTGTTATCCTGGGCATCGACGATAGTGCCATAGTGTAGTGTATAGCCTTTAGCATCACACAGGCGACCCTTGCCGCAAAACATATTATCGGCAATGGCAATTGCTTCGGGGCCACACATGCGCACGACCATAACAGCACCTCCAGGTGCTGTTGCTGGAGCTACAATTGTTGTCGATGTATCGAGGGTGTTGATGAGCATGACTATACTAATTAGGGCTTACGCGTAGACGCTGGCCTATGCGCAACGAGTTTGCATTCTTTAGGTTATTCCAAGTCATGAGCTGCTTCACTGTGCGACCATACTTACGTGCTATGGCGCCAAGTGTATCACCCTTCTTCACGGTATAGTATGTTGCTGGGGGTGCCTCATGACGCTTCTGCTCAAGATTTGCATGTATCACGTACTCCTTAAGATAAGTGCTGTCTTTAGCATGTATTTCAGCCTCATGCATAACATATTCAGTGATGAGCTCTGTAGGTAGTGTTAGAGTGTAGCTCTTTGTAGTCGCGGGTATGATGGCAAGGGTATACTCTGGGTTAAGCATACGTAACAACTCGATGCTGATATCAATTGTTGACGATATCTGCTCAAGGTGCATTGGACGATTAATCATTATCGTATCCGTAGCAAGCGGCATGGCTGGCATATTAAACTCTACGCCATGTGCCTTGCCGAAGGCAAAGGCGTATGTGGCGCCCATATATAGTGGCACATAGTTGCGTGTCTCGCTTGGCAAGCCGTTGTATACATCCCAGAACGAGCCATGGTAGTTGCGGGGGTCGCCACCAGCACGTGTAATAGCCTTATTAACATTGCCTGGGCCACAGTTATATGATGCGATGGCTAATGTCCAATCACCATACATGTCATACATATGCTTCAGGTAGCGGCAGGCAGCACGTGTTGCGAGACGGGGGTTACAACGTTCGTCGACCAGCGAATTAATCTCAAGGCCATAGTGCTTACCCGTAGATGGCATAAACTGCCATAGGCCCTTGGCACCCATGCGTGACTCGGCAACAGGGTTTAGACCCGACTCCACAATGGCAAGCGTGCGAAGCTCGATGGGGATGCCAGCCTTGATAAACTCCTCCTCAATCATTGGGAAGTAATAGTATGCATAGCCCATAATTGTAGCGAAGGAGGGCGAGGTGAAGCGGTCGATAGCACGGCGCACCTCCCAGTTATACTGCAAGGGTACGGGGGACATAAGCGACTGCAAACGCATGACATACATAGAGTCGAGGTTGTCGTAGCTCATCGTAGTATCTATACGTTCACTCACTGCAACAAACTCCTCGAAGTAGCGGTTATAGTGCTCCTGTGTTGTTGTGGTCTGCCACATGGCAAGCACGGAGTCAATTTGCTGTAATGTATTTGTGCGCTGATGTGGCACGGCAACCTCCTCTGCCACAACCTCGGCATACTCTATACTGCTTTCTGCAGCTATACTATCCTGCTGTGCCTTGATCTCCTCGGGCGATGTATACTGCTTGCGTGCCTTACTTTTTGGGCGGCGCGAGTTATATGTTGCACCTGCCTCTGTAGCGACAAGCATTAATAGTACTACAAGAGGCAGAATGTAGTGTCGTGATATCTTCATTATTATTAAAATTTGAGACTCATGTTAACACCATAGACTGGCTGCGAGCCTACAGGTGAGTAGTCGAAGTATGGTTCGACATTCATTGTAAGGTCATCCGAGATATCATAATCCTGGAGATGAGCATCTACATGTGCATCGAGTATCTGGAGCAGGTAAACGCCACCAGTGAGGATGATACATAAATCTCGGTTACGGCGATAGCTATCCTTGAGATTCTTGAGGAATGTAGCAGAGTAGGCACCACGGAACTCATCGGCAGCACCTCCCGGGTATTTATCGGGATTATTATCGTAGTCTACACGTAGGTTATATGCTGTCTTGAAACGCTGGTAGCCACGGTTATTCCAGTCGATAGTGTATATCGTTGATGCCAGACCACCTATGACGATTGGCACACGCCAATAGCTCTTATTATATACCTGTCCTGCACCAGGGAATATTGTCGATAGGGTAGTTGCAACCTTCACCTGCGACACCTCTGTAGTCTTATAGTTGAATGCAGTATCTCCAATAAAATAGAGGTATGTGGCAATGGCGAGACCTGCATATATCTGCTGGCGCGTATTGTGACGTATCATCTCGGTCTGTATCCTATCGAGCTCGGGGGTACGCATATAGCCATGGTCGATAAGATATTGATCATACTCCGCCTTGAGAGGCTTGTACTTATTATTCTCGAGGACAAACATACCAATAGATGCACCAACAACGGGGTATAGCACACCTAACTTCCAATATTGCTTATTATATATCTGGCCAAAGCCGGGCAGGGGTAGCGAGAGCCAGCACACTTTTGATAGACCCATAGAGTCGCTTATGAAGGGCTTGCGCACCTCGCCTTTCCTATTTAGACGTATGCGGCGACCATCGGGGGAGATACTATCGCCACGACCAACTATGAGTGAGTCGCGGTGTAGGCGGGCTGCAATGGTTGAACGTATCGAGTCACGAGCCTCGGTAGTAAGCTGACCATATAGAGCATGCTCCATATTAGCCAAAGAGTCTATATGACGATAGTACAGCGAGTCACGACGTGCTGCTGCCGCCTCCTTCTCGCGCAGTAGTGCCGCCGAATCAATGGGCACAAGGCCACCCTGATTAATGGTACGCACGTTACCACGAAGTCTCTCGCGATCGTAGCTCTGCGCAGAGGCCCCCGTTGCCAAGAGGATTGTTATGGCTATCAGTATGGTTGTGAATATACGCTTGCTCATCATCATTGATAACGCCCCAATCTACTTTTTATTTTATCTTTCCGAGTTTGCTAATCAGCATCTCCACCTCGCCATCGTTAGCACATTCAATGGTTATGCGACTACTACCACTCTTCGTACGCTTGATTGATATATTCTCCGATAGCACACGTTCAAGCTCCTCGACGAGGCGTGAGTATGACTCTGGGTACTCATCCGCATCTACATCTGCGACACCTTGTGACTCTACCTCCTGGGCAAACTTACGTGCGAGTGCCTCGGCCTGGCGCACAGAGAGTCCCTTCTTGACACATCTCTTAAGTGCCTTGAGCTGCATCTGGTCATCGAGGGCAGCAATAGCCTTGGCATGACCCATAGAGATGATGCCCTCCTTAAGGGCGAGCTGCACCTCCGAGGGCATATTAAGTAGACGCATATAGTTAGACACCGTAGAACGCTTCTTGCCAACCTTTACGGCCATAGCCTCCTGTGTGAGGCCACACTCCTCGATGAGGCGCTGCATGCCGAGGGCAATCTCTATAGCATTGAGATCCTGACGTTGAATATTCTCTACGAGAGCCATGGCGTGTAGATCCTCATCCTCCACCTCACGGATGTAGGCAGGCAGTGTCTCGAGACCCGCCATCTGCGATGCTCGCCAGCGACGTTCGCCGCTAATGATCATATACTTACCATCCTCGCGACGCTTGAGTGTCACGGGCTGTATCACACCGAGCTGTGCTATAGATGCCGAGAGCTCCGCAAGTGTCTCCTCATCAAACTCTCTACGTGGCTGTAGTGGGTTAGGTTCAATATCAGCAATTGCAACCTCTGCCATCTCCGACATTGGCTTTGCCTGCTGCATTGCGGGCGTAGTTCCAAATAGTGCATCGAGACCACGTCCCAAGCCTCGCTTCTTCTGTGTTGTCATATATCGCGAATCTTTCGTTTATCTCTTCTTGTTGCGCTTGAGGAACTCGCGCGCAAGATTTAGGTAGTTTACCGAGCCTGATGCTGCAGCATCGTAGAGCATGATAGGCTTGCCGTGTGATGGCGCCTCGCCGAGGCGAATATTGCGCTGTATGATGGTATCATAGGCCAACTCGCCGAAGTGCTCTCTGACCTCGCTTACTACCTGATTATTCAGTCTGTTGCGCATATACATCGTAAGCACGAAACCCTCGATAGCAAGATCGGGATTGAGACGACCCTTAACCATCTTGATGGTGTTGAGCAACTTTGAGAGGCCCTCTAATGCAAGGTACTCGCACTGCACAGGCACAAGAACAGAGTCGGCAGCAGTAAGGATGTTTACAGTAGTGAAGCCTAACGATGGCGAGCAGTCTATGAAGATATAGTCATACTTCTCGCGAACCGACTCAACTATACCCTTGATGATATGGTGGGCATCATCCATCGTAGCGAGCTCCGTGTCGGCAGCAACAAGGTTTATAGAGGAGGGTAGTAGCCATAGCTTCTTGATATCCTCGGAGTGGAGGATGACATCCTCGGCACGGCTATCGCCAACGATACACTCATATATACCTGGAAGGTTTATATCGAAACCGAGACCCGATGTAGCATTTGCCTGTGGGTCAGCATCGATGAGCAACACCTTCTTACCCAAGAGGGCAACAGATGCTGCGAGATTTATCGCCGTGGTGGTCTTTCCAACGCCACCCTTCTGATTTGCCAATGCGACTACTTTTGCCATCTATATATACAATTACTTTTTCGTATGTGTTAAATTCTTGCAAAAATAGTAAATTTTATCGGATTTACCCACCACATCAAGAAAAATATGTAATATTTTTATCTCACGTAAAACGTAAATAAAATAATTTGTGTACATTTGTTTTGATTTCCAAATGTTATCCATGCAGCAATCGGTGGTATAGCACACGATTGGCGCGATAGATGGTGCAGAGGTTACTATTTACACATAATTACTGATGATGAAAAAGCTATTGTCGATATTAACACCCATACTACTTTTAGGTCTTATATTTGTGGCATCACAACTCCTCATGGCCATAGCAATACGCAGCATGGGGCTTATTGATGCGGATGGCGGTATCACCGATTTTGGATTCTTCCTATCCTACACACTATCTATGGGCATAACACTCGGACTACTCATGCTCATTGAGAGAGGTATGTATGGTAAGATTGGCAAGATTGATAGGAAGAGTGCGGGCTTCGACCCTGTGGCAATACTCCTCGGCCTAATAGTTATAGTAGCCACATCCATACTACTGATGCCTCTTGCCAAGGTGCTTCCTGAACGTGGCATCGAGGTGGGTGATGGCACGTTCATGCTTATAACAATCGTGCTCATTGCCCCAATCATAGAGGAGGTGATATTCCGTGGTAGGCTATATGGCATCCTTCGTCACAACTCTTCACCACTACTCGCCGCTACACTCTCGGCACTCACGTTTGGTGCTATACACCTATCACCAATAGTTGTTATAGAGGGTTTTCTTGCCGGCTTCGTATTCAGCTACTTCTACATTATCAAGAGGTCTATAATCGCCCCCATACTCCTACATATGTGCAACAATGCCATGGCATATGCGCTTATTGTGCTGTCGTACAACGATGAATCGGTGATGGATATATTCGGTGGTCAGGCATACTTCATATTCGTATACATAGCAGCCGCCATCATAGTCGTCACTGCGGCGAGCATAATGATAACACGTCTTGTCAAGGAGAAACATCGCATAGCATCATCAACAGATGTGGAGATAGCAACCCAAGCAGAGACTCAAGAGTAGCGTTTAAAACCGTATAACAAAAAAAGAGTTCGGTTGGTCCGAACTCTTTTTTGTTGGTCTAACAATAACCATTAGACCTTTTGATACATTTAATTAGAGCAATGCATCAATCTTTGCCTTGAGCTGATCCTTTGTAGCAGTACCTACATGCTTATCAACCTGCTGGCCATCCTTGAAGAAGAGGATAGTAGGCACGTTACGTACACGGTACTGTGCAGCGATCTCGTCACCATCCTCACCTACGTCACACTTGCAGATAACAACCTTACCATCATACTCCTCTGAAAGCTCATCGATGATAGGTGCCACCATGCGGCAAGGACCACACCATGTAGCCCAGAAATCAATAACTACGGGCAAACCCTTACCCATTACCTCTTCATAGTTCTCGTTGTTGAGTTTTACTGCCATAATTGTAAATGTTTTAGTGGTTATATGTTAATAAAATAGTTTAGTTCATTAGTCTCAAGGAAATTCATAAAGTCGGCGGTTGGGGCAACCCTATACCTCTTTGAGCCGAGCTTTATCTTCACATCATCCT
Organism: Alistipes sp.; assembly: GCA_017646625.1. Classification (GTDB taxonomy): domain Bacteria; phylum Bacteroidota; class Bacteroidia; order Bacteroidales; family Rikenellaceae; genus Alistipes. The sequence goes on along the minus strand of JAGCMF010000028.1, from coordinate 32,574 downwards.
GATGGTCTACGATTGTGAACTGCAATGTCGTATTTCCACTATTGGCCTCGACCTTCTCGATAAGCATCTCCGTAAGGGTACCGCATATATCGTGAATATCAAGCTCAATACGTATTGAGGAGATGCTATCAGCTACCTCGGCAAGATGCTGCATGGATACAATCTTAAACTCGAGTTCCTCACCCTCCTTACCGAAGCGTGGTTGCACACGACCACGGATAAAGAGGAAACTATTAATCTCTATGAACAGACCATAGCGTTCATAGTCCTTGCTGAAGAGTGTAAACTCATGCTGCGTATTGTAGTCCTCAAGAAGGAAGCGAGCATAGCGTCTACCATCCTTTGTAGTAAGAGGTGTCACCGATGTGACGACACCCGCCACAGCAAGTTCCTTGCCATTGAGGAGTGTTAGGTTATCGAGCTCGCCAAGCTCCGCCTGGCACATCTTGTTAAGGATGAAGTCGAAACGGTTGAGAGGGTGTGCCGAGAGATAAAGACCTGTGACCTCCTTCTCCTTGTTTAGTATGACGATATTACTCCAATCCTCTGCTGCTGGAACACGTGGTGGTGGCACATCCGAGCCGCTATCGCTAAACATACCAAAGAGGCTCTGCTGTGCATTGTTCTTATCCGACTGCACACGCTGTCCGTAGCGCACCAATGTATCGAGGAATGGTACATCCTGCGCATCGTGAGCAAAGAAGCGCGATCTATTGAAGTCTATAAGCGAGTCAAAACCTCCAGCATATGCGATGTTCTCAAGACACTTACGGTTGACAACAGAGTAGTTTATACGTTCCATAAAGTCGTATATCGACTTAAATGGACCATTCTCCATTCTCTCCTTAACAATAGACTCCGACGCCGCCTCACCAACACCCTTGATGGCTGCAAGACCGAAGCGAATATCACCACTCTTATTTGTTGAGAACTTAATCAATGAGTGGTTAACGTCTGGTCCGAGCACCGCGATACCCATGCTCTTACACTCGGTCATATATGCCGTAACCTGCTTGATGTCGTTAAGGTTTCGACTCAACACCGTCGCCATATACTCTGAAGGGTAGTGCGCCTTGATATATGCTGTCTGGTATGCTACCCATGAGTAACATGTGGCGTGCGACTTGTTGAACGCATATGACGCAAACTTCTCCCAGTCACCCCATATCTTCTCGAGTACCTTCTCATCGTGGCCATTCGACTTACCGCCAGCAATAAACTTGGGTTTAAGCTCATCGAGCTTCGACTTAATCTTCTTACCCATCGCCTTACGAAGGGTATCTGACTCGCCTCGCGTAAAGTTACCCAGCAAGCGCGATAGAAGCATGACCTGCTCCTGATATACCGTAATACCATACGTATCCTTGAGATATCTCTCCATAATGGGGATATCGTAGACTATAGGCTTACGGCCGTGCTTACGATCGATGAAGTCAGGGATATAATCCATAGGACCAGGTCGGTAGAGGGCATTCATCGCGATAAGATCCTCAAAGGTAGAGGGCTGCAACTCGCGGAGATACTTCTGCATACCTGGTGACTCAAACTGGAATGTACCGATGGTGCCACCAGCACAATATAGATCGTAAGTCTTCTTATCGTCAATGGGTATATTCTCTATATCTATCTTAACGCCGTGCGTCTGCTCAACAGTCTCCACAGCATCTTTGATGATAGATAGGGTCTTGAGACCGAGGAAGTCCATCTTGATAAGACCTGTATCCTCGATGACGGCGCCCTCATACTGCGTAACGAGCATCGTCTCGCCAGTCTCTTTATCCACTGCCGTGCTCACGGGCACCCAGTCGGTGATATCATCACGGCAGATGATAGTACCACATGCATGAACGCCTGTGCCACGAACATTACCCTCAAGCATCTTTGCATACTTGATAGTATCGCGCATGGTAGGGTCAGTCGAATCCTCCGCCTGCTTGAGTTCAGGTACGGCCATGATGGCATTGCGGAGATTAACCTTAAGGAGCTTATCTCTATCGTTAGGATCAGGGATACGTTCTGGAATCCACTTACAAAGCTGATTAGCCAGGGCGAGAGGCAGCTTCTGCACACGCGCAACATCCTTAAGTGCCATCTTGGTTGCCATGGTACCATAGGTAATGATGTGCGCCACCTTCTCCTTGCCATACTTTTGTGTCACCCAATTAAGCACTCTACCACGACCATCATCGTCGAAGTCAATATCGATATCAGGAAGTGATATACGGTCTGGGTTGAGGAATCTCTCAAACAGCAAGTCGTACTTTATAGGGTCAATCTGCGTGATGCCGAGACAGTATGCCACGGCAGAGCCAGCAGCCGAACCACGACCAGGGCCTACAGAGACATCAAGCTCCTCGCGCGCAGCACGTATGAAGTCCTGCACAATAAGGAAGTAACCAGGGAAACCCATGGTCTTCATGATATGCAACTCGAACTTAAGACGTGTCTCTGTCTCCTCATCAAGTATATCGCCATAGCGCTTATGAGCACCATCCATGGCGAGTTTCGCGAGGTAGTCGGCCTCGAGCTTTATTCGGTATAGTTTATCGTAGCCTCCGAGCTTCTCAATCTTCTTATGCGCATCATCATCCGACATCACCACGTTGCCATTCTCATCGCGCGTGAACTCATCGAAGATATCCTTCTCACTATATTTCTGACGATAGCCCTCCTCCGTACCGAAATCCTCGGGGATGGCAAACGTAGGCATGATAGGGGAGTGATCGATGGAGTATGACTCCACCTTATTACACACCTCAATGGTGTTATCCAAAGCCTCGGGGACATAATCAAACAGAGCATTCATCTCTGCCGTTGTCTTCATCCACTCTTGCTTCGAATATAACATACGCTTTGGGTCATCGAGGTCCTTACCCGTACCCAAGCAAATAAGTCTGTCGTGCGCCTCGGCATGCTCCTCGTCTACAAAGTGAACATCGTTTGTGCAGACAAGTTTAACGCCATGCTTATGAGCATAGTCAACGAGAAAGTCGTTAACCTTCACCTGCTCGTGGTATGCCTCATGGTTAGCATGCTCCACAGTAGCCTTATGCAACTGCAACTCGAGGTAGTAGTCGTCGCCAAAGATGCTACGATGCCACTCGATGGCTGCAGCAGCATCCTCATATCTCTCCTCGCGAATCATGCGTGGCACCTCACCACCAATACATGCTGAACAGCATATAAGACCCTCATGATACTTCTCCAACTCCACACGGTCTGTACGTGGGCGTCCGTAGAAACCCTCGGTATAACCCTTCGATACTATCTTGATGAGATTCTTATAGCCTGTCTTATTCTTTGCCAAAAGAATCAAGTGGTAACCACTCTGGTCTCCCGTGCCCTTATCCTTATTGAAGAGGCGACGACGTGCCACATAGACCTCGCTACCTATGATACCCTTGAAATCCTCCTTGGGCATTGAGTCCAACTCGAGGCGGGCCTTGGCAAGTGCCGCAGAGGCATCATCACCCATCTCTGCCTCCGAGGCAGTGCCATTCTCGAGGCGTTCAATAAGGGACTGAAGAAACTTTATTCTATCCTTGCGTGCCGAATTCTTCTTCTTAACATAGTTAAAGAACTCCTTGACACCAAACATGTTGCCATGGTCTGTCAGGGCGATGCCTGGCATGCCATCAGCAATAGCCTTATCCACAAGCTTCGAGATGCTCGCCTGGCCATCGAGCAGCGAATATTGGCTATGTACGTGTAGGTGTACGAACGGACGCATATTACTTTACATATATTATTATTCAGCGTACAAATATAGATATTATTTTTTGGAAAAAATAGGGTAGGGTATTTGCTTTTTACAATTAATATGCTTAACTTTACTACAAATTAAAGATAATCTGGCCTATGGATAGAAACACGACATCGTTGGTTGTCCTTAATATTTACGACAACCCAACACAAGCCGAAATCGCGAAGTCTATACTTGATAGTGCTGATATCTTTTGTGTATTACATGGTGAGTATATGTCATCTATATACACCACATCCGCTTTCCCCATAAGACTGATGGTACGCACTGAAGATGTTGCAAATGCAACAGCACTGCTTGCTAACGACAGTTATTAGGCGCGATTGTGTTCTCGCCAACTATTTCGCGAGAAACAAAACGGAAGTTGTCTTATTTGACTGCTTCTAAAAGATAAGTGGTTGTCCAATGAATGTCGGACAACCACTTATCTTTATGCATATTTGATTGTATCACCTCTCTTGCCACAGGTGCCATGAGGCTATGGCCTGTGTCTGGAGCATAAGCATGCCACCCATAGTCTTTGCGCCCTGCGCCTCACATAGCTCAAGGAATCGCGTTTTTGCGGGGTTATACACCATGTCAAATGCCTGGTGCTTGGGTGTGATGGCATCATAACATATTGCAGGTGCAGCATCCACATTTGGAAACATACCAACAGGTGTAGTATTTACAATGATGCCGTGTTCCGCTATAACGTCGGGGGTAACCTCGTCGTATGTGTAGTCACCACGTTGTTTATCACGCGACACGATACTATATGGCATGCTACGCTTTCTTAAGACGTGTTGCAAAGCCTTCGATGCTCCACCCGTGCCCAAAATCAACACCTTTACATCCGTTGTATCCAACCACTCAAGAGTGGCATCTATACCCATCACATCGGTATTATAACCCACCTTGCGAGCATCTTTGATAACCACACAGTTAACAGCGCCTACCTCACGCGCCTCATTAGACAAATCATCGAGATATGGTATGATACTCTCCTTGTATGGTATTGTCACATTAAAGCCCGAAAGTTGCTTCTCTGCTATAAGTCTATCAATCTTCGATATACTATCAATCTCGAGGAGATCATAGCAAGCCTCTATGCCGTCAGCCGCGAACTTCGCAGTGAAAAACTTCTGCGAAAAAGAGTGCGAAAGGCTCTTGCCTATAAGTCCGAAGTATCGCATGTCTCTATATCAATATCTACAATTTCTGACTCTGTGTTATCCTCCACACTGATGGTCTGCTCGACAACGGCAGTCTCTGGCTCTGCCACATCCTCACCACTGCCAAATAACCAAAAGGCGAGTAGCGTAAAGCCAATAAGTATAACGGTAAATAGTGTAGCAAGAAGGTTAAAATACTTGTCTATAAAGTTCTTTATAGGTGTTCCGAAGCGCCATATAAGCCATCCTATGAGGAAGAAACGCATGCCTCGTGCCACAACAGATGCTATCATGAACATCAAGAAGTTGATGTCGAACATACCACCTGCTACGGTAAATAGCTTGAATGGTAGTGGGGTGAAGCCTGCAGTAAAGACAATCCAGAAGTTAAACCTATCGTATAGTCGTCCTACATTATTGAAGCTATCGACACTAAAGACATGATCATAGAAGAAGTTAGCAATAGCTGTCGGTGTGCCATCGGGAGATATCCACAAGAAGTGACCTATGCCGTAGCCGAGGGCTGCGCCCACAACAGAACCTATAAGGCATATTGTTGCAAAGCGGAATGACTTCTTTGTAGCACCGAGACAGAGAGCAATAAGAAGAATATCTGGAGGCAATGGAAACCAACTCGCCTCAAATAGTGCAATAAACAACAGCGCCAACCATCCCCAACGACTATCACTCCATGATAACACCCAGTTATATAATCTCTTTACCATAGTATATATCTAAAAATGAACCGGCAAATATACTATTATTACTCGAAACCTACAACAATACCACCGCCAATAACCAAATTTTCACGATAGAACACCAATGGTTGACCGACAGCTGGCGCCCATGCAGCATCATCAAGAATCACCACATATCCATCACCGTAGGGCTCTACACGCACAGCGCGTTCTGGATTTCTGCCAATACCTCGAATCTTTATCTTTATATCATCGCTGGCGAGTAGTTCACTATCATCTACCACATTACAGCGATTTATATATAACTTATGTTTAAACAACATATCGTTGTTGCCCACGATGACGCTATTGGCTGCCGCATCTATGCCAATGACCCTCATACCCTCGGGAATACCATAACCTCTACGCTGTCCAGAGGTGTAGCGTGCGATACCATTATGTCGACCACACACCTCCCCCTGAAGGTTGATAATATTACCACATGTCATGCCAATATTACGCGATGCAAGGAAGTCCGCATAGTGTCTACCTCCAAGGAAACAAACACCCATACTCTCACTCTTATCCTCAAAGTGCTGCTTCACATCTTGCTTTATTCTGCGCCCCATGGGTGTGATGGCACGACGTAGTGTCGCCTGGTCCAGGCCCCACAGATAGTAGGACTGATCTTTTGCTGGGTCTATACCTTGGGCAACATAGCACCTATCGCCACGTCTCTCGACATTGAAATAGTGTCCTGTCGCTATATGGTATATATTAAGCCTATCAGCAACCTCACATAATATTCTCCACTTGATATGCGTATTACAGCGTGTACATGGTGCAGGTGTGCGACCCAAAGCATACTCCGAGCAGAAATAGTCGATAATCTCTCGAGCAAACATCTCACGGGCATCATAACTATGCCACTCGATACCCAGCCCCTTCGCACTCGACTCGGCCCTCTGTAGCATAGCCTCATCACCAATAGTATCTATTGTCAGAGCAACGACCCTATAACCCTCATCACGTAGCATACGCGCCGACATGTTACTGTCGATACCACCACTGAAACCCAAAAGTACACTCTTATCCATACGCATATAATTAAAAGAGGTTGTCACATCTGATGGACAACCTCCCGTCTATTACAAATTATCGAACTCCTCGTCTATAGATGCCCTCTTCGCCTGCTCGAAGTAGTCTGGCTTACGACTCTTAATGAAGTCCACAATCTCCTCAAGTCCATCAATAAACTTATCAAAATCCTCCTTATATAGGTGCAACTGCTGGCGAGCAAAACTTGATGCTCCATCGCCATCATGGCGCTTGCGCGACTCGGTGATGGTGATAAAGTAGTCATCATCGCGCGTAGATTTTACATCAATAAAGTAGGTGCGCTTACCGGCACGAACAGCCTTCGAGTGAATAAGATTACCTAAATCGTCATGCTCACGACGGGGGGCGTTATCAAAACTCATATAGAAAAGTAGTTTTTGGGGTTATTATACTTTACTAAAAAACCATATTTAGCAGAACGAAGGTACTGCTTTTTTCTTTAACGCCAAAATTATTTCACTAAAATCTAACATCAATACCGAGTAGTCTACTCATTGCATCCACATCCTCGATGATACTCACGGCCTCTGCAAGCGCAGCATCAGCATACCTTCCATAAACAAAATGGTAAGCCCCAGCACCATATACATCCTCTGCAATCTGTGCTATAACAATGCGCACGGCCTCCGCTATGCCCTCCTCATCCTCCTCTGCATCATTGTTGTGGCGACATACTGCACACATCATATACTCAATGATATCGTCATCAAGCACAAAACCATCAACATAATCCTGGAGTGTGGGGTAGTGAGCCATAAACTCATCTATGCTATTGCGATCAAAATACTCCACAACAACCTCCGTCACGACGTTCTCGGCAATTAGCGTGCGAATAAATGGCGATGAAGGGCTCTGCGTCGCTGGCACATATACATCTGGCGTGATGCCACCTCCGCCATAAACGGTGCGATGATTGTGCAGCGTGGTATATCGCGGCAGTGCTCCATAGTCAATTGAGTCTGGGTGATTATACCTCTCACGATCCTCAATATAACCCTCCTTATCACCCATACTGTAAGGCCTTTGTATATCTCGACCAGAGGGGGTGATATAGTGGGCAATAGTAATCCTAATGCCTGTCTCGTCGAATAGTTTTATGACGCGCTGCACAAGACCCTTACCATATGTACGACGTCCTACAACGACTGCACGGTCGTGATCTTGAAGTGCTCCTGTCACAATCTCGCTTGCCGAGGCTGTAGCCTCATCAACAAGTATAACAAGCGGCATATCGCTAAACAGACCATCGCGCGATGCCTCGTAGACATCATTCTGTCTGCGACCTACCGTGCTAACTATCCTATCTCCGCGCCTCAAGAATAGCTCCGAGAACTGTACGGCAGAAGTAAGTAGTCCACCCATATTGCCGCGAAGATCTATAATCACACCTTCAGCATCCCTAAACTCTCTCGCCACCTCTCTAAACTCCGCAGTGACATCGCGACCAAGAAAGCTATCGACATCAACATATGCGATATTGCCAATCATATATGCTGCGCCAATAGACTTTGTAGGTATATCATCGCGCTTGATAGATAGTTCGCTATAGCCATCTTGCGCCCTACGGGCAATAGTGAGACTCACATTGCTGCCACGTTGACCACGAAGAAGGTTCTGTATAGTATCTCTACTACACCCAACAATGTGGCGTCCATCAACAGCTACGATACGGTCGTTCTTCTTCAAGCCACACCTCTTTGCGGGTGAAGCATCCATAACATGTGTGATGACAACGCTGTCGCGCAGAATGGCATAGGTGATGCCGATGCCTGTAAACTCACCATCCATAGAGGATAGCATACGCGACATCTCGTCGCGCGAAATATAGGATGAGTGAGGATCGAGTTGATTGAGTGTCGCCTCTATGGCACTATCGACAAGAGGCTCGAGGTCTACATCATCCACGTAGTTATTACGCAGATAGTTGAATACATAGTTTAGCTTCTGTATCTGCTGCTGGTTGTGTTGCTGTGCCATAAGTGGCAGGCAACACAACGCAAACAACAATGATACTAATGTAGTGCGCATACGCCAAGTGCTATAGCAACTCTACGAGCTCATCAAAGCCCACCTCGCGCTGCTCACCTGAACGCATATCCTTCAGAGTGGCGGCAGAACGCTGCAACTCATCCGAGCCAATGATAACAACATATGGGATACCACGACGATTAGCATACTCCATCTGCTTCTTCATCTTGCCAGCATCAGGATATATCTCCGCTGCAACACCCTTATCGCGTAGGCGACCCATAAGACGCATAGAGGCAGTCTGCTCCTCTGTGCCAAGGTTTACAAACAACACCATTGTTGAACATGCAAGCTCCTCGGGGAAGAGGTTTAGGCCGAGCATAACATCGTAGATGCGGTCTGCACCAAACGAGATACCCACACCCGACATGCCTGGCATGCCAAAGATGCCTGTGAGGTCATCATAGCGTCCACCACCCGATATTGAGCCGATGGCAAAGTCGTTAGCCTTAACCTCGAAGATAGCACCCGTGTAGTAGTTGAGACCACGTGCCAACGATAGGTCGAGTTCAGGGGTGAGAGATATGCCCAACTTCTCGATATTATCGAAGATAGTACGCATCTCCTCAATACCGAGCATACCTGTCTCCGAAGCACCGATAACATCTGTCAACTTAACAAGTTTCTCTGCATTAGTACCACTCAACTCAAGGATTGGTTGAAGCTTATTTATAGCCGCATCATCAATGCCGCGTTCACGCAACTCCGCCTTAACATTGTCAAGACCAATCTTATCGAGCTTATCGATGGCCACGGTGATATCAATCATCTTATCAGCATGGCCAATAGACTCTGCGATACCGAAGAGGATCTTACGGTTGTTCATCTTGAGTGTCACCGAGATACCGAGCTTGGCAAATACACGTGCTACGATATCAACAAGCTCCACCTCCGAGAGCAACGACTTTGAGCCTATGACATCCACGTCACACTGGTAGAACTCACGATAGCGTCCCTTCTGTGGGCGGTCAGCACGCCATACAGGCTGAATCTGATAGCGCTTGAAGGGGAAGACGAGCTCATTCTGGTGCTGCACAACATAGCGCGCAAAAGGCACCGTGAGGTCATAACGTAGACCCTTCTCCGAGATTTTAGATGCCTGGCGAAGCTCCTCATCGGTGAGCTTTGCACCATAGTCGCCTGAATTCAAAATCTTGAATAGCAGCTTATCTCCCTCGTCGCCATACTTACCAAGGAGTGTCGATAGATTCTCCATGGATGGTGTCTCAAGAGGCGCATAACCGAAGAGACGGAATACACTCTTAATTGTATCGAAGATATATGTTCTGCGCATCATCTCCTCGGGAGAAAAGTCGCGCGTACCCTTTGGTATTGAAGGTTTCTGTGCCATATACTACTGCTCTGCCAAAAGTTTCTTATACTTAACACGCTTTGGTGTAGTATCCTCGCCCTGCGACTTCTTCCACGCCTCGTACTCCGAGTATGAACCCTCGTAGTATACAACCTTTGAGTCACCCTCGAATGAGAGAATATGCGTAGCAATACGGTCGAGGAACCAACGGTCGTGCGAGATGACCACCGCACATCCTGCGAAGTTCTCAAGACCCTCCTCCAACGCACGCAATGTGTTAACATCGATATCGTTGGTAGGCTCATCGAGAAGCAACACGTTGCCCTGCTCCTTAAGTGCAAGTGCGAGGTGTAAACGGTTACGTTCACCACCAGACAACACACCACACTTCTTCTCCTGGTCAGCGCCGTTGAAGTTGAAACGGCCGACATATGCACGTGCATTAACCTGACGATTGCCAAGCTGTATAAGGTCACTATTCTGCGAGATAACCTCATAAACAGTCTTCTCTGGATCGATAGACTTATGCTGCTGGTCTACGTATGCAAGCTTAACAGTAGGACCTACACGGAAGCTACCAGATGTAGGCTCCTCCAAGCCCATAATCATGCGGAAGAGGGTAGTCTTACCTGTGCCATTAGCACCGATAACACCCACAATACCTGCTGGTGGCAACGAGAACTCGAGACCCTCATATAGTACACGATCGCCGAAGGCCTTGGTCACACCCTGCGCCTCGATAACGAGATCGCCCAAACGTGGACCATTAGGGATGTATATCTCAAGCTTCTCCTCGCGCTCCTTTGTGTCGGCATTCATCATCTTATCGTAGGCCGAGAGACGAGCCTTTGACTTGGCATGACGACCTGATGGAGACATGCGCACCCACTCCAACTCACGTTCGAGGGTCTTACGACGCTTGCTCTCCTGCTTCTCCTCCATGGCCATGCGCTGTGTCTTCTGCTCCAACCAACCAGAGTAGTTACCCTTCCATGGAATACCCTCACCACGGTCGAGCTCAAGAATCCAACCAGCTACATTATCGAGGAAGTAACGGTCGTGAGTAACGGCAATAACCGTACCCTTATACTGCTGGAGATGCTGCTCCAACCAGTCGATACTCTCGGCATCGAGGTGGTTGGTAGGCTCATCGAGGAGCAACACGTCAGGCTGCTGCAAGAGGAGGCGGCATAGTGCCACACGACGACGTTCACCACCCGAGAGCACACTCACCGACTGATCGCCATCAGGACAACGCAACGCATCCATAGCACGTTCTAAGACGCTATCGAGCTCCCAGCCGTTAACCTGGTCAATCTTCTCGTATAGCTCACCCTGACGTTCCACAAGACGCGCCATCTCATCATCATCCATAGGCTCGCAGAGTTTCATGTTGATATCCTCATACTCCTTAAGAAGGGCTACTGTTGATGCTGCACCCTCCTCGACAATCTCTCTTACGGTCTTTGTGGGGTCAAGTTGTGGCTCCTGCTCGAGGTAACCCACAGAGTAACCTGGTGAGAATACCACCTCACCCTGGAAGCTCTTGTCTATACCCGCGATAATCTTCATGAGGGTAGACTTACCCGAACCATTGAGACCGATGATACCGATCTTTGCGCCATAGAAGAACGAAAGGTAGATGTTGTTCAGAATTTTCTTGTTGTTGTTGAGCACCTTGCTCACACCAACCATCGAAAATATAATTTTCTCGTCTGCCATAGTATATGATTTTTTATATTGTTTTTCACTAATAGTGGGCAAATATAGGCAAAAAAAATGATATTTAGAAATATTTATAACATATACGTTACATATACCTCATGCATACCCTTTGGCGTGAGTTTTGCAATGAGTGTAAGCGTATTTATTTTAACAAATTAACACTCTATTATGAAAAACACACTTAAGGGGACTCTCACCGAAGAGAATCTACTGAAGGCCTTTGCAGGCGAGAGCCAGGCACGCAACAGATACAACTACTTCGCATCCGTAGCACGACGTGAGGGATATGAGCAGATTGCAGCAGTATTCGACACCACAGCAGACCAAGAGAAGGAGCATGCAAAGCGCTTCTTCAAGTACTTCGAAGGAGGCATGGCTACGATACACAACGCCTCATTCCCCGCAGGCATAATTGCCACAACACAACAAAACCTCATCATGGCAGCCGAAGGCGAGCATGAGGAGTGGGATGTGCTATACTCATCATTTGCCGAGACAGCACATGCCGAGGGCTTTCAGAAGGTGGCACTCACATTCAAGCATGTAGCTGAAGTGGAGAAGGAACATGAACGACGTTACCTCAAGCTATTGAGCAGATTAACAGACGGCGACTTCTTTAGGCGTGATGGCGAGATAGTGTGGCAGTGTCGCAACTGCGGCTACATCGTAAAGACCAAGATGGCACCAAAGATATGCCCCTCATGTGAGCATGAGCAGCGCTTCTTCGAGCCTATGGCAGATAACTACTAAAGATAGAACATTGAGAGGCCTCGACATCATATCGAGGCTTCTCTTAACCTCCTCAATGGACACATGACACACTTCAGTAGGGTCACAGGCATCATATATGCCGTTATCTCGTCAGCAACATTCGGACTCATACCTCTCTTCTCAATACCACTACTCGAGTCGGGCGTAGGCTCGCCAACAATACTATGTTATCGTTTTTTGTTGGCTGCAGCAGTCATGGCGATAGTAATGCTCATGACACGACGTAGCTTTAAAATAGAGAGAAGGCAGTTAGGCATTGTCATCTTACTATCTGCTTTATATGCCGCAACGGCAATCCTTCTCCTTGAGAGCTACGAGTATATACCGAGTGGTGTAGCGACAACAATACACTTTCTCTATCCGCTTGCCGTAACACTCACCATGTCGTGGCTATTTGGCGAGAAGAGCTCCGTAGTGACATACATAGCCGTTGGCGTATCCCTTGTTGGCGTTGCCCTACTCGCATGGGGCACACACTCGTCAAACTACTTTGGCAGAGGCGTAACACTCGCCCTTATGACCGTGGTGACATATGCCGCATACATGGTGGGCGTGATGCGTAGTCGTACCGCAAGGATAGACTCACTGGTGCTAACATTCTATGTTCTGGTAATAGGTGCTGTTATGTTCATGATATACGCCCTTACCACAACAGGCATAGAGGCGATACATAGATGGAGCAGCTGGCGCAACCTACTAATGCTTGCCGTAATATGCACCGTACTATCAGACTTCACACTTATACTCGCAATAAAGAATATAGGCTCTACGATGACCTCTATACTCGGCTCCATGGAGCCACTGACAGCGGTCATCATCGGCGTTATGTATTTTGGAGAACGATTTGATTACTCGAGCATTGCGGGGCTTATCTTAATAATACTTGCTGTGGTACTTGTAATAACGCAAGCAAAGAACGGCAAGACAAAGATTGAGGAGCTAAAGCATTAGTTGTGGCTCTTAATAGAGAGTCACACCGTGCACCATGCTATCCAATAGTCTTGGATACTCCACACGTATAAATAATGACGGCTGCAAATGCAACTTTGCAGCCGTCATTCTTGTTACTTTTTTACATCATGACCACTTTTCGACCACAGTTTACCGCCACTACGCGCTGGAAACCAACCCTTCTCCACGCGCTTACGCTGCTCAAACAACTCACCAATGCTCCAAAAGGATGATGCCGACCAGACTGCAAGCAGAGTAGATATAAGAGTATTTGCTGTTAGCAGCGAGGCTACACCTGTTATGATACCACTCAATAAGAATAACCACCATATCTTAACACCAAAGTAATACTCGCCCTTTACGACTAATGGGTGAAAAATGCCAATGATAATAAATGTTGCAACACCTGTTACGATGCCAATATAATGTAATTCCATAGTTTAAATATTTATATTCTAAATCAGTAGCAAAAGTACAAAAAAAACGGCAACCCGAGGGGGCTGCCGACCTATCATTTGTATTAGTTTTATTAGAAGCTATACTGCGCCATAAGACTCAAACGATTTGCCTCATTCTGCGAACCACCCATATCTCTGCGACTACCGTAGAGATACTCGAGAGCCACCGTAAAGTTGCTCGTCACGTTATAGAAGGCATTAGCAAATACATAGTCACCACGGTGGTACTGGTTAGCCGAGAGATAACCATTATGAGGCTCAAGGCACACAGTAGAGTAGCCACCAGCAAGCCACATCCTACCAGGCATTATATTAACCTGACCCGCCACCTGCCAGCCCCACATAGGCTGCGTCTGGATACGTTTTGCATCATTAGGTCCATAAGTGAAATCGTAAGGCGAGCCCGCAAGGTCCTGGATATAAGGAGTTATGCCTCGACCATATACACCATTCATAAACAAGTCAACCCAACGGCCAATGCCGATATGACCACTCAACTGCACACCCCAACCAAGCTGCGTAGTATTCTCGCCATTGACATTGTCATGTAGATACATATCTCGTATAACACCAGACAGGCGCAGATGGCTCGACCTCTTCTCACCCCAGGCATACTGCACATAGGCAATACCATCAGGAACACGCTGGTATATGGGCGAGAAGTTCTCTCCATAAGTAGCATTTACCACCGGCAACTCGGCAGCCACACCTACGGTTAGGTGATTATGAATGAAACTGTGCTCGTAGCGTATCATCTCGGTAAATGCGAAGTTATAGGCATTGGGGCCCTGAAAGTCCACCGTCTGTGGCGCCGCAGCAAGGTCACAGAAGGTTGTCACATCACGACCTACGGTAAAACCACACGCCTGCACATATGCCGACCTCAAGCGAGGGATATAGGTAAACTCCTCGCCACCGCGGAAGTCCATGTCGGTATATACCACCACACGGCCAATCATGCGGCTATTGATGATAGCCTTCACAAATAGACGAGATGTTGAGGCATCCATCATGATACGCTGCTTATTGGCATAACCCCTCGTCATAGGAATATCGTACGGCACAAAGTCGATATTACCCATAGCACCTCCAAAGTCGAAGCTTGTGCGTAGGTTCACCATGCCACCTATACCTAACGAGAATCTATTATTGCGCGTAGAGAATATGAACTGCGGGTTATGCATCTGCTGGAAGCCGTGACGACGCGTCTCCTTAAAGTCGCCAACAACTTTATCATGAGCATGCTGACAATCATACTCCTGAACAGTCTCACCTATAGCAATCATATAGATTGTTGGAGAGTACTGCTCTGCATCACACTTCGCGCTTTGTGCTTCTGCGCTTACTGCTCCGACTGCCATAAGAAGCAGGGATAGAGAGTAGAGTCTAATTCGTTTCATAACTGATAACTTTAGTTTACAATTAGTTATTTTAAATGTCGTATCTCGTTGTGGCAAGGAGTATGCCAAACAACTATGCAAACTTTTTTAGACCCCAGAGATACTTTGTGCGCGATATTTGAAGGTATAGATGGAAATAATACCATTATGGCTATACTTTTACTTATATGCACACTCCTTCTATGTAGCAACATCTCGGCACAGCAACCAATTAGTTTTGAGGAGGCTGTGAGTATAATGCTGGAGAATAACAAGTCCATAACAAGCACACGACATAGCATTGAGGCGGCACGCCTTGAGCAACGTGCCACAGAGGGACTACGCTGGCCACACATAGATATACATGGTGGGTACCTATATCTGCAAAAGGATATAGAGGTAATGCTCGGTGGAGCAAAGGGCGCAGTAACAGAATCTGTTGAGAGATTAATCAACGGGGGTATCTCCGCGGGCATAATAACTCCCGATGCCGCATCACTAATCGACAATGCGCTATCGCCACTTCTCGGCGCAGATTGGGGCTACACGCTGCAAAAACAATCGCTTGGCGGCATATCCGCAACACTTGAGATGCCTATATATGCTGGAGGTCGCATAAACATAGCAAATAGGGTAGCGAAGCTTGAGACCGAGGCGACAAATATTACCCTGGAGGCCCTCGAAGGTGAATTGATCGTAACACTCGTAGAACGATACTTTGGCGTAGTGCTCGCCGAGGCACTATACGACGTAGAGGTGGAGGCTATGCAAAGCGTGGAGAGACACCTTCACGATGCCAAAGCATTATACGACGAGGGAATGGTGCCACGCAGCGTAGTCCTATATGTAGAGTATAAACTATCAGAGGCACGGCGCAATGTAACAGCAGCAGAGAATAGAGTCACTATGTCACACCTTGCACTAAAGTCGCTACTTGGCATAGATTATGAGATTAAACCTATAGTAAAGCTCTTTGTATATAATAATATATATAATATTAATTATTTTATTGATAATGCATATCATCTAAATCCAATTATATGTGAGGCAAACATAGGCAAGCAACTTGCTAATGAGGGTGTAAAACTTGCTCGCGCCGCACTCCTACCAGAGGTTGTAGCACTCGGAGCAGCAAGCATTTACGACTATCAATTAAGCAATCTCGCACCTCGATGGGCAGTAGGCATAGGCATTAACTTGACCATATTCGACGGTCTGGGCAAGGAACGCCGTTATATGGCAGCAAAGGTAAATGAAGCAGCGGTAAACGACATGGTTGAAAGTGCTAAAAGTGACATCTCACTACTTGTTGAGAAAGAGTATTTTGAGCTTATCAATGCAAAGCAAAATATAGAATCAAGCAGATATTCAATAACATTTGCCGAGGAGTACTACAACTCGATATACGAAGGCTTTGTGGAGGGTATAGCATCATCTTCTGATATTATAGATGCCAGCGTTGAGCTATCGGCCGCCAAAGTGAAATATCTGAATGCCGCTTACGACTATTGCATATCATTAGTCAAACTGCTTAATGCCTCTGGCATTGCGTATACATTTGTAAACTACCTAAATAATGGAGAATCAGTAGATATAAATTAGTTTATATAATCATTATAAAATAATGAAAACAAAGGATAAATATATCTGGTATAGCACTGCGATTATATTGGTTGTAATAGTGGCAGTATACGCCCTATACCGCTATGATGTAAACGCAAACAGGGAGATTATTCAGGGCACCGCAGAGTGCCGAACATATAGGGCATCATCAAAGATACCGGGCCGCATTGACTCCATGTTCGTATCGGTGGGCGAATGGGTAGAGAAGGGCGAGTTATTATACACAATATCGACGCCAGAGTTACGGGCAAAGTTAGAGCAGGTCGCCGCACTTGAGAGTGCAGCAGAGGCATTGAATGAAGAGGTTGAACGTGGTGCCAGACGCGAGCAGATAGAGGCGGCACACAGCATGCTACAGAAGGCTATAGCAGGACTTGAGTTAGCAGATAAAAGTTATATGCGTATCAAGAGATTATACGATAAGGGTGTTGCTACAAGACAGCAGTATGACGAGGCTTTAGCAGCGCAACAAGCCATGCAAGCAAATGTAGATGCTGCGCATGCTGAATACAGACTTGTCATAGAGGGAGCAACAAGAGAACAAAAGCAAGCTGCAGAAGCAAAGGTGCGCGAGGCACGTGGCGCTGTAGATGAGGTCAATACATACATCAACGACGCATGCGTATATGCCCCCGTATCAGGCCGCATATCAAACATCATCGCAGAGCCAGGCGAGCTTGTAAGTGCAGGATATCCCGTTATTACAATACTTGACCTAACAGATAGATGGATAGTATTCAATATTAAGGAGAACGCCATGCACGGCATAGAGATAGGGCATATATTCAACGCATTTATACCCGCCATAGACAGGGAGGTGGAATTTAAGATAGACTACATAGCCCCAGAGGCAGACTTCGCAACATGGAGCAGCACACGCGCCCGTGGAGGTTTCGACATCAGAACGTTTGAGGTGCATGCCACTGCATGTGACACAACAATAAACATACTCCCAGGTATGAGTGTTATAGTATTTGGTGATAGGTTATAATAATATGTCTATTAAAGCGATACTTAATGTCTCAAAACGAGAGATAAAAGAGATTATCAACGATAAACTCTACCTATGCGTCGTACTCATCTTACCATTAACAATGCTACTATTCTTCACCATCATGTTTCATGATGGCGCAATAGATAATCTCCCAATTGCCATATGTGATAGTGACCATAGCACAATGTCGCGGAGATTAAAATATGCATTATCAGCTACGCCGGGGGTTGAGATTGCAGCGGAGCCAGCATCTATCAATGACGCCGAGAGAATGATGCTTGAAGGTAAAGTGTACGGTATAGTTGTTATAGAGGATGGATTTGAGTCAATGATATACCAGGGAATACCCACACACGTTGAATGTTACATATCTGGAGCAAACATGTCAGCAAGCGGAGTGGTGGAACGTGATGTTCAAGAAGTTGTGCAGACATTTTCGGCGACAATATCCGCATCTAAACTGATATCGAAGGGGTATAGCGAAGATGAAGCATTAATTGAAGTAATGCCCATTAACTTCCATACAAACATCATTGGTAACCCATATCTTAACTACGGCTACTACCTCGCCCCAATATTCATATTCATGGGTATAGTGATATTTATCGTCACATCCACCATATATGCTATAGGCAGAGAATTGAAGTATGGCACTACGGTATCCTGGCTCCAGTCTGCCAACGACTCACTCCTCATTGCTATGACTGGCAAATTGCTGCCCATATATATAATCATGACATTAATAGCACTCATCGCATGCCTAATCATATTTGTTATAATGGGCATGATAAACGCAGGTAACTACATTATATTAACTTTAGATATAGCCATTCTCATTATTGCATATCAATCTGTTGCCATATTTATTATTAGCATGACATCCAACCTCCGCCTCGGTCTTTCTCTCGGTGGTGGATACGCCGTCATGGCATTCACATTCTCCGGAATAACATTTCCAACGATGGCGATGTTCTCGCTACCACGCATACTATCCCACATCTTTCCTTTTACATATTTTAGCGACATATTCATCGATGAGGTAATGTATGGTGCACCAACAAGATTTGTGATATGGAGATTTATGCCCCTGATAGCCTTCACGCTATTAGCGCCACTATCATGGCATCGACTACAACACATAACAACTATCAAGATGTATTGGGGAAGAGATTGATATTATGATACAGAAAGCACAAATTAGAGATGAGGCATCTATCATCACGTTGGCCCTCGAGGAGTTAAAGAGCATACTATCAGATAGCGGAGCACTACTTCTGATAATCTTCGCAATACACATATATATAGTGATATACTCAATGGCATATGGGGCAGATGTCGTGCGAGATGTCAAGATATGTATAGTTGACGATGACCATACGTCGTTAAGCAGAACATTAATAAACAGACTACGTTCTGGTCCAAATACGAATGTGTGCTATGAGGCAGAGTCATTGGAGATGGCCAAAGAGTTATTCTATAGCCATAAGGTATACGGCATCGTATACATCCCACAGGGTTTCGAGAGGGAGACCATAGGCGGTAAACAAGGCGATATATCACTAATCCTTGACGGAGGTCACCTACTACTATATAGACAAGTACTCGAGCAGGCAGCAGCTGACATACTTGAACTTGGAGTATCCATAGAGATAGAACGCCTTATATCACATGGCAACAGCGATGTAGAGGCCGTGGTGGAGCCGATAATATATGACAGCCACACCCTATACAACCCCTCTCTCGGTTACGGATCGTTCGTCATGCCGACAATACTCATCGTTATCATACAACAGACGATGCTCATTGGTATTGCAATGGTGCGATTGCGACGCAGACAACGAGAATGTCACACGCTATCAATGTCTATAAAGATAACCATATCTAAAATACTTGTTTACATCGCATTATATGCGGTTAACTCAACTATAATATTATCAACAGTATGGCCAATATTTGGATTCCCATATAACGGAGCAACACTAGACGTTATGATCCTACTGCTAATATACATGATAGCAGCAGCATCTCTCGGCATTGTCATTTCATACCTCTTCAAGCGCCGTGAAGCCCCCATAATGCTATTGCTATGGACCTCCGT
This sequence comes from Alistipes sp., assembly GCA_017646625.1. Lineage (GTDB taxonomy): Bacteria > Bacteroidota > Bacteroidia > Bacteroidales > Rikenellaceae > Alistipes. The sequence continues at coordinate 12,522 of JAGCMF010000028.1, read as the reverse complement.
CCCCGTACTACTCCTTGCCGGCGTGTCATACCCACGCGAGGCATTTCCCGAGTGGCTATATCTTCTTGGACGACTACTACCAAGCAGCTGCGCCGTAGACAGCTTTGTTGCCATAGGCACAATGGGAGCAACACTATCAGATAGACTCACCGACATATTAACCCTTGTCGTGCTCGCCACAGGATACCTCACAATAGCAGTAATAATAGAATATCGCACCCACAAAGTAAAAAAAATCATAAATAACAGCATTACTTTAAAAAAAATATATTAATTTAGATGTTGAAATGGTGAAGATATTGCATCATCGCCATAACAATGTGAAACATTAAAAAAGCAAAACTATGATTATCGGTGTTCCCAAGGAGATCAAAAACAATGAAAATCGTGTTGCTCTCACCCCAGCTGGAGCCATGGAGCTCGTTCGCCGAGGCCATGAGGTATACATTCAGGCTACCGCAGGTGTAAACAGCGGCTTCAAAGATGAAGACTATGTTAAGCAGGGTGCCAAGATCCTTCCAACAATAGAGGATGTATACGCTATAGCCGAGATGATTGTTAAGGTCAAGGAGCCTATTGCTCCAGAGTATAAGCTTGTACGCAAGGGACAACTCGTATTCACATACTTCCACTTCGCCAGCAGCGAACCACTAACAAAGGCTATGCTCGAGAGTGGTGCTATATGTTGTGCATATGAGACCGTAGAACGCAAGGATAGATCACTCCCATTGCTCATTCCAATGTCGGAGGTTGCAGGTAGAATGTCGACACAGGAGGGCCGCTACTTCCTCGAGAAGCCTCGCGGTGGCAAGGGCAAGCTGCTCGGTGGTGTACCAGGCGTTAAACCAGCAAAGGTGTTCGTAATAGGCGCGGGCGTTGTTGGCACAGCAGCAGCACGCACAGCAGCAGGAACAGGCGCAGACGTTACAATATGCGACATCTCACTTCAACGACTGACTTACTTGGCCGATGTTATGCCAAAGAACGTCAAGACATTGATGTCATCAGAGTATAACATTCGTGAGGAGCTGAAGACTGCCGACCTTGTAATCGGCTCTGTACTCATACCTGGTGCCAAGGCACCAAAGCTCGTAACACGCGACATGCTTAAGGATATGGAGCCAGGCACCGTCATGGTTGACGTCGCCATAGACCAGGGTGGATGCTTCGAGACATCTCACCCAACAACGCATGAGGATCCCGTATACTACGTTGACGGCATCCTTCACTACTGCGTTGCCAACATCCCTGGTGCTGTGCCATACACATCGACATTAGCACTCACAAATGCCACACTCCCATATATGCTTCAGCTCGCAAACAAGGGTTGGCGCAAGGCATGCCAGGATAACGAGGAACTACGCAAGGGCCTAAACATCGTAGAGGGCAAGGTTGTATATAGGCCTGTGGCCGATGCATGGAACCTCTCATACGAGGAACTTGCATTGTAGCATAGCCTACATAATAAACAATATATGCTGACTACTGTCGTAGTCAGCATATATTGTTTTGCATCAATAGATTAGAATAGGTAACCTGTATTAATATAGAAGGCTCCTCCACCATCCTGCTTGCGCAACTTGCCAACAGGAAGACCATACTCGAAGGCAACAATGAAGTTCTGATTCATAATGAAGCGCAAACCACCACCAACGGTGATATGCGGTCTATCGCGGTCTGTACCGAGTGCCATATATTCATCGTACGCAGCTCTATCAGCCTCATCACCACGGAACGACATATCGTAGTTCTTCGTAACCATAGCACCATCACTAAATACGTTCAAGCCGAACGATATATTTTGTTTCCACAACGTAAATGACACGAAGCGCCAGCGAAGCTCAACATTATACGATGCTACATCAAGACCCTGAACACGATTACGCATCATACCTCGCACTGTGCGATAACCACCCATACCATCACGGTCGTACGATGAACCCATAGTGGTGAGGAAAGGAAGCACGTAGTATGGTGCCTTATTTCCAAATGTACCCTCATAGTTCAAGCGGTAGGCGAATGTGAGAATGTCGTTCTGCACGATGGGCACATAGTGGCGGAATGTTACAGAGTAGCGGTAGTATGGATTTGTTGTACCAAGCCACTTGGGAGCAAGCATGGCATGAGCCTCCGCCCAGATACCACGTGATGGAGCACCCTCCTTATCTCGCGTATCGAAGAGAAGACCAAGACGCACAGTGCTATTCCAACCACCCCAGGCCTCCTCCTCGGAGATGATGCCCCACTGACGATATAGGTCAAATATTGTAGGCTCTTCTGCAGGGAATACCTTATAATCCTTCTTATTCTTATTTATCTTATCAAGGTTCAATGCACCCTGCTGCTTATAACCCTCACCTATGTAGCTCAAGTGATAGCCAGCCTCCCAGAATAGCTTACCATTCCAGATATCACCCACAAAGTCGGTTTTAAAGAGGGCGGCGAGACGGTTAACACGATACTTTGGAGTATAGATATAGTTTTCCGTATTTGTCTTATCCTTACCCAGGGCAACACGTTCATGATCATAGTAAGACATGTAGCCATTGAAACCGTAGAAGTCCATAGCCTTATCATTTGTTATAACCAAGGCTGTTGACCAACGAACACCAGGAATCAAGAAGCGGTTATCATACGATACGACAAAAAGCTGTGAACCCTTTGTAAAGAATGACGCCTCGAAATACCACTGCTGACGGGTGTTAGGGTATGTAGATCCATCACCAAAGTCATATATATTAAGTAGCGCACCAAGCTGAAAACCCTTATCAGCATCATAAGCCACAGCGGGCAATGGACCAAAGTTATAACCCGTCTTTGTAATCTCCTCACTATTCTGTGCCGACACTATAGATGTCGACAAAACAATAAATACTAATAGTATAAGTCGCTTCATATAATGTAAATTATAGGTTATCATTTCTCTCTATTATCTCTCTAATGCCACGATACTTTTCTCGCAACTCCTCGCTGCAAAGAAGGCGAATATCCGACTTCATGAGACGAGCAAGTCGCCATGCCTCATGCGCAATGATAGGAGCTGGCAGAAGCAGCAATGTAATAGGAAGAGCCCACTCCCAGGGCAATACTGCGTATGCAACAGCAGAGTATATAATCATGAGTATTGGCCACAACACAAGGTTGACAACATAGCGCACCGAGTTACGAAAGGCATAATCCTTCATTTTAGTAAACAGGAATGCACATAGTCCCTTGATTGGTAATGTAAGAATCAAAGCGACAAGATTGTAGGGTAGTGTCACAATCATGAACAGCGTCATCAATAGACGTGACAAAACGGGATTCTTAACAGATACAGACGAGAGACTTATCTTGCGATCACGGCGCAAGGTAGATGCCTCATGGCCAAGAGTAAGAAGTCTCTGCGCCTCCTCTGGCTTCTCCTCACGGATTCTATTTATAAGCTTAAGAGTAGACTTGTTTGTTGCAAAGTGTGCCTCGAGACCTCGGAGCACGCGTCCATCCATATCACGACCCGCACGCTTCACTCGACTCTTAACAACAGCTGCACATATCTCATATATAGAGTCATAGTTCTCATCGTTAGGGATATAGAATATGGCATCTTGCAGACGTTCTTCGAGCAGTGTCTTCATGGCATTCATCTGCTCCTGTTCGTTAAGACCCTCACAGTCATTACGGAACTCTGCAACATTGATAGGCACACCAGCAGCCACACGCACCGTAGAACGGAAGCGGAAGAAGTTACCATAGCGGATACCTATAGGCACAATGTAGAGAGGCATATCAGACATAAGCTCCTGGGCCTGGAATGCGATACGGAAGATACCCTTGGCGAGTGGCAACGACGAATACTTCGCCTGATGCGTACCCTCGGGGAAGATACAAAAAGGCACCTTGTCACGCAATACGCCTACAGCACGTTCTATAGTCTCATTATTCTTACGCACCTCATCTCTACCGTCACGCATACGCATGATGGGCATAATCTTAAGGAAGTGTAGGATCTTCGCTATCTTTGGATTTTTAAAGATATCAGCGCGTGCAACAAAGACTTTCGCCTTGCTATCCATAGCCAACACTACCATAGCATCCATCAAGGCGTTAGTATGGTTTGGCGCATAGATAATCGCACCATCTTTTGGTATTCTATCTTTACCTACATACCTAATGGTGCGGTATGATAACTTAAGTACTAAATCGACATAGTGTCGAAGGAAGCTATATAGCCAATCGTGGTCTTGAATATTTTTACCCATGAACCTATGCCTTTAGAGGTTTGCGGTTGAAGATACGTGCCACGGATAGACCTGCAACAATATGCCATACACCCCAAAGCGCCGTGATAATCACCATACCACCTATATGACCCCACTCCGATGGTGGGAAGATAGCCTCATTAAAAAGCAACACGAGACCGAGGCCGGAGTTCTGAATACCTACCTCTATTGTCAATGAACGACGGTCTGCATCTGGAACTTTTGCTAAAGTACCACCTAAATAGCCCGCAGACAAAGCGCTAGCATTGTGTATTATAACAATGACAAAGGCACATAATATACTGATATACACTCCTACCTCCTGCTCAAGCGATGTGAGCACCTGTGTCAGCGATGCGATAATCATACCGAAGAAGAGTAGGATGGATATAACCTGTGCAGGGCGAGTGATATACTGTGTCCATTTAGGGTGATAATGCGCAAATACAAGACCTACGATTATAGGCAAACCGAGCAACAAAAGCACCTGAAGGAACATATCCATAAATGGAATCTCAAGTGTAGGAATCTCATTTGTCACACCAGCAACACGGCAGTATAGAGAACCCCACATCCAGAAGTTAATAGGCGTAATGAGTGGAGCAAAAATAGTAGATACAGCAGTCATAGAGACCGACAACTCCACATTACCCTTCGATAGTGACGATATGAAGTTAGAGATATTGCCACCAGGACACGACGCCACAAGCAACATGCCAATAGCGACATATGGTGTAATCAATGGGTGCAGTAAAAGACACACGATGAATGTAACCGCAGGAAGGACAACCCACTGCAAGAAAAGTCCAACAATAACAGAACGTGGATTTTTGAAAACATCCTTAAACGTTTCTAGTTTAATGCCCAACGCGATACCAAACATCACAAACGCAAGAATGATATTCACGATAAGCATACCGCCATTACCCAGGTTAATGGTCAGCTGATTAAGTGCTTCAAGTTGTTCCTTCATCTATTTGAGTATTACGGCCAATACGTAATTGGCAAGTTAATAATTTAGGCCTTTTGCCACTTGTGTATACGACAAATATACAACTTTTTTTAATAAATTGACTATATTTATGAGCTATTTAGCACACAATACGTCTTTATACTTATTGGCAACTTATTATAATTTATGCTACTTTTGTGGGGAAATTTAGATATTTTTATACCAAACATGAATAATAATGCTTAATTATTTAATCTTTACACTACTCTTTTTGCTACTGCCAGCATTTGTTTTATGGTTATGTCGCAAATCGAAAATACTCGGCAAGATTGGTCCCATCATGCTACTATATATGATAGGTATCGGCATAGGCAATCTACCATCTCTACCAGAACAGATGGCAACACTCCAAGAGCTACTACCAAACATCATGGTGCCATTAGCAATACCCATGATGCTCTTCGGATGCAACTTCTCCTTTAGCGATGCAGGATTGCAGTTAAAGGTTGTAGTCAGTGGATTCCTTGCTGTCGTCATTGCCGTTACAGTTGGCTACCTACTCTTCGGCACTAATGTTGATGAGGGTGCAAAGATTGGCGGCATAATCTCGGGAATGTATACTGGAGGCACGCTGAACGCCGCAGCACTACAGACAGTACTCAAAGCCAAGGAGGAGACATTTGTACTAATCAACTCATACGACATTCTCATTTCGTTTCTCTACTTTGTCTTTCTATTTGCAATAGGCATCAAGCTATTCCGTAGACTCTATGGCGAGCCAACAGACCCACAGCTTCGCAATAAGCAAGAGGGTATGTCTAACACAACATCAGAGGAGGAGACAAACAGCAACCCATATAGTGGTCTATGGAGCAAACATGGACTTTATCAACTGCTAAAGGTGATAAGTGTAACAATTTGTATTGTTGCTCTTTCTGCCGCTGCAGCACTACCTCTTCCAGAGGGTTGGTTCATGATTGTTTTCATCCTTATGCTAACGACACTTGGTGTATGCGCATCATTCATCAAACCTGTGCGTAACCTCAAGTATAGCTACGACGTAGGAATGTATCTTATCTACATCTTCAGCCTTGTCATAGCCACCATGGCAGACTTCTCGAAGTTTGACCTCACAAATGGTCTATATCAAATAGCATTTATGTCGTTTGCCGTATTCGCATCATTGGCCATACACGCCATCATCTGTCGTCTTATGCGCGTAGATGCCGACTCGATGGTCATATCCTCTGTCGCCTTCATCAACTCACCACCCTTTGTGCCCATGGTCACTGTAGCTATGCGCAATAGGGCAGTACTCGTAACAGGTCTTGGCGCAGGCATCATGGGATATGCATTAGGCAACCACCTTGGTGTCCTAATGGCAAATTTGTTAGAGATGATAGGGTAACACGCGCTACCATTGATTAAAAATGCCCATAAATAGTTCTGCTTTTCTAAAAAAACAGTATATTTGTAGGCATTTATTTATCTACAGAAAACAATGTAAACTAGAATAACTATGAAGAAAACTCTCATGTGCAGTATTGCACTAACGCTGCTACTCTTTGCCTCATGCAAAGAGGCTCCAACAGTTCAGGAAGTTGGCACGTACGACTACCTGGAGATTACAACAGCCGACGCCGAGGTTGTAAGTAGATTTTCCGCATCTATACGCGGTCGTCAAGATATAAATATTATGCCACAGGTGAGTGGTACAATATCAGAGGTTATGGTGACCGAGGGTCAGAGGGTTGAAAAGGGCCAGACACTCTTCATCATAGACCAGGTGCCATACGAGGCGGCACTGAAGACTGCCGAGGCAAATGTCAAGGCTGCACGTGCAAGCGTGGCGACAGCAAAGCTAACCTTCGACAGTAAGCAGGAGTTATACGCCAAGAGTGTGATATCAGAGTATGAGTTGCGAGTGGCGGAGAATCAGGTATTAACAGCAGAGGCAACACTTGCACAGGCAGAGGCACAATTTGTAAATGCAAAGAATAGCCTCGGCTACACCGTTGTTAAGTCGCCAGCAAATGGTGTTGTTGGAACAATACCTCACCGCGTAGGTGCACTCGTAGGTCCATCTATGGCACAGCCCCTAACAACCGTATCTGACAACACAGAGATGTACGTATACTTCTCGATGAGTGAGAAGCAGCTCCTTGCCCTCACACGTGAGCATGGCTCCATGGAGGCTGCTCTTGCTGCATTCCCAAAGCCCACATTGGAACTCACAGATGGCTCTACATATGAGCATGAGGGTTATGTCGAGTCAGTGAGTGGCGTCATAGATCAGACCACAGGCTCTATATCACTTCGTGCTGTATTTCCCAACCCTGGCGAGTTGCTCCACAGCGGCGGCTCGGGCAACATCGTACTCAACTACAAGAAGCCCGACTGCATTATCATCCCATGCATAGCAACATACGAGATTCAGAATAAGACATATGTATATCAGCCCGTTGATGGCAAGGCATCATCGAAGATTATCAGCATAGAGAAGTATGACGGCGTTAACTACATAGTTACCGACGGTCTTGCTGTGGGTGACATCATCCTCACAGAGGGTGTAGCAATGCTACGCGAGGGTGCCCCAGTGCTTCTCCGCGAAGATGATGAGCAGACAGTTGCCACTATTGACCAAACAGACGTAATTGAGGAGTAGTATGAATATCAAGAATTTTATCGACCGCCCCGTACTCTCTACGGTGATATCGATAGTCATTATGCTTGCCGGCATACTTGGCTTGATGACACTCCCCATAGAGCAGTACCCAAGCATCGCACCTCCAACCATTAACGTATCTACATCCTACCCAGGTGCCTCTGCCGAGACAATACAGAAGGCAGTCATCGCACCCCTTGAGGAGCAGATTAATGGTGTGGAGAACATGACATACATGACATCTACGGCATCCAACTCTGGTAATGTATCCATATCGGTATACTTTGCCCAGGGCACTGACCCAGATATGGCTGCCGTTAATGTTCAGAACCGTGTGGCGCGTGCTACATCCGTGCTCCCTGCCGAGGTTACAAAGGTGGGCGTGCAGACATCAAAGAAGCAGACATCAATTATCAAGGCCATAGGTATCAACTCGCCAGATGGCACATACGACGAGGCGTTTCTCTCAAACTATTTCGTAAACAACATACAACCCAAGTTGTTGCGTATCAATGGTGTGGGTGAGTGTACGACACTTGGCTCGAAGTACTCTATGCGTATATGGATGAAGCCCGATATCATGGCGCAGCACAACCTCGTGCCATCCGACATCACAGCAATCCTTGCCGAGCAGAACATAGAGGCATCAACAGGTAGCCTCGGCGAGAACTCTAACAACACCTTCCAGTACACAATGCGCTACTCGGGTCGCAAGGTTACTCCCGAGGAGTTCGAGGACCTTGTAATCCTATCGACAGAGTCTGGTGAGGTACTGCGCCTAAAGGATGTTGCAGATGTAGAGTTTGGCAACGAGGCATACTCATTCACAAGTGAGGTTAATGGCTTTAACGGTGTTGCAGCACTCATCTATCAGACACCAGGCTCAAATGCCACACAGGTGATTAAGCTCATCGAGGAGATGCTTGAAGAGGAGGAGGCAAAGGCCCCACAGGGCATAGAGTTCGTGAGCATCATGAATAGTAATGACTTCCTATTTGCCTCTATCCATGAGGTTATCAAGACCCTCATCGAAGCTATCATCCTCGTTATCCTCGTGGTGTTCATCTTCCTTCAGAGCATGCGATCAACGGTAATCCCGCTGATATCTATCATCGTCTCGCTTATAGGTACATTTGCTGCGATGGTGCTCCTTGGCTTCTCCATCAACATGCTTACCTTGTTTGCCCTTGTGCTTGCCATTGGTACCGTCGTTGATGATGCCGTGATTGTTGTTGAGGCCGTGCAGGCGAAGTTCGAGGCTGGATATAAGTCGTCGTATAACGCCACCGTAGATGCCATGCGAGGCATATCATCGGCCGTGGTGACCTCTACATTGGTGTTCATGGCGGTATTTATCCCCGTATCTATGATGGGTGGTACATCCGGCATCTTCTACTCACAATTTGGTCTTACCATGGCTGTAGCGGTAGGTATCTCGGGTATCAACGCCTTGACACTATCTCCAGTGCTCTGCACACTCATGCTCAAGCCTCATGATGAGCACACCGAGGGTAGCAATGGTTTCATGGCACGCTTCCGCCGTGCTTACGACGCCTCTTTCGGTGCCCTACTAAACAAGTATCAGCGTGGCGTTAAGTTCTTCATCAAGCGTCGCGTAGTATTTGGCAGCGTTCTCGTCCTCTGCATCGTGGGCATGGTATACCTATTCTCTACAACAAAGACAGGTCTTGTGCCATCTGAAGATCAGGGAACAATCATGGTGAACGTGACAACTGCACCAGGCTCAACACTCGAGCAGACAGACAGCATCATGGAGGAGGTAAGTGACCGCATATCAACAATACCACAGATCAGTTCACACTGTAAGGTCTCTGGTTTTGGTATTCTCTCTGGTCAGGGCTCTTCATATGGTACTATGATTATCCGTCTCAAGGATTGGGAGGAACGTCCAGAGGATACTGATAATGTAAACTATATCAGTCAGCAGATCATGGCATTGTGTGCCGATATTAAAGATGCACAGGTAATCGCTATTGTACCACCTATGATCTCGGGATATGGTACATCAAATGGTTTCTCGCTACATGTCCAGGACTTCAATGGAGGCGACATCACTGACTTCTACAATGTGGCGATGCAGTTCATCGCAGCCCTCAACAAGCGCCCAGAGATTGGCATGGCATATACGACATATAATGTCAACTTCCCACAGTATATGGTCGACGTAGATGCTGCACAGTGCAAGCGCGCTGGTATATCACCTTCCGAGGTGCTTGCAACACTTGGTGGCTACTATGGTGGTCAGTATGTCTCAAACATCAACCGATTCTCTAAAGTTTACCGTGTGATGATTCAGGCTGACCCCAAGGATCGTATGGACATAGAGTCTCTCGACAATGTATATGTACGAGTTCAGGGTAAAATGGCGCCTATAAGCCAGTTCGTTAAACTCACAAAGGTATATGGTCCCGAGACATACAATCGTTTCAACATGTACACGTCGATAGCCATCAATGGTGAGGCTGCCGAGGGCTACTCATCGGGTGAGGCTATAAATGCCATCAAGGCAACAGCTGCCGAGGTGCTACCACGTGGTTATGGATTCGAGTTCAGCGACCTCACACGCGAGGAGGAGAGTACATCAAGTAATGCTGTAGTTGTATATGGCATATGCTTCTTACTCATATACTTGCTTTTGGCATCACTCTACGAGAGTTATCTAATACCTTTCGCTGTGCTCCTCGCTGTGCCAGCAGGTCTTTTGGGTTGCTTGCTATTTGCACGCATGATGGACCTCGAGAACGACATATACCTACAGACGGGTATGATTATGATTATAGGCCTGCTATCGAAGACAGCCATCCTCCTCACGGAGTACGCATCAGAACGCCGTCGTGCTGGCATGAGTCTCAAGCAGGCAGCCATGGCTGCAGCACGCGCGCGTCTACGTCCTATCCTCATGACTGTGTTGATGATGATCTTCGGCATGTTGCCATTGATGTTCTCAACTGGCGTAGGTGCTAATGGTAACTCATCACTCGGCTCGGGTGTTGTTGGCGGCATGCTCATAGGCACAACAGCGCTTTTGTTCCTTGTGCCAAGCCTCTTCATACTCTTCCAGTGGATACAGGAGAAGATGAGTCCTGTAAAGTTTGAGGGCGAGATAGAGCCAGCTGTACAGAAGGAGATTGATGAGGTTGATAAGATTCTTAACGAAACAAAGTAATGTTATGAAGAGATATATTATAGTCGCCATAGCCATCGCCGTAACAGGATGTGGAATATATAAGCCATACTCACGTCCAGAGGTTAGCACAGATAACCTCTACGGCGCAGAGCTTGAGAGCTGCGACACTACGACAATTGCCGACATAGAGTGGCACGAATTCTTCACAGATGCGAAGCTTCAAGCACTCATTGAGAGAGGCTTGGAGAACAATATCGATTTACAAGCTGCACAGCTGCGCATCGACGAGGCCGAGGCTGCGCTTAAGTCGGCACGCCTGGCATACCTACCATCATTCAACCTTAACCCCACGGGTGGCGTATCGAGTTTTGCGGGGTCTCGTGGTGCATGGACATACACAGCACCCCTTGCAGCATCATGGCAGATAGACATCTTTGGTGGCATTACAAATGCCAAGCGCAAGGCGAAGGCGGTATATGCGCAGTCACTGGAGTATCGCCAAGCCGTACGCACACGTCTAATCGCTGAAATTGCTAACTACTACTACACTCTTCTGATGCTCGATAGTCAGTTCGAGGTCACAGCGTTGACTGCCGAGTCTCTTGCTGGCAGTGCCGAGACTATGCGTTCAATGATGGATGCCGGCATGACAAATCGTGCTGGTGTATCACAGATGGAGGCTGCCGCATTCTCTGCAGAGGCATCACTCTACGACATAGCGTACAACATACGCAATGTGGAGAATGCCCTCTGCACACTCCTTGGAGAGACACCACACGTCATCGACCGTAGCACCCTTACCGAGCAGGTGTTACCCACGGATATCAACATAGGTATCCCCGTGCAGTTACTTGCAAATCGTCCCGACGTGCGCATGGCTGAATATGCCCTTATGCAGGCATACTATGCAACAGCCGCAGCACGTTCAGCACTATACCCATCGCTTACCCTTAATGGCATATTGGGATGGACAAATGATGCGGGTTCCGCCATCATCAACCCAGGAGGCCTACTTCTGTCGGCAGCAGCATCTATCGCAGCACCTATATTTAATGGTGGTAAGTTACGCGCACAGGTGAAGATTGCCGAGGCACAGCAGCAGGAGGCACTCCTCACATTCCAGCAGACGTTGCTCAATGCTGGTGCCGAGGTCAACACACTTCTGGCACAGGTACAGACGGCAAATAGCAAGATGGGTATCCGTGAGCAGCAGATAAACTCACTTATTATGGCAGTTGAGAGCACAGAGCTTCTCATGCAGCATGGTTCAACTACATACCTCGAGGTGCTCACAGCGCAGCAGAATCTACTTACTGGCCGTCTATCGCAGATATCAGACTTCTTCGATAAGATGCAGGGCATGGTAAATCTATACGCCGCACTCGGCGGTGGTAGAGAGCCGATCGTCGAGGATGACAATAGTAAGTCTAAACGCAATAAGAAGAGCAACTAAAATGAAGTTGGCGTCTCGGTAAGACGCCAACTTTTTTGTATATAAACGGTAGTGGCCCCGCCC
>JAGCMF010000027.1 GCA_017646625.1 Alistipes sp. | reverse complement strand
TGTTGAGAGAATAGTGCAGATACTTTGCTCGGCGAATTTCGAGGCGATGGGCTGTACTTTGGCGTACTGCCCATTGATGAGATAATTCGTTAGCGGAAGTAGATGCGCTGTTATATCAACAAAGAACGACAAAATAGACTTCTTATTCACTCTCGACCTCTACCTACTTATGCTCCTTAAGTAGGCAAGTGCCGAGGGGCCCTCACACATTAAAAGGTCATATATAGATATGTTTGGAGCAAAGGGCTCACGATCGCTAAACACCTGTATATAGGGTGTAAATGTGCTACTCGGCGTTATTATTTTACCTCGAAGGTCCACATCCTGCTCCGTGGCTGTGATGTAGTTCTCCGATATGCGTGGCACACCCACCTTGAGTATGGAGCATACGCCCTCAAGTGTTGCCATGTTAATATCCACGAGGTATCTCCACTCGCGATTGAAGAGGTGCGCAAAGCGGTCACCATAGTAGTCGTAGTAGGGAGAACGCTTATATGCCGACTCTATGGCTATGGCATGCTGATGCTGCCAGCGCTTCGAGTAGTCCACACGCATCGAACGCATAGGCTGACGTGGGCGGTTGGCATGGGCAAGCTGCACGGAGAGCTGCATGAGACCATTCGACGTCATTATCGTCGTGCGGTTACGTTCCGTGCGCTTAACATAGTTCTCGCCGATATCTATGACGGCATCGTCGCCCGCAGCAACAAGATGTGCCCAATACTCCACAGAGCCAAAGTAGTGTGATGGTAGTATTATCATAGTGCAGTTGTTATTATCTCTCCATTGCCATTGCTATCCAGCCATCCTCCTCGCGGTGTGTCACATAGCGTAGTCCGCGCACCTGGCATGCCTCACGTATATCTGCCATATCCTCCTGCAGGAAGCCACTCAAGAGCAGCCTTGATGGTGTGTTCAGCGCAGCAAGATATCTATCGAGGTCGGCAAGTATGATGTTGCGGTTGATGTTTGCCACTATCATGTCGTATGTGCGACCCTCCACAGCCTCCACCGTGCCAAGTATTATCTCCATGCTCGCTGTCATATTATTCAGCGCTGCTGCCTCCTGTGCGCTATCCACCGACCAGGGGTCTATATCTACGGCATCCACATGCTCCGCGCCGCAGTGCACCGCAGCAATAGATAGCACGCCTGTGCCACAGCCCACATCGAGCACCCTGCCGCCACTGCATAGCTCACGTATCAGGCGACACATCATGCGTGTTGTCTGGTGGTGTCCCGAGCCGAAACTCATGCGTGGTGCGATGATTATGTCGCGCACATCGCCCTCTGCGGGGTCGTGGTGCGCAGCACGTATCAAGAAGCTGTCGTCGATGGCTATGGGTGCGAAGCTCTCCCTCTCCCATGTCTCGTTCCAATTCTCATCCTCCATCTGCTCCTCGGCACTCACCTCTCCATACTCTGCAATCGCCTTGAGAGCCTCTGTGCGACACTCACACCACGCCTCAACAAGGATGTAGGCATCGAGGCGCAGACCCACCTCGTGGGGCGTTGTGTCGAAGGTCTCGAAGGGGTAGTCGGCAAGGAATGCCATTACTATATCTGCCATCTCCTCGTTGGCACACTCCACTGATAGACGTATATATTGCTTCATGGTGGCAACTTTTTTGTTTATGCTATAATATTATGTAAAATAATTTTCTTATCTTTACCCAAGGAAAAGAAAAAACACACTCCACGTGAGACGGCTCGACACTGCATGGCATTTATGTGGGGAGGGCCATCTCCGATGGCAAAGATAGGGATAAAATGGCAGATATCGCTAAAAAGTGGGAGAAAATTACGGCTGACTACTTACGTTATATAAAGAGTGAGAGGCGTCTGTCGCAGAACACTGTAGATGCATACAAGCGTGACCTCGAGGAGTTCATGCACTTCATCCGCCGCCGCTATGATGTTGCTCCGGAGGCCGTCACGCAGCTTATGATTGAGGCCTTCATGTCGTGGCTCTACGACAAGGGTCGCAGCAGCGCATCACAGGCACGTCGCTTGAGTGGCATACGTAGCTTCTATAACTATATGCTCGTCAAGGATAAGGTTGAGCACCTACCCACAGATAGTGTCGATGCCCCGAAGGCCACACGCACGCTACCCGATGTGTTGAGCATCGCCGAGGTGGATGCCATGCTCGACACCTTCGACCTCACGACAGTGAAGGGATGCAGGGATAGTGCCATCGTCGAGGTGCTATACTCCACAGGCCTACGTGTCTCGGAGCTCGTCACGCTACGCATCAACGACCTCTTCTTTGGCGAGGGATATATGCGCATCATAGGCAAGGGCGACAAGCAACGCCTCGTGCCTGTGAGCTCGGCAGCAAGAGATAAGATACAGCTCTACATGGAGTTACGTCGCCCGAAGAGGCTCTCCGAGGCTACCCTCTTTCTCAACAACCGAGGCACACCCCTCACACGCATCATGGTCTTCAACATCATACGCCAGGCGGCAATGTTAGCAGGCATAGATAAGCAGATAAGTCCCCACACGCTGCGCCACTCCTATGCCACACACCTCCTGGAGGGTGGTGCCAACATCCGCCATGTGCAGGAGCTCCTCGGCCATGAGAGCATCTCCACCACCGAAGTATATACACACCTCGACAGGAAGCACCTCCATACCGTCGTTGAGGATTCATTCGCCAACCTAACACTTTAACATATGATAATCAGACACATATCAAAAGCTATCCTTGGCATCATGGCACTCCTATGCTGCATCCACGCCACACATGCCGCAAGCCGCGAGCTCACCATCTCGCGCCCATGGGGCACTATAAGTGCCACGCTGGACACCCCCACAGAGGGCAGCAATACCGCAGTCATCATCATCGCTGGCTCGGGCCCCACAGACCGATATGGTAACTCGGGACTGGGGCTCAACACATACTGTTATAAGATGCTTGCCGAGGAGCTCGTCGCCCAGGGCGTGGCGGTGCTACGCTACGACAAGCGCGGCATAGGCTTGAGCCACACGGCAGCAGAGGATGTCCCCAACCTCATCCTCGATGACTATGTTGATGATGCACGTGCGTGTGTCGACCATCTACGCACCGAGGGGTTCGAGAGGGTTATCCTTGTGGGCCATAGCGAGGGTGGCCTCATAGCCCTCATCGTCGCTACGCAGGGCGAGGGTGTCACAGATGGTGTTGTTGCGCTATGCGCACCTGGATATGCCATGGACACCATCCTCATGCGCCAGCTATCGGCACAGCTCATACCATCGCACATGGGGCTCATGGCATGCTCTACAAGCATCATCCAGCGCCTCAAGCGTGGCGAGAGTGTCGCCGAGGAGGAGATACCGCAGGAGCTAATCTCGCTGTTTCATCCCATCGTGCAGCCCTTCCTCATCAACAACATGCAGTATGACCCTGCCGAGGTCATCACACGCTGTACAGCCCCTGTGCTCATCATCACTGGTGGCCGCGACATACAGGTGAGTGTGGATAACGGCACAAGGCTCAATGAGTCATACCCCGCCGCACAGCACATAACCTTCGAGAATATGACACATGTGCTCAAGGATGCCTCAACATCAGATAGGATAGAGCAGATGATGAGCATCTACACCAACTCGACGTTGCCACTAACCGAGCAACTCGCACCAACCATCGCATCATTCATAAATAACATATAGAACTATTGCCTATGTCACTCCTTTCAAACCTCTTTGGTGGCAAGAGAGCACCGAAGTACCCCTCTGATGAGCTTGTCATAAATGGAGAGAAGCTTAAGCTAACATTCTTTGCTCACGCCTCTTTGGCCATCGAATATCTCGGTCGCCACATATATGTAGACCCCGTGATGGAGAATGCCGACTATACGAAGCTCCCCAAGGCCGATGTCATCCTTGTAACACACTCACACTACGACCACTTCGACCTCGAGGCTATAGATGCTCTGCAGCACGACGAGACACACCTGCTTCTGGATAAGACCTCTGCCGATGGCTTCGTGGGCAACTGCTACACCATGCTTCCTGGCGCCACTGCCGAGCCACTCGTGGATGTAAAGGTGGAGGCTGTTGCGGCATACAACACCTCGGAGCACCAGCTGCAGTTCCACCCCAAGGAACGTGAGGATTGCGGCTATGTGATAACCCTTGGCGGTGCTGTGCGCATATACGTATCGGGCGACACGGAGCCTACAGAGGAGCAGCGAGCTCTGAAGGGTATAGACATCGCCTTCATCTGCGTCAACCAGCCATATACCATGACACCAGAGCAGGCCACAGAGGCTGTAAAGGCCATACAGCCAAAGATATACTACCCCTACCACTACGGTCAGGTGGAGGAGCCTACAGACGTGGAGGCGCTGGCAAAGATGCTCGAGGGCGTGTGTGATGTACGCATCCGACCATTGGCATAATAGCCTCTCGCTATCAACTCTTGGGCGTCGACTACTGTCGGTGCCCATGTTACTTGTGCTCCTACCCCTATGCCTCGGCATACTCCTTGCCGAGAGCTTCATGCTGCACCCCATGGCCATCGCCATAACACTCATCGCAGCACTCATCACAGCTTGGCGCACATCACCCTCACGCCTCTCGGCTGTTGCCATAGCCATAGCCATCACCATGCTCGGGTGGCTCGCCGCCCTGCTCGGCACAAACACCTCGGCAGTGCCCTACAATAGCGATGTGGAGATGACCATAGAGATAACATCCCCCACAAGGGATATGGGAGAGTATAGTTCGGCTGATGGATGCATCGTGGCGTGGTACGATGGCACAGCATGGCGAGATGTAGAGGAGGTTGTTAGAGTGTGGATAGAGGATGTGGAGGTGGATTATGGCGACAGGGTAATGCTCTGCGGCACACTGCGCCCCCACATATCACGCCACGCAGACTACGACGAGCTCCTCTACCGCCGCAACTATGCCGGTGGCGTGGCCATAGGGTCGTATAACACCCTGCACATAGGCCACCACAACCCCTCGGGGCTCCAGGCATACGCCATAGGCAAGTTATCACGCTATGCCACCCTCGATACCTCGCACGCCACCCTCGAGGCGATGGTTGCGGGCACACGTCATGCCATGCCACAGTCGCTGCGCGACGCCTACTCACAGACAGGACTTGCCCACCTCATGGCCGTATCGGGCCTTCACCTCGGCATAGTACTCATAGCCATAAACATACTCCTTCTACCCCTACGCCTCATACACCGTGGTCACCGCGTGGCAAACATCCTCGCCATAGTCGCCCTATGGCTCTTTGTTGGGGTGTGTGGCGCCTCGGCATCTGTAGTGCGTGCTGCCCTCATGCTCTCGGTGCTACAGCTATCACTACTCTCCTCCTCGCGATATAACTCGCTGAACGCCCTTGCTGCCACACTCTTTGTCATGCTCCTCTACCGCACCGACTACCTCTTCGACATAAGCTTCCAGCTCTCGGCACTCGCCGTGGCGGGCATCATACTATGGGGTGTGCCACTACTACGCACCCTCCCACAGCAACAAGGCATATGGCGAGCAGCACTCACCACACTCTTCATGGGCATTGTTGCCACACTATGGACCATGCCTCTTGTGTCGCACACCTTTGGCCACATAGCCCTCATAGGCATCCTCGCCACACCCCTTGCCATGCTCTGCGCCTACGTAATCGTGAGCTTCGGCATACTCACCCTGATACTCCCCCACCCCCTATCCCTACCCTTCGGCTACGTTGCCGAGTGGGCAGCATATGCACAGAATAGCATAGCATGTAGCCTCAACGATTGGGGCATCACAGGGTTTACATACCGCATGTCGGGCATGGAGGTGGCAATATGTTATACACTCTTTATCGCCATTACTGCTCTCATATGGTCCATAAATCGAAAAAAAGTGATAACTTTGTAGTCGTATGATGACCTTAAGTGATGTTGAGTTGCTGCGTAGCGCCGAGCTACGACAGGCTATCGAGGATAACATAGAGTGCGACCCTACGGCCGTTGCACTCGACAGGCGTATTCCCCATGCTCGCCTTGTGGCGACACAGGTGAAGTACCTGCAGCGTGCACGCCGTAAGCTACCACGCCTATATGAGGCACGTTGCATAATACCACCTCTGGCCTTCGAGCAGTCGTCAAGCGAGGATAGCGCACAGCGCAAGGGCATAGCCGGAGATAGCCTCCTCGACCTCACATGTGGTCTCGGCATCGACACCATGGCCTTCGCCACACGCTTCA
Source organism: Alistipes sp. (assembly GCA_017646625.1). Taxonomy (GTDB): domain Bacteria; phylum Bacteroidota; class Bacteroidia; order Bacteroidales; family Rikenellaceae; genus Alistipes. Next base: position 32,111 of record JAGCMF010000027.1, on the reverse strand, counting down.
GGCGTGTCGTGGCCCTCGAACGCGATGCCGTACTCGCCGAGGTTGTAAGATACAACATGTCGCTGTTGGGCATAGAGAATGTAGAGGTCATAAACACCTCTGCCGAGGAGTATGTGGCATCCACCACCGACCACTTCGACTGGGTATTTGCCGACCCTGACCGTCGTTCTGCCGAGGGTCGTAAGATGGTGTGTCTCGAGGACTGCTCGCCAAATGTAGCAGCGCTGATGCCACGCCTGAAGCATATTGCCCGCCGCATAGGCCTTAAGCTCTCGCCACTCTTCGATGTAGTAGAGGCCTTCCGCCTATGCTCACCCGCCGAGGTGGAGGTCGTATCTACCGCTGGCGAGTGCAAGGAGCTAAATATATATACTGGCGCGCAGGATGACCTGCTACGCATCGCCATAACGGGCATCGGCGAGTGGTGCTTCACACCCGAGGATATGCTGATAGAGCCCTCCACAGAGGCCTTCGATGCCACAGCATGGCGATATATGCTTGTGCCAGATGTGGCACTGCAGAAGGCGCGTGTTGCCATCTCGGCACTACGCCCCCACGCCTCCATATGGAGCAATAACGGCTATGCCTTCGCTACGGAGCTACCCACCGAGCAGCTCCCAGCACGCATCTTCGAGATAGAGAGCATAGAGCCATACCGCCCCAAGGAGCTAAAGCGCAGCCTCAAGGGTCTCGGCGTGGAGATAATGAAGCGTGACACACAGCTATCAGTAGATGCCGTGCGTCGCGCCATAGGCACCAAGGCGGGTAGTGATAAACTAATAGCCATAACCACCATCGCAGGTGGCACATGGGTCATAAAGATAAAAATGTAGATATATGCATAGGTGTGATGTTGTCGTTGTAGGCTCGGGAAATGTTGCCGAGGCCTTTGCCCGTAGTCTGGCCACGTGCGAGGGTGTCACGCTGCGCCAGATATATGCACGCAACGAGCAGCGCGGCAGGGCTATAGCCCAGATGTGTGGCTGCACATGGTGCACAGAGGCGGAGAGCATCGCTATGGCGGATATATACATCATCGCCGTAAGCGACAGAGCCGTCGAGGAGGTTGCCGCAGCCCTCATAGTCCCCGAGGAGGCCATAATACTGCATACGGCAGGCAGCGTGCCCATGAGTGCCATCCCCCAGCGTGGCGGCAGACGTGGCATAATATACCCCCTGCAGAGTTTCAGCAAGGGCCGCGAGATAGACCTTCATGACGTGCCTCTCTTTATCGAGGCAGATAGCGACACTGTGCGTGATAGCGTCACACGTCTGGCCCAGAGCATAAGTTCATGCGTGGAGTATGCCACATCCGAACGCCGCAGATATATTCATCTTGCGGGAGTCTTTGTCAACAACTTCACAAACCACATGTATGCCATAGGAGGTGATGTGTTGGCCTCTGCCGACCTACCCTTCGACATCCTCAAGCCCCTCATCCGCGAGACGGCAGCCAAGGCCATCGCCACCAGCGACCCACGCACCGTGCAGACAGGCCCCGCAGCACGCTTCGACAGGGCTGTGGTAGAGAGACACATGGCCATGCTCGAGGGCGATGAACGTAAAAGAGATATATATAGGAATATAACAGATAGCATATGGGAAACTTCAAAGAAGATATAGCACGTGTCGAGGCCTTTGTCTTCGACGTCGATGGTGTGATGACCGACGGTGGCATCATCCCCACCCCCGATGGCGACTTCATACGTCGCTACTATGCCAAGGATGGCTACGCCATGGCGTGCGCCATACGCGAGGGGTATAAGGTTTGTATAATATCTGGTGGCAGAGGCACCATGCTCGAGAATCGTCTTAAGATGTTAGGCGTGACACGCATGTACCTCGACTGCATGGATAAGGTGGCAGCCATAGAGGAGTTCCTACGCGACTACAACCTCGACAGGGAGAGTGTCATATATATGGGTGACGACATCCCCGACTTGGAGTGTATGCGTGTTGTAGGCATCCCCGTATGTCCTGCCGATGCCGCCATGGAGGTAATAGAGGCATCGCGCTACGTCTCGGAGTATGATGGTGGCCGTGGTGCTGTGCGCGACATCGTCGAGCAAGTTATGCGCGTGCAGGGCAAGTGGGCAAAGAACCTAAAGGGTGTCCTCGGCCTCAAGCACTAAACCTACCTACATAAAAGATTTAGGGTTGTCCAACAAGTATGTCGGGCAACCCTACTCATTAATATCCTCCACAATGCACCTCCACGACATCGCGTATTGCACCCGTGACATCGAAAGCCTCAATGCGGGTCCTGCCCTTGATGACAACCGAGTCGGCACGGTAGCGTGAGGGGGCTACATTGCGCACAGCGATGGTGTCGCCACCAACGAGCAACATAGGCTCACCCACAGAGCTATATACATCTATCTGCTGCAATGTATCGCGGCGTTCGCGCCAGCTGCCATCGGCGATGTGCAGTGTCGCCTCATCGGGGTTCCACATAGCACGATATAGGTAGTATGCATCCTTTGGCGTCGTGTGGTCGAAGCACACCACACCAGAGTGGTTGATGCCCGAGTGGCGCTTTGGCGAGGCAAAGTCGTACATGCTATTTATCCATGAGCCCCAGAAGTTACCCGCCGTATCTATTATTGCAGCATAGTCCTCATGCATACGTCGATGACGACGTTCGGGGAGTAGCTGTGCATCGCGCTGCGCACGACTCAACATATCTGTATGGTGCTCGGGCACACCCTCCTCGCCATAGCACACGCCATAGCGTAGTGCCTCCCACTGCCTATTCGAGGCGAGCATACGACACCACACGCCAACATCGCTATATGCACCCTTATACCAGCCTACATCCTGGTAGAATACGATGATGTCGGTAGAGAAGTTGATGGCGCCATCCCTATTGCTACATCCCACCGTTAGTCGTGAGGCATCGAAGGCCTTGGCAGCCTCCACAAGCTCCGCCACATACTCCACAACATCCTCGCCATGCTGCCATACGCCCCAGAACATACCCCACATGACAACCGATGGGTGGTTGTAGTTCTGCGCCATGATCTCCATCATCTGCTCCTTGCCATTATCACAGAAGGGGGCCATAGGATAGTAGCATATGTCGGCGAAGGCACGCATAGAACGTGTGAAGGGGAGGTCTACCCAGCAGAGCACACCCTCGCTATCGCAGCGGTCATACAGCGCAGCTGCATGTGGGCCTGTGAGTGAACGTACGGCATTCGCACCCATGTCGAGAATCATGTCGAGGTCGGCATTAAGCTCCTCGCGGGTGATTGCCATGCCAGCACCTATGCGGTCGTGCGCGAGGCCTACACCGCGAATCATATATGGCTCACCATTTATGCAGAGGCGGTTACTCTTATCCATCGTGATGCTTCTAAAGCCCGTCTGCACGGTAATGGCATCAATGACACTCTCCTCGCTGCCGAGGAGCACCTCAACGCTATACATCGCGGGGTTCTCGGGAGACCACAGCGTAGGGTTGTTAATCTCGAATGGCACCTCGACACTACGTCCCGAGGTGTGCTTACCAGCACGTGCCGTGAGTCTCTCTACGAGGTAGCCATCAGGGCCCGTGATGCGCACGACAACGGTTGCGTGGTCGAGGTTAGGTGTCGAGAGGTGACACCTCACAACGCCACTCACACGACTGCTTGTAACACTCTGCTGCACAACAAAGACACCATCCGAGCCATAGTATAGCGGCGAGATGATGTTGCGCGGTGTGACCATAAGTTCCACATCGCGATATATGCCTCCTGCAAGGTCGAGGTCCGAGGATAGCGGCAACACGTCGTTGCGCCATGCGTCGGACACAACAACACGTATTGTGTTATCGGCGCCCAGCACCACATGGTCCGTAATCTCGAGGGTGAAGGCGGTAAAGCCACCCTTATGCGTACCTACATATTTGCCATTGACAAAGATGTCGGCAACGCTATTCACACCACCAAAGCGCATGAAGAGACGTCTGTCTGCCCACCTCTGTGGCACAAATACCCTACGCACATAGTTGGCCACACTCTCGCGGCATAGACCACGTGGCATCTCACCACTCCAGCTATGAGGTAGTGATATGGGGTGTGCTTCGGCAGCATCGGGTGCCGAGGCGAAGTAAAACATCCAATCGTCATTTAGGTTGTACACCTCGCGCTGTGGCGCTGTGGCATGGAGTGCCATGGTCGAGGCAAACAACGCCACAACCATAGCTATAATCAATCGGTAACGCATATCGAAACTATATTTATGGATGCAAATATACGAATAAAGAAAAAAAATTACTATCTTCGTGCGAAATATTAATATAGAAAAGGTAGAAAAAGAGTATATCATATGACTATAGACATTTGTATTCTTGCGAGTTTTATTATTGCCCTTATCCTCGGTCTAATACGTGGTTTCATAGCGCAGCTATGCATGCTCGTTGGCCTCTACATAGCCATACTCCTCGCCCCAACATTTGCTGGCAGCGTGGGACATATCTTCACCGAGGAGCCTGGCTTGGCATACCTCGTGGGCTTCGCCACGATAATACTCTTTGTGTGGGTGCTGGTGTGGATTATCGGACCACTACTCCGCAAGATGCTCATCTTCAAGGCACTCAAGAAGACAGACTCGCTAATGGGCATGGGTCTGGCAGTGCTCACAACCTTCATCATAGTCTCCGTTGCCTGCTCACTCTTCGCCACGATAAACATCGGCAACCTACGCCCCGACAAGATCCTCGAGCTCGGTGCTAACGGCCTCACGGAGGAGGAGATTGAGGCGTATGCCGAGAAGTTCGAGCAGAAAGATAGTGATGTGCGCGACTACTTCGAGCCCAAGTATGTTGAGTATGAGGTTCTCGATGAGTCGTTGCTCTTTGGTGGCTTTGCTGCCGTGGGCGATGTGCTATGCCCAGGCTTGAGCAACATCGAGGAGGAGATTATGGAGTGGGCAATAAGCTTGAAGTAGCCTATGAATCAGATAGTAAACACACCACAGCGCATCGAGGGCACGGTAGTAAGCTCTACGGGTAGCTGGTATGAGGTTGCCACCGCCGAGGGCGTGCTCAACTGCCGCATACGTGGCCGTCTGCGCCTCAAGGGCATACGTTCAACAAACCCTGTTGTTGTGGGCGACCGTGTCATCGTGGAGCCCGACGGCGACAGCTCGGTGATTGTGGAGATTGTCCCACGCCGAAACTATGTCATACGACGCGCCTCCAACCTATCGAAGGAGTCACACATCATTGCCGCAAACATCGACCGCGCACTGCTCATCGTGACGCTACACTCGCCAACAACACCCTGCGAGTTCGTAGACCGCTTCCTTGTTACCTGCGAGGCATATAAGGTACCCGTGAGCATCATCCTCGGCAAGGCCGACACGCTTGTTGGCGAGGCTGCGGAGGAGGCGGAGGCCTTCACGGCGATATATGAGGATGCTGGATATGAGGTGCTGCGCCTCTCGAGCATCACGGGCGAGGGTGTAGATAGGGTGCGTGCCATGCTCCGTGACCACACGACACTCGTTGCGGGCAACTCGGGCGTGGGCAAGTCGACACTCATAGGATATATAGACCCCACACTCGATATCCGCACAGGCGAGATATCGGACTCACACCAGCAGGGTAAGCATACCACGACATTCTCAACGATGTATGCCCTCGACGGTGGATATATCATTGACACACCAGGCATTAAGGGCTTCGGCCTTATAGATATCGACGACAAGGAGTTATGTCGCTACTTCCCCGAGATGATGCGTCTTGCTCCCGAGTGCCGCTTCTACAACTGCACACACACCCACGAGCCAGGATGTGCCGTGACGGAGGCTGTGAAGCAGGGTGTGGTGGCATGGTCGCGCTACGATAGTTACCTGAAAATATTGGATGAAGATGACAAATATCGCAAGTAGGCTTCGCACGGAGGAGCATAGCGAGGCATGGTTACGTGAACGCCTCGACTTCATGACACAGTTTATCACCGACGAACGTAGGGAGGTGTTGCGCCGCACCGTGGCACAGCGCACCCACTATATGCGCATCCTCACAGAGAATATGTTTCACCCACAGAATGCCAGCGCCATCATGCGCCACTGCGAGGCCTTCGGCATACAGCAGATACACACCGTCGAGGACCGCTGTAAGTTCGACCCCTCGGTGAACATCGTGCGTGGCACGCAGAAGTGGGTAGATGTGGAGCACCATGACACCACAGGCGAGGCCCTTGCAGCACTCAAGGCCGAGGGCTACCGCATAGTGGCAACAACACCGCACCGCTGCAGCGCTACGCCCGAGACCTTCGACGTTACAAAGGGTAAGTTCGCCCTTGTCTTTGGCACGGAGCATGCCGGCATCTCGGAGGAGGTCATAGAGGCTGCTGACGACTTCCTCATGATACCTATGTGTGGCATGGTCGAGAGCCTCAACGTCTCGGCCTCGGCAGCCATACTCATCTATATGCTCTCGGAACGCATACGCCAGAGTGTTGAGGGATGGCAGCTCACAGATGCCGAGAGCCTCAAGCTACTCACACGCTGGACAATGTCATCTATACGCGACTACGAGGGCATACTACGCCGCGCAGAACGTAGCGGCAAACTAACAGTAGAATATTAGGTTATGGTGTTACGTAAGCAGTTTTTGGAGCATGTAGGACAGACCTCACCCTCACCCATGATGGTGGAGGTGTCACGCGCCGAGGGTTCATTCTTCTATACGCCCGAGGGCAAGCGCTACTTCGACCTTGTGGCGGGTGTCTCGGTGAGCAATGTGGGCCACGGCAACCCCGCTGTTGTGCGTGCCGTGCAGCAGCAGGCCGCCGACTACATGCACGTGATGGTATATGGCGAGATGGTGGAACGCCCACAGGTGGAGTATGCACGACGCATCGCCGAGTTACTCCCCGGGCAACTCGACTGCGTATACTTCGTAAACTCGGGTGCCGAGGCTGTGGAGGTGGCACTAAAGCTCGTAAAACGATATACAGGCCGCACGGAGCTCATCTCCATGCGCCGTGCCTACCACGGCTCAACACATGGTGCCATGTCGATGATGGGCACCCCCGAGGGAGAGGAGTGGAAGGCGGAATTTAGACCCCTGCTTCCCGATGTGAGGTCCATAAACTTCAACTCCTTCGAGGACCTTGAGAAGATAACTACACGCACCGCGGGTGTTCTCTGCGAGGTTGTGCAGGGCGAGGCGGGCGTACGCCTACCCGATGTAGAGTGGCTACAGGCTCTGCGCAATAGATGTACAGAGGTGGGTGCGCTTCTCATCTTTGATGAGATACAGACGGGTATGGGTCGTACAGGCCAGATGTTTGCCTCTACGAAGTATAACATAACGCCAGATATAGTGTGTCTGGCGAAGGCTTTTGGCGGCGGAATGCCTCTCGGTGGCGTGGCCGCAAATAGGCAAATATTGAACTCTTTCACGCATAATCCATGCTTGGGTCACATAACAACATTTGGTGGTCATCCCGTATGCTGTGCTGCGGGACTTGCTGCACTCAACTACCTAGTGGACAATAATATCGTAGAGAATGTTGAGAGCAAGGGAGCACTCTTCGAGGAGAGACTCAAGGACCATGGCAAGGTGTTAGAGATTCGTCGTTCAGGACTTTTATTAGCTGTGGAGCTCGGACGTTCGGAGTACCTCTACCGCCTCATGGAGATCTTCAAGGAGGAGGGCATCATGAGTGACTGGTTCTTGTACTGCGACACCGCATTCCGCATATCACCACCACTCACCATCTCGGAGGCCGAGATCGAGGAGTGCTGCACGATCATACGTCAATCTTTAGATAGACTTTAACCAAAGGAGAGAGGGTTAGAACATTCGTTCTGACCTTTTCTGTTTATAGTGCCAAAGGGCAGAAAACGTCATAAAAGGGCATAAAAGGCAGGGCGTTGACGCGGACTTTTGTTTTTACCTTTCTGACCCTTGTGACCCTTTTTGCCCTTTACCCTTTTTTAACCTTTCTGCCCTTTTTTGCCCTTTACCTTTTTGCCCCTTCAGCAGTATAATAACGACAAAATAGTCCAATTCTATGACTTTGTTCTTGTCAGATTAGTATATTTATACTAACTTTGTCGCGTTGTGCCTATATGTAAGGTGCAAGATGGATAGATGTTAGAGAAATTAGCAAAACAGACAGCAATATACGGAATAAGCACGATAGTTGTCAGATTTTTAAACTATCTGCTGACGCCATACTATACCCGCATCTTCGACCAGGGCGAGTATGGCATCGTCACGGATATATACGCACTCATACCATTTGCACTCGTCATACTATCCATGGGCATGGAGTCGAGCTACTTCAGATTCACCACACGTGCCGAGGAGCAGGGTGGCGACATAATGGAGAGCAAGAGGAGAGTCTTCGCCACAACATGGGGCATAACATCGCTGAATGCCGTAATCTTCTTCGCCATAGTATGGCTACTAAACGGCGCCATATCGCACATCATGGGCGAGGCATACGTAACACACCCCGAGTATGTGACAGTCGTTGCGGCGATAGTCATGGTCGACGTATGGACGATGATACCCTTCTCGCGCCTACGTGAGCAGGGACGTGCCATGCGCTTCGTGATGCTCAAGGCCTTAAGCGTGCTGCTGAATGTCGGCCTCGCCATAGCCTTCGGCATAGCGGGTCTATACAGCACATCGTTTGGTGTGGGCTGGGTGCTCATAGCAAACCTCATAGCAAGCGTGGTGACACTCATAGCGCTGCTACCAACAACAGGAGGTGTTGTGCCACGCATAGATGTGGCACTGCTACGCAAGATATTCGTATACTCGTTGCCACTGCTCATCAGCGGCATTGCCGGCACAGCAAATGAGTTCATCGACCGACAGATGATCAAGTACCTAACACCTGGTGGCGAGGCTACGGCGATGGCCGAACTCGGCATATATGGTGCCATAGTGAAGATTGCCGTGGTGATGACCCTCTTCACGCAGATGTACCGCCTCGCTGCCGAGCCCTTCTTCCTCTCAAGCTTCAAGAGGGAGGAGTTCAAGGAGGCAAATGCCGCATCTATGAAGTACTTCGTTATGGCCTCGGTGATAATATTCCTCGGCATAGTTCTCTTCCGCGACCTCTTCGCCCTTATCGTTGGCCGCAGCTTCCGCGAGGGCATAGAGATACTCCCCATAGTCTTGGCAGCAAATGTGCTGGCCGGCATATGGTTCAACCTGTCGTTCTGGTATAAGCGCGAGGAGAAGACTAAATATGCAGCATACATAACCTTCCTTGGCCTTGCCATAACCGTGGCGTTAAGCTTCATCCTCGTGCCAAAGATGGGCTACCGTGGTGCTGCATGGGTGCGCCTTATTGCCGAGGCGGCGATGGTGGTGTGGAGCTACATCCTCTGTCGCAGACACTTCCCCATACCCTACGACCTTAAGCGCATAGGCGAGTACTTCGCCCTGGGCGCTGCTATATATGCCATCTCGGAGTATGCCCTCATGGGCATGAGCTATGGGCTACACATGGCTACAAACGTAGCACTCTTCATGGTGGCTATCTGCTATGCCATATGGCGCGAGAAGATAGATGTTAACGGGCTACTAAAGGCCGTAATAGGAAAGTTTAGACGATGAGATTTGCCGATATCATAGGACATGATGACCTCAAACGTCGCCTCGCAGCACAGGTGGATGCTGGCAGGGTGAGCCATGCGCAGCTCTTCACGGGCCTTGCAGGGTATGGAACACTCCCCATAGCCATGGCATATGTGCAGTATCTATTCTGCCCCCACCGCCATGATGGCGACTCGTGTGGTATATGCCCCTCATGCCAGCAGCTAACAGCACTGGCACACCCCGACCTACACATGGTCTTCCCGGTGAATAAGCGCGAGAAGAGGAGTGGCGAGGTGGTTACAAGCGACATGTTCATAGAGCCATGGCGTGAGCTATGGCAACAGAACGAGGGCATATTCTCGGCCGACGAGTGGTACGCACGCCTCGACCTCGGAAAGACAATGAAGGGACTCATATCCGCAAAGGAGTCGGAGGAGATAATACGCAAGTTACAGTTCAAGAGCTACTCATCGGAGTATAAGGCGATGATAATATGGCTACCCGAGGCGATGAATCAGGAGGCGGCAAACAAGATACTCAAGATTCTGGAGGAGCCATGGGACAAGACTCTCTTCATCCTTGTGTCGGAGCACCCCGAGCTACTGCTGCCAACGATAACGTCGCGCACACAGGAGGTGTCGGTAGGGCGCATAGATATTGCCACGCTGCAGGCTGTGGCACAGCGCAATGGCAAGGAGGCGGGCGAGGCCCTCAACATGGCACGCCTGGCGGGAGGCTCCATGCTCGAGCTACGCGAGCTCATGCGTGGCCAGACAGACGAATCACGCGCACAGAGCTTCGAGCTCTTCACACGCCTCATGCGCCTGGGCTATAACGACAAGCACCTCGAGCTCTTCGAGTGGGCAGACGACATATCGGCACTATCGCGCGAGGGACAGCGTCAGTTCTTCCTCCACAGCGTACGTCTGCTGCGCGAGAGCTACATGATACATGCGGGTCTCGGCGCCATAAGCTACCTCTGGGGCGAGGAGCTTAAGTTCTGCCGTAACTTCGCACCCTACATCGGCAACCAGAACATCGAGATTCTGGTGGATGAGATAGAACGCGCCATGCTGCAGATACAGCAGAATGGCTCACCACGCATAGTATTCACACACTTCGCACTCGCCGTGTCGAAGCAGATAAACAGGCTATAGCGATGCAGAAGGTAACGCTACTACTCGGCTCAAATGCCCCCGAGGCGGAGGCGTTGGTAGGCAAGGCCACCGACATCCTCGGCATTGCCGTAGGCACGATTCAGAGCATCTCGCATGACCACCGTAGCGCAGCCTACGGCTTCACCGCCGACAGGGAGTTTGTGAACCGTGCCGTGGTGCTCACCACGGAGCATGACGCCTACGAGGTGCTACGGAGGATTAACCTCATCGAGGCACTGCTGGGGCGTGACCGCACGGAGGAGCAGAGGGTGAAGAGTGCCATGGGCGAGGCATATGCCTCACGCCCCATCGACATAGATATAATTTTCTATGGCACGATGACGTTTAACGATGAGAGGCTCACCATACCCTACCACTTTCTCGACCAGAGGGAGTATGCACTACGTCCCGTGGTGGATGTCATGGCGGAGTTTCAGCACCCAGACCTCGCAGAGACGCCACGTGCGATGCTCGAGGCATTAACACGCAATTTAAAGTAACGACAATGAGACGTTTAACACAGATACTTACACTCGCAGCTATTATGCTTATGGCCGTAGGCTGCTTCAAGGATGAGAAGCAAGGCACACGCATGCACATAGCCCTCTATTCGCAGAATGTTACAGACGATCCTGTGCTCAAGACCACATCTGACATCGAGGCATATGCCTTCTGGGTGAGCAAGGGCACCAAGTGGACGGTGTCGTCATGGGAGGATGCCCTCGAACACCGCATAACAAACGTTGACCGCCCTGCAGAGCAGCTAACCGAGCCCGACGTGATGGCCACCTACGACCCCGAGGCGGAGTATCAGGTGTGCTACGAGTTGTGGGCACCCCACACATTCCTTGTGATTGTGGACAAGACAAACCGCATATATGCAACACGCCTCTACGACACACCGATAAACCTGCCTGACGTATATACACAACTGCACATATACGCACACCGCAATAGCGGCAACATGAATGGCTGGAGTGTGACAAACCCCTTCCCCGATGAGGACCGTGAGCCCCTTGTGCCAACGGAGGATGACAACACAACAACAGAAGAGTAAGGATAAGAGATAGAGATATGTTAAAACAGATATTCACAACCCTCATGATGGCTATAGTGCTGCTCTTCGGCGCAGCGCTGCTGACAAAGTGTGCCTCGACGATGACACCCACAGGTGGCCCCAAGGATACGATACCTCCTGTCATCGTACTCATGCAGCCCGATAACTTCACCACCAACATCGACACGCTGCGCTACCCAAAGATATATATCGAGTTCGACGAGTATGTGCAGATAAAGGATTTGCAGAAGGAGCTATTCACATCACCCGCAATGAAGAAGAAGCCTACGGTGACACGCCGTGGTCACGGCATCGTGGTGACGATGAAGGATACGCTACGCCCAAATACTACCTATGCCATTAACTTCGGCTCCTCGATACAGGATAACAACGAGTCTAACCCTCTACACTCCATGCGCTACGTATTCTCTACGGGCGACGAGGTAGACTCGATGTATATGTCGGGATATACTGCCGACTCCTACAAGGCCGACTCCGTGAGCAAGTCGTTCATATACTTCTTCATCGCCGACTCTGTGGAGCAGCCACGCGACTGGGACTCTACAATGTTTAAGTACCAGCCACAGGTCATTGCACGTGCCGAGAAGAACGGCATCTTCATAGCGCAGAACCTCAAGCCTGTGGACTACCGCATATATGCCTTCGAGGATAAGAATGACAATATGCAGTATGAGCCCTCTGTCGACCAGATAGGATTCCTCGACACCACGTATAACCCCTCGCAGATGCCCGGATTCACCATATGGTTCGACTCGTTGCGCCACTACCCCTCTGCCGAGCCACAGCTCTACTTCCGCATGTTCATGGATAGACGCTTTGCACGCCAGACACTCGCAGGCCAGGAACGACTAAACAGACATAAGGCACTCATCTACTTCGGCGCCCCCAACCCCGAGGTTACAAGCATAGAGTTTGACTCTATACCCCGCGATAGGGTCATCTACGACCCACAAACCGTGGGTAAGGATACCGTGGCACTATGGTTCGACCTCGAGCCCGAGGAGCTGCCCGACACCATCAAGGGTACAATAACATACTTCAAACACGACTCCATAAATAACCTCGTGGAGTCCACCGACAAGCTACGCCTAGCGTGGGTGAAGACCGAGACAAAGGAGGAACGTCAGGAACGTGAACGCCTCGAGAAGGAGAGGGAGAGGGCCGAGAAGGCTGGCGAGGAGTGGGTAGAGCCCGAGCCAGAGAACACCTTCAAGATAACCATACCAACCTCGGGCGAGTACCACAAGGATAAGCCTCTGGAGATGGAGTTCGACTATCCACTAACACGCTTCGACACAACAGCCATGACGCTGACGATGACCTCGGACCAGATAACCGAGCCACAAAGCGTAGACTTCAGCATAATACCCGACACGCTGAACAGCCGTAAGTTCAGGGTCGAGGTACCATGGCAAGCAAACGCAAAGTATGAGTTTATGATGCCTGCGGGAATGTTCGAGAATGTGGCAAGGGAGAGCAACGACACCATAAAGTGCTCATGGACAGGTGCAAACCCCACAAAGTTTGCACGTGTAAACGTAACTGTGCGCAGCACAAATAGCAGGGCGCGCTACATCCTTCAGCTTACAAATGCGCAAGGCAAGACACAGAAGGAGGTGCGCTTTGTGACACCCGGCACCTACAACATGGAGTTTGTGTCACCTGGCGACATGATGCTCCGCGTTGTTGAGGACCTCAACGGCAATGGCAAATGGGATACGGGCGACATGGTGCTCATGCGACAGCCAGAACGCACAGAGATATATAAGAATGACGATGGTCAGGAGATAATCGCCATGAAGGAGAACTGGGAGTATGACATCGACGTAGACATGGATAAGCTCTTTGCTCCAATAACCATGGAGTCTGTCATCAAGATGCTCAATGACCGCGAGGATGAACGTCTCAAGAAGCTCGCCGAGGAGGAGGCAAAGAAGCAGAAGGAGGGAAGCAAGCAGGGCAACCAGAACTCTGGCATGGGCTTCGGTGGCCTCGGAGGCATGGGCGGAGGCGGAGGTCTCGGCGGCATGATGGGCGGCTCGGGCGGCGGCATGTCAGGCAATAACACGTTAAGATAGTAGCGATGAGAGCATTAAAGATAAAAATAGTATCGTTTGTTGCGCTGCTCGTGGCACTTATGGCGCTACCGAGCAGTGCCTCGGCACAGCACACGCTAACACTCACAGGTGGTACGGGCCTCTCGACAGCACGCTTCTACCCCGCCGAGGTGACAAAGTGGAAGTGGGGCTCGGAGACCTTCGGCCTATCATGGCGCTTCTATAGCGACAAGCCACGCTTCGTGGGTGCTGTGGGTATAGACCTCGAGTATATAGAACGAGGCTACCAGATGGGCTACACCTACACCTCGAAGTGGGTGGGTGAGGGCGACAATAAGCGCGAGGAGAGAACATATCAGTTCTACGACCGTGATGTAAGCACCATCATGCTGCCTCTCGTATGGCAACCACACGTATATGCTGCACGCAACCGCCTGCGCATCTTCATCGAGGCTGCCGTGGTGCTGTCGTTCAACATATCGTCGCGCTACAACTACCTTGATGGCAAGTATGAGGGTGGTAAGTATGAGTGGAAGGTGCCACGCGACAACCGCTTCGGCTATGGCCTATCGGGTGGCGCAGGCTTTGCCGTGCTCCTCGGACAGGTGGAGGTAGGCTTCAAGGCGAGGTATAGCTTCGGATACTCCGACATCCTCAAAAATAGAAATAAGTACTACTCTAACTCTACGGATGGCAGAGAAAACCCCTTCTACTACACGCCACTACGTTCACCCATGGACAACATCAACATTATGCTCACCGTGGGCTGGCGCTTCAACAAACGAGGCTTCGACGAGTGGTTCGTGGTGCGCCCAAAGAGGGAGAAGCGTCTTGATGACTTCAACTTCTCGGCACAGACGGGAGCAAGCCAGGGTGGTGGCACACAGTCTGGAGGCCAACAGCGCAGCAGATAATAGCGATTTATAGTTAACAATTAAAAATAGGAAAGTTATGGATTCAACAAGACAGCAGAAGATTGCGCGACTCATACAGCGCGACATCGCCGAGATACTACAGAAGGAGCTCTCGGAGGTTACACGTGGTAGCCTCGTGACCGTCACCAACGTGCGTGTATCCCCCGACTTGGCATACGCCAAGCTATACATCAGCATCTTCCCCTTCGACCGTAGCCAGGCGTTGCTCGAGGCTATAGAGGAGAAGAGTTGGTATGTGCGTAAGCTCCTCGGCGCACGCATACGCAATCAGCTCAAGATTGTTCCCGAGCTCGAGTGGTTCATCGACGACTCGTTGGAGTATATCCAGAACATAGACAACCTCCTCAAGTAATACCTCTATCGGGCATTATAGTCAACAGATATGTTGTGGAGTAGGTTTGCCTTGCGTTATATGTTTTCACCGAAGTCACACTCGGTGATAAACATCATTGCGTGGGTTAGCCTCATCGCCGTTGCTGTGCCCACAGCAGCAGTGATAATACTCCTTGCCATGTTCGAGGGTCTCACAGGCGTCATCGACGACCTCGACACGGCGCTGGATGCCGACATTGAGGTTGTGGCACAGCGCGGCCAGACATTCGATATGGAGGTCATAGACTACGAGGCACTACGCACCATAGAGGGCATCGAGAGCATCACGTGCTACCTCGAGCAGAGTGTCATGGCCTCATCCACAGGACGCCGCATACCAATTATGCTGCGTGGCGTGGAGACATCATACTACGATGTGATAGCTGCCGACGACTACCTTGTGCGTGGCGATGCTAACGCACCCTTCGATGGCGACATAGTGCTTGGCGCAGCCCTCGCCTCGTCACTGGCAGCATATGGCATAGGCACCGAGATAGAGCTATATGCCCTAAACCGCAAGCAGCTATCTACGCTAATGCCCATAAGTGGCATCTCGCACACAACAACACATCTGGGAGGCGTGGTTAGCGCCAACACCGAGATAGACGAGGCGGTGGCACTAATGGAGTTGGAACGTGTGCAGCAGCTGCTAAACTACAAATCAAGAATATCGGCCATAGCAATAAAGATAGTCGAGGGAGAGGATGCCGACAGGGTTGCAGAGGCCGTTGCGGGGTGCGTGGGCGAGGAGTATCGCACCATGACACGCGACCAGAAGAATGCCTCCATAAATGCCATCCTTGCCATGGAGAAGTTCGCCATAACACTCATCGGCGCATTCATAGCCCTCATCGCCACATTCTCCATCGTAGGCTCTGTAGTAATGCTCATGACGGAGAAGATGCGCGACATAGCCACTCTTGAGGCGATGGGCGCACATCGCAGGCTCATAACATCTATCTTCGTGGGCGAGGGTGTGCTCCTCACAGCCACAGGCTGCCTCATAGGCGCTATGATAGGTATAGCCATAGCCCTCGGACAGCAACACTACGGCTGGGTGGCGATACCTGGCGATAGCTTCCTCGAGAGCTACCCCGTGGAGCTCAAAGCAACAGATGTGGTGATGGTAGTGGGCATAGTCCTCATCACGGGCATTGCCGTGGCGTGGTTCACGGTACGTGCCAAGCTTAAGAACATACGAAATTAAGTAAGTTGATATGAAGATATATAGATATATAGTCAAGGTGTTTGTCGCAGCACTCATGGTGCTCGGCATAGGATGCTCGGGGCCAAGGGTCATACCCGACGACATCCTCGTAAAGATATTCCATGATGCCTACATAGCGAATGCCTACATGGAGGAGTGCCGCATACGCCAGGACTCGCTACTAATCTACGAGCCCATCTTCCAGCGCTATGGCTACACCATGGAGGACCTGCAATACACCATCACCAACTTCACAGAACGTAAGAGTGCCATGCTCTCCGACATCATGGGTGAGGTAAACCACATGCTCGATGCCGAGTCACGACGCGAGGCGAAGAGGATGATTGTGCTCGACACCATAGACAATATCGCAAAGCGCCAGTATACACGCACGATATATGCCGACACGCTGATACGTGTCAAGCGCCTGCGCGACAGCTCCAAACTACGCATAACAATCGAGGATATCATACCTGCTGACTACAACATATCGTTCGACTACCACATAGATACTCTCGATGAGAATCGCAACTCACGCATCGAAGTAATGTTCATCGACAGCGCGGGCAAGGAGAAGGCTCGCCACACGATGATGATGAGTCGCTACCGTGATGGTAAGTATACACATAAGATGAGTGCCGATAGCTCCACACGTAAGCTCTTCATCAACATCTTCTACCACCCCGCAAACGAGGAGTCCAAGACCCCCGATATCACCGTGCGCAACCTGAAGGTTGTGCGCCACCTACCTACAGAGGTGTGCGTAGATAGTCTCTACCTCGAGCAACTCGACATACGCCTCTTCAACCATGACCTCATGACGGGCTTCACGGCAGACACCGTGGCACTACCCCAAACAGAGATAATAACAGCAGATAGCATCACACACGATGAGCCGCAAGATAGCATCACACTACGCACTAATTGATGGGGAGCTTAAGCGCAACATCGTTGTGGAGGTTGCTGCCGATGGCACAATCATCGATGTGCGCCAAGAGCAGGCGCTGGATAGCTGTGCCAGCGTAGAGTTCTTCCCGGGCATACTCATCCCGGGCATGGTAAATGCCCACTGCCACCTTGAGCTCTCGTACCTACGTGGTGCCATAGCCGAGGGTGGGGGCTTCGCAACCTTCGCGCGCGAGATAGGCCGCGTGAGGGGTGACTATAGCGACGACCAACGCCGCCATGCCGCTGCCACCGCCGATGCCATGATGTGGGAGGAGGGTGTGGAGGCTGTTGCCGACATCGCCAACGATGAGCTCGTGATGGATATAAAGAGTCGTTCAAAGATTGAGTATCACACCTTCTTCGAGTTCTTCGGACTCATGAACAACAATAGGGAGGGCATAAGCGCTATGGCAGCACACCACAAGCATAGCTATGCCACTCCACACTCAACATACTCCGTTCAGGATAAGCCTTTTAGGGAGCTGTGCAGTGCAGCATCCACAATATCGCTACACCTCCTTGAGTCGGATGACGAGAGGGCGCTATACCACCACTCGGGATCACTGTGGGAGTGGTATGAGCGCATGGACTGGGAGTGTGACTTCCTACACTACACCACCCCCGCAAGGCGTGTGGCACAATCTATAACTGCCGACAAACGACTGCTTCTTGTGCATGGGACATGTGCTACGAAGGAGGATGTGAGGGTCATAGAGGAGAGCATGGCGGGCAATGCCACATGGGTGCTATGCCCAGAGTCAAACCGCTACATATCGCGCATGAAGCCACCCGTGGAGATGCTCCGTGAAGAGCACGTGCGCATAGCCATAGGCACCGACAGCCTGGCCTCGGCACGCAACCTCTCGATGATAGGAGCACTGCGCCAGTTGGGCGACATACCCCTCAACGAGCTACTATGCTACGCCACGATAAACGGAGCACGTGCCCTCGGCATCGACTCCACGAAGGGTTCAATAGAGCCTGGCAAGCGCCCAGGACTTGTGGTAGTGGAGGGTGTAGACATGCGAGAAATGCACCTTACAGAGGATAGTATTGCGCATAGAATAATATAAGAGTAATACTCCAATATTTGGACAATATAGAGATACGACATTGCACCGCGAGGCAGTGTCGTATCTCATTTATCTACGGATGAGCAGATGCGGCACGATATTCGCAATAAGTAGTCAAAATAGCCATACTCCATCACACATATCGGAAATAATGCTATGTGCATAGATAAACGCCATTCAAAATAGGCCTACGAATGGTGTAAAAATAATAAATTATTTTTTACCCCGAAAAAAAACACTACCTTTGTAGCTGGTAGAGTCCGCCCATGCAGACATGAGAGAGTGAGGCGTAAGCATTTTGCAACACAATATAAAAAAGATAAAACAATACTCAACATGATAAGCCATATCCTTATAGCATTCTTCGCTGCTCTAATCGCCGTATTATGGATACACCCCCGCCTGGTGAAGATTGCCATTATGAAGAACATCGTCGATAACCCCGATGCCCGAAAACTTCAACGTACACCCGTACCTGTGTTGGGTGGTGTCGCCGTATTCTTTGGCATAGTCATAGGCCTCGCACTCACAAGCGGATTTACAGAGTGTATGTCGCTGATGCCTATAATCGCAGCAATGCTCATTATGCTATACACAGGCACCATGGACGACATCATGGAGCTGTCACCATGGCTACGCTTCGCCGTAGAGATAGGTGTTGTGGGACTAATGATATTCACCTGCCACCTCTCCATAGATAACTTCCACGGGCTGTGGGGCATACATCAGATAGCGAGCAGCGTGGCTATACCGCTGACAATATTTGCTGCTGTGGGCATAATAAACTCCATGAACCTCATAGATGGTGTGAATGGCCTATCGTCGGGATACTGCATAATGGCAAGTGGCGTATTCTTCGTCTACTTCCTCCTCGTCCAGGATATACCAATGATGATACTCGCCACAGTATCTGTAGGTTCACTCCTACCCTTCTTCTTCCATAACGTCTTCGGCAAGACATCGAAGATGTTCATCGGCGATGGCGGAACCCTCGTCATGGGCGTGGTGATGTCTACATTTGTCATCAACATTCTGTCTACAGAGAGTGCCCCCTCTGCCAATCTTCCCCAGAGCTTCGGTCTTGTACCCTTCACCCTTGCAGTGATGTCTGTACCCATCTTCGACACACTGCGCGTGATGCTCGCCCGCATGCTACGCGGCACATCACCCTTCCACCCCGACAAGACACATCTGCACCACCTATTCATAGGCCTCGGCTTCTCGCACGCGGGAACTACCGTGGCGATAATAACCCTCAACGTCATGGTGATAGGCGCACAGCTGCTCACATGGCATCTGGGTGGCAGCATAGACCTTCAGCTATATGTCGTGATAGGCTGCGGCACACTCATAACAGCAGGGTTATACCTCACCATGCAACGCGTCAAGGAGGATAGCATCATCAAGCGCCTGGCGCGCGCCATAGGTCGCGCCACACACTTCGAACGCAAGGGCGCATTCCTCATGCTACAGAAAATTGCAGATAAATCGTAGAGTATGAAGCGAATATTAGTTACAGGAGCCGCAGGATTCATAGGCTCTAACCTCGTAGCACGCCTGATGACAGAGTGCCACGACGCCACGATAGTGGGCATAGATAACATGAACGACTACTACGACGTGAGAATAAAGGAGTATCGCCTGCGTAACATCGAGAGCATAGCACAAAATGGAGACAACAGATGGTGCTTCATGCGTGGCGACATCGCCGACAGAGGCTTCATCGACAGCATCTTCAGGGAGCACAACTTCGACATCGTGGTAAACCTCGCGGCACAGGCGGGCGTGCGCTACTCGATAACAAACCCCGACGCCTACATCCAGAGTAACATAATAGGCTTCTACAACATCCTCGAGGCGTGTCGCGCGAGCTACGCCACAGGCCAGGGTGTGGCACACCTCGTATACGCCTCGTCAAGCTCCGTATATGGCTCGAACGCCAAGATACCATACTCAGTGGAGGATAAGGTGGACAACCCCGTGTCGCTATATGCCGCAACAAAGAAGTCGAACGAGCTGATGGCACACGCCTACTCCAAGCTCTACGACATACCATCAACAGGCCTGCGCTTCTTCACCGTATATGGCCCTGCGGGACGCCCCGACATGGCATACTTCGGATTCACCGACAAGCTACGCCGTGGAGAGAAGATTGAGATATTCAACTACGGAGAGTGCAAGCGCGACTTCACATACATCGACGACATCGTAGAGGGAATATACCGCGTGATGCAGCACCCGCCACAGCGTCGTAGTGGTGAGGATGGCCTACCCATACCTCCATATGCCGTATACAACATTGGCAACTCGCAGCCCGAGAACCTCCTCGACTTTGTCGACACACTACAACAGGAACTTGTGCGCGCTGGCGTGTTACCCCACGACTACGACTTCGAGGCACACAAGGAGCTTGTGGCGATGCAGCCGGGTGACGTGGCAATAACATACGCCGACACCTCGGCCCTCGAACAAAACTTCGGGTTCAGACCACAAACACCTCTTCGTGAGGGACTACGTCGCTTCGCAGAGTGGTATAAAGAGTTTTACGGATAGATAACAAAGTGTTAAGAACGATATGAAGATAGCAGTTGCAGGTACAGGATACGTGGGATTGAGCATCGCCACACTCCTCGCACAACATAACGACGTGGTGGCTGTGGATGTCATAGCCGAGAAGGTCGAGATGATAAACCGACGCGTGTCACCAATACAGGATGACTACATCGAGAGATACTTCGCCGAGAAGCAGCTACGCCTATGTGCAACCCTCGATGCACGTGAGGCATACCGAGATGCCGACTTCGTCATCATCGCCGTGCCCACAAACTACGACCCACAGCGTAACTTCTTCGACACACATAACATCGAAGATGTCATTGACATAGTCCTCGAGGTGAACCCCACAGCCACAATAGTGATAAAGTCGACAATACCTGTGGGATATTGCCGTAGCATATATGTCAAGTATGCAGCCCGCGGCATCGACCGCCTCAACCTTCTCTTCTCGCCCGAGTTCCTCCGCGAGAGCCGCGCACTGGAGGACAACCTATACCCCTCACGTATAATCGTCGGCATACCCAAGATTATCGAGGGCGAGGCATTCGCGCAGGAGAATGAGGCCATAGCACGCATTGCCGATGCAAACCACCTCAAGGCCAAGGCCGAGATATTTACATCACTGCTTATAGGTGGCGCATTGAAGGAGGATATACCTGTGCTATATATGGGCATCAAGGAGGCGGAAGCAGTAAAGCTCTTCGCCAACACCTACCTTGCACTGCGCGTGAGCTACTTCAACGAACTCGACACCTATGCCGAGATGAAGGGCCTCAACTCCGAGGATATAATCGAGGGCGTGGGCCTCGACCCACGTATCGGCACCCACTACAACAACCCATCGTTTGGCTATGGCGGCTACTGCCTGCCCAAGGATACAAAGCAGCTGCTGGCAAACTACGAGGATGTACCCCAGAATATGATGTCTGCCATAGTGGAGAGTAACCGCACACGCAAAGACTACATCGCCGACCAGGTGCTCCGCAAGGCGGGCTACTACACCAGCTCGAGCCAGTGGGATGCCACACGCGAACGCCCAGTTACGGTAGGCGTCTACCGCCTTACGATGAAGGCCAACTCGGATAACTTCCGCCAGTCCTCAATCCAGGGTGTCATGAAGCGTATCAAGGCCAAGGGTGCGAGGGTAATCATCTACGAGCCCACACTCGAAGATGGCACCATGTTTTTCGGCTCGGAGGTTGTCAACGACCTATCACGCTTCAAGCGCGATAGCGAGGCGATCATCGCCAACCGCTACGACACCATCCTCGACGACGTCGAGCACAAGGTATACACCCGCGATATATTCCGCCGCGACTAACTAAAACTACATGTTACTGCACACCATGTCTGTAGCAATAAATAAACGTCAAATTGCCAAGAATGCCCTATTCCTATACGTTAGGACATTCTTTGTAATCATTTTGATGCTACTCTCATCAAGAATACTTCTTAAGGCTCTTGGTACAGAGGACTTTGGCCTGTACAACCTAGTGGGCAGTATCGTTGCCATGTTCACCTCATTACGCGTAGTATTTGCTTCAGCAACACAGCGATTCTTAAACTATGAGAAGGCAAATAACAATGTCCAAACATTAAGTAACATATTCACTATAAGCAAAAGACTACACGGTGGATTAAGTCTAATATTTCTCATTATTACCGAGGCTCTTGGCATTTGGATGTTGCACTCATATCTCAATATTCCTGATGGTAAATTGACAGACTCATACATCGTCCTGCAGTGCTCAATATTCTCTGCAATAGCGATGCTTATGACTGTACCTTATGATGCCGTCATAATCTCAAATGAGAAATTCAATGCTTATGCCTGTTTTGCCATTCTTGAGTGTCTGCTTCAACTTGGCGCAGCATTCATCATAATTATAATACCCGGCAATAAACTTGTATGGTATAGCATCTTGATACTTATGATTGCACTACTCGTGCGATTTGTAAACATGTTATACTGCCGTCTATCCTTTATTGAGTGTCGACATAAGGGCTATTTTGACAAAGCTACATTTAAGGATATGAGCAAGTTTGCTGGATGGAATTTCTTAGGCAACTTTGCACTATCAATTTATAATGAGGGTATCAACATGGTACTTAATATATTTGGAGGTGTTCTCGCGAATGCCGCACGAGCAATAAGCTCGCAAGTTATAAAGGGACTGAGTTCGATATCTGATAGGATGTCTACAGCATTTGCACCACAAGCTACACAACAATACGCAATTGGTGAGCTAGATAGATTTCATGAGTTGATTTTCTTGTCCACAAAGCTTATTAACTATATCTACCTATTGATGGCTATACCCATCGCACTATTTACACCATTAGTACTAGATATTTGGCTTGGCGAAGTGCCAATACACTCTGTAGAGTTTACTAGAGCCATACTTTTGTATGGATTAGCTCGAAGTATACACTCGCCTCTTGATTTATGTTTCAAATGCTACGGAGACCTAAAGAAATACCAAATAATTGAAATATGCTGTTTGCTTCCCGCATTGCCGATAGCATATATACTTCTCAAAGTAGGACTACCTCTATATTGGGCAATACTAGCTATGGCTATAACCAATTTTATAAATGACATTGCAATCGCTATTTTAGCTAAATATCAATGGCACTTCAGAGTTGAAGAATTTGTTATAAGCGTCATTATTCCAATAATTAGCATTCTGGTATCGTGTGCAGTAATAGCCTACCCCACACTACTATTTATTAGCAACACATATCTCCAGATTGTTATAATTATAGTTGCCATCATTCTAACTATTTTCCTTTTTGGATTATCTGCGAAGGAGAGAAAAAAAATACTAACCATAGTAAAAAGATAAATAATGCTTACACCCGCTTGGTTTGACGGAGTAATGCTTTTCATACTACTATTTACTCTGTTTATTGCCACAACACAAGAAAAGATACCAAATACACACTGGATATTTACAGCCCTAGTTGCTGTCATTGCGATTGTCCAGCTTGGCTTTGCCCCCATCACCGAGGAGGTGGGCACCGATCGTCTTAACTACTCATATATGTTCTCTCATGCCGACGAGCTAACGAACTACGGATTTAGAGACATTGGTTTTGCATACTATACACAACTGTGTCACTTCTTAACGGGCACTGATGTCGGTGGTTTTGTTATCACTGCTATAATATATGTAGGCGCATACATATATTTCTGCAGGAAGGCTAATCCCGATAGACACCTCTATTTTATTCTACTTTGCTTCCTATCGCTAGGCTTTACTAATCACTCATATAATGTTTTACGAGCAGGTTTATGTATAGCCATATTACTTATCGCCATAAGTAAAGAACAGAATAAATATGTCACTTTGTTATTATTTATTACCGCTGTAAGCTGTCACATAGTTGCTTTACTTCTAATTTTGGGATACGTCGCTACAAAATATATAACAGACACACGTATATGGCTCTGTTTATGGGTTGTAATGGCACTTGCTCTGTTTATGGGATTTTTTGATAGCTTTGAACAGTGGGGCAATGCCATGATGTCATTAGAGGATGATCGTTTTGAACACTACCTACTTGGAAACGACCTAGACTATGAAACAGGTCTTAGAATAGACTTTATTGCGTATTCACTCTTTCCTATCATTGTTGGTGGATACTATATATACGCCAAAAAGTATCAAGATTTATACTACAAACATTTATACAATACATACATATTGTGTAACACATGTTGGCTTGTTATCAGCAAGATGCCATATAACGATAGATTTGCATACTTAAGTTGGTTTATAATGCCATTTATTCTACTCTATCCTATTTTAGACAAGTCGGAAAACAATATCAAAAGTAAAAAACTTATCTTTGTATTGTGTATCTCAATTGTGGTTGGACTTAATATATACCTTAAATATTTAAGATAATGACATCACCTCTTGTATCTATCACCGTGCCAATATACAAGGTTCAGAAAGACCTACCAAGATGCCTTGATAGCCTTATCAACCAGACACTCGAAAACATTGAGATAATACTGGTTGATGACGGTAGTCCCGATCAATGTGGCAACATATGTGATGAGTATGCCGCTAAAGACCATAGAATAAAGGTTATACATAAGGAAAATGGAGGCTCAGCCTCTGCCCGCCAAGTGGGATTAGAGATGAGTACAGGTAGATTTTATACGGTATGTGATGCAGACGATTGGATAGAGCCAATCATGTACGAGAGGCTATTGGAGAAGGCTATTAAGGAGGATGCCGACATCGTATTATCTGGATTTTATAATGAATACCCTGACGGAAGGCAAGTTATAGATGGCATATACAATTACACATCTCAAGACTGCTACATCCTTGACTTAATGTATAACCGCGCATCCGTGAACACATGGTGTAAACTATTTAAGATAAGCACCATAAGGGAGTATGGCATAAGCTATCAGGAGGGAATAAACATGGGTGAAGACAGTCTATTCCTATTTAAGTTACTACTTAAGCCTCTTAAAATATATACAGTTAATGAGGCTTTCTACCACTATCAGCGAGGACTAAATACTGCTACGTATACAAATAATATCACACTACGTAGTGTAGAGCAGATAGAGTACATATATAATTGGAAAATAGATAACTATAGCGATAACAGATATAAGAGGGCACACTTACATGCACTGGTAAATCTAATATTTACATCCTTAAGAGCTAAAGACATTGATAGTTGTGTATTCAAACGTCTGACAAATAACCTATCATTATGGATGCTCATTAGATATAAGGTCATAACATTGAAATCTATTCTTGTCGGCTTCTCAAAATTATTTGGCCTACGATTTGGCAAAATGTTGATTTGGATGCTATATAGATTTTATTACAGATAGGTATGGGTAGATTAAATTATAAGCGATTTATAAAATCGCGCAAGATTCGTTGTGCAATTCTGGGATTACTATCATTTGTCCCTGACAAGCTCATGATAGGCATTCAATACCGCATTAAGCTGGGCCGCAAAATAGACTGGAGAATGCCACAGAGATTTTCAGACAAGCTACAGTTATATAAGCTTAAATATCGCAATGCAGACATGCTACGATGTACCGATAAGTATACGGTTCGCGAGTATGTTAAGGAGAGAGGATGTGAGGAGTATCTAATACCATTAATTGGAATTTACGATAACGTAGAGAGCATCGACTTCAATGCACTGCCCAACACATTTGTAGCAAAGACGACGGACGGTGGTGGAGGCAATCAGGTACTAGTGTGCAAAGATAAGGGTGACATCACACACGATAGCTTTAAGTCAACCATTAACGAGTGGATGTCTACACAAAAGCCTAAAAAGCATGTAGGTCGTGAGTGGGCATACAATAATAATCTGCCACGTAGGATAATCATCGAGCAACTAATCGGCGATCCTCACTCCAAGCCAGTGGATTACAAATTTTTATGCTTTGATGGCAAGGTAAAATATATATACGTCATTTCTGATAGAAAAATGGGAGTGTATGCTACATTAGGTATATACAATGCTAATTTTGAAAAGGTTGACGCCTATCGCAAAGATGAGTTAAAGCCTGAAATTACATTATCTGCACCCAGGAACTATCAAAAGATGGTTGAGATTGCCGAGAGACTATCGGAGGGATTCCCTCATGCAAGAGTTGATTTGTACAATGAGGAGGGCTCCATCTATTTTGGTGAACTAACATTCTATGATGGAAGCGGTTATATATCGTATGAACCCGACTCATTTGATTTTGAACTTGGCAAGCACTTCGACATAGGTAGCTTTAAATAGATCACTGGTTATGAAAAAGATATTTATTATTGTTAACGAGGATAGATTTCTTCTGTCACATAGGCGTAAGATTGTTTGCGAGGCCATTACCGAAGGTTTTGACGTGACCATAGTAACGAAAGATACAGGAAAGAGAGCCGAGATTGAGGGTCTTGGCGCTAGGTTTATAGAATTGCCCGTTAACCCTACAGGCATGAACCCACTCCAGGAGCTTAAGACCCTGCGATTCTTAAGAAGACTCTTTAAGCGAGAGAAACCCGACATAGTACATAATGTTGGATTAAAGTGCATGCTTTGGGGATCATTGGCAGCCAAGCTCACAAGACGTCCAGCAGTGGTAAATGGCGTGAGTGGTCTCGGAATCATGTTCTCCGAGTCTAAACTTTCGTTATACGCAAGAGCCATTCTCCGCATAATGAGATTCTCAAACAACACAAAACGTACTACATATATTTTTCAGAATAGCGATGACAGAGAAATATTCCTAACACATGGTGTTGCCACAGAGTCGCAATGCGCCTTCACTAAAGGGTCTGGCGTAGATCTTAATGAATACATCGCTACAGCGGAGCCTACAGATGGCCCAATCACAATACTCTTTACAGGAAGGATGGTAAAGGAGAAAGGAGTCATGGATCTCATAGATGCAGCAGAACTCCTCAGGGATAAATATGAAGATAGGTTACGATTCAGACTTTGCGGAAGTCTATCTGATAATCCCAAGGCAATTAAAAAGGCGGAGTTAGAGTCTAGATGCGACGGTAGATATGTGGAGTGGCTAGGGCATAGAACTGATGTCAAGGAACTACTACAACAATCACATATGGTCGTATTCCCATCATACTATCGAGAGGGTGTTCCCAAAACACTTATTGAGGCATGCGCTTCAGCACGCCCTATAATTACAACAGACTCTGTTGGGTGCCGAGACTGTGTTGAAGAGTGCAATAATGGCTACATAGTGCCCATCAAGAGTCCTGCAGATATTGCTAGGAAAATTGAGGCTCTCATAAATGATAATGACCTACGCAAACGTATGGGAGCAGCTTCACGTGCAATAGCAGAACGCGATTTCTCTGTAGATACAGTAGTAAAGACTCACATTGATATTTACAATCGAATAAATGCCTAAACATATGTTAGTAAATATCATCCAGGCAGGACTGGGAGGAAGATACAACATCTTGAACATTCCCAAGAGCCAATCATGTTGGCCGCAACTATATAAGATGGCGGCGGAGCAGGGTGTGGCGGCTATAGCGTGGGATGGCGTGCAAAGACTTATAAGGGAGGGAGTGATTACCGAAGATATGCTTCCCGACAAGGCCACGAAACTACGTTGGGCCCTACATGTAGAGAATACAGAGAGGCAATACGACAAGCAGCATAAGGCTATATTAAAGCTCGCAGATATATATGCCGAGCACGGCATAAGGATGATGATACTTAAGGGATTCGGTTTGAGTCTCTACTACCCTACGCCAGCACATCGTTCATGCTGCGACATCGACATATGGCTCTTTGGAGAGCAGGAACGCGCAGATGCTATACTCCGTGAGCAGTTAGGCATCAAGATAGATGAGGATCACCATCATCACACAATATTTCATATTGGCGGTGTGATGGTAGAGAATCACTACGACTTTCTCAATATACATGCACATCTATCTAACCGAGAGATTGAGTTACAGCTACGTGAGCTTGCCGAGCACCCAGAGGCTATTGAGGCGGAGGGAAGAACGATATTCATGCCTAATGCCAACTGCCATGCACTATTTCTGTTGCGCCATGCAGCAGCACACTTCGCAGCTGTTGAGATTGTCTTGCGCCACATCATAGATTGGGGTCTGTTCGTAAAGAATAATCATGCGTCGGTAGACTGGACGTGGATTAGAGGGGTTTGCCGAGAGCAGAACATGGAGCTATTCCTCGATATTATAAGCGCACTTGCTGCAGAGATATGTGATATAGATATCGCCCTCATGCCTGGTACAAGGCGTCACGAGGAGCTTGAGAGACGTGTGTTAAACGACATTTTATGTCCAGAGTTCTCGGAGTCACAACCAAAGGGTAACATCTTTGCTCTTCTACTATTTAAGTACCGTCGTTGGTGGGCTAACAGGTGGAAGCATCGCCTTGTCTACCGTGAAGGGCTATTTAAGACCTTCATTGTGCAGATATATAGCCATCTACTAAAACCCAAGTCATTACGTAAATAACCAAAGGCTAAACTAACCGAGGTGCTATGGAGTCCTGTGTTTAAGTTATGGCATTACTTCTGGCGTAAAAGAATAAATTGATAATTAACAACACTTATTACTAATCCAAATGTATAAGACGGGTGTTACACTATCCAGGCGTACAGCAATTGTTATAATCGTAGACTGCTCAACCTCGATGAAGAAGTATACGATGTTTAACGGCATGCGCATAGTTAAAGCGGAGGCTGCCGAATTTATCACAAATATGATCATCGACGAGCTATATGAACGGGCGATACGTTTTGATGTTACGCGCTACTACTACGATATTGCCATTATTGGCTTCTCTGGAGATGGCACATATTCGAAGCTCCCTGGTATCCACGACTTCGTACCGATATACAACTTCACCGACTTTGAGCCACAGCCCAAGACATACAACTTTGACCAGACACTAAATGATGGCAGATGCATCAAGGTGCCCTTCGTCATACGACCATGGATAAAGGCCGAGGCACACGGCACTTCACCTCTCTTCGAGGCTATGGTACGCACCAAGGATTTGATAGAGAGGTGGTGCGCTGATAAACAGAACTCATATAGTCTTCCACCAATCATCTTCAACATCACCGATGGCGACTGCTTCGATGACGATGCGTGGTCTCTCATTGATGTTGCAAACGACATAATGACGACATCTACGACACGTGGTAAGTCACTACTCATAAACATTGTGCTACGCACCATTGGCGAGGAGGATGACAATCTGCCACTCTTCCCCACAGATGCCGACTTCTACTCCACAAAACGTAGTCACATGATACTACTACGAATGTCGAGCATACTATCTCCCGATGTTTCTGAACAGATAAAGAAGGTGTTTCGCCTGAATCATGATGGTCCCTACCGCGGCCTGGCATACGACACATCCATCATACGACTCCTCCATTTAGTAAGCATAGGTACAGATCCTTCATAATATATCACTACCATGGATCTAACTACAATATGTCAGTTCAAGAGTGGCATACGCCAGCCCAAGCTTCTCTTCAAGACTCTCTGCGACATGGTCCCAGAGTTCGACAGCATGCATACCACGAAGCACTTCTGCGAGTGCCGTATCACACTCAATGGCGGCGACTACTTGATATATGCACCCATCAACTACGAATCTATGAGCATGGTGCATAGAGCCATAGAGAGTCTCAACGTCACCAATTGCGACATTACAGACATACGCATCCTCGAGGCAGAGCTTTTAGGCTGCATCGCCAGTCCCTACGATACAAGCATAGTCATCGAGACACTCCCCGAGGGCACACCTCTATCGGAGGCGCTATACACCCTCACCGAGGAGCATCTCCTCAAGGGTCTCAATAGACTACGCCAACAGCTCATGTCCTTCGATATTAGCATCAACAACCTTACGCCAGAGAACATAATCATAGGCTACGACTTCGAGTGGTACGTCACACGTTCATATATGATTACACAGGGCTATGGCCGTGATGATGCCTCTTTCTCGCGTATTGAGAGACTTATCGAGAAGTGCTCACTCCAGTCCGACGAATTTAGCCAACGACGCGTACACATGGATAGGCTCGAGCTACATAGGACAACGGTGGAGAAGGATCGTACAATATATCCATTGCAAGATGGCTGTCGTAGGTTCGTGACGCGCAATGGCGTGGGATTCCTCGATGATAATAACAATGTTATCATCGAGCCGGTGTTTAAGCGAGCATCAAACTTTAGGGAGGACCGTAGCGTTGTTACAACAAATACAGGACATATGGGTGTCATAGACCGCCGCGGACACTTTATCGTGCCTCCGATCTATGAACACGCAGAGTTTAATGTCGACAGCGGCAACATCGCTGTGAGCAATGGCAATATGTGGGCTGTATACGACTACCTCGGTGAGTTTGTCAAGGATTGGCACGAGAGAAAACAGTATATCCCCATTCGTTCACACGCTACTCCTTTGGATTATAGCGCAGATGATGACGTGTAGGCGTTGTGCAGAAACGACGCCTGAAGGTAGATATAAAGTGTGACACGTTAACAAAACCGCATAACAGTGCTATGTCGCGCATAGGTGGTCGTGCCTGACGTAATATCTGCTCTGCAATGTCGAGCTTGAGGTGCAGAAACCACCTGTGTGGCGAGGCAGAGTAACGATCACGAAAGCGACGCTTGAATGTCGATATCGAGAGACAGCATATGTCGGCAAGATCATCATTCGAGACTCTGCCCTCTACACCCTGCAGCAGGGCATCCTCAAATAACTCATCAGCACGCGAAAGCGTCGACACGCGACAGAACATATCACTCTCATCAAGCACTATTACTATAGCCTCGAAGCTGTGCGAGCTGTCTACCAACATCTTTAACTCATAACTTCCACGACGAAGCACATGCATCTTACAAGCCTCTACAACGACTGTCCTACCCTCTGCCTGTATGCGTAGCGATCCACGCAGCACACATACTATGTCATAACCCATAGTGCTGCGGTATGCTGTCTTATCCTCCGATGAACTTATATACTCAACCACCGAGTTACGTATCGGCGTGATATCCCTGTTTGCTCTAATCATAATTATAGTGTTTGATAAAACAAAGATATCTAATTTTAAACGAGTTACAAAGCGCTGTGACCGTTTGACCCTTATAGCACACCACATTGAACCTATTGCTATATAAACACATCTATAGGCATCACAACCAATACATGACTCTACGACGATGGAGATATATATAAAAAGTTACAAGTAATAGCTACACCTTCATGTGATTGGTCATAGGAGGTTGTGAAACAGCTATAATTGCCCAGATGGCACGTTAAGGCACGGCGAAAGATTGGCAATACGCAAGCCTACCCACTATCCCACAATACCAACAATACCCAGCATCCCCCACACCGAAGGTGGCAAACCATAGGTTTGCAACAAGCCCCTCCTTCGACAAAGGAGGGGTTTTGGGTGGAATGTAAATATGACCGGCAAAGCCGGCTCTTCATGTCAAGCATGGCGACTTGGCTTATAAACAAAAAAAAGCCAAGTCATTGTGACTTGGCTTGAAGAGGCGGCTACCTACTCTCCCACCTAAATAGGCAGTACCATCGGCGTTAGTGAGCTTAACTTCTCTGTTCGGAATGGGAAGAGGTGGAACCTCACTGCTA
>JAGCMF010000026.1 GCA_017646625.1 Alistipes sp. | reverse complement strand
TCCTGAGACATACTCTCCAACAGGAACAATAAGTCCATGCTCAGCACCAGTATAACCATCGAAACGACATTCAACAAGATTGCTATCACCATAGAAGACTGATACACGATCATCAGCATGCCAATAGATGTTAGTATCATCAATATATGTACGTGTAGCAGACTCCTCAAAAGATACGCGCAGTGCGCCACCTCCCAATTCTCCGATAATAGGGCGCAAATCCACATCTTGATTAGCACACGATGTAGCCATAACAATAACAATATAGGTTAGAGCTACACTAAAAAACCTCTTCATCTTATTCGATTTTACATTATATAATTATAATAGGTATCCCTAAAGAGTTCATCTTGCAGAGCAACACACCCTACACTCACGACACACCTTAACATTAAGAATACAGAGGCAAAGATAGACCTAAAAGCCCAAATTTGCAAGATTATATATATTTTTCTATGGAACACGACTCTTTGGCCAGGCCACTATTTCTGCCTGATGCTTCAAAATCCACCATAAAGACACTTATCGAAATTATGCCACCAGTCTCAGAACAGCTAATAATTCAACTACATAGCAAAGTGATGAAAAAATATTTCAAAAAAGTGTAGGTAGTTTGCGAAATTATGTGTACATTTGTTTGGTTAATTCCGCATTAAGAGAAAACCGAACTTTTAACAATCTATAAAACTACTGTCGTATGGCTAAAATCAAAGGAACAGTTGTTGTCGATACAGAGCATTGCAAAGGTTGCGGCGTATGCGTTGCATCATGTCCTACTCAGACGCTCGGTTTATCGGCCGAAGTAAACGGCAAGGGTTATCCCTTCGCTATGATGGTTGAGCCGGATAAGTGTACTGGTTGCGCATCTTGCGCTATCATCTGTCCGGATAGTTGTCTAACGGTGTATCGCCAAAAATTCGAGTAAACTATGGCAGAGAAAGAGGTAAAACTTATGAAGGGCAACGAGGTGATTGCTCATGCAGCAATTCGCTACGGTTGCGACGGCTATTTCGGCTACCCCATCACACCTCAGTCAGAGGTTATGGAGACACTCATGGAGGAGAAGCCTTGGGAGACTACTGGTATGGTGGTTCTTCAGGCAGAGTCAGAGGTCTCTTCTATTAATATGGTATATGGCGGCGCCGCTACAGGTAAGCGCGTGATGACATCATCTTCATCACCAGGTGTCAGCCTTATGTCAGAGGGCTTGAGCTACCTCGCAGGTGCCGAGCTTCCTTGCGTTATCGTTAACTGCCAGCGTGGTGGTCCAGGTCTTGGTACTATCCAGCCTTCACAGTCTGACTACTTCCAGGCTTGTAAGGGTGGCGCACACGGTGACTTCCACCTTATCGTACTTGCTCCTAACTCTGTACAGGAGATGCACGACTTTGTGGCTGACGCTTTCGACCTCGCATTTAAGTATCGTAACCCAGCTATGATCCTCGCTGACGGTTGTATCGGTCAGATGATGGAGAAGGTGGTTCTCGCACCACAGCGTCCTCGCAAGACAAAGGAGGAGATTGCTGCAGAGTGCAAGAGCTGGGCTCTTATCGGTAAGACTGATGACCGTGAGCGCAACGTGATCACATCACTCGAGCTCAAGTCAGAGGTTATGGAGGTTAACAACCAGCGTTTGCAGGCGAAGTATCGTACTATGGAGGAGAACGAGGTACGCTACGAGGCCATCATGTGTGACGATGCTGACTACGTTATCGTAGCCTTCGGTTCATCATCACGTATCTGCGCTGCTACTGTTGAGATGGCACGTGCCGAGGGTATCAAGCTCGGTTTGTTGCGTCCTATCACCCTCTACCCATTCCCAAAGAAGCCTATCGAGGAGCTTGCTGCTCGTGGTGTTAAGGGCTTCCTTTGCGCCGAGCTTAACGCTGGCCAGATGGTTGAGGATGTACGTCTTGCAGTAAATGGCAAGGCTCCAGTTGAGCACTACGGTCGTTTGGGTGGCATGTTGTTCTCACCAGACGAGGTATTCAAAGCACTTAAAGAGAAACTTATAAACCGATAAGACTATGGCAGAGGTTGAAATCAAAAAAGAGAATTTGGTATTTGGCAAGTCAAAGCTTATCTTGCCTAATGTAATGCACTACTGCCCCGGCTGTAGCCACGGTACTGTTCACAAACTCGTAGCCGAGGTTATCGAGGAGATGGGCTTGGAGCATGATACTATTGGTGTATCACCTGTAGGTTGCTCTGTATTCGCATACAACTATATCGACATCGACTGGGCACAGGCTGCTCACGGTCGTGCTTGCGCTGTAGCCACAGCTATCAAGCGTGTTAATCCAGATAAGATGGTCTTCACATACCAGGGTGACGGTGATATGTCAGCTATCGGTACTGGTGAGACTATCCACGCTGCTGCTCGTGGTGAGAACATCGTTGGTATCTACATCAACAACGCTATCTACGGTATGACAGGTGGTCAGATGGCTCCTACTACCCTCTTGGGTATGAAGACTGCTACTACACCTTATGGTCGTGATGCGAAGCTCAATGGCTATCCTTATAAGATTGGCCAGATGTTGGCACACCTCGATGGCGTATGCTACGTAACACGTCAGAGTGTACACACTCCAGCAAACGTTCGTAAGGCAAAGAAGGCTATCCGTCACGCATTTGAGAATGCTATGGCAGGTAAGGGCTTTAGCCTTGTTGAGATTGTTGCTACATGTAACAGTGGTTGGAAGTTGTCACCAGTAGCTTCTAACGAGTGGCTCGAGCAGAACATGTTGCCATTCTATGAGCTCGGCGATTTGAAGGACACTACAAAAGAGTAAGCAGTTATGAAAGAGACGATAATCATTGCAGGTTTCGGAGGACAGGGTGTCCTCACTATGGGTAAGATTTTGGCTTACTCTGGTATTATGCAGGATATGGAGGTTACATGGATGCCTTCATACGGTCCTGAGATGCGTGGTGGTACTGCCAACGTAACCGTTATCCTTTCGGATAGCCCTATCTCATCACCTATTGCTCACGAGTTTGACTGCGTTGTTGTTCTAAACCAGCAGTCTATGGACAAGTTTGAGAGCCAGGTGAAGCCAGGTGGCGTACTTATCTATGATACAAACGGTATCACACACCACCCTACACGTACTGACATTAGCATATATCAGATTGATGCTACTGCAGAGTGCGCACGCCTTGGTCAGGCGAAGTTGTTCAACACCATGATTTTGGGCGCTTACCTTAAGGTTCGCCCTGTTGTGGCTATGGAGAACGTTATGGCTGGTCTTAAGAAGACATTGCCAGA
The DNA here is from genome assembly GCA_017646625.1 of Alistipes sp. Taxonomy (GTDB): domain Bacteria; phylum Bacteroidota; class Bacteroidia; order Bacteroidales; family Rikenellaceae; genus Alistipes. Next base: position 35,236 of record JAGCMF010000026.1, on the reverse strand, counting down.
GCGCGCATGGAAGATGCTTCCACAGAATGAGGAGGCTATCAAGCACGGTGGCGAGATCATCCGTCAGGTACGATAATCATCTTGCACTCGATGCACAATTGGGAGCTGTCCTTGGGGCAGCTCCCTTATTTTTATCCATAATAAAGAGTAGAACAAGGGTTAAGGAGGTTACTTTTGCAATATAAATAATTTTTCGTATATTTGTAAAGGTAACAACATCGTGTCTACAATTATGAGAAGAGTTATACTACTTTGCGCAGTTGCATTATTCGCCATCACTCCTATCGTAAACCATGCCTCGGCACAGGAGGATAGGGCCTTTACCTTCGGCTTTAGAACAGGTTACTACTTTGGTGCAAAAGCATATGTATTAGGCATATACGGAACATACGGACTTGCCGACTGGCTCAACATTGAACCCGGTATTAATTATATCCCCAAGCAGAACAGCTCGATAGATGTATACTGCGATTTTCAAGTTCCACTCTCCATTGCAAGTTATTGGCACGTCTTTCCCATTGTCGGCATCAGCGCTAACCATATAAGCGAGCAAAGTGGCACTGTAGTGGGCTGGAGTGCTGGTCTAAATCTCGGCCTGGGCACGAAGTATAACTTCGGGGGTAATTGGGATGTGAACCTACAGTGCAAATGGATGGGGCGCATACCGACTAAATTCTCGAATGCCGTAATACTAAATGTCGGCATAGGATATACATTTTAGTATTAATAGGGAGACTTGTCTGATGGTTGCCGACAAGTCTCATTTTTTAGATGTAATGTATTACATGAAGAGCTTTGCTGACGCAAAAATTGAGGTATTAGAGATAAATAGTGTCAAAAGAGAAATTTATTCGTGATTTTTGATACACCCTATGAGTTTTTTTATTATATTTGTGTGAAAATAGGGTGACCTCCATGAGGATGCACCATTATGACTATTGAATAAAACAATAAACTAATTACATAAAACTACAAACTTCACTACAATGGACAACGTAAATGTACAGCAGTTGCAGGATGTGGTTATCCGTTTTTCAGGTGACTCAGGTGACGGTATGCAGCTCACCGGTACCCTCTTCTCGGATACATCAGCACTGTTCGGTAATGGCATCTCGACATTCCCAGATTACCCTGCCGAGATTCGCGCACCACAGGGAACAGTAGCAGGCGTTTCAGGTTTCCAGGTACACATCGGCTCAAGCCGTGTTGACAACCCTGGTGACTACTGCGATGTGCTCGTGGCTATGAACCCAGCAGCTCTCATTGCTAACCGTAAGTGGCTTAAGCCTTCAGCAACAGTCATCATCGATGGCGACACCTTGACAGAGGAGAACATCACAAAGGCTGGTTTCAAGACCATGGATCCTATCGCCGAGCTTAACCTCCAGGACTACAATGTGGTTATTCCAGACATCACCACAATGACAAAGGAGGCATTGAAGGATAGCGGCATGGACAACAAGGCGATTGTTAAGTGTAAGAATATGTTTGCCTTGGGTATCGTATTCTGGATGTACAACCGCCCAGACGACTACGCGAAGAGCTACCTCGACTCAAAGTTCGCAAAGAAGAATCCTTTGGTTGCCGAGGCTAACAAGAAGGTTATCGAGGCTGGTTACAACTACGCAGCTAACACACACCAGTTTGCTAACAACTATACAGTAGCTCCTGCAGAGCTCGAGAAGGGCGTTTACCGTTCTATCAATGGTAACACAGCTACCGCTTGGGGCTTCTGCGCAGCAGCCGAGAAGTCGGGTCTTCCACTCTTCTGCGGTTCATACCCTATCACTCCAGCTACAGTTATCCTCGAGGAGCTTGCAAAGCGTCGTGACCTCGGTGTTAAGACTGTACAGGCAGAGGATGAGATTGCAGGTATATGTACATCTATCGGTGCAGCCTATGCTGGTAACTTCGCCGTAACAACAACATCTGGTCCTGGTATCTCACTTAAGAGTGAGGCTATGGGTCTTGCTGTTATGGCAGAGCTTCCACTCGTTGTTGTTGACGTACAGCGTGGTGGCCCATCTACAGGTCTTCCTACAAAGACAGAGCAGAGTGACCTTAACCAGGCTCTCTATGGTCGCAATGGTGAGTGTCCTATGGTTGTCATTGCAGCATCATCACCAAGCGACTGCTTCCACTATGCCTTCATGGCAGGTAAGATTGCTATGGAGCACATGACTCCTGTAATGTTGCTCTCTGACGGTTTCATCGCCAATGGTTCAGAGCCATGGAAGATTCCTTCAATGTCAGACTACCCTGCTATCGTGCCTCCTATTGTTGAGCCACGCACAGAGGGCGAGTTCTTGCCATACGAGCGCAACGAGAAGCTTGCACGCGGCTGGGCATTCCCAGGCAAGGAGGGTCTTGAGCACCGTATCGGTGGTTTGGAGAAGGACCACTTGAGAGGTACTATCTCACACGATCCAAAGAACCACCAGGAGATGGTAACAACACGTAAGCGCAAGGTTGAGCTTGTTGCCGACGAGTTGCCAGAGATTGAGGTATTTGGTGCACAGGAGGCTGATGTTCTTGTTGTTGGTTGGGGCGGTACACGCGGTCACCTTCACAGCGCAGTTAAGCAGCTTCAGGATGAGGGCAAGAGTGTTGCTCACCTCCACTTCAACTACATCTACCCATTGCAGAAGGGTGTAGAGGAGACATTGAAGCGCTACAAGCGCATCGTGGTATGTGAGTTGAACGAGGGTCAGTTCGCAGGTTACCTCCGTCAGCAGTTCCGTGATGTTGTAATCGAGTCATATGGCAAGACAGAGGGTCAGCCATTCACCGTTATCGAGATTAAGGATAAGGTAAACTCAATGTTGTAAAAACACCACAAATAACTTAAAATAGAGAAAACTATGGCAGAATTTAAGTATACACCCGCTGATTTCAAAAGCGATCAACAGGTAAAGTGGTGTCCAGGCTGTGGCGACCACGCCATCCTTAACGCCGTGCAGCGAGCTATGCCCGAGGTGGCAGATGCTCTTGGTAAGCCACATAACAAGTTCACGTTCGTATCTGGTATCGGTTGCTCATCGCGCTTCATCTACTATATGAAGACCTTTGGCTTCCACACCATCCACGGTCGTGCAAATGCTATTGCTACAGGTATCAAGACTGCAAACCCAGACCTCTCTGTATGGGTATGTACAGGTGACGGTGACTCGTTGGCTATCGGTGGTAACCACTTCATCCACGCCATCCGTCGTAATATCGACCTTAACGTAATCTTGTTCAACAATGAGATTTACGGCCTCACAAAGGGTCAGTACTCACCAACAACAAAGCTTGGTAAGATAACAAAGACATCTCCATTTGGTACTGTTGAGAAGCCATTCACACCTGGTGAGTTGGTTATCGGTGCGAAGGGTACATTCTTTGCTCGTACTATTGACCAGGAGGTTATGCTTACCAAGGAGTGCTTGCTCGCAGCAGCAAAGCATAAGGGTATGGCTGTTACCGAGGCGTTGGTAAACTGTATGATCTTCAACGACAAGACACATGCATTGTTTGCAGGCGACAAGGCTACTCGTGAGGAGCACACTATCGTGTTGAAGCACGGTGAGAAGATGCTCTTCGGCAAGGATAAGCAGAAGGGTCTCGTATTCGAGAATATGCGCCTTAAGGCCGTCACTATTGGAGAGGATGGTTACACCATCGACGATGTATTGACTCACGATGCAAAGTGTGCTGACACAACACTTCACACAATGCTTGCAGCGATGAAGTACCCAGAGTACCCTGTTGCTGTAGGTGTAATCCGTGATGTTGATGATGAGAACGTATACGATGTTAAGGTAGCCGAGCAGGTTGAGCAGGTTAAGGCAACTGCAAAGATTAAGTGTGTTGACGACCTTCTCCGTTCAGGTCAGACATGGGAGATTAAGTAATCACCCCTACTTGACAATACAAGACTACCCCGCCAGTGGCGGGGTAGTCTCTTTTATGGGGTACCAATGTACAAGGCAATAAAAAAACGTCAATTGACTGATATAAACACATATCTAATCCGTTATCTCTTTTTTAGAGGGGTTAGGGGGAGGTATGAACGCCGATATTGCAATGCAATACACTCTATTACATTGAACAAATTTAAACATTTTTTCCGATATTAACAATAGCAATACAACATTTTTCATTATTCAAATCTACCATGTTAGCTTTTATCGAATATTGTAGTAATTTTGTAGTATGGAGAGTAGAAATATCATTGTAAGGAGAGCTACCATACGCGACGCTGGCATCATAGCACAAGCTGTCGCCATAGCCATAGGCGACCAGAAGGCACTAAAGGACTACTGTGGTGAGGACTACATGACCACTCTCTCACATATTGTGCGCGCAAAAAATACCCAATACAGCTGGCAACAAGCACTCATAGCCGAGGTTGATGGTGTTACAGCAGGTGCGGTCGTTGGATACGACGGAGCACGCCTCCACGCACTGCGCGAGGGGACATTCACCGTGCTACGCAACATAATCGGTCGCACACCATCAATAACCGATGAGACGGAGGCTGGCGAATACTACCTCGACTCCATAGCTGTACTACCCCAATTCCGAGGTCAGGGCGTCGGCAGCAGACTAATAGAGACATTCTGCAAGATGGCATTTTGCGATGGACACGCACACGTAGGCCTTATCGTAGATAGCATAAACACTAAAGCCGAGAGGCTATACTCATCACTCGGCTTCAAGCGCGTAGGAACACGCCAATTCTTCGGACACACGATGTGGCATCTGCAGCGCACAACCGACCTCGACATACACCAACGTGTGGAGTTATCTACACACATAACACCTTTTCAACGAAAGGTATATATAGAGTTACTAAACACCGCTGAAGGAGAGACGATTACATATGGCGAACTTGCGAGACGCATAGGATGTCGTAGTGCACAAGCCATAGGACAAGCACTCAAGAGAAATCCCTTTGCCCCCGATGTGCCATGTCACCGCGTGATAGCCTCCAATGGCACAATAGGTGGCTACAACGGTAAGCGCGACGGCGAGGCTATAGAACGCAAGCGCACACTACTTGAGGCGGAAAAGAGGATAAAAAAAATAGACCACACACAGATATAATAAGGTTATACTACCCACTTTAAACAACATAATAATGCGACGAGTATTTATCACAGGAGGAGGACACGGCATAGGCCGCGCAATAGTAGAGGCATTTACCAAACATGGCGACAAGGTTGCCTTTTGCGACATTGATACATCACGCGGCAACGATGTAGCCGCAGCCACAGGTGCAGAGTTCTTCGCCCTCGACGTGTGCGACAAGGAGGCATTAGAGGGGACTATGCAGACGTTATTTGATAGGTGGGAGGATATAGACATCATAGTTAACAATGTAGGCATCGGCGGGTTTGAGCCTATCACCGACACCACAGTAGAGCACTTCGACAGGGTTATAAACACAAACCTACGCCCAGCATTCATCACCTCACGCATGCTGGCCATGCATCGAAAGAAGATGCACGCCACGAACAGCTATGGCCGCATAGTGAACATATGCTCGACGCGCTACCTACAAAGCGAGGCGGGGACAGAGGCATACTCCGCATCGAAGGGTGGCATATGGTCGTTAACACACGCACTGGCAGTATCCCTCGCCCCATACAACATCACCGTAAACTGCATAGCACCCGGATGGATAAGCGTAAACGAGAGTGAGATACTGCGCCCCGAAGACCATGCATTTCACCTCTCGGGAAGGGTCGGTCGCGCAGAAGATATAGCACACACATGCCTCTTCCTATGTGACCATAAGAGCAACTTCATTAATGGCGAATGTATAACCGTAGATGGCGGCGTAACAAAGAAGATGATATACCCCGAGGAGGAGCAGCAATAACATATCCCTCTTTGGCGTAATTATTGTCGCACGCCAAAGCATGGAAAAGAGAGGAGCTATAAGAGCACACATAGCACTGATTGGGTGTAACATCGTTTGGGCTTGTGACTACCCATTCTACAACCTATTATTGGGCAAATATATTGAGCCATTAGCCATGGTGACAGCATCGCTAATCGTGGCAGCAGCACTATCGTGGCTACCCACACTATGGGAGGGATGTGAACGTATCGACAAAAAGGATTGGGGGATAATAATCATCGCCTCACTGCTCATGGGCATGACACGCAAGCTGATGATGATGTTTGGACTATCGCGCACATCGCCCATTGATGGCTCCATAATATCAACCATAGTACCACTCATAGTACTCATAATGTCGGTTGTAGCACGCGTGGATAGGCTAACAACACGCAAAGTCGCAGGACTTATTATTGGCTTTGCGGGTGCTGTAGCTATAGTCGTAACGAGTGACTCACCCTCTCACACCAACTCCGAGATAGGAGGCAACATTATGATGATATGCAGTGGCATGGTAACAGCACTTTACATGGTATTCTTCAGACCTTTAGCCGCCAAATACCGCATAACAACAATACTACGTGCCATATACACCATATCTGCCGTGGTGATGCTACCCATAGGCATGGACTCCGTAATAGAGATAGACTTTCACGACATGAACACCAAGCTATGGCTCGCCACAGCATTCGTGCTCATAGTGCCAACATACCTACCCAACCTACTCCTAAACTACTCACTACGCTACTTGCAGCCGACAGTATCGAGCACATACACCTACATACAACCTCTCCTCGCCGTAGCACTATCCGTGGCAATGGGACTCGACAAGCTACATGCCGACACCCTACTCTTCGCCGCCATGCTCTTCATTGGCGTTTGGATGGTTATATCATCCTACCAGAGGACAAAACGAGAGACACAAAATTAGGTTTAGATATGAATAGAGCAATCCTCCAACCAACCAACCAATAACAAAATAGGCCTGTAAAACATTATGTCTTACAGGCCTACAAGATAGATATATATGTTATTCCTTGCTGTTTTTGTTGTCATTAATCTTAACGACAGCACTTACACATATACTCACCAAAAGTATCCTCTCCCAAACAACGCCACTAAAGTCGGCATCAGTAGAGGCGAAACACCACTCTAAACCTACATAAACAATGAAGATGATGGTCGCATAGAACATAACCTTCATGCTAATATTTACAAGCCTACCAAACCACGAGGTGTTATCCTTACAGATATAACGATGCACAACATACAGAAGCAGTGTCAACGATACGGGGATAACTAACGTCTCATACCACGATAGATGACCTAAAAAGCCAAGGCCCTCAAGCAGATACACCAATAAACCAAAAGCAACGCCCAAGGACAATACAAAGACCACATATTTCAGCTTTTCTTTAACATTTTTACCCATGACTCAAATAAATAAGGTTTATAACTGATACAAATATAGAGATTATTTTCTTACCACACAACTCTATATCACCACAAATCACATATTCATAAACAAAGAATATGCGGAGGACCAATTAATCCTCCGCATATCCGAAACATCTACCCTACATTAGAGTATATCAGACTCGCCCTCCTCATCAATCCAGGGCACAGTCTTCATATCTTCAGTTGTCATAGCTGCAACCTGCTCATCAGTAAGCAGCGCATCCTCGCCATTCTCAAACTCTATATCCGAGAAACTGCTGATTGTGAGCTGGTACGATGCATAGTCGTTAGCGTTACCAGCATAGTCTGAACGCTGCGCATAGATGCCATAGATAGCCATGATTGTCGCCTTCTCACCATCCTTGCATACGTTACGACGTGCAAAGCGTGAATACCCACTTGTACGGAGTGCATAGACACCATTAGCAGAGCATACCGTAGCGGCAGTATTATAGGTGAAGAGCACAGAGCCATAGAGGCTACGACCTGTGATATCCTCCTTATACGCCCAATGATACCAAGGCTTCGACACCGTAGGACGTGGGTCGGTATACAACCAGCTGGGGTATATATTCTCAAATGAGCCACTCTTCAAACCTGGGTTGGTAACACCATCCTGGTTAGTGACACCAGCATAATGACACTCAACACCCTCAAAGCGCATAAGACGACCAAACATAAGCTCGCGCTGCGAGATCTCAAAAGTCTGATACTTAATGCCATTGCTATCGGTCTTCTCCGTGCCATAGAACTTACCCTCCATCTCAATCTTTGCGGGCGAGAATACCTGCTCGTAGTTATCAGGAGTAACGGTGATGATATCTACATTTGGTGAGTAGCGCAACCACTCATCGAAGTCACCAACCTTAAGGCCACCATCAACCTTACGGCCAGGGAAGACATGACGGTCGATAACCTCTTGAAGCTCGATGTTTGAGTTAGCATAGTACTTATGCTCTTCCGCCTTGTTGTACGACTCTGATGGAGGGCCACCCAACGACAACATCATACGGTAGTTACCAAGGTATAGACCTGTAAGGCGCACATATACCCATGAGCCCTTCTTATAACGAAGACCCACGTTGTTATTGAGCTTAAGCTCGATACCAGAGGTTTCATCCTGGATGTAGAGTGACTTATATACGTTACCCTCCTCATCATCAGTAGTAACCTTACCCTTGATATAGACATCGTGACCAGCGAAGATATCCTCACCAATAAGCTTATAGATAGTATTGTTCCAGCCACTATTTACACCCGTATTGCTGATAGTGCCAAATGCATACTTCAACTCTGCGATGGTGATACGTTCAGCTTCGGGGAACTGCTCCTCAAATGAGGCATCTGTATATAGTTCACGAGGAGGCACACTGGTGAAGTCCTCGTAGCATGCCACAGACATAATGCTGATGGCAAGAAGTGTGAATAATCTATTCAATCTCATAATATTCATACGCTTAAGCATTAGAATCTGAAGTAAACATTAAGGTAGTAGTTGAGACCATTCATATAGAAATACTTCGAGTCGAAACGCGAGTATGTTGTAGGAATAGCCTCAATCTGCATCACGCCATCAGCATCAGGGAAGAGGACAGGATCAGAGAGTTTGTTGAGACGCATCTGCTCATAACCACCCGTACGTATCTTCTGCGAATTGAGAATATTGTTTACCTGGAGGCTCACACCCAAAGTATACTTATACTTGATGCGCCATGTCTTACCAACACTTGCACTCAACGTGTAGGCGCTTCCCAACTCCTCCTGCGCACGGATGCCATCAATGATGTCGATGACATATGCCTTCTGACGACCTGTCTCAAGAGAGTCCCAACCATATATGCGCATAATCTCGCCTGCGAGATAGTCGGTACGATACATTGGGTTCATAGAGAGGTATAGGCGGTCATAGTAGTTGAAGTCTATAGTTGCATACCAATTATCTGGACCGCGGAAGTTGAGACCTACGTTGATGGCAGTCTGTGGTGTACTCTCAACCTTCATGCCCTTCCAATTAACAACACTATGTACCACATCTGTAGCCGAGTTATCAATCATCTGTGTGAACTCTGGATTAGATGTATAGACATAGTCACCGAGGCTCACAGCACCCTGCAATGATATACCCCACACAAGAGGAATGCTAACACCCAGCTCAACACCCATATAACGCTTGTCGATACCCGACATAGCGAAGTTAGTAAATGAGCTCTGCGTGTCGTCGTAGAACGAGATTACCTTCGACTGATCGAGCATCTGTGTGTAGTATGCCGAGAGGCGAGCACGTATCCATGGCGTACGCAAGTTGTATGTAATATCGAAACCATAGATCTTCTCGGCATCGAGGCCAGGGGTAATCTGGTTACGTGTACGCGCTGAAACAAAGGCATTGTTGAACATAGGTGCGTTCTGCATTATCGTAGCATTAGCCTCTATAGAGTGAGCACCAGAGAACTGATACGATAGATTCACCTTGCCCTTATATGTAAGGTTGTTAATCTTATCAGAATCACCAAGAGATGTCATACCTCGGTTGTCGCCAGCATTCTCATTGAGGAAGAGACCCTTCTCCCAGAGACCCTCACGCCACATTGACGATAGACCAACCTCTGCACCGATGTTTGCAGAGAAGCCACCGGCGGCAATCTCATACATAGCCCACAACTGACCCTGGCGCACATGTGCATAGTAGTCATAACCATACTTATCGCCCTCACGAACAGCCTGCGCATGACCATGCTCACGGTAGTATGCCATATTATTCTGGTAAGAGACCACATTGCTACCAAAGTCACGTTCTGCAAACTTATCTACATCGAGCCAATAGTCGCCACCAAGGAGATCCTTGACAGTGCTATAGTACTCCGTGCGGTTAACACGAGCTCTAACACCCGCAGTGATCTTTGAGCCACCACGGAACACATGATTGAGCTGTGCCGCGAAGTTGTAATCGAGCTGGTCGGTATGACGTTCCTCAATCATATACACCGCACGGTGGCCATCGCCATAGATATCACTCTTCTCACCCATCATATTGTCCTGGATGAGGCCATCAAAGTCGATATAACCATCCCAATTCTCAAGATACTCCTTGTACTTCATGATATCAGTGGCTATATCTACCTCTGTAAATGGAGCATCCATGTCATTAGCATTGGCATACTGGTTGAGCATCATACGTCGTTCCAAGCGATCGCCATAGTATGATGGTAACTTACGATAGTAGTCGGGGCGTGGATCCTCACCCTTATACCATGTGAGTGATGAGTAGCCATTAAAGCCGAAACGCAACGATGTAGCCACAGATAGGCTTGTTCTCTCGTTAATCTGCCAATGGTAGTTAAGCATGGCGATAGGCTCGTGCATACGTCGCACACGTGAGTTACGTTCCTCACCATTCTGCAAACCTACGTTAGGATTGTAGTAGTTGTCACCCCATAGGTCATATGCCTCCTGCGTAGATGCCTGCTGTGCACCACGTGTTGTTGGAGCACCGAGGATTGTTGCCGAGAGACGGTGTGCAGAGTTAAAGACCTTCTCCACAGAGGCAAAGTAGCCATATGCGTTGTAGTATACTCCATCAACATATCCATTACCACCCTGACGTGTAGATACCGAGAAGCCATACGACCATCCATTATCCAAAGCACCCGAAGCATAGCTTACCATAGCGCGGAAACGGTAGAGCTGTGTAGAGTTAACAACACTCACATTCAGTCCCTTACGCATCTGCGAGGCACGAGCATTTATATTCGTAGTACCAGCAACACCACCCAGGCCATAGTCCGACATCTGAAGTCCTGCAGTAACCTCCTGGTTACGTGTAGCATCATTAAGACCACTCCATAGAGACCATGGACCATAGCTTGTCAAAGCATCGTTAAAGCGGATACCATTGAGGTATACATCCTGATACTGCGAGTCGTAACCACGCACGTTGAAGCGCATCTCCGAGAAGCGGTATGATGCGATGTTGTTGAAGAGGTCCTTGGATGCAGAGAGTGCTCCAGGCATAGCCTGACCCTCGCCCGACGACTCTACATCTGTATCGAGTTCAGCAAAGGCAGAGTCATCAACAAAGGTAACATGTGAAGGCACCATGATCACGAGTTGCATGTCGTGAACAAGAGACTTAACACGCACCATGAGCTCCAAGTCCTCGAAGCCTACAGCCTCGAAGCGCATGATATACTCACCCGGAGCAAGACCCTCGATAATAAACTCACCATAGTCGTTGGTTGTGGTATTGACGGCAACCTCGTCGACAAAGAGTTTGACACCGCCAATAGGCTCACGATCATCTCGTGACACAACCTTACCCTTCATACCTCCCGATTGAGCAATAGCACTCAACGAGAGTAGGGCACACATGATTGTTAGTAAAAATCTTTTCATATATAATATTTTAGTTTACTTACCTATGTATATGTATACGGGGAAATGGTCACTAAAGCCGTTCTGGAAGTTGTTAGATACGAACGTGCGTAGCGGATAACCCTTATATCTACCCTCCTGTTGAAGCATATAGGGGCGAGTGAAGATGTTACCATAGAACTTCTTACCCTTGACAAGGCGCAACTCACCCTCTGGAGCATTTACAAGGTTTTCAGTAACACAGATGTTATCAAAGAGGTTCCATGCATCCTGATACGCCAAGGTGCCAAGACCTGCACGTAACATAGAGTAGTATGGATTGAAGAAGTCGCCCACCTCGAGTTCCTTAACCTTACCCTTGGCGCCCAGAGTGCGCACAAGGCTCGGGTCGGTGGCATCATCGTTGAAGTCACCCATGACAATAACCTTTGTAGCGGGGTTAGCAGCGAGCAACGAATCCTTAATCTCACGTATCTGACGAGCACAAGCATCACGCTTAAACTGCGAAGCCTCCTTGCCACCAAGGCGCGATGGCCAGTGTGAGACGAGGAAGTAGAATGGCTCATCCTCGATAGTACCCCACATAACAACGAGGTCACGAGTACGGAAATCGGGTAACTCATCAACAACAAGTTTGATATTATCCATACCCTCCACCTTGAATACGTCGGCACGATAGAGGAATGCCACATCGACACCACGAGCATCAGGAGAGTCAAAGTGGCAGATACGGTAGTTTGCGCCCTTAAGCTTGGGCTGCGAGATGAGATCCTCCAACACCGAACGGTTCTCAATCTCCGACACGCCAATAACGATGGGATAATCCCTCTGTATTGCCGCCATATCAAACAGCACACGTTCCATGTTCGACAGCTTCCTCTGATACTTAATCTCATTCCACTGCTTGGCACCCTCGGGAGTAAACTCCTCGTCGTGAGTCTCGGGGTCATCGTAGATGTCGAACAAGTTCTCAAGGTTGTAGAACGCCACCATGTAGGGTTTATCCTGCGCCCATAGCACCGTAACCGATAGCAGGGCTACACACAGCATTAAAAAACTCTTTTTCATCTTACTATATTTTTAATTTACGTCTTATCTTACTCCCTATGGGTTAGTTCACGCCCCACTCCGAGGGTACAGCCGTAGTCTTGACCTCTGCCTCGATACTATCGTCGATAATAGGGAAGAACTCTATGCCTGTGAGTGCCTCAAGCTCCTCGATAGATATGCAGTCGGCTGCTGTGATGGCCGTGTCATTGCCCGTATTCTCATGTTCAAGCCAGAAGGCTATGGCACGCAGCTGGTTAGCGCTTGTTATCTCATCGATACGTCTACCCGTATTTCCCGACTTGGTGCGCAACAACGCCTTGAAGTAGTGCGTGGGCGTAGGGCACTTATTACCCTTGCGGTCGGTAGTTGAGGCATCGATAGACGAGTGGTGTTGGCCGCCGAAATAAGCACCTGTAACGACATACAACGTATCGCTACATGTCATATTACGCACTCTACCCTCCAATACACCCCACTTATTCTGATTAAACTTATACTGCTGCGGCGTCATGTTTGTAGAGTAGAATGTCTGATCCATCATCTGCTGTGAGCACTTTCTATCGGCTGCAGGTAGCTGATGACCTCTGTCATACCAGCCGTTATACGAGCCCAAGCCCAATGCGGCCTGCAGATTATCCTCCACATCTGGATCGTAGCCAAAGTCGCTATTATTACGATTACCACTACCCGACATATGGTCACGATGGAGTGGGTATGCCACCCATATAGAGGCTCTATTACGTATATCGAAGCAGTAGGTGTAGTTACGCGCATCACTCCTAATGCCGAGTTTACCATAGTGCGTGTTGTAGATATAGTTATCATCTACGGGACACGTAGGCAGCTCTGGCCACATACGCTGTATGGCTATAGTATCGTCATAGCTATGCTGACAGAAGTGGAGACTAAACGCCCCTCCATCCGTAAAGCGCACATCGACACTCGCCTCACGTGATATGCCCGACGCATTCTTTGTGAAGTATATGTAGACAACCTTGTCGGATGTCTCCATCACGGCTGTGACACTACTCTTACCGCCAGAGAATGTTGCCCAACTACCCTCCGACTCTATGGTCATCGTGTACGAAGTACCCTGTTGTGCTCGTAGCACCACAGCGCAGTTCCTACTCTCACCATTAACCTCTGGAGTCTGAATATAGGCATTGCTCGCAATCTTTTCACCAACATTATCGCCACAACCAACAGCTAAAATAGTCATCACGAAGATGCTAACCATAGCCATTACTCTAAACACACGCCTCTGCATATTATTTTCTTTAATTCTTACCATCGTTTCAAATCCCCTTCGTTCCCTTGGGTGGGACTACCCCACCCAAGTTAAACGAAAGATGTGAGTTTTATTACTCTTTTAAAACTTATCATTCAAAGTGGCAATACGTTTTTATCATTCGCACCGCTACTCATCTATGATTTAGTACAACTGCACACCAAAGATGATTGCACGAGGAGCACCAGAAACAGTCTCAAATGTGATTGTAGAAGTCTCCGTCACACCTGTCAATGTGAGTGTGTAGTAGTCAGTAGCATCTGATGGTGTAACTGTATAAGGTGAGTTACTAGCAACACCACTATTTGAAGTTAGTGTAATTGTGTCGCCAACCTTCTTACCATCAACGTATACGTTCAACTTTGATTGCTTGTTATTCCAACCTAATGCGTAGAATGAGAGTGTCAAATCACCCGACTTATTAACTGCATTTGAGGTATACTTACCTACCACTTCAGAAGTACCAAGCTTCAAGCAATCGTATTCAGTACCAGCGATAATTACCTTCTCAAAAACAGCCTTATTGTTGCCACTTGCAGAGTTTGACTTGAAGAAGGCCTCGCTTGTGTATGTACCCTTTGTATCGGTTGCACCTGCACCATACTGTGTCAATGTAACGGTATATGCATCAAAATCATCACCTGTAATAGTGAATGTTGCAGTACGATTGTTAGCAGTTGTATTAGCCTCGAAGGTTACATTGATAACACCATTGTTTGAGCCAGACTCTGTGTATGATGTTACCCAAGTAGCGTCGCATGATACCGACCAATTTGTATTTGACTGCACAGCGATTGTCGCAGTTGTATCTGCGGCTTTAGCTGTAACAGATTCAGCGCTAACAAATGGAGCTGACACGTGTGAAACGTATACGGCATTTTGAATCTGTGGTGAGTTGTTGTAAAGTGAGTACTTACCCTTGATAGTGATAGTGTCACCCTCATGCAAGCCAGCGGCTGCCCACTGTGTCTTCTCTGCACCCTCTGGTGTCAACAAACCGTAGATGTAGATAGTACCGGTCTCGTCAGTAAGGTCGAAGTTGCCATATGTTGTATTAACAACACGAGTAATCTCACCTGTCAACACGTACTCATTCTCTGTATTTGCAAGAGTGAGGAACTCCTCAACTGTAAGCTTTGAGCCTGCAGCTGGAGTATCAGGTGTTGGGTCAGGCTCTGGGTCAGGTGTTGGGTCAGGCTCTGGTGTTGCGCCAGCAGCAACTACCGAACGAATCATGGTATTTACATACTTGCCACTTGATGTGCCAATAGTCCAACCGCGAACATCAATCTTCTGACCATTCAACGCTGGATCTACAGTGCCATCAATAACATAAGCCAATGAGCCGATAGCAGTAGAAGCGCCCTCGATCTCAACATTGTAATAGTAGCCACTGATAGTCAATGTGCCAGTATACTCCACATACTCTATAACGGGGTTACCAAGGTAAGCATCAAAAGCGGCACCATCCATAACCTTTGCGGTAGGATATGTATACGCCTTTGAGCCAGTCTTTGTAAATGTCACAGTGCCGCCAATCTGTGGAAGACCACCATGTGTAGTCATCGTACCCTCCACCTTAACTACGTCACCAACAGCAACATCTACAGCAGAGCCTGCGTAGGCAAGAATCTTACCTGTAGTATCCTCAATCAGTGCGCCACGGCCATATACACCAATAACGGTAGCGTTCTCAACGATAACGGCTGTATTTGCAGCTGCAGCGATAGCCTCGGCAATAGTCATCACACCGCCAGGTGTAGGCTCTGGAGTAGTATTACCACCATCCTCGCCCTCGATAGGCTCATCAGAGAGTTTAACACCACATACGATAGCACGTGCAGTGGCCATTGCTGACTCCGAAGCAGTGTTCTCGAAGTTAGCATCAGTAGAGAACTCGATTGTTGATGTCTCTGTCAAATTGAGTTTAACTGAATAGTGGTCAGTAGCAGCAAATGCAAGAGACACATATGGAGGGTTGCCTGTTACGCCATCGTGTGAAGCGAGCTTCTGCGACATAGTAGCACCACCATCAACACGGTAGTAGAGTGTTACATCGCCACCCTTCCAGCCCTGGGCATAGAAGTTAAGGTACTTCTCACCTGATACACCAACAGCAGCAGATGTGAATCTACCAGCCTGCTTTGACTTACCCAACTTGAAGCCTGTAACAGCGTTACCATTGATTGTTGTTGCACCAAGGCTATAGGCAGCATTTTCAGAGTCATCCGAAGCACAAACAAAGGCTACATCTGATGCATAGATACCCTCCGCAGGAGCTGGTGTAGTTCCGCCACCATCACCACCACCTGTCTCGGGAAGTGTCACAGACTGGCCACCGTTACCCGAGAAGAGCTTAACATCATCAAGACGGTATGCACTTGCTACATCAGCAACAAACTTTACATATAGGCTCTCTGGAACCTCTGTAAGGGTAAACTCTACAGTAGCTACATTCCAACGACCACCCTCTGTACCAGCGAATGTGTAGTCGAGCTCTGCCCAGCCAGCACCATTCTTTGAGATATATACATGGAACTCGTTAGTGCTAAACATGCTATCACCATTCGTAAGATACTTCTCCGAGCCAAAGGTCATCTTATAGCTCTTCTGTGCAGCATCAAGCGAGATGTTCTTAATCAAGAAGTAGGCGTTACTACCGAAGAAGATGTTGTTTGAGCCAGAACCATCATAGTCAGAGTATTTGCTGTCAGATGTCGAGTTAGCACGAACTGACACACCCTTACCCTCATAAGTTACACCCGCTGAAGCAGGACCTGTAGGGTTAGCGAACTCTGGGAACTGGTCTACATAAGGCCATGATGAGCCATTGCCATAGGTTTGTGTAGCCTCCTTACCATCGAAGTCATCGCCATAGAGCAACTCCTCGGTTACGGGAACATCCTCTGATGCAGACTGAATAATCTTAATCTTCTTTGTGTCCCACTTACCATAGGTCTTGTGCAAAGCAATAACGCTTACGACAGCCTCACGCACAGCACCTGTGTCGTTCATTGCAACAGCCACAGTGATATTGGCATTGCCATTACCTGCAGATGGTGTTACAGTAACCCAGTCAGCATTGACCTCCGTCTTCCAATCAGCATTGGCAGTAACGGCAACACTCTGGCTACCCTCCTCCATTGCAAAGTTCATAGATGTTGTAGAGACCTCCACAGTGGGGTTCGCAACAACATCATCACCCTGCTCCTCACAAGCAACGAAGCCAAGAGCCGAGCCCATGACCATCATCACAGCAAAGAGAGACTTGAAAAGTTTGTTTACCATAATGTTTTGTTTTTAAAATGTAAATAATATTTATTAGTAAATTTTCAAAATACCCCAAAAACAATAAGGCATAATAGGGGAATGACAAAGATAGAATGAATTTTACAAAAAAGAAAATATAATAGCCCTTTTCGTCTCTTTTTATCATCACCACCCAAAAATAACTATTATCACATAGTGATAAAGAGAGACTAATTTCATGCCCTACCACCCCGACTATTGTATATATCGGCATTAAATCGTATATTTGCAAAAAGAATAGATAACATGTATTAGATATGGGCGTAGATAGAAATATGCGAAATATCGAGAGTGATAAGGAGTTCGAAGGCCGCATACGTCCGCAGGCACTGCAAAACTTTGCTGGTCAGGATAAAATAGTCTCCAACCTCAAGATATTCATTAAGGCTGCTCTCATGCGTGGCGACTCCCTCGACCACGTGCTTCTGCATGGCCCTCCAGGACTCGGAAAGACAACCCTGGCAAACATCATAGCTAACGAGATGGGGGCACAGTTGAAGGTTACATCGGGACCAGTGCTCGACAAGCCTGGCGACCTTGCAGGACTACTTACAAACCTTAACCCTGGCGATGTACTATTCATAGATGAGATACACCGCTTGAGTCCTATAGTCGAGGAGTATCTATACTCGGCAATGGAGGACTACAAAATAGACATCGTGCTGGACAAAGGTCCCGCAGCACGAAGCATACAGATTGAACTTGCACCATTCACACTCGTAGGTGCAACAACCCGCAGTGGCCTGCTCACATCACCACTACGTGCTCGCTTCGGCATACAGTGTCATCTCGAGTATTACGATGCTCCCGTACTATCGGGCATCGTGAAGCGTTCAGCATCAATACTTGACATCTCGATAGATGACGATGCTGCACTCGAAATTGCACTACGTTCACGCGGCACACCACGTATCGCCAATGCCCTACTGCGCCGCGTGCGCGACTTCGCAATGGTGGAGGGCGAGGGACATATCGACGTAGACATCACGCGCGTAGCACTTGCTGCACTCAACATCGACTCGCGAGGTCTCGACCAGATGGACAACAAGATACTTGCCACCATCATCGAGAAGTTTAACGGCGGTCCTGTAGGTCTCAACACCGTAGCAACAGCCGTAAGCGAGGAGGCTGGCACCGTGGAGGAGGTATACGAGCCATTCCTCATAAAGGAGGGATTCCTCAAGCGCACACCGCGTGGCCGTGAGGCAACAGAGTTAGCATATCGCCATCTGGGTTACACCTACGACAGCAACGACACACCATCGCTATTTTAGCGAGTAACAACATACAAATAGTAAGAGCCTATCCGCAGTGGATAGGCTCTTACTATTTGTGTCAACAGCCGGATTAGATAGCTGATGAGATAAGGAATGTTGCAGCAACACCCAAGATGGCGTAAAGCTCTGGGAACGCAGCAAGGATAAGAGTCTTACCGAACACGTCGTTACCGTTACCGATAGCTGCAATACCGTTAGCACAAACCTTTGCCTGGAACAAAGCTGATGACAAGCAAACGATAGCCATCAAAAGACCTGCACCGAAGATAGCAACAGCAGCAAACATAGACATATCTGCAGAGATAAGACCAGATACCATGAAGTAACCTACGAAACCGTAGAGACCCTGTGAACCTGGAAGCGCTGAAAGGATCATGTAGCTACCGAAGGCGCTGCTATTCTTCTTCAACGCACCTACAGCTGCCATACCACAACGTGAGGTAGCCACTGCTGAAGCCAAACCTGATACACCGACCATGAGGGCAACGCCCAAATAAGCCAAAATTAATGCTGAATTCATAATTGTTTAAAATTTTAGATTGTTAATTATTATTGTTATTACTTATCCATTTTACGCACAGGGTCGAAGGAACGCTGTCCCATCTCGAAACCTGCATTCTTATAAAACTCGACAAAAGTCAAACGCATAGGGTGCACGAATGATGATATTGCCGACATAAAGAGGTTAATACCGTGGCCAATGAGCAGGATGATTGACGCCGCAACAATCTGTGCAGCAACAATATACCACGCCGAGCCATCGATACCCTCCGAGAGTCCCGAGAGACCCATAGCGAGTGAGTTGAACACCTGCGCCAACACACCACCAGACAAACCGATAGCAAAGAGTCGGATATAACTCAACACGTCACTCAAGAGACCTGTGATATTGTTATATGCATCCCACAAACCAGCACCGAGGTTGATAAGCGGATTACGCTTCACGTTGTTCAACAGAAGCATAAGCGCTGCACCAACACCCATTGAGGCGTAGAATACGGGAGACGAAGCATCGAAGCCTGGAATGGCCATATCGAACATAGGGAGACCTACGGCCAAGACTCCAGAGAGCAGAATGATGAACCATCCGAGCAGACCGAAGGTTGACGTGAAGCCAAAGAGCTTCGCCTTCATCCATATGTTAATAGCCATACCTACAAGAATCTGGAACACACCGATAGCCAACGAGACAGAGAAGAAGTCCTGCTGGAAATCGAGGAATGGTGTAGGCTCGCCAGGGCCATAGCCAAGCATCTCCGAGATTGACATACCGAAGAATGAGTTGGCATATACACCAAACGCCACAGCCGTAGAGGCACACACGATAGAGAGCCATGCTGCCTGACGCAAAGACTGGCCACCCTTAAACAATAGCACCATGCCCACTGCGAGCAACACGAGACCATAACCTGCATCGCACAAACAGATGGCGAAGAACAACATGTAGAAGGGACCAAAGATGGCAGTAAGGTCAATAGTACCATACTTTGGCAATGCATACATAGAACCGATGAGCTCAAAGAGGCGTGCGAACTTATTATTCTTAAGCTTCACAGGAGCATCATCGTCGATAGTAGCATCACGACGGTCAAAGATAAGGTTAGGATACTCCTGCAACAGAGCATCTACCTTTGTGGCGGTATCGGCCTCTGCCCAACCCTCAAGGATGAGAAGTCTACCATCAGCCTCACGTTGCGCCATAGCACCTACCTTAAGACCCTGAAGCTGCTCCTTGAGCTTGCCACACTCACCAGCGATAAGCTCGCTTGAGACAGCAGCACGCGAGAACAACACATCGAGAGCCTTATCCTCGGTCTTGAGGCGTTCTACCTCACAACGCAGCGCCTCGCTATCCATCTGTGGGAGGCGCACCTCCTGACCATCGATAACGATAGCTCTATTGTCAGTAGTGATAACGGCGAAGTATACCGCCGACTGTGTGCGACCTACCTCGGCGATAGTAACACCCTCTGCGGCCTCCTCGACAATCTTGTCGAAGGCTGCAGGCTGCGCAGTGAAGAAGCGCATCACTACACCCTGATCAGCAAGGCGTGTTATATCCGACGTTGAGAAGTTACCCCAAGGAGCAACCTCGTCGGCAAGCTTCTCAAGGCGTGCCATCTCCTGTACAAGACGCTGACGTTCAGCACGCGCACGGTCGTAGCACTCATATGCCTCAACACCATTGCTGCAGATATCAACATTTGCGTTATACTCTGCCGAGGTGCGATATGATGCCAAGAACTCAAGAGCCTTATTATAAGCCTCGATATTGAAAAGCAAGGCACGATCAGACTCTGACGGCTCCCAGCCTGTGGTGGTGATATCCATCAAACCGAGGGTGCGAAGTTCCTCCACAAAGTGCTCCTGCTCACCAGCATAAAGCACGATGTCATAGCGTATCATCTTACTTATCATACGTTAGGCTCCTCCATAGCCGCGGCTTGCGCCTGTCGTGTTTTTACAATCTTCTGTGCCGATTTACTTAAGTTCTCCTCGTCCTCCATAAATCGCTTAATCTTACGTATGGCATCCTCATAACCGGGAATCTGAACCTTCTCGTAGAGGTTTACCTTTTGAGTAGTTTTGCGTCGCGCATAGTCCAGGAGTTCCATCTTGCGATTGTAGACCTCGAACTCGATACCCAAGCGAGACATCTGCTTGAGGACACGGATACCCTCGGCATACCACACAGGTGCCGAGAAGAGGTCGTACTCCTTCTCGTTGTAAACGATATTATTTAATATAGGTATACGGACGCCCGCAATCTTCTGTGACGATAGCTCGACATCGACGATGCGGATAAGATCACAATCAAACTCTC
Source organism: Alistipes sp. (assembly GCA_017646625.1). Classification (GTDB taxonomy): domain Bacteria; phylum Bacteroidota; class Bacteroidia; order Bacteroidales; family Rikenellaceae; genus Alistipes. The sequence goes on along the minus strand of JAGCMF010000026.1, from coordinate 13,772 downwards.
CCCACAGCTGTACCATATAGTCGTACTGGGCGATAAGCTCGTCCAGCTCATTACGGTACGCAAGTGCAGAGTCCTTCGCACGCTTAACCTCCGAACGCAACGCACTCTCCTTACTCTTGATTGTAGGCAAGGCGTTCTTTCGGATCTTGAGTTGCTTATTCAACTCACCGAGCGAGGTCTTGTTATACTGAAATTTGATTGCCATATATTACAATTATGCTTTCCAATATTTCTCTGCAAGCTCCTGCTTGATGCTAACCTCACCCTTATTGAAGTACTTCGTGAAGAGTGACCATGCGATATCGAGCATCTGCTCAATCTCGATGTTAACGTCGATAGAGAGGAGCTTCTCCGAGTAGTCATGTGCAAACTTCAATGCACGTTCGTCGTAGTCAGAGAGGTCGAAACCATTCTCCAACTTTGTCTTGGCATTGGCAGCATCAGCATACAAACGTACGCAGGCATTCATAACCTGTGGGTGATCCTCACGAGTCTTCTTGCCAATAACGAGCTGCTTAAGACGCGACAATGAACGGAATGGGTCTACGATAACCTTACCAGTGTCGGTATCGTTACGCAAGAACAACTGACCCTCGGTGATATAACCAGTGTTATCAGGAATAGCGTGCGTGATATCGCCACCAGAGAGTGTTGTAACGGCGATGATGGTGATAGAACCGCCATTAGGCAACTGAACGGCCTTCTCGTAGATCTTCGCCAAGTCTGAATAGAGTGAACCAGGCATAGAGTCCTTCGAAGGAATCTGGTCCATACGGTTAGACACGATAGCCAAAGCATCGGCATAGAGGGTCATATCCGTAAGAAGCACAAGCACCTTCTCACCCTTATCTACCGCGAAGTATTCGGCTGCTGTAAGTGCCATATCTGGCACGAGCAATCTCTCCACAGGAGGATTATCCGTAGTATTCACGAACGATACGATGCGGTCCAAAGCACCCGCATTCTCAAATACCTGCTTGAAGTACAAGAAGTCGTCGTTTGTAAGACCCATACCACCAAGGATGATCTTATCAGCCTTCGCACGCAATGCCACGTTTGCCATAACGGCGTTATAAGGCTGGTCAGGGTCAGCGAAGAATGGAATCTTCTGACCAGACACGATAGTGTTGTTAAGGTCAATACCCGCAATACCTGTAGCAATAAGCTCCGATGGCTGCAAACGACGGAAGGGGTTCACTGTAGGACCACCAATCTCACGTGCCTCGCCCTCAATCTGCTCACCGCCCTCCAAAGGCTCACCGTAAGCATTGAAGAAGCGACCCGCCAAGGCGTCTGACACGCGCAACTTTGGAGGCTCACCGTGGAAGATAACCTCCGAGTTTGTAGCCAAACCCTCTGTACCGGCGAACACCTGAAGCGTAACCTTCTCGCCCATAATCTTTACCACCTGTGCAAGACGACCACCTACGGTAGCAAGCTCGTCGTTACCTACGCCTGTAGCACGAAGCGTAATGGTAGCCTTGGTGATATTATCAATCTTTGTATATACTTTCTGAAATGCTCTTGTTGTCATATCCTGATCTCCTTATTTTGCAAGTTTACCATTTACCAAAGCCTCGATTTCAGCACGGAAACGTTCAAACTGCTCCGACTTCCACTCCGAGTAGTTCATCTGGCGGAATGTGTAGATAAGCTGCTTGAAGAACTTTGAACACTCATCGAAGTTCTCCAAATCAAACGACTTGCGGCAGATGTCCAACACCATGTTGTACATCATCTTCTGGCGTTCGATAGGACAGTTAGCATCGATGTTATCGAAGGCATCCTGCTGCAAGATTACAGAGTCGAGCAACTCACTCTTCCAGAAACGTTCGTGGTACTCTACAGGTACGCCATCATCACCAAGGATGTTGATCTGGTCATTAGCCTCCTTACCACGCTGCATGATAGTCTTACCAGCATATACGGCATCTACCCAATTCTTCTCGATATGCTCATCGAGGTACTCGCGAACCTCGGGGTACTCAAGATACTTTGAGTATGAGTCGAGTGGATCGATAGCTGGGTAACGCTTTGAGTCAGCACGGCCCTGTGACAAGGCATAGAAGCAACGTGCAGCCTTCTTTGTAGACTCTGTAACAGGCTCCTTAAGGTTACCACCGGCAGGTGATACAGTACCAAGGAATGTTACAGAACCTGTTGAGCCATTGTTCAACTTAACAAGACCAGCACGTGCGTAGAAGTTAGAGATGACAGCCGAGAGGTCCATAGGGAAGGCATCCTGACCAGGAAGCTCCTCAAGACGGTTAGACATCTCACGCAACGCCTGTGCCCAACGTGATGTTGAGTCGGCCATTACCAACACCTTCAAGCCCATTGAACGGTAGTACTCACCGATAGTCATACCTGTATATACTGACGCCTCACGGGCAGCAACGGGCATGTTAGATGTGTTACATATAATAATGGTACGTTCCATAAGCTTGTGGCCTGTACGTGGGTCAACCAACTCTGGGAACTCGGCGAAGATCTCCACTACCTCATTAGCACGTTCACCACATGCAACGATGATGATAACATCTGCCTCCGCCTGCTTTGAGATGGCGTGCTGAAGCACGGTCTTACCTGCACCGAAAGGACCAGGGATAAAGCCTGTACCACCCTCAGCCAATGGGTTAAACGTATCGATAGCACGGACACCTGTCTCCATCACGCGCGATGGACGTGGCTTCTCCGTAAAGCAGCGGATTGCCTGCTTAACAGGCCACTTCTGAACCATAGTGATGTTGTACTCGTTATTGTCGGCATCAACGATAACGGCAATGGTGTCAGTCACCTTATACACGCCAGCGGCAACAACACTCTTTACTGTATAGTTGCCCTGCATTACGAAAGGCACCATAATCTTGTGTGCCACCCACTGCTCCTTAACCTCACCGAGCCAATCACCAGCAGTAACCTTATCGCCAGCCTTTGCAAGTGGCTTGAAGTCCCACTTTGCATCGAAGTCGATAGGGTCGGTGATAGAACCACGATTGATGAACAAGCCGTTCATCTTCTCCAAGTCGTTCTGCAGACCGTCATAGTTACGCGACAAGAGACCTGGGGCAAGTGTAGCCTCGAGCATGTGACCCTCGAACTCCACCTTATCACCAATCTTTAGACCGCGCGTACTGTCATAGACCTGCACATAGGCCTCATCGCCTATGACCTTGATGACCTCCGCCATCATGCGGGTGTCACCACAATACACATAGCATATCTCGTTCTGACCTACCGCACCATCAACCTTGGCGATAACGATGTTCGAGATAATACCGTTTACACGTCCTAATGTTTTCATTCGTTTATGTAGTTTTATTGTTTATTCACAAGATTCTTGGCATCGAGCTCCTTAATAAGACGATCGAGCATCTGGCGACCCACCTCGGGTGAGAGGAGTGTCCAGCGAGCCACGATGTTAACCTTAACAAGATATGAGAGTATGAAGTTGATGTTAAAGAAGTCGAATACAGCAATATTCTCCGCCTCCGCCCAGCGTATGGCATCAATCTTGCGCTCCTTCTCAACAATATTCTTCTCATCACTCACGGCAGCAATAACAGCATCGATGTATGGCAACTCGCCACGCAAGCCGAAGTCAGCAGCCGACGAACGCGACAACTGCTCGACAATATCACCAGCGCCAACAACAACATCCTTAACCTGGCGACCAGCCTCACGCGCCGCAACAGCTGCAGCGATGTTACGCAAGTTACGATCAAACTCACCCCAGCCAGCCAAGAAACGACAGCCCGAGGATGCCAAGCCACGGTAGTATGCATCAAAGAGAGCATGCTCAAACGTATCGTCAAGAACAATCTCCTCATCACGATCCTCATCCTCGGCCTCGACATATAGCTTTACGACCTTGGCAACAGACTCGGGAAGGAGCTTGTAGTTACGCTGCTGGAACACCTCATCAATCTGCTCTACGGTAAGGTTACCGAGCTGATTGTAGCGCGTGCTACCTGTGCGGCGTGCGACGATATTTTCGCAATCGTAATATGCGTAGAGCATCTCCACACACTTACGATCACTCTTCGATAGCTCGTCGAGAATCTCCTGCTTTATCTCGCGAACATCGAAACCCTTGGTATCAGAGTCAAGCGTCCACTCACGCAGACCCGCAACCAAAAAATAATAGTCAGTGGTGAACATAACTATTTGAAGAGCATGTTAGACACCTTCTCGCGGAGATACTCCTTCAAAAGAGCATCGAAGCTCTCGTCAGTGAACGAGATGTAGTAGCCGCCATTCTTCTCGCCAAGCTTGAAGCCTGTCTTAACCTCTTTAGAATAGCCTACCTCGACGCCAGCCTTCGCCAACTCCTCGGCACTCTTCTGCATAACAGCATCCAACTCCGCCTTCTTATCCTCTGCGAGCAACGCCTTAAGCGACACATCTGTTGTTGCAGCGTTCCAGTTCTTTGCTACTGCGAGCAACAACTCCTTAACGAAAGCAGCATCCATGGTAGCAGCCTTAACAGCAGCGCCTGTAGACTTCATGATAACAGCCTCCGTTAGTTCACTCTTAATCTTCGAAACAGCCTGACGACCTGCAAGGGTGATCTCTGTCATTGCATTCTTTGCGATATCCTCGGCACGAGCCTCGGCAGCCTTAGCAATAGCATCAGCCTTTGCATTAGCCTCCGCAAGGATTGCAGCAGCCTTCTCCTGTGCCTCCGCAACAAGGCGTTCTGCATCTGAACGACCCTTCTCCAAGCCATCATTGTAGAGTTTTTGTGTCAACTCCTGAAGTTTGTTGTTTTCCATAATAATATAGTTTTAAGTTTTATATATTTATTTCTTTCGTTTACACATCTATATCACGTCACCACCACACATCAGAAACTCACACCATAGGTGACGCCAAAAATCTCACAAATATAGACTTTTTTTTAAATATAAAGTAATTATTATCGCACTTTTTTCACCACAAAGTGCAAAATTATTCACCCTGGATGAATAAATTGTGATTTATAAAATTTATTTGTATCTTTGTAAACTATGAAACAGCAAAATGACATCAAGCCTATCGTCGTCACGCTTGACGCCGGAGGCACAAACTTCGTTTTTGGAGCCATGCAGGATGGTAAGCCATGCGCCGAGAGCATCACGCTACCCTCCTCTGCACACGACCTAGACCTTTGCCTCGGAACACTCATCAAGGGTTTCGAGCAGATTATAGCAACACTACCAACGCCGCCCGTAGCAATCAGTTTTGCATTCCCTGGACCAGCTGACTACCGCAACGGCATCATTGGTGGATACCTCCCCAACTTCCCATCGTTCCGCGATGGTGTGGCCCTCGGCCCAATGCTCGAGGAGCACTTTGGCATCCGCGTATTCATCAACAATGACGCCGACCTCTTCGCCTATGGCGAGGCTGTAGGTGGTGCGCTGCCACGTGTGAACGCCATGCTCGAGAGAGCTAACTCCGACAAGCGTTATCGCAACCTCCTCGGCTTCACCTTTGGTACAGGCTTTGGCTTTGGCTTCGTGATGGATGGCAAGCTAAACCTCGGTGACAACTCATGCGTTGAGGCCTTCTGTCTTAAGCACCGCGACAACCCACAATATATCGTAGAGGATGGCATAGCAATACGAGCCATAAAGCGCGTATACAGAGAGCTTTCGGGCGATGACCGCGCACTCGAGCCATACGACATATTCACGATTGCCGAGGGCACACTCGAGGGCAACAGCGAGGCGGCGAAGGAGGCATTTGCATCACAGGGCCGTGTGGCTGGTGATGCTATGGCTACAGCGGTAACACTCATGGATGGCATCATCGTTATAGGTGGAGGATTGACAGGTGCTGCAAAGTACTTCATGCCAGCACTCATCGACGAGATGCGTTCGAAGATTAGCACCATGTCAGGCGACAGCCTCAATAGAGTACAGATGAGTGTATACAACCTTGATGATGAAGCTGACTTTGAGAAGTTTGCACGCGGCAACTCAACAAAAATCAAGGTATATGGAAGCGACCGTGAGGTGGTATATGACCCCGAGAAACGTATTGGCGTAACGATATCAGACATAGGCGCAAGCAATGCCGTAGCACTTGGCGCATATCTCTACGCAATAAACAATATTTAGTGTTACGATTTTGAGGGTTTAGGCTCCATTCTATCGGCTATACGCGACGTGGCCATAGAGAGGAGCCTATGCTCTTTTATAGACAGCACAGATGTCACACCCATGACATCGACAATAAAGATTTCATCCATATGTATAAGAGCATTTAGAGGTATGCTTCGCACCTCAAGCTCCATGCCCAAACGACGTATAGCATCGCGCGCCATAACATACTCCACACTCTCATATTCCGCCGAGGTATACACCCTACCTCCATAGACACCAAAGACAGGCCTCCAGGGGCAACTTATTAGCTCATCAGCATCATCAAGCCATAGCGCGACATCACCATATCCCACAATACGACTATCAGTCATAGCATCTATAGCCACGGTTACGGATGTCTGCACAACACTCTGGGGCATAGAGGCGCGAATGAGTGCTGCCACAGGACGCGAGGCACGCAAGTAACACCCAGCCGTAAATGACGGCATCTCAACCTCAAACGATAGCCTTCCTGATGACTCGAGGCGCATGGCCACAGGACAACTCAACGACAGTGACACGCGCGACGCCTCGAGAAGCCTACGTATGATGTGCGCTGCATCCTCAACACGGCATAGCGAAGCGAAGCCAAAGAGAGCAATAGAGGCATCGCGCATAAGCGCAACATGTCGTTCGAGGTTATAGGCCTTATAACCAATGGTGTGTATACGTTGAAGCACATAGGGGTGATGAAGGCTAAACTGCGAAGCCTCCACAACACATCCATCGTCCCACACCAACAATCTCATATACAGGATTATATACTACATGAATATCATGAGCAGCAACTGCTTGAGCAACTCGCCGCCATCCAATCCACCAGAGTCAACACCCTTACTCTTTGCATCATACTCGCGCAACAAGCCAAGTATACCAAATACCTTTGTATTTGGCCACCTAACAACATTTATCTTAAGCTCCTTAAGGGCATATAGGTTGTTAGCACGCACAAGGCGCATAAGTTCCATATCAGGAGGAAGAGGCACCTGCTTCTTACGCATCATCCACATATGATAGTTCAGAAGGAACAACTGCTGAAAGAGAGCAAAGAGCATCGCAATGGTCAACGTGACAGGATAACTCTTTGGGTTATGCGCAAAGTGCTCGGCGATATACATAGCACGCGCAACATCCTTCTTGAGCACAGCTTCGTTAAGCTCAAAGTTATTAAACTCCTTTGAGAGTCCTATATACTGCTCTATATTACTATCAGTGACTGTGCGCTCATTCTCTGGCATAGATATCTTCAGCTTATCTATCTCATGCGCCATGCGAGACAAGTCCATACCCACATGCTCCTTAAGCATGGCAAGCGCCTTGGGCTCAAAGCGGAACCCTACAGAGGCGATATAGGGATTAAGCCACATATCCACCTCATACTCACGTGGACGCACAGACTCAAAGAGACAACCCGACTTAACACAACTCTTATAGAATGCCGTGCGCTTATCAACACCACGCCCCTGCTCCTTATTCTTGTAGCAGATAATAAGTATCGTAGAAGGCTGGGGGGTCGAGGTGTAGTGTACAAGGTTTTCAATTTTGGTTAGCTGCTGCGCCTCACGCACAATGACAACCTGATAAGAACCCATCATGGGCATCTGGCGACACAACATAACAACCTTACCTACATCACTATCCTGACCATATACGGTAACCAGATTGAAGGCACGTTCTACCTCGTTAAGGATACTCTTGGATAGCGCATCACATATGGCATCAATAAAGTAGCCCTCATCACCAGAAAGAAGGTATATGGGAGCAAACCTACGCGCTGCGATATCCTGCATAATTGTATTATATCGCGCAAGAGAATCACTAAAACTCAACGTCTTTGCCATAGTATAACATATTATAGTGTATCACGCACAACCCTCAACACATTCTCTGTCCTGCGAGTGATAGCAAATCTATCATCCAGTCTTCGACCAATAACCCACACGATATCGTCGCCCGACACAAGAACAAACTGACGACTCTTCTCGGCCATAGAGACCTTCTTATCTATGAGGTAGTCACTCAACTTCTTACGCCCCGACATGCCAAATGGAACAAACCAGTCGCCATCCTGCCAACGGCGCACCTTAAGCGGAAACTTTAGCTTATCAGCGTCGAGGAGGGCCACATTATCGCCCTGGTCGAGATTATCAATAAAGTCGATATTGCAATACTCATAGTATAGCACCGAGCCACCAGCATATGAACGCATAGTGTTCTTCTCCACGATAGTCTCACAGCTATCATCCTCCGTAACGGTAGTAATGACAACATCGCCCCTATCAACCACCGCAACCCACTCTCGGGCATAGAACCTACGACCCGTAGCATCACTATCCAATGCATGACATAGGGCATCTACAACATCGCCCTTGAAGCCGAACTCCGAGTTAAGAATCTCATATATGACATAGTTGCGTGGTAGTGTAGGGCGTATGTTGGCAACCTTGAGACGGTAGATGTCTCCCTGTTGCTCGAGGCTCTCACTCTTGACTATATTTATTGCCGACGTAATGAAGTCCTGCGCCTGACTCAAGCGCGAGATGTTACGACGCATTATCGTTGTGAACTGCGGATTTATCTCCTTGAGCATTGGCACAAGGCCTATACGCACCTTATTGCGTAGATACTTCGTAGAACGATTCGACGAATCCTCCCTGAAGGGTATGCGGTGCGCCACGGCATAGTCGTGAATATCCTTACGTGTTGCGAACATCATGGGACGCACAACACGACCCACCTGTGTGGTGATACCCGTAAGACCACGCAAGCCAGTACCACGCAACATATTAATGAAGAAGGTCTCTATGGAGTCGTTGCTGTGATGTGCAATGGCAATGACAGTATAGCCGTGTTCATCGCAGAGCTCCCTGAACCAAGCATAACGCAGACGACGTGCCGCCATCTCCATAGACTCACCCGTACGTTCCATCTCGCCCGTAGTGTCGAAGCGCTTATTGAAGAACTCCGCGCCATAGCGCTTCGCCTCATGCTCCACGAGCACCTCATCCTCATCACTCTCCTTACCACGAAGTTGGAAGTTGCAGTGTGCAACACCAAAGTGGTAGCCTGCAGCTGCCGTGAGTGACATCATGACCATGGAGTCTACACCACCCGACACTGTGAGCAACACCTTATCATCGTGCGTAAAGAGTTTATTCTCCTCTATATGTTTTTCAAATGCGTCAAGTAGAAACATAACTACAAAATATTAACCTCGGGGCTTATCTCCACGCCGAAATGCTCCTTTACACATCGGCAGACATGGTATGCAAGCTCCAAAACATCGCCACCAGTGGCGCCACCATGGTTCACCAAGACAAGAGCCTGACGGTCATGAACACCGACAGCACCCTGACGATAACCCTTCAACCCCGATTTATCTATGAGCCATCCTGCAGCGAGCTTCACGACACCCTCATCACCCGGCACAGCATAGCATGGCATATCGGGATATGTAGCAAGCAGCGCATCAGCCACACCTCTACTAACGATAGGATTCTTAAAGAAACTACCAGCATTACCAAGCACCTTGGGGTCAGGCAGCTTGCTTGCTCTAATGGCACATATCGCATCTCTAATGTTACGCAGCGTAGCACCGCCACGCGCCTCCACCTCCTTAATCACATCACCATAGCCGAGATTAGGTCTCGCCTCGCGACGCAGCATGAACTCCACAGCAACAATTATAGCCACACCCTTAAGCTCCTGCTTAAAGATACTCTCACGGTAGGCAAAGCGACACTCATCATTAGAGAGTCGCACAACCTCCAAAGTGCGTGTGTCGAAATACTCAACCACGGTGATCACATCCTTGGCCTCGGCACCATAAGCACCTATATTTTGCACGGGCGCAGCACCCACAGAGCTCGGTATTGCCGATAGGTTCTCCATGCCCCACAGGCCATTCTCCACACTCCATGCCACAAGCTCATCCCAATCAGCCGCAGCATCCACGCGTAGCATAACACCCCTATCATCATCCTCCAGCACCCTAACCTCGCGCGACACGGGCGTGAAGAGCACACCATCATAATCCTTTGTGAAGAGTGTATTATTTCCTGCGCCGAGAACATACCATTTTTCGGGCTTATGCTCCGCAAAGTAGCTGCGCAAATCCTCTGCACTCTCAAACTCTACAAGCGTGCGAGCACTCTGCACAACACCAAAACTATTGCGATTCTGAAGATTTATATCATTATATATGCGTTTCATAGCGCAAAGTTAAAAAATTTTTGCTATATTTGGGAATTATTTAGCGGATATTCTTCACTACAGAGTGGACAATTTACAACATCAATAATAACAATACGACTATGTTTACACGTCAGGACATCACACAGATCGAGGCACGCGGCATAAGTGTCGAGACTGTAGAGCAACAGATTGAGAACTTCAAGAAGGGCTTCCCTGCACTCCCCGTTATCCGCGCAGCGGCGGGTGGCGATGGTGTAAAGCAGCTCAACGAGAAGCAAGTAGATGCAGCACGCGAGCTATATGACACACGTGCAAAGAGCCTCAAGACAATAAAGTTTGTGCCAGCATCAGGTGCCGCAACACGTATGTTCAAGGAGTTGTTCGAGTATGTGAACGACGACAAGCGCACACCAGGCATCGACAAGCTCATCATAAACCTCGAGAAGTTCGCCTTCTTCCCCGAGCTTGCAAAGTACCTACAGCCACAGATTGACGATAAGGATGTCGTACGCAACATTATCATTGACGGCCTTAACTATGGCGCAAAGCCAAAGGGTCTTGTAACCTTCCACTCATATAAGGATGGTGCACGCAAGCCTGTTGAGGAGCACCTTGTGGAGGCAGCGCTATACGCCTCAAATGGCACATCTGCAAACCTCCACTTCACCGTATCACCCGAGCACCAGGAGGGTTTCGAGGCACTCCTCAAGGAACGCCAGAGCCACTACGAGCAGAAGTTCGACATCAAGTACAACATATCATTCTCTATCCAGAGCCCTGCAACAGACACCATTGCGGTAAACCCTGACAACACACCATTCCGCAATGACGATGGATCACTCCTCTTCCGCCCTGCGGGTCACGGTGCGCTTATCACCAACCTCGATAAACTCAATGCCGATATAATCTTTGTGAAGAACATCGACAACGTGACAACAGACGAACGCAAGGAGGATACCGTAACATTCAAGAAGGTACTCGCTGGAGAGCTTCTTCGCCTGCAGAGTCGTTCATTTGAGCTATTAAAGGCCCTTGAGGCTGGCGAGGACCGCACCGCAGAGGCTGCAACATTCCTTCGTGACGAGCTATGCTGCAAGCTCCCAGAGAATGCCACACGCGAGCTTTTAGTAAAGACCCTCGATCGCCCTATTCGCGTATGCGGCATGGTAAAGAATGAGGGTGAGCCTGGTGGCGGCCCATTCTGGGTGCGCGATGATGAGGGTCGCGAGCAGTTGCAGATTGCCGAGTCAAGCCAGATTGCCAAGGAGGATATGCACCTTATGAAGGAGGCCACACACTTCAACCCTGTAGATCTCGTCTGCGGCGTTATGCGCCATGACGGCACAAAGTACGACCTCACAAAGTACACAGACCCAAAGACAGGCTTCATATCATCGAAGTCAGCAGGTGGTCGTGAGCTACGCGCACAGGAGCTTCCAGGTCTCTGGAATGGTGCAATGGCCAATTGGAACACCATCTTCGTGGAGGTACCAATCACCACCTTCTCACCTGTTAAGGTTGTTCAGGACCTTCTACGCCCAGAGCACCAGTAATAGAGCAGTATAATTCAGCAGCGGAGACCCTGAAAAGGATTATCCTTTTTCGGCGGTGAATTAAATTTCACCGCCGAAATTGTTTATTTACAATCTGTTGGATTATTAGACTGTAAAACGACAATACTCACAGAAATCGTTTGTACTCTAATTCATCTCTTTGCGTGTAGTCTTCTATGTAGTCTAAATTAAAGTCAATTGGTGCTACTGGTACGGCTTAAATAAAATTCAACATTCTGCTCTTTTTGTCTTTGAAATTCTAATCTGTCATATTTGGGCAGTTTGGTGGTGTAGTTTTGCCGAAAATTACATCCCACTTATTATGAAAAACAAAGAATATACCCATCTGCGGGAGCAAGTGCAGAAAATCGAGGAGAAGATTCTTGCCATCACGGGCAAGAATGTGGAGTTTAATATGGAGTGGACTCGTTCGCAGCGCAAATGTGAGCAGGTCGAAAAGTTGATTTGGAAGCGCAAATATCTGCTCGACAAAATGTTTGTCGCTACCCCCGAGGAGATTGTGCGTATGGAGCAGGTGAACAACCGTTTGTACGACCTCACGCAGAAGATGTATGCCCGTACCGAGGCAGTCTATCGTAAGATGGCGACTTCGACCTACGATCCCGAATTTGACAACGATGTGGAGGTCGAGGGCTCGCTTAGGTTTTCGCCGAATGGGCACAGCTCTGTTTTGCCAATGGCGAATGACGACTACTACGGCTCGGAATTCTACGAGATGTTTTGCATTATTGACTGGCTATACACTTGCGAGCATCTGAAATTGGAGGAGGTAGAGTCTTGCTGGTGTCTCCGCTCACCTGCCGACTATCGCCCCGAAATGACCTGCGAAGAGTTGAGGATAAAAGACGACCTCAACGATGGCACGACTTGGCATGAGTCCGTACAGCCCGCTGCCGAGAAATTGAGCCACCTCTGCATCTGCCACGCCGTTCACGATTTGAGTTGCCACAAGCCCTATTCCATTCCCGACATTTTGCGTGGAGGTCAAGGTCACGCATCAGCATTGGGAGGAGCAAGATGGCAGCGGTTGGAAGTGGTGGGAGCATTGTTCGTTCGAGGAGTTTAGGGATAAGTTTGTGCGCGAGGCGGAGCAGAATCGTGCGCCACAAATCCGACTTGGGCAGGAGATAGCCAATCGCACCCGCCAATATTTCCACGATTATTTGGAGGATATATCTGCCGATATACCGGGCGTAGAGTCGTGGGAGGAGCCATTCTCCGACAAAGTGCATTATCATTGGCGCCCGCAAAAGGATTGTTTCTACTCGGATGAAAATATCGACGACTACCTGCGCGAGTTGTATGAGTTTGTGAGAATGAAATAATTTTACTAAATTTGTGATAGACTACGACCCAAGACAATGGATAACAACAGAATATCTCAGATACTCGACTTTGTCGATTATATTGTTGGCGAAGATGCAAAGCAGCAGGCGTCTGAAATCAGTTTTGTAATGGAGTTGGCGGCAGATGTAAAGCGTTGCATCGAACAGAATAGACATCTGTTGCCATATCATCTCAATCTGATTGACGAACTACATATCAACGAAAACGGACATAGTCGCATACTATGTAAATTATTGCAATATAAATCGCAATCAGGGGAGTATGTAGTATTACAATCGCTGTTGGTGTATATAGCTGAACAAAATAACGAATATCGTTCCATAGCCATCCAGAGACCATTGATTACGCAGGAGCAGTGTCGAATAGACCTTTGGGTGCGAGATAAGGCTGGTGGATATGCCATTATTTTCGAGAATAAAATCTATAACGCAACAGATCAGGAGGCTCAGTTATCAAGATATATAGAGTGTACCAAGGCAAATGGATTTACAGATGAACAAATTTTTGTAGTCTATCTGTCTCAGCAAGG
>JAGCMF010000025.1 GCA_017646625.1 Alistipes sp. | reverse complement strand
TATGAGAACGGTAAGCTTGATGCGGAGGCTGCTGTGGCACAATTGAAAACACATTTATTATTCGACCAATTATCGTTTCATACAACAAAAGCATGTAAACTTTTAACTTTTGTTGAAACGTTCGAATTGTAATACAACTACATTGTAATATTATACTTAAGCAGAGGCAACACCTCTGCTTTTTTTGTGTTGTTGTTGGCAACGATGACTCGCCCGAAGTGACCCCACTCATCCCTTTCAGGGGCTGGGGGTGTAAATATATAGACAATCCCTCCAAACCTCCCTTTGATAAGGGAGGCTTTGTTTGGATCAGTCGTAAATTCGGATCAGTCTCGATTTTCGGTGGGGTAAATAATAAAAAAGTTTTGTATCTTTGTGGTATGGTAAAGCATAAAGAGAAGATAGAGGATCCGTTGAAGTTGTTGTTGCCAGGTGCGATATACGACTGATCCCTTTTTATGTTTGTACGGCAGATAATTATTTGAATAAGCGGTAAATCGCTGTTTAATACATTTTATATGATAAAAAAACTAAAGCTATGAAAAGAGTAATCTTATCATTCACGGCGATCATCCTTGGAGCATTCTCGACATATGCGCAGGAGGATGTATATCCAGTATCGGAGTGGGACTATGCAAGTGTTATTCTCATGCACACCCCTGGCGAGGAGCTGTTCGATGGTGTAATACACCCATATGCTGGACTCTTTGAGTATTACTTCGATATGGATGCTGCTCGTGAGGAGCATGAGGGCTATATCGCAGCTCTTGAGAGGAATGGCATCAAGGTATACACCGTGAGAGAGCTTCTGGACCAGGTGCCTATTGAGACATTGCGTCGATATGCCGCAGATGCCCTCACCTATAATATTGAGAATATGCCGAATATGAGTGCGGAGTCCTCGGCAGAGTACCATGCGTATGTCATCAGCGAGATGTCGCGTTCCGACCTTATCCGTTGCATCTTGTTTCGTCCTACGGTGACTCTTTATGGCTCGGCGACAAATACAGGCTTCGAGGCTGTATATACGCACTCGCCACTTATGAACCTCTACTTCACGCGCGACCAGAGCATAACAACGCCCCGTGGCCACATCATCAGCCAGATGAACTCTGTGCAGCGTGCAGATGAGACGCTGCTTATCTCGCTATGCTATGAGCAACTTGGCGTGAAGCCTCTGCTCACGATTAGTGGCGAGGGTAGGCTTGAGGGTGGCGACTACCTCCGTGGTGGCG
This sequence comes from Alistipes sp., assembly GCA_017646625.1. Lineage (GTDB taxonomy): Bacteria > Bacteroidota > Bacteroidia > Bacteroidales > Rikenellaceae > Alistipes. The sequence goes on along the minus strand of JAGCMF010000025.1, from coordinate 46,724 downwards.
ATATCTCATATATAGGTTGCGGTATGCGCACAAATATGGAGGCTGTAGAGCAGATTATGGAGGCTGATGCCTTTGGTCACGATATTGTTGCTGTGGTTAAGGATCACAAGTTGTGGCAGATGCAGATGCATCTGGATACCTACTTCAACATTATCGACAAGGATCTATGTACGCTTGTTGAGAGCCGTTATCATGCCAAGGAGGGCGACCCCGAGTGGGTGACTGTAGATCTATATACACGTGGTAGTGGCGAGAAGGAGTATAGGCTGACACGTAAGGATGTGCCCTTTGTGGAGTTCCTCAAGGAGCAGGGCTTCACCATTATACCTATCAGCGAGAGAGACGAGCTGCACTATGCCAATAACTTCCTCACTATCGCACCACGTCATATCATGGCTGTGGGCAATCAGTCCGAGGAGCTACAGGAGGCCCTTACAGAGCATGGTGTTACCGTAGAGTGGATTCCACTTGAGACCCTTATCAAGGGCTATGGCGCAGCACATTGCATGACACAGGTCATACGAGTGAGACTCGCAGAGTAATATGGTGGCCATGCACCGAGGGAGAATCCCATATGAGGTGCCGATACCAAGATATAAGGAGTGCTGTTGCACTCCTTTTTTTTATCCCTCGCAATAGGCGTTGGGTGCCGTTATGAGTAGATATTTAGGAATAAATTGAGGGCAAAAGGACAACAAATTAAAATAATTCGTATCTTTGTATATATCAAACGACGCCCCCTTCGACTATCGCATGGTGGAGGGTGCTACTCACTTCATGCCCGACAACCCTGCCTGGGGGAGTGGTAGTCTTTTGATGCGCTACGACCCAAGAAGAGCCTAACATAGATACAATTATGTCTACTAACCACACTAACATTGTTGTCAGAGAGGTGACAACAAAGCGAGAGCTTAAACGTTTCGTACAATTTGGAATAGACCTATACAAGGGTAATCCATACTATTGTCCCCCTATATTCTTCGATGAGCTTAACACCTTCGATGCCAAGCGTAATCCAGCACTCGAGGTGTGCGACTTTGTGGTATACATGGCCTACCGTGATGGGCAGATAGTGGGCCGCATAGTGGGTATCGTAAACCATCGTGCCAATGAGGCATGGGGTGTTAAGAAGTGTCGTTTTGGATGGTTTGATTTTGTCGACGACTACGACGTCTTCAAGGCGTTGTTGGATGCTGTTGCCGAGTGGGGTAGGAGCAAGGGTATGCTCTCTCTGAATGGCCCTGTTGGATTTACCGACTTTGACCATCAGGGACTCCTGCTCGAGGGCTTCGACTACAATGCTCCTATGGCGAGCCTCTACACCTATCCCTACTACGTTACCCATTACGAACGCTATGGCCTGCGTAAGGAGGCCGACTGGATAGAGTATCAGATAACGCCCCCTGCCGAGGCTCCAGAACGCATGAGGCGTATCGCGCAGCTTGTAGAGCAGCGATGTGGACTACATGTTGTGAAGGTTAAGAACTCCAGGGAGTTGAGAAAGAGGTATGGATACTCCTACTTTGATGTCTTGGATGCTGCGTATCAGAAGTTGTACAACTACCAGCCGATGACCGATCGCCAGAAGCAGTACTACAGCAAGATGTACTTTCCTATCCTCAACTTCGACTTTGTCACGCTTGTGGCAAACGATAAGGATGAGATTGTGGCTGTGGGCTTGGGCATGCCGTCACTCTCTGATGTACTGCGTAAGTGCGGTGGCCACCTCTTCCCCTTTGGTTGGTATCACCTTCTCAAGGCGCTTAAGGCGAAGAGGATCTCGGACTTCGACCTTCTGCTCATCGCTGTGCGCCCCGACTATCAGGATAAGGGTGTCACGGCACTCATCTTCAACGAGATGACGCCCCACTTTATGAGGTATGGCATCCAGCGTGTTGAGACCACAGCAATCCTTGAGGATAACCATAAGAGTCAGGCTAACTTCTCTGACTTCGACTATATCCAACATAAGCGCCGCAGAGCATATATAAAGGAGTTGTAGGCGACTGCCGAGGATGTTAGTCGAAGTTCCACTTGAGACCCACGGCGGGCATGCTGGCGAAGCCCTTCTTAACGAAGTTGCACGACATTTCGAGCTCGCAGCCGACACTTAAGCGCTTTGCGGTGTTGCTATCTCTTTGTTGAGGCGCGTAGACCCTCTATCACGCTGTGTGTGAAGCCTGCGGCCTCCATGGCGTTTAGTCCCTTTATTGTCAGGCCTCCGGGTGTTGTCACACGGTCTATCTCGGCCTCGGGGTGGGCATTGCTTGCTGCGAGCACATCTACGGCACCACGCAGTGTCTGCATGACGATACTCTTGGCATCGTCGGCACGTATGCCGAGCTCCACACCTCCCTCCATGGCGGCACGTATGTAGCGCAGCGCATAGGCTATGCCGCATGAGGCAAGCGACGTTGCTGCGGGCATGGCACTCTCCTCTATGAGCATCGCCCTGCCCAGCTCACCAAAGATGTCGACAAGCTCTCTCTCCTGCTCGGTGGTGGCATGCGATGAGGCGATGAAGGTCATGCTACTCATCGTCGCTATGGCGGTGTTGGGTATTATTATATATGCTGTGGGTCGCCTCTGCTCCTCCTTCGATAGCCACTCCACGAGTTGTGCCATGCCGAGGCCTCCTATCATTGATGCTACAGCCTGACGTGTGTAGTCCAGATGTGGCTTTAGCTCCTCTATTACGTGCTCCACCTTCCATGGCTTCACTGCGAGGATTATGAGGTCTGCAGCGGCTGCGGCACTGCGGTTATCGGTGGTGGTGTTTATCTCCGGGAACTCACTCTTCAGTGCCTCGAGCTTTGGTGTCGAGGGGTTGGCGACATATATGTCGGATGTAGCTATGAGGGTGCCCTTTGCGAGTCCTCGTGCCATAGCACCTCCCATGTTACCTGCTCCAATTATCGCTATCTTCATATGCTCTTATCTTTTGTTTACACAAAGATAATATCTTTTAGCAAATTACCTACCGTGTAGTATTAAATATATAGGTATGCCAGTGGTATCAACAAATTAAGGGTGCCCGTGAAGGACACCCTTAATATTATGTGCTTAAGCACCAAGTATTACTACTGGAGATACTCAAATGAGATCTGCTCGCCTACAGGGCATACAGCAGTGTTCACTACATCCCACTTACCCTGTGCATTCTTTGCACTAACAAGGATGATAACCTCCATGTTGTCAGTATTCCACTTTGTGCTTACGATAGGCAACTGGAATGCTGTGTTGAATGTGTCACCAGCCTCAAGAGTGCCGATTGACTCACCAAGAACGTTTGCTGATGAGTAGTTGCCAGAGATCTGACGAACTGCGTGGTTGTAGATATAGATGAAGTCATCGTATGGACCCTCATAGTTTGCCTGGCCCTTATTTACAATCTTGTTCTCGAGCAACCAAGCAACAACCTTATACTCGTTAGTCACGGCAGCCTTGATAGAGGCAGCAGCATATACGTTCTGTGCGTCGCCAACAACGTTCATAGCGATACCTACGTCAGCACCATTCTTCTTGATGATGCGGCTGAAGAGTGAACGAACCTCTGCCTCGAATGACTTTGGAGCGCCGTAGTTTTTAAGGTTGCCATTAGTGAAGTTAACACGTACGTGTGGGTAACCAGTGATGCCAGGAGTATAGGCGTCAATCTTCTCGGCAGCTGCAGACCAACCTGGATCACCAGTTGGGCTAGCGTAACCACCACCGTGGCATGTAACCTCATTGTAGTTATTCTTAAGGTCTGTTGTCTCGATATAGTGGAGAGCATTTGTTACGAGTGGGCAGTAGCCACAACCAGCACCTGTGTGGTCAAGAATCATGACGCGGTGGTTGAACTTTGTGTTCGTAGGATCTGTGTCGGCTGGGAACTCTGGAACCTCTGCCATAACGACAACAGTGATGTAAGCAGATGTCTCTGCATCCTTTGTTGCGAAGAATGTGTAAGAACCTGTCACAGTAGCTCTGTATGTGTAACCATCAAGAGCCTCGATGCCGTTGCTACCATTCATGTAGATTGTAGACAATGCTGTTACATCCTGACCCTCCTGGAGTACGGTAAACTCGATGTCGTCACCAATAGCTACGGCTGCTGCATTAACCTGCAACTTGATGCTACCAGTAGTGTTTACTGGAGGCTCTGGATCGTTGTTGTTTGCTGGCTCACAAGCAACGAAGGCTGCAACTGCGCCAAGAAGCGCAAAGAACTTTGCAATTTTCATAATAGTTAATTGTGTTTTAAGTAGTTATTAAAATTATTAGTCTATATATTCATAGTCTATAGCGTCGTTTGCGGGACATAGTGCCACGTTCACAACATCATACTTGCCGTTGGCATCGGCCTTCGACACGATGAACAACACCTTGAGGTTGTCTCTGTTCCACTTTCTGTGGAGGTTCTCGAAGGCGAAGGTCTTCTTCACGCTGCCACCAGCCTCGATGGTGCCGAGGTCTACGCCACTCAATGGGTCGTTAGAGATGATGCTGCGCACAACATTGTTGTGTGTATGCTGCCACTCTGCTGTGTAGCCCGCCTGTGCCTGGTAGATGCCATCCTCCAAGAGCCATACTGTGATGCGGTAGTCGCCCGCGGTTTGTGCCTTGACAGCCGCCTCGATAGTCACATTGTTGCGACCCACAATAGTCACGGCAGCAATGCCTGCATCGCCCTGCATAGCACCCCAGTAGCTGTCGATGTTACCCTTGATGTTGTCGCTGTATGACGACTTCTTTGAGGTGTCGAAGTTGTAGGTAAGCGTTGGGTGCTCAATCACGCCGAAATAGTTCGAGATGACACTTGCAGCCTGCGAATATGCCGCATCTGCCGAGATGTTGTTGCTGTATGAGTGACACATAACCTCATGGTACTTCTCGTGGTAGCCCTCTGTCTGCTCAATATCCTTGAGCAGAACCATCATCTTGGGGCAGAATGTGCACTTCGAGCCTGTGTGGTCAACGAGGAGCATGCGTGGCTTGAAGTTTGTCTTTGTGGGGTTTGCATCCTCGGCGAGCTCTGGGTAGCCGAGCTTGCTGTTGATGGTCACAGTGTTCGACTGGTTAACCTTCTCGTAGATGGCATATACCTCAATCTTACCATCGTAGGGGATGGTATATGGGTTTGTCACAACAGCGAAGTCGTTGCTCTTATCCACAAACTGGGCGTTGGCAGTGACATCTGTGCCATCCTCCGCAATGACGGTGAATGTAACACTCTGGCCAACCATAACTTCGTCTACATCTGCAGTGAGTGTTATGGCAATCTGCTGTGCCTCTGGCTCCTCACCTTCGCACGCCGCAAAGAGTGCAGCGCACGAGAGCATGAGCATGATATACTTTGTTAGTCTCATAAACTATAATGCCTTTTAGAATGACGCTGTGAGTGATAGGTTGATACCTGTGTAGGCTGGCTGGTAGCGACATACACCACCCGAGCATACATAACCGGCACGGTTACGACCGTATGATAGCTGTGCACGGAAGCGGCTGTGTGTGAAGCTTGCGCCCACCTGGTAGTAGTGCAACAACTCGTTGTACTCCTCTCCATTCTCATCGTAGAAGGTGTTCTTCTCCATCGCCTCGCAGTTCCACATGTCGCTGACATAGAAGCTGAACTTTGGCGCTATGTTGAACTCGATGAGACCCGCAACCCAGTCACCCTCGTAGTTGTTAGATGCCAAGTACTGTGCCTCAACACGCATAGAGTACTTCTTGTTGAACTTATATGTCACGTCGGCAACGAAGATGTCTGATGAGTAGTTGTGCGCCTCGATACCAAGACCGTGTGCCTCATCCCACTGCTGGTGTGAGTAGAAGAGTGTTGTCTTGAGGTGCTTGCCCCACTGACGTTCTACGTCGGCATTGACATCCAACCACAACATACGGCCCTTCATAGTTGAGCTGTACGACGCGTAGTCCATAGAGTAGTATGTTGAGAAGTTAGCGTGGAAGTTCCAGTACTTTGTACGTTCCTTCTTGTTACGCAACGAGTAGTATACATCGAACTGACCACCAATCTCATCGCCTGTACCGCTACCCTGGTATGGGTTGAGGCTCGCAAGCATATATGTGTGCTGGCGTGTGAGCAATGGTAGGTAGTTGAGGGTGTTACCACCACCAAGAGCACCTGCTGAAAGGGTGATAGGTGTCTGCATCTTCTCGTAACGACGGAATGTTGCCGATGCCGAGAAGCGACGGTGGCTATAGCCCAAGTCTACGTGTACCACGTTACCCTTTGCTGGGGCATTCATTGCGCTGTATAGATCCTCGTTTAGCTTCGCTGCATACTCGCCACGGAGTGTGAAGCCCGCAGCCTCGAAGTTCAAGCGTCCAGATACCATGTTGAGGTAGTCGCCTGTGATACCCGTGTACTGCAAAATCTCATCTGTTGAGGCACCATGCTGGTAGCGACCTATGTAGCTACCCTCGATAGATACCATGCCACCTGTCCAGCCTGCCATATCCGAGATTGAGAGGCTCAAGTCGGCACCATATACCCAGTTGGTGTTACGCACATCGTAGAGGCGTGGCATACCTGCGATAGCCTTCACAGAGACGTAGTTGTTGAAGTTGTAGTATGCACGAGCACCTGCCAACGCATTGTTGAAGCCCAAGGCTCTATCCTCGTATGTACGGAAGATGAGACCGTTACCAAACTGGTCATAGATGTCGCCGAGACGGATACCGTAGTTTGTATCCTCCCACTGCACATACTTTGTGAGGAAGCCTGTGAGCTTTGTGTCACGCTGCTTGTATGTCGAAATGTCGTAGCCATCCATAGGAGGGAGGTAGCCATCGAGCTGTATACCTGCCGAGAAGCGACCTATAGAGTAGTCTACCTTGATGAAGTCGTGCGAGCCGAATGGCAACTCTGGGCGCTGCATGAGACCCAAGTTCTCGAGCTTCTTGTCTGGACCGTAGTAGATGTTGTTGCTCTCAACAGCACCCGATATCTGACCCTCGCCTACCTGAATCTGTGCTGAAGCACTCTCTGTGGCGAGTATTGTGGCGCCAAGGACGCCAAGGAGTAGTAGAAATTTCTTCATCGTAATATAATTTTACGAGCATAGCATGGCGCGCGCCACACTATGCTCGCAGTTAAAACTATTTGAGTGCCTTAATCTTCTCGAAGAGCTCCTGCTCGCTACCTGGAGTGTAGCCAGAGTGTGAGTATACGATAGTGCCGTTGCCATCCACGATGAATGTGTGGGGTGTGAGGCTTACGTTCATGGCACGCTTGAAGTCCTGGTTCTTGTCGTAGAGACATACGAAGTCATCCCAGCCCTGACCCTGTGTCATGGCACGTGCACGGCTCAAGGTACGTGAGTCGTCAACAGAGATTGCCACAACCTTCATGTCTACCTCCTCAAGCCACTCGTAGAATGAGTCGTTGATGGCGTTGAGCTCCATGATACATGGCTTACATGTTGTAGACCAGAAAGAGATGATCATAGGAGTGCCATCCACCAACTCTCTGACAGAGATAACCTTACCCTCCTGGTTCTCAACCTTAACATCTGGCAATGTCTGTGCCGAAGCGCTTACGCCAATAACGAGGGCAAGCATCAAAAACAAAAACTTTTTCATTGTACAATACGTAGTTTTAAGTTAATATTATTCTCCTTTTATGCTGAGCATGAACACATTAAATACTCATCTTATCGCCATAACAGCCTACTACTCTTATAGTTGTAACGCCGCGTAGCATGATGTTATTGCACCTATCTCTATTTATTTGTGCGCAAGATAGTAATTTTTTGGAAAACAACCGAATAAATTGGCGATTTTTTTTGCAGCTATCATGGGCCCCGGTGTGTTAAAAAAGGCCGAAAGGGCACAAGGGTCACAAGGGTCACAAAGGTCAGAGACAGCGAGACAGAGACAACGCATTACCTTTTATGACCTTTTGTGACGCTTTATGCCCTTTGGTACCCTACAACGAAAAGGCCACCGCCCATCCAAAAAAAGAGGAGAACCACATGGCTCTCCTCTTCGTAACTATTCTACCTCTCTGGTTTGAGGTCTTTGACTCTCAACTGCTTGCTCACAGTGCCCCTATAGTGGTTTTCAACAATCTGATAGCATACCGATATAGGCTTGCCACCCCTCACCCACTCGTAGTGTGTGGGCTGCTGGAAGGCTATGGCAGGAATAGAAGTGTTAGGCTTCTGCTTCTGCACAAGGTCCATGCGTAGGTGGTCGCACTCAACACCCACAAGCTTCGCCTCGCCACGTGCACATGCGTTGCGTGTCAAGAACACAGGAGCGCTATTTCCAGGGCCAAAGGGCTGGAAGCTGTTTAGATGGCGGTGGAACTCGTCGGTGATGTCCGAGAAGAGTAACTCGCTATCAATGTCTACCTGTGGAACAAGGATGTTGGGGTCTATGGTCTGCTCAACAAAGTCGTTGAACCTCTGCGTAAAGGCCTCCACATTCTCCTCCTTCATCGTAAGTCCCGCAGCATACATGTGACCACCGAAGTTCTCCAATAGGTCGGAGCACGACTCGACAGCCTGGTATAGGTCGAAGCCCGCAACGCTACGTGCCGAGCCCGTAACAAAGCCGTTCGACTTGGTGAGCACCACCGTAGGACGATAGTATGTCTCAATGAGGCGCGAGGCCACAATGCCCACTATGCCCTTCATCCACTGCGGATTATATATCACCATGCTCTTGCGCGACTTAAGCGTGGGGTGCGACTCCACATAGTCGTGCGCCTCCTGTGTGACATTGCGGTCGATGTTCTTGCGGTCCTGGTTAAACGAGTCTATCACCTCGCCAAACTTGGCAGCCTCATGCTCGTTACCCTCAATCAGAAGGCTCACGGCAGCATGACCTCCCGAGGGCGCAGCATTCTCGTTCTCCTCGTCCATGCGCATGCGTCCCGCAGCGTTGATGCGCGGTCCAATCTTAAATACTATGTCGTCGATAGTTATGTTGTGGTTCTCCAGACCACAAATCTTGATTATCGACAGCAGACCCTTCGATGGCGAAGAGTTCAACTTACGTAGTCCGTAGCGTGCCAATATTCGATTCTCATCGACCAAGGGCACGATGTCAGAGGCGATGCTCACGACCAACAAATCGAGCAGATGCTCAATCTCTGCAAACGGAATGTTGTTGCGTCGTGCATAGGCCTCGACGAGCTTAAAGCCAACGCCGCAACCCGAGAGTTCATCAAACGGGTAGTTGCAGTCGTTGCGCTTGGGGTCCAAAACAGCCACTGCGTCGGGTATCTCCTCGGCAGGTAGGTGGTGGTCGCAGATGATGAAATCTACGCCACGTTCTTTGGCATAGGCAACCTTCTCAACGGCTTTAATGCCGCAATCTAAAGCTATGACCAGCGTAACGCCCTTACGCTTCGCATGGTCGATGCTGCGGAGTGATATGCCATAACCATCGACATATCGGTCTGGAATGTAGAACAACAGGTTCTTGTGGCCTATCTGGCGCAAGAACTTGTAGACAAGCGAAACGGCGGTGGTTCCGTCGACATCGTAGTCGCCGTATATCATCACCTTTTCGCCACTCTTCACGGCTCTCTCTATGCGTTCCACTGCCTTGTCCATATCCTTCATTAGGAACGGATCGTGCAAGTCGCGTAGCGAGGGTGAGAAGAACTTCCGAGCCTTCTCCACGGTGTCTATGCCCCTCTGTACAAGTAGGTTGGTGAGCTGCACGGGCATGCCTAATGCCGCCGAGAGTGACTCCACGGATGCGCGGTCCCCCTGCTGCTTCACAACCCATCTTTTCTCTATGGGCATAACTTCTATTTTTTATATTTAACATTTAAATTTTTCGTTAAGTGATGTACAAACTGTGACTTGATGCTCTCCACCGTAACATCTCGACCCAGCAGCGTGCTCAACGAGCATACGCCACGGTCTCTGAAGCCACATGGGTTGATAAGCTCGAACCAACGTAGGTCTGTCGATACGTTCATCGCAAGACCATGCATCGTCACGCCATGTGAGGCGCGCACGCCTATGGCACATAGCTTCTCGAGTCTGCCGTCGCGCGTAACCCACACGCCCGAGGCACCAGCACTGCGGCCCGCCTCTATACCAAACTCCGCAGCAAGGTCAATTATTGTCTGCTCCAACGCCTCAATGTAGCTGCGTATGCCGTGCCCCGTGGCATCGAGGTCGATGATGGGGTAGCATACCAGCTGTCCTGGGCCATGGAAGGTGATGTCGCCACCACGGTCTATATGGTAGAAGTCGGCGCCGAGGCTCTTGAGGTAGGCCTCCGTACAGAGCATATTCTCCTGATTACCACTCTTGCCGAGGGTATATACGGCGGGGTGCTCGACAAGGAGTATCGTGCCACGTGGCTCATCCTCGCCGAAGCTCTTTGCCATCTTCTTGGCGCACAATGCGTCGAAGAGTGTGCGCTGCACCTCCCAACACTCGCCATATGCCAAGCTCTTAAGGTCTCTGATTTCTACTTCGTATTGCATACCAACTTCACTGCTTCAAGTGCGGCATCCGCCAAGTATGACGAACGCACAAGGGGTGCGCTCGCACAATATGCGAAACCCATCTCGAGAGCTTTGAGTCGGTACTCCTCGAACTTTTCAGGAGTGATATACGCCTTTACGGGGTAGTGCTCCTTCGTTGGTCGAAGATACTGTCCGAGGGTTACTATGCTCACGCCTGCGGCGCGGAGGTCACGGAGGGTCTCTAATACCTCCTCCTCACTCTCGCCCAAGCCCAGCATGAGACCACTCTTTGCCACAGCGCCACTATCGGCAATATGCTTCAACGTAGCTAACGATGTTGCATACTTGGCACGTGATCGCACCTCGGGTGTCAGTCTCGCGACGGTTTCGATGTTGTGTCCCACAATGTCGGGACGCGATGCCAGCACAGTATCTATAAGCTCTGCGCGAGCATCCATATCGGAAATAAGGAGCTCTATTGTAGAGTCGGGATTATCCCTACGCACGGCCTTGACCGTCTCGGCCCATATTGCGGCGCCATGGTCTTCGAGGTCGTCACGTGTTACGGATGTCAATACTACATGCTTGAGGCCCATCATCTTGACACTCTCGGCCACGCGCTGTGGCTCCTCGGGGTCAGGAGGTAGAGGACGTCCCGTCTGCGTTGCGCAGAAGCGACAGTTACGTGTGCATATGTCGCCGAGGATCATGAATGTTGCAGTACGACGGCTCCAGCACTCTGCCTTGTTTGGGCACATTCCGCTGGTGCATATTGTATGCAGACACTTACCCCCGACTATGTGCTCTACGTCCGCTGTGTTCGTGGTGCTACGGAGGCTAATCTTCAGCCACTCGGGCTTTCTTAAGTACTCTTCCTTTTTCTGTACCTTAAGCATTTTAAGTTCACTTTTTTCCAATTGAGGCAAAAGTACAAAAAATTTCAACAACAACAAATTTTTAGTCCACTTTTTTGCGTGTTGAAATGTAAAAGGATAAAAAGGGTAGAAAAAGGTAATGCGTTGTCTCTGGCTCGCTGTCTCTAACCTTTTTGACCTTTGTGCCCCTTTTTCATTGTCGGGTACCAAAGGGTATAAAACGTCATAAAACGTCATAAAAGGTAATGCGTTGTCGCTGTCTCGTTGTCTCTAACCTTTGTGCCCCTTGTGACCTTTGTGCCCTTTCACCTTTTCTGCCCTTTATGCTCCCCACCTTGCGGGTTAAAAAATTTAATGAAAAACCCTTGACAACGGACTGAAAAGGTGTTATATTTGTAGTGTAAGTTAAAATATTAAATATTTGATGTATGATAAAAAGTAAGAGAGTGGAAGAGAGGAGGGTATTGTATGGTGTGGCGTAGTGTGGCGTGGATAGTGGTCTTTTTGGGTATGCTCTGCGTGGGTGCATGGGCATGGCGCATGGCGAAGGATAACGACCGTCTGCGCAGTAACCAACAGGCATTAATAGAGGGTGTTACATACTACAAGACGAGGGCTAATGAGTCGGCAGCATCGGTACAGGCGTTACAACTTGAGGTGCGTGAATTTCGTCATCTTCATGCCGAGGATGCGCAGCGAATAAAGGAGCTCGGCATACGTCTCCGCAGGGCAGAGAGCTATGCGATGACGAGCACCCATACGACGCTTCGTGACACCGTAGTTGTACGCGACACGGTGGTTGTGAGAGATAGCGTGAGGAGCTTCAGTGGCACCACGCGCTGGCACACCATCGCTGGCATCCTATGGGGTGATAGTCTCGCCTACGAGGTGCACACCGTAGATACGTTGCGCCAGGTTGTACATCGTGTGCCGCGCAGGTTTCTCTTCTTCCGTTTCGGCACGAAGGGTATAAGGCAGGAGGTGTGGAGTAGTAATCCGAACACCACGCTTGTATATGCCGAGTATGTGGAGCTGGGAAGGAGGAGGTCGAAGTAAGGGCCACAAGGGTCACAAGGGTTAGAGACAACGCATTACCTTTTATGCCCTTTTATGCCCTTTCACCTTTCGTTCCTGCGACTCTGCCCTTTCCGCTGCCTATCACAACGAAAAAAGGAGAGCCCGAGCTCTCCTTTATGCTATGTGGTAGTTGCTCACTACTTTGTTGGGATATCCTTATTCACGTTCTTCGAGCCTATGAGGGCGTAGAAGAGGAGGTATGCGAGGCCTGCGACGATTACCCAGTAGCTTACGAGGTAGTTGCCTGTGAGGTCTACGATGCCGTTCTGGAGGAGTGGGAGGATACCGCCACCACATACGAGGGCCATGAAGATGCCAGAGCCTCGTTCTGTGTACTTACCGAGTCCCTCTACGGCGAGGTTGAAGATGCCACCCCACATCACAGATGTGCAGAGGCCGCAGAGCACGAGGAGTGCTGCGTTGATGGGCACCTGTGCCAAGCCGAAACCATCAGTCCCCTTGAATACTGGAAGGTTGACGGTGGTCTCGGGGTTTAGTGCTATGGCGCCAAGCACGAGGCCGAGGCCGAGGATAGATACCGAGGTGAGCATCATCTTTGCTGATACTTTAGCACCGAGGGCGGCACCTGTGAGACGACCTACGAGCATTAGTAACCAGTATGTTGCTGCCACCGTAGCTGCGATGCCCTCGGCATTGCCTGCGGCATCAACGAGTCCACCATTCTGCAACCACTTCTGTAGCACGTTGGGGATACCTACCTCCACGCCTACGTAGATGAATATTGCCACAGCGCCGAGCATAAAGTGACGGAACGATAGTGGGCCATACTTCTCCGATGTGTTGCTCTTTGTCTCTGCAACAGCCTCATTCTCTGGTATATTAGTGAAGAGGATTACGAGGAAGGCAAGGGCGAAGATGGCCAGTGCGATGAACATAAGAGGGAATACCTGCTTAATCTCGGCATCGGCGATGCTGGGCACGAAGACGCCAGTGAGGAATATCACGGCAGTACCCATGAACGAGTTGAATGAGCCACCCACCTGAAGTAGCTGGTTGCCGCTGTTGCCGCCACCTGCGAGCTTGTTGAGCATGGGGTTAACAACGATGTTAAGCATGCACATTGAGAAGCCGGCGATGAAGGCACCGAGGAGGTATACGCCGAATGCGAGGTTGCCCTCGAGCAAACCTGCTATTGTCTGTGTGCCGACACCCACGAAGCCTACGATAACGGCGGCGAGGGCTGTGAACTTATAGCCACGACGCTGTAGGAGGTTACCTGCGGGGATACCCATACATGCATAGGCGATGAAGTTGGCGAAGACGCCGAGTGTACCCATCCAGTTGGCTACGTCGAACTGGTTCTTGAGGACATCACCCATTGGTGATGCGAGGTTTGTCACAAACGAGATCATTCCGAAAAGCAGAATCATCACGATTATGGCTAATACATTACTCTTCTTTTGTGTACTCATATTTGTCTATTATTAGATTATACGTCTCTGTATGTCAGTTGTTTGCCTCGATGACGTGTGTTGTGCTATATCTCTCTGTCGCCCACGTATAGGCATAGGTTCATCAGAGCCTCGCGGTATGGGTTGTCGGGCATGTCGTTTAGTAGGCTCATGGCACGCGATATGTATGCCACCATCGTCTCTGTGGCACGTTCCACACCCTTGTTCTCGCGCACTATGGCGTGAAGTCTCTCCACGGCGGCGTTGTCCTTACGGCAGCGGTGCAGGAGTATTATAATCTCCTCGGGGCAGCTCGCATACTCATTATCCATAATCTCGATGAGGGGTAGTGTTATCTTGCTCTCCTTGAGGTCGTTGAGGCGCTGCTTACCCAGCTTGTCGTCACCCACATAGTCCAGGATGTCGTCCTTTATTTGGAAGGCTATACCAATAGTCTCGCCAAACTTACGTGCACGTTCCACATCCTCATGCTTTGCTCCTGCCGACATTGCGCCGAGGGCGGCACTTGTGCCCAGGAGGCTTGCTGTCTTGCGGTATATGATGTCGAGATAGTCCTCACGTGTGGTATCTGCTTTGCGAGTATGTACATCCTGGAGCACCTCGCCCTCGCAGAGTGTTGCCATCGCCTTGCCCACGTGCGACATTAGGTCGTACTGTGCTGATGACATGCCGAGGTCCATGGCGCGTGCGAGGATGAAGTCGCCAACGAGCACTGCCATGTCGTTGCGGAACCTGGCACGTACCGAAGGTACGCCGCGACGTTCGTCGGCCATGTCGATGATGTCGTCATGGATGAGGGATGCTGTGTGTATCATCTCCACGAGCATGGCGGCGACATATGTGCGTGTTGAGCAGTTGCGCTGTGCACCGCACTCCTCGGCAGTGGCCTTGGGTGCTGGTGAGTATAGTCCTGCGCAGAGCATGGCGAGCATAGAGCGCAAGCACTTACCACGTGTGTTTAGGGCGTAGTTTAGCATCTCCTGCATAGGCTTGCTTTTTGCGGTAAACTTATCCTTGAGGAATCTCTCGAAGGCCTCGATATCTGCAACTATCGGTTTGCGTATGTCGTCTATTTTCATCATCTTATGCGGGTTTGTTATGCAAAGATAACGAAATTTTGTTAAAAATATGCGTCATAGAAGTTTTTTTTGTAACTTTGCGCGTTAGTTCATTATAATTAAGGTATGACACAAGATATGAGGCAGTCGGCGATAGATGGTGTTGCAGCGCAGGGTGGCGCTAAAGGGCGCCTACGTAGTGTTTTGAGGTGTGTGGCACCATGGGTTGTGGGCATCATCCTCTTCTGGGTTGCAAGCTACGCCTTCTATGCTCCGCAGTTCGAGGGCAAGGCTCTGTCGCAGGGCGATATAGCGCAGTATGCCGGCATGTCGCACGACATCCATGAGCACCGTGCATCTACGGGCGAGGACCCCGCATGGACGGGTGGAATGTTCTCCGGAATGCCCGCATACCTCATCGACGTGGAATATCCCACGCAGTATGTAAAGCAGGGTGCTGGTGTTGTCGTCAAGAGCCTCGACTCGCCTATGAACATGACGCTGTGGGCTATGGTGCTTATGATGGTTGCCGTGGTGCTCATGGGCGTGAACCCATGGATAGGCATCATCGCAGGTCTGGCATATGGACTCTCAACATACTTCTTCCTTATCGTAGATGCTGGTCACATAACAAAGATGTGGGCATTGGTATATGCTCCGCCCCTCGTTGCGGCGGTGTGGCATGCGCTGCGTAAGAATATGTGGCTCGGCGCGGCCCTTGCAGCTCTCTTTGGCTCGCTGGAGCTCGGTGCTAACCATCCCCAGATAACATACTACTTCCTCTTTGCGTGCCTCGCGCTGTGGATCAGCGAGATGTGGTTTGCTGCGCGTCGTGGCGATGTACGCAGGTATATGCAGCGCACAGGACTCCTGGCGGTGGCGGCACTCCTTGCCGTGATGTCCAATATAGCACCTCTGTGGTACACCATGGAGCATCAGCAGCATACTACACGTGGTGTTAGTGAGGCTGTGGAGGAGGATGTGGCACGCCAGAATAAGATTGCCTATAACACGGCATGGAGCTATGGCATCGCCGAGAGCTTCAATATGGTTGTGCCTAACTATATGGGTGAGGGCTCTATGGGTGTAAGTCAGGAGGTTGTAGACCTTCTCTACCGCCCCTCAACGCAGCAGTCTATATATAATGCCGCTGTCGACGACCTTGTGGCCATGCTCAACGAGGAGTATGGTGGTGTGCGCCGTAGCGATGTGCTCTATATGCTCGAGGCGGGGGATGAGATGCTTACCGAGTATGTCGAGATGCTCTACATGGCGCGTATGCAGGAGGCGTGGAGCTACGCCTCGAACTATTGGGGTAGACAGCCCTACACCGCAGGCCCCACATATGTGGGTGCTGTGGTTATCTTCCTGGCCATCATGGCGCTGTGCATAGTGCCTCGCCGCCGCACAATGTGGGTTGTGGTGGTGAGCCTCGTTGCCGTGCTCATGGCATGGGGCGCAAATGTTATGGGTCTGTATGAGGTGTTGTACGACATCCTCCCAGGATATAAGAGCTTCAGAACGGTATCTATGGCCCTTGTTGTCGTGGAGTGGTCGGCGCCGCTACTTGCAGCATATGCGCTGTGGCGTATGGCATGTACACGCTGCGCAATGAGACGTATGGTGCGTGGCGCACTCATAGCGCTGGGTGTTGTCGTGGTGCTCGTCGTTGTTATGTATGCTGTCAACGACCTCGGCGTGGAGGATATATATGCTACGCTTGGCGAGACCGTGTGGGTGGATCAGCTGCGTGGTGCCGTTGTTGAGGCACGTAGCGCTATGCTCCTTGCCGACACTCTGCGCACGCTGCTCTTCGTATGCTGTGCTGCGGCTGTCGTCGTGGCATATGCCTATGCCGATAGAAGATATCGAAGCACGAAGTATGCCCTTGCACCACGCATAGCTGTTGTCGTGGCACTTGGAGGCCTCGTGTGGTGTGACCTGGCGGGTGTCGCTGGCAGATATATGGGCGAGGATAAGTGGCATGATAGTGCTCCCACGGAGCTTGTGGCACTACCTGCAGATATGACCATAATGGCAGATGCGGAGCTCGGATATAGGGTCTTGGATATCTCCGTTGACCCCTTCAATAGTGCTCGTGCATCATACTTCCACCGTTCTGTGGGTGGATATCATGGTGCGAAGCTCGGCAGATACCAGGATGTCATAGATATGTACCTCGGCGATGAGCTCGATGGTGGCATCCTCGCGGCACTAAACACGCGCTACATCATCCAGAGTCAAGATGTGGCATGTCGTGCGGAGGAGTATACGGGTGTTGCACCCTTTGGTGCTGCATGGTTTGTGGGCGATGTTGTGGTGTGCGCTACGCCACGTGATGAGCTCGAGATGGTTGGCCAGGTGGCACTGGATAGCTGTGGTGTGGTGGGCGCCGATGTCGAGGGCCTCGAGGCGACGTATGCCACCGAGGGTAGTATCGAGCTTGTGGAGTATGCACCAAATAGATTGCTTTATGAGTATGAGGCGGCAGAGCCTGTGCTCGCCGTATTCTCGGAGATATACTTCCCTGATGGCTGGAGTGCCTATGTCGATGGTGTGAGGGCTGACTACTTCTGTGTGGACTACATCCTCCGCGGCATGGAGCTTCCTGCGGGTGAGCATAGCGTGGAGTGGCGCTTCGAGCCACCACACCGTAGCCTCATCTTTGCCATCATGGGCATAGCCTCGGTACTCATCGTGGTGTGCCTCGGTGCTGTGGTGGTGCTCCGCAAGAGGAGAGTGTTGTAATTGCTAATGTTTAATGACTGAAGATATGTCAAGTGTTAAGGAGAAGAGAATGCGCCGTCAGGTGCGTCGTTCATATATCATCTCTACGGTGAGCATCGCCCTTGTGCTCTTCATGCTGGGCACGGTGAGTTATGTTACACTCTCGGCCATAAGTGCTGCCTCGCTGCTGCGCGATAGTGTTGTTGTATCTGTTGAGGTTGCCCCCGACACGGAGGAGGGCCTGCAGGCGGGTGTGCGTAGGGTCATCGAGGGTAGCCATATGGTCGAGAGCATAGAGTTCCTCGGTCGTGATGCCAAGCTCGAGGATGAGGAGTTTCGTCGTCAGTTTGATGTAGACCTCGACCTTCTGCTGGGCGAGAACCCGCTATATGATAGCTTCGAGGTGCGCCTCAAGGGTGAGCACTCCAATGCCGAGGATGTGGAGGCCTTCGTGGCGTTAGTGTCGGAGGTTGAGGGTGTGGAGCATGTGGCGACACCTCCCGTAGATATCGTCGAGAGCATGCACCGCACAATAACCCACGCCACCGTGGCGTTGCTAATATTCCTGGGTGTGCTGCTTGTCATATCTATGCTGTTGCTCAACAACACCATACGCCTTGCGATATATGCCAAGCGCTACCTTATAAACACCATGAAGCTTGTGGGTGCCACAAAGTGGTATATCATGCGTCCGCTGCTTGTCGATGCCTTCAAGCAGGGTGTTGTGGCGGGTATCGTAGCCTCGGTGATGATGTGTGGCATTGTATATGGTGCCGACAGCTTCACCCCCGATGGCATCGTCATGCTCGACATCAAGGAGGTGTCGGCAATCGTGGGTAGCATCGTCGCCCTCGGCATCGTCATCACCGTATGCTTCAGCGCCTTTGCGGTGAATAAGTTTGTTAACATGAAGTCAAATAAGATACATTTATACTAACATATATGGAGATAAGAGAGGATAATAAGGGACGTATGCCCTTTAGCACGAAGAACTATATAATGCTGCTTGCGGGTGTTGTGGTCATCATCTTGGGTTTCATTCTCATGAGTGGTGGTGGTGAGCATACTGCCACACACTTCGATGACTCTATATTCTCGTTCCGCCGCATAACACTCGCCCCCATCGTTGTCATCGCGGGCTTTGTCATCGTCGGCGTGGGCATCATGAAGCGATTTGATATTAAGGATAAGGAGTAGAGATATGGAGACATTAGAGGCGATAGTGTTGGGCGCTGTGCAGGGACTCACCGAGTTTCTGCCTGTGTCGAGCAGTGGACATCTGCAACTTGCCAAGGAGCTCCTCGGCGTGGAGATAGAGGAGAACCTCACGTTCGATGTTACGCTGCATGCAGCAACGGTGTTGAGTACCATCGTTGTGCTGTGGGGTGAGATATGTGCCCTTCTGCGCGGTCTTTTCAGCCGCGGCATGAATGCCGAGAAGAGCTATATACTGAAGCTTATAGTCTCGATGATACCCATCGGCATCGTAGGCTTCGTGCTGCAGGACGAGATAGATGCGTTGCTCGGCTCGGAGTATATAATGGTTGTTGTGGGTGCTATGTTGCTCCTCACCGCTGTGCTGCTGTCGTTCGCCTACTATGCACGACCACGCCAGCGTGCGACAATAGGCTATCGTGATGCGCTGGTAATAGGCGTAGGCCAGGCTGTGGCCTCCATGCCGGGACTATCACGTTCGGGCACTACCATAGCCACAGGTTTGTTGCTCGGCAATGAGAAGGCGGCGGTGGCAACCTTCTCCTTCCTCATGGTCCTCGCCCCCATCTTGGGTAAGACGCTACTCGATGTTGTGGATGGCGGCATGGCCATCTCGAGCATCGGCATCGTGCCCCTTGTTGCGGGTTTTGTCACAGCCTTTGTTGTGGGCTGCCTCGCCTGTCGCTTCATGATAGGCATCGTCAAGCGTGGCAAGCTAATATGGTTTGCCCTCTACTGCGCCGTTGTGGGCGTGGTTGCCATATGTTCAAACTTCTTTTAATAAATAGGTAAGGATGCAAGAATTTACACTCCGCGATGTCAACTTCCCCGAGGGATATGTCGCAGTCATAGATAAGCCCTATGAGTGGACCTCGGCAGATGTCGTGCGTAAGATAAAGTTTCAGCTGCGCAAGTGTGGCTATCCGAAGATTAAGATTGGCCATGCCGGCACTCTCGACCCTCTTGCTACAGGCATACTGCTTGTCTGCATAGGTAAGGCTACGAAGCAGGTGGAGAGTCTGCAGTCGGAGCAGAAAGAGTATGTCGCAGAGCTGATGCTCGGTGCCACGACACCCAGTGGCGACATGGAGCACGAGGTGGA
Organism: Alistipes sp.; assembly: GCA_017646625.1. Taxonomy (GTDB): domain Bacteria; phylum Bacteroidota; class Bacteroidia; order Bacteroidales; family Rikenellaceae; genus Alistipes. The sequence goes on along the minus strand of JAGCMF010000025.1, from coordinate 26,796 downwards.
TGCCACATACCCCACGGAGCATATCACACGTGAGGCTGTTGAGGAGGCGTTGCGTAGCCTCACAGGAGAACGCGACCAGCTGCCACCGCTATATTCGGCAAAGAAGATTCAGGGTGTTCGTGCCTATGAGTTTGCGCGTGCTGGCGAGGAGGTGGAGTTGAAGCGTGCACGCATCACCATCTACGATATGGAGCTTGTGGAGTGCTCTCTGCCACGTATCACGATACGTGTGTCGTGCAGCAAGGGAACATACATCCGTTCCTTGGCCTTCGAGATTGGCGAGGCGCTGCAGAGTGGTGCCTATCTCACCTCGTTGCGTCGTACGCGTAGCGGTAACTTTACGGTGGAAAATGCCCATACGTTGGATGTTTTCATGGAAAAGTTGCAAGAGTGTGAAACAAAATAGTGAGTTTTGCGTATAAGATTTGATTGTTACACGTTTTTTTTGACAATATATGAAGTTATCACAGTATGGCTATGAGTTTACGGAGGATATGATTGCAAAGTATCCAACCGTAAATCGTGATGATGCCCGCCTTATGGTGTTACATCGCGCAACAGGCGAGATTGAGCACCGCACATTCAAGGATATTATTGAGTACTTCGACGAGAAGGATATGTTCGTGTTCAACGACACCAAGGTGTTCCCCGCACGCCTCCAGGGCTGTAAGGAGAAGACAGGTGCCGACATCGAGATATTCCTCCTCCGCGAGCTTAACAGAGAGCTCCGCCTGTGGGATGTGCTTGTCGACCCAGCACGTAAGATACGTATAGGCAATAAGCTCTACTTCGGCAACGACGAGCTTATGGGTGCCGAGGTTATCGACAACACCACCTCACGTGGTCGTACCCTCCGCTTCCTCTACGACGGCTCGTACGAGGAGTTTAAGGAGGCCCTCTACAACCTCGGTGAGACACCCCTACCACGCTGGGTGCGCGAGAAGGTAGAGCCCGAGGATGCAGAGTGGTATCAGACGATATATGCCGATAAGGAGGGTGCTGTGGCAGCCCCAACAGCAGGTCTTCACTTCTCGAAGCACCTCATGAAGCGTATGGAGATTAAGGGCATAGACCGTGCCTTCATCACGCTACACGTGGGTCTCGGCAACTTCCGCACCGTGGATGTTGAGGATTTGTCGAAGCATAAGATGGACTCGGAGCAGTTCATCGTCAGCCCCGAGACCGTGGAGCTTGTCAATGGTGCGAAGCGTGACGGCCGTAAGGTTGTTGCCATCGGTACTACCGTTATGCGTGCCATGGAGACAGCAGTCTCTGTGGGAGGCATGATTAAGCCTATGGATGGCTGGACAAATAAGTTCATCTTCCACCCCTATCAGTTTACTGCCGCTGATGCCTTCGTCTCGAACTTCCACCTGCCCTACTCTACGCAGCTGATGATGGTTGCGGCATTTGGTGGCTACGATATGGTCATGGAGGCCTATAATGTAGCGGCCAAGGAGGGCTATCGCTTCGGCACGTATGGCGATGCAATGTTGATATTGTAGAAAAAAATTACTATATTTGCCACTTAAAGCAGAGTAATTATGGCAACAAACAAGATACTCTACGTCTGTCAGGAGATATCACCCTATCTCCCCGAGACCGAGCTCGCTAACTTGAGCCTCGAGATGGCACGCCAGATGCAGGAACGTGGTGCCGAGGTGCGCACGTTCATGCCTCGCTTCGGCTGCATCAACGAACGTCGTAACCAGCTACACGAGGTTATACGTCTCTCGGGTATGAACCTCATTATCAACGATAATGACCACCAGCTAATCATCAAGGTGGCCTCTATCCCCGCAGCACGTATACAGATATACTTCATCGACAACGACGACTACTTCTCACGCCGCGCTGTGCTCCGCGACGAGGAGGGTCGCCTCTTTGAGGATAACGACGACAGAGCAATATTCTTTGCTCGTGGTATGCTCGAGACTGTAAAGAAGCTGCGCTGGTCGCCAACCATCGTGCACTGTCACGGCTGGTTCTCGGCAATAGTGCCTCTATACCTTAAGAGCCTCTTTAGCGACGATCCTCTCTTCCGTGATGTGAAGATTGTGTTGTCGTTGGGTGACGATAAGTTCGAGGGCTGCCTCGCTGCCGACCTACGCCAGAAGCTCGAGGGTGAGGGCATAGAGGCTGGTGACTTGTCACTTTTAGACGAGCCATCATACCAAAACCTCTATCGTTACGTTATAGACTATGCCGATGGCCTCATCGTGACATCCGCAAATGCTGATGCCGAGATTGTGGAGTATGCACGTAGCAAGGGTAAGCACGTGCTCGACCATATGGAGGGTGAGCCAAAGGAGGTATTCGACAATTATAAGAAGTTCTATGACCAATTGTAAGGAGGCTATAGTCCGCATCGCACTATGTGTGGTCCTCGTGCTTGCTGCTGTGGGCTGCACAACGGAGATAGACTATACCATGGGCTCGGAGTTCGTGCCCGCAAACCAACATATGGAGCTTAAGCGCCGCGTATATAGCCGTGGTGTGATGACCGAGGGTGAGCATAGCGTTCCCTGCAGGCTCACCACAACACGCCTATACCGCACCGACTCTATAGCCTCGTCTAACATATACCAGGGCTATTTCGGTTGCGAGTATAGCGACACCTATGGCGAGCGCACCGCAGGCTTCATGTCGCAGATGATCTTCAGCCTGTCGCTGCACAATGATCGTGGCTGGGGCTACCGTCCCATCTTCGACTCTATGCGGTTGTCGCTGTATATAACTGACTATCATGGCGATACTACGCGTAAGCATCGCTTTGCTGTCTACGAGATTACCTCGAACGACTATCTTAAGTTGAGTCCCGACACGTCGTTGTACATAAACTTCGACCCTACGCCCTACATCTCGAGTGAGCCAATCTTCGAGTTCGACTTCCCAAATCAGGAGAAGGGTATATATGTTGGTGACGTCATGTCGCCGAAGAACTACGAGGTGTTGCTTGAGGAGACTCCAGCAACGCGCGAGTATATATCACGTCTTATGTTCACCACCGACCTCGATGCTACGGGTGGCTACGCCTACGATAGCGACAGCCTCTATGTCGAGGGCAACGAGAGGGCATTCCTCGATGTTGTTCGTGGCGTATACATCGCCCCTGTGAAGGGTGCGCGTGAGGGTGATGAGGAGGGTGCTATGTTTGCTACCTACCTCGAGAATACCGCCTTGATGCTCTATGCACGCGATAGATATGAAGAGGACCCTACAATCATCAAGGATACGACATACATGGTGTATAACTTCTACCTCGATGCCGACACCTATAATATCGATGCTGGTAACGTGTCGGTAAATAGCGTGCGTCACGACTTCACGGGCTCGACACTCGAGGGTCTTGTCTCGGAGGGTGAGACATATAGTGACGAGATGGTAACATGCTATGTTGATGGTATGGGAGGTGTCGTCACAGAGGTTATGTTCACCGATGAGTTCATACAGTCGCTTGCCGACATTGTTCTTGAGGCTGATGATGCTGTAGTCTCTGTCAACCAGGCACAGCTTGCCATATACCTCGAGGGCTCCGACTACGACTACCGTCTACTTGAGCCATCGGTGGTTACACCGCTGTTGAACGCCTCGATGTCGCGTATGGGTCTATATACCAACTACGATCAGCTAATCGCCATTTCCGACTACGCCTATAGTGCCGAGAACAGCTATACGCTGGCGTATGGAGGTTCGCTAAATCGTTCGTTGGCATGCTATACTATGGATATATCGACATATATACAGTCGCTGATGTTTGTTGCGGCAGATAATGTCGATGAGAATGGCAATGTTCTCTTTGAACGCTTCAGGGAGGACTACAGTGAGGGAGCATCGTATGTCGGTCTCCGCCGCTTCTATGTTGCTCCCGAGGCATACTCACTCTTCACCTTCCAGCGTCAGGCCATCAATGGCAGCGAGGCAGAGGTTGAGGGCAAGAGGTGTGTTGCGCCCATCAAGTTGGATCTTACCTACACGTTGGTATATTAGTTCCGACAGGGAGTGCTATTTTGTGGGGCACTGTTGTGCTGTGCCCTCACGTGTGTAAAAAGAAATAGTTTTGAGATGCAAGAGAATTTAGTTATTGTTGAGTCTCCCGCCAAGGCCAAGACTATAGAGAAGTTCCTCGGCAAGAACTTTATGGTTAAGTCGAGTTTCGGACATATCCGTGACCTTGCAAAGAGGGGTCTCGGTGTCGACCTCGATAAGTCGTTCGAGCCTCTCTACGAGATTCCCACAGATAAGCGTAAGGTTGTCGATGAGCTTACGAGGTTGTCGCGCGAGGCCAAGACCGTGTGGCTCGCCTCCGATGAAGACCGCGAGGGTGAGGCCATAGCATGGCACCTCGCGAAGGTCCTCGACCTACCTATTGACCGCACCAAGCGTATCGTCTTTCACGAGATTACGCAGCGTGCAATCCTCGATGCTATAGAGAACCCTCGTACCATAGACCTCAACCTTGTCAATGCACAGCAGGCACGCCGTGTTTTGGACAGGTTGGTGGGCTTCGAGCTCTCACCCGTGCTATGGAAGAAGGTGCGCCCAGCACTCTCGGCAGGCCGTGTGCAGAGTGTCGCCGTGCGTCTTATCGTGGAACGCGAGAGAGACATCATAGGCTTCAAGTCTACCGCGCAGTACCGTGTTGTTGGTCAGTTCCACACCCCCGAGGATGGCACAGCGCTATTCAAGGCCACCCTGTCGCAGGCCTTTGCTACACGTCAAGAGGCCGAGGCCTTCTTGCGTAGCTGTGTTGGTGAGACCTTCACCATCTCGAAGGCGGAGGAGAAGCCTGCGCAGCGCTTCGCAGCACCCCCCTTCACCACCTCTACGTTGCAGCAGGAGGCTGGCAAGAAGCTGGGCATGAGTGTGTCGCAGACGATGTCTGTTGCGCAGAAGCTCTACGAGCAGGGTCTGATCACCTATATGCGTACCGACTCTGTGAACCTCTCACAGATGGCCATCACGCAGTGTAAGAACGAGATTACTCGCCTCTTTGGTGCGAAGTACTCATACCCGCATAACTTCAAGACCAAGGCGAAGGGTGCACAGGAGGCACACGAGGCTATCCGTCCGTCGTATATCGAACGTAGCGAGATTGAGGGTACGGCAGCCGAGAAGCGTCTCTATGACCTTATATGGAAGCGTACTGTAGCCTCGCAGATGGTGCCTGCGGAGCTCGACAGGACACAGATTGTCATCGACCTTGGTGGACGTAGCGAGCAGTTTGTTGCGCAGGGTGAGGTTGTGCGCTTCGATGGCTTCATGCGTCTCTACTCGGAGGCTGTGGATGAGGATGTGCAGCAGGAGGGCGAGGGTGGCATCTTGCCAAAGATGGAGGTTGGCAGCAGGGTGTTGCCCAAGAGCATCACTGCGTCAGAACGCTACAGTGTGGCACCCGCACGCTATAACGAGGCGGCACTCGTCAAGCGCCTCGAGGAGCTCGGCATAGGCCGTCCTTCAACATATGCTCCCACCATCACCACCATCATCAACCGCGGATATGTCGTCAAGCAGAATCGTGAGGGTCAGCGTCGCCAGACGTTGCAGTTGACGCTTGTGGGCGATGCCATCAGCGAGAAGATGGTTACGGAGAGCTATGGCAAGGAGAAGAATAGGCTTGCCCCAACAGATATAGGTATGGTTGTCAACGACTATCTTGAGTCGCAGTTCGCCTCTATCATGGACTACCACTTCACCGCAAATGTGGAGAAGGAGTTTGACCGTGTTGCCGAGGGCGATATTGCCTGGACAGATATGATAAGTGACTTCTACAACCCCTTCCATAAGTTGGTGGATAACGCCATAGGCACGCAGAGTGACCGTAGTGTTCAGTCTGTGCGTATGCTCGGCGTAGACCCCAAGAGTGGCTGTAATGTGAAGGCGCGTATCGGCCGCTATGGCCCTATGGTAGAGCTCGAGTCTCCCGATGGCCAGAAGGCGCAGTTCGCATCGCTTAAGAAGGGTCAGCTCATTGAGTCTATAACCCTCGAGGAGGCGTTGGAGCTCTTTGCTCTGCCCCGCAACCTCGGCGAGTTGGACGGCGAGCCTCTGATGGTCGGTGTCGGCAAGTTCGGCCCCTATGTGCGTCATGGCAAGACCTTCGCGTCGCTTGCCAAGGGTGATGACCCATATACCATCACGCGCGAACGTGCCGAGCAGCTGTTGAGGGAGAACCAGGAGAAGCAGCGTGCCGCGTCGGAGCCCCTGCGTACCTTTGCCGAAGATGCGGGCATGGTTGTCAAGAGTGGCCTCTATGGCCCATATATCGCCTACAACGGCAAGAACTACCGTCTGCCCAAGGGTACCAAGGTGGAGTCGTTGAACTACACCGACTGCCAGCGCATTGTTGCCCGCAGCAAGAAGTAGTGGGCTATGACGGTGAGTGCTGGCGGCGTGTATCATGCCGAGGCTGCGTTGTGTGATGAAGAGGATATATAAAACCTGAAACTATTAAATATGTAACTATGAAGAAGATGATTGTTTTGGCACTTGCTCTTATGATTGGTGTAGGTGCTATGGCGCAGGATGCGCCAAAGGGTTATCAGTTCACTGACCAGGTGGTTAACCCAGCGACATCTGTTAAGGATCAGTCGCGCAGTGGTACTTGTTGGGCATTCTCATGTCTCGGTTTCATCGAGAGTGAGATTATGCGAAATGGTGGTGAGGAGTTGGATCTCTCTGTAATGTGGGTTGTTCGTAACATCTACTTTGAGAAGGCTGTTAAGTATGTACGTCTCCACGGTCACCTTAACTTTGCTGTTGGCGGAAATGCAGGTGATGTTCTCACAGCCATCCGTGACTACGGTATTGTTCCTACAGAGGTATACCCAGGCTTGAACTATGGCACAGCGAAGCCTCACTTCGACGAGATTGACGCTGTTCTGAAGGCCTATGTTGAGGCTGTTGTAAGCCAGAGAAAGCTCACTACAGCATGGCAGGATGGCTTGAATGGCATCCTCGATGCATACTTCGGCGAGATGCCCGAGACATTTGTTTACAATGGCAAGGAGTATACTCCAAAGTCATTCGCCGAGTCATTGCCTCTCAACCTCGATGAGTATGTTGACTTGACATCGTACACACACCATCCTTTCTACGAGAGATTCACTCTCGAGGTACCCGACAACTGGCGTTGCCACCAGCAGTATAACCTCCCATTGGATGAGCTGATGCGCACTTTGGACTATGCGTTGGATAATGGTTACACTGTAGAGTGGGCTGCTGATGTCAGCGAGCAGGGCTTCAACCGTCAGCTTGCTATCGGTATCATCCCCGAGACAGAGCTTGAGAGCATGGAGGGTACAGAGGCCGAGAAGTGGGGCGCATTGAGCCGTGAGGAACGTATGCGTGCTCTCTATAGCTTCGATGAGCCTGTACAGGAGAGAGTTATCACTCAGGAGATGCGCCAGGAGGCATACGACAACTACGAGACTACTGACGACCACGGTATGCAGATTGTAGGTTACGCTGTTGACCAGACAGGTGCTCGCTTCTACCGCGTTAAGAACTCATGGGATGTACGTCCTCCATACGATGGCTACTTCTACTTCTCACGCGCCTTCTTGGAGTATAAGACTATGTCATTCCTTGTGAATGTGAACTCTATACCAAAGGATATTCGTAAGAAGCTCGGTCTATAATTACGAGGCTCATGTAGCCTGTAATAGCGAGGCACTGAATAGAGATAAGGGGATGACTAACGAGTCATCCCCTTAACTTTTTTATCTATCTGTTATGTTGTGTGCTAACGTGCGAAGTGCATGTCGTGCTCCATGCGTCGTAGCTTGCGTATCTGGAAGATGAGCAGGCTTGCGGCAACAAGCACCGAGGCACCATCGGCTATGGGCATCGACATCCAAGCACCCATGGCACCATAGCGTGGTGTGAGGGTGAGGAGCAGTGGCAGGAGGAAGAGCAGCTGGCGTGTTGTTGAGAGGAACATGGCCAGGGGAGCACGTCCTATATACTGGAAGAAGCCACCCGCAACAATCTGGAAGCCTACGAGGGGGAAGAGGAGCATTGCCACACCGAGGCCCTGTGCCACGACATCCACCATGGCGCTATCTGCCGCACCATTGCTTGTGTCGACGAAGGCACCAGCGACATAGTGTGGGAAGAGGATGCCGACAAGGAATGCAAATGTTGTGACACACGTAGCACATATTATGGTGTACTTAAGCACCTTGATGACACGGCCATACTGCTTTGCGCCGTAGTTGTATCCCACGATGGGCTGCATGCCCTGGTTGAAGCCGTTTGCAACCATGATGAAGAGGAGCAATACGCGGTTCATTATGCCATAGGCACCCACATATACATCGCCTACATCACCATCGAAGGAGGCCACAGAGACAACGTCGTCGATGCCTGTGCCGCCATACTTGAGCAGTGCGGTGTTCATGAAGCGTGTTACCAGCGAGGCACATACGTTGAGGAGGAAGGGGGCCATACCTATGCTTATGATCGCCACGACGATGCTGCGCTTGAAGCGCAGGCTACGACGGCGGAAGCGCAGGAAGCTACCCTTCGAGGTGTAGTGGTGTATCTGCACCATGAGGGCTATGCTCTGCGCTATGATTGTTGCCAGCGCCGAGCCCTCGATGCTCCACTTGAATACGAAGATGAATAGCGGGTTTAGTATCGTACATAGGGCCATCGAGAGCAACATTATGTACATCGCCTTGCGGGGATATCCCGAGGCACGTAGCTGCTCGTTGAGGCCGAGGTATAGGTGTGTGATGATGTTACCAAACATTATTATTCGCATGAAGCGACGCGCGTAGTCCAGCGTCTCGGCACTCGCCTCACCTCCCGAGAAGAAGATAAGTATGGGGTCGAGGAAGAGGAGGAAGAGGAGCATTATGCCTATGCCGAGAGTGAGGTTCAGGAGCACGGCATTTGCCAAGATATCCTCTGCGGCACGCTTGTTACCCTCACCCAGACGTATAGATATGCGTGCTGCGGCACCCACGCCCACCATTGCGCCAAAGGCGGAGGCGATGTTCATGATGGGAAGTGTCACTGCCATGCCCGATATTGCAGCGCCACCGACACCATGACCTATGAATATGCTGTCGATGATGTGGTATAGCGACGATGATGCCATGGCTATGATTGCTGGTATGGAGTAGCGCGCAAGGAGCCTGCCCAGCGAGTCGGTACCGAGTGATATTGTGTTGTTGCTTGCTGTTGCCATCACTATAAATTATATGTTTCGGGCTACTGCCCCGGGGCATATGTAGCCACAGCCACAAGTGCTGTCTCTTCAATTACTCTTATCTCTACCACTGCCCTCATGTCGTCACATATCTCGGCATGGAGGGTGTGTGAGGCATCATCGTAGCCCACTATGCGCAGGTCGTCGGTGAGGTCTATCTCGCGATGTCCATATAGCTTGTATAGCGCCTCCTTGGCTGTCCATACCATCGCTGGCCACTGCTCGTGTGTGGCGAGTGCCATCTCTTGGGGTGTCATGTAGCGGCTCTTCACAGCCTCGAAGTCACGACATAGCAACTCTATGTCTATGCCTACGGGCACATCTGCAATGGCTACGGCCACCATGCTCTTGGTGTGCGAGACGCTTATCATCCTATTTGGTGTATCTACCGTGGGTGCCCCCACAGCGTTGTACTCTATGATGCTCTTTGTGCCAAGCTCGCGGCGTACTATACGTCGCCATGCGAGGTGCTCACGACGACGCCCCTCATGCTGGAAGCGTGAGGCGGAGGCTATGTCTGCGGCTGTGAGTAGCGCATCGCAACATAGGTATACGGGGGGTATAGGCTCAACGAATAGATTAACCATTAACCTCAACCTTTATCTTATCCACCCTGCGACCATCCATCGTGGCTATGAAGAACTTCACGCCATGCGACTCGAGCTCGTCACCACGGCGTGGCAGGTCGCGCTTGAGCTCCATCATAAGGCCTGCAAGGGTCTCGGCATGTCCCTCGACATCGGCAAAGGCGTCATCCTCGAAGCCTATGGCACGCACGAACTCGCCGATGTGTATCTTCGCATCGAAGATGTAGGTGTGCTCACCAATCTTCTCGTATAGCTTATTCTCGTCGTCGTCACTCTCGTCGGTAATCTCTCCCACAACCTGCTCGAGGATATCCTCCAGCGACACAAGACCCTGCGTTGCGCCATACTCATCCACGACGATGGCTATATGTATCTTCTTTGTCTGGAACTCCTTAAGTAGGTCGTCAATCATCATATGCTCGGGCACGAAGTATGGCTTGCGCAGTAGCGTCTGCCATGCGAAGTCGTTATCCTTGCCTATGTGGGGCAGCAGATCCTTGACATATAGTATTCCGCGCACATCGTCGAGGTCATCGCCATAGATGGGTATTCGTGAGTATCCCGTCTCGACAATCGTCTTGCGCACCTCGTCATACCCCGCCTCATACTCGAGTCCTATGATGTCGACACGCGAGTGCATAATCTCGACAACCTCCGTCTGGCCTATTGACACGATGCCCGAGAGCATCTTCTGCTCCTCCTCCGAGCCTGTCTCTGCTATGTCCACGGCGTCGGCAAGCTCCTCGATAGATATCTCCGCACCGCGTGTTGCGAGGCGACTAACACGACTCGACGTGCGCATGAGGATGAAGGCAAGAGGGTATACTAACCAGTTTGCCACCTTCAGGGGTAGCGATAGAAGGCGTGACATACGCACAGGGTTTGTCTGTGAGAATACCTTGGGCATAATCTCGCCAAAGAGCAGCAGCAGGAAGGTGATGACGATGGTGTTGAAGATAAACTCCCAGACGCCCGTGAAGCTGAAGATGCTATCTATGAGCTGTGTGGTGACAATGACGAGGCATATGTTGACCATGTTATTCACCACGAGTATCGTTGCCAGAAGCCTATCGCGGTTCTCGAGCAGCTCCATCACACGGCGTGAGGGGCCATCCTCCTTGCTCTCGAGGTCCTGTATGTCGCTGTGCGTAAGCGAGAAGAAGGCAACCTCGGAGCCCGATGCCATCGCTGATGTTGCAAGCAACACGAGGGCGCCTATGCCGTACCACAGCGTAGTGCCTATCTCTATGCCCTCCTTTATCGTTATAGCATCCATCATCCGTGGCTACTAAAATATTAGGCGGCCGTTGCTCTCCTCTGTGACATAGTCATCCTTCACCTCGCGAGCACCCTGCTGGAATACCGTCTGTGGCAACGACTCTGTCTCGTCGCCGAAGGTTGTTCTGCGACGCACATATGCAGGCTCACGCCTCTGCAGGCCTAAAATCTTGTATCTATCCTGCTGTGGCATGATTGTCACAGCCTCACGTGGCTGGAACTTCTCTACGCGGGGCTCTATCACAGGCTTCTCAACGATTATATCCTTTGGCTTCTCTGCGACCTTGAATATATCCTCGGGGTCCGACTCTATATACTCTGTCTGTATCGTGAGGTCCTTGCCGTTGTTGAAGCGTGTTGCCACCACCACAAGCTCGAGCTCATCATCCTCAAGCGTGCTCTTCTCGCTGGCACCCCATATTATGTCGGCAGCGTGTGTTATGCCATCATCGTCGGTGTAGCTCGCCTGCTTCTGTATGTACTCCATTGCCAGGGTTATGTCATCCTGTGTGAGGAGGTTTATGTCAGATACTGCGAAGCTCAAGAGTATCTCCTTGGCACCCGATATGTGGTTGTCGTCGAGCAGCGATGATGATAGTGCACCCTGTGCCGCCTCGAGTGCGCGGTTCTCGCCTACACCCTTAACTACCGACATGTGTGCACGGCCACTGTCACGCATAACCTTCTCTACATCGGCAAAGTCGACACGCACGAGGGCAAACTCCACTGTTATGAGCTCTGCGATGCCCTTTGTTGCCATGCCGAGCACGTCGTCGGCCTTGCCAAAGGCATCCTTAAGAGGTAGCTTACCATACATCTGGCGTAGGCGTTCGTTGTCTATGACGAGCAACGAGTCTACATGCTTGTTAAGCTCGTTGAGACCGTCCACGGCGTTGTTGTGACGACCAGGACCCTCCATCTTGAAGGGCATTGTCACCACCGCCACGGTGAGTATGCCGAGCTCGTGTGCCATCTTGGCGATGACGGGCGAGGCACCAGTACCAGTACCACCACCCATACCTGCAGCTATGAAGAGCATCTTAACGCCCGATGTCTCGAGCAATGAGCGCAGCTGATCCTCGCTTGCCATGGCGAGCTCACGGCCCTTGGTAGGGTCGTTGCCGGCACCAAGACCTGGGCCGAGCTGTATCTTATTTGCCACGTTGCAGTTGCTCAAGGCCTTGGCATCGGTGTTACACACCACGAAGTTTACGCCTGTGATACCCAGCTTCTGCATGTGGTTGACGGCGTTACCACCAGCACCACCAACACCGATAACCATAATTATCGACTCGCTGTCGAGTTGTATGTGTGAGATGTTGTCACCAGCGATAGCTGTGACCAACTCATCTGTATTGTTCATATACTCCATAATCCTCTTCTCCTTGTTTTTAGATGTCATGCTCCTCGTCCTCGCCAGCAAATGTGTTGCCGAGGTTCTCAATCTTACGACGTAGCCAGCCCATAATCTTGCCATTCGACTTGCCGTCGTCAACCTTTATCTCTTCGGGCTTCACGGTCTCGGGTGTCGCTGGCTCAATCTTGATGCCTCCCTCTGTCGTAACCCTCTTTGTCTGCTCTGGGCTCTTTGTCTCCTCGTCAACCTTCGTAGCCTGCTCTGTGTGTGCTGCGGGCGTTGTGCGCTGCTCGTGCTGTGGCTCACGCACAGGAGGTCTCTGCGGTGTCACCCTCTCTGTCTCTGTGGTACGTTGCGCCACGGCTATGGCGCAGCTGCCATGCTCCGCACCATAGAGGAGCAACGATGCTACGGTGGCATATGCCGTTGTTGTTATGTGTGTCGTCATATCCTCCGTGAAACCATACTCGGGGTATACGGAGCGCACCTCTATGGCCTTAAGCTCGCGGGCGAAGAGCTCCTCGATGTTCTGCATCTCGGCACCACCACCTGTGAGCAGCACCACGGGGGCAAAGCGGCTGCCGCAGCCCGCCTCCTTAATCTCCTTGCGTACCCAATCGCACATCTCCACGAGGCGTTCCTCGATGATGCGTGCCAGGTTGCGGCGACGTATGCTCTTGGGGGTACCCTTACGCGCATGAGGGAATACAATCTTGTCGTCGATGGTTAGGTCGTGCACCGCCGAGCCGTATGTCATCTTGAGGTTCTCGACATAGCTTTGTGGGATGCCGTAGGCACGTATGTCGCCATTTATGACATCCACGCCGATGGGTATAGATGCCATGTAGCACACCTTGCCACCCTTGAGCACCGTAACATCTGTCAGGCCACCACCGAGGTCAATCACTATGGCACCCTCCTCTATATCCTCTGTTGTCGCTACTGCGAGGTGTGCTATGTAGGCGTTAGGCACAAACTCCTTGACCTTGATGCCCTGACGCTGTAGGCACTGGCGCAGACGGTCACGCATTGCGCGGTCCGAGAGTATGAAGTTGTATGTAGCCTTGAGCATATGGCCGTAGGCACCAACAGGAACACTCACCTCTCTGTCGTCAACATGGTAACGTAGTGGCTCCTTGGTGATAATCTCCTCTCTGTCGTCGGGGAGCTTCACGCTGTTCATGCGGCGGTGTAGGTCCTCAAGGTCGCGTTCTGTGATTTGGTTGCTGCCGTTGCCTAACTCATCCTGCACATATACGTGGTCTGTGACCTGCACGCAACGTATATAGTCGCCCGCAAGACCCACATATGCCTCCGTAATCTTTATGCCGAGCTGTGCCTCGAGACGTTCCTTGGCAATCTTAACTGCGGCACCCGCAGTCTCGCTGTTGTCCACACGGCCTGCGTTTATGCCCTCGACATGCTCCGAGGCTATGCCCAATATCTCCACGCGGCCATCCTCCTCAACCGCACCTACGGCAATAACTACGTTGGTCGAGCCCACGTCTATTGCTACAATCTGTTTACCCTTCATTGCTGTATCCGTTTTTTTATCCTATTATCCTTGTTTGTGTGTGGCTGGGTCGTCATCCCCACCCCTTAAGAGGCTATCTGCACACCACCTGTCCTTCGTAGCGCAGACTTATGCTGCGGTACTTGTCCCAGCCGACCCTGTCGAGTCCCTTCTGGTAGAACCTATATAGCGTCTCGAGCTTCGTGCGAAGTCCCTCTGTTGTACCCATGTCAACGATGAAGCGTCCCGAACGAGGCACTATGGCTATCTGTAGCGGCTCTGTGCCACCGCCTGTTGCCTCCACCTGCACAACCTCCGCATTCCAGAAGGTGTTGTCGCGGATGAAGGTGAGCATCGCTATCATGTTCGAGAACTCGGTAGCCTGGCGGTGCACCTCATCCTGCTGATGGCGTGTTGCCTCCTGCTCGGCATCCAGCGCTGCGATGTCGCCACGTATGGCCCTCTCGTTGCTGTTGTGTCGTGCCTTCGCTATACTTATCCTCTCCTTGTAGGCGTTGTTCAATATCTCATACTCCTCATCCGAGGTGAAGATACCCTTCTTCGCCCTGTCGCGCATCACAACGCGCAGCTCGGCATTATTCTCTATGAGCCTGTTGTAGTGCGGCAGCTTCATCTCTTCGAGGGCTACGATATGCTCTTCGAGGGCTGCGAGGCTGTCGCGTGCCATCTCGTTAGCATATCCTGTGAAGTTGCTGCCGAAGAGGGGCTTATATCTGCCTGTGACAACGGGCACACGCACAGCAAAACCCTCGGTGGTGGGTATGAGGTAGCCATCTGTCGTTATGTACATGTCGTAGCCCTCCACACGTAGGCGTGCCACGGGCTCGCGCTGCACGATGTCTATCTCCACGCCGCCATCCATCGCTATGCTCACGTTGGCATCGGCCACGGCGCTATGACTCTCCACCATGCTCTCTATGGCTGCTATGTCGACACTCTTAATCGTCTTACCCTCGGGGTGCATGGTGTGTCTCTTTAGCCAGTCGCTGATAGCCATGTCGTCGATGAGGGGATACATGCCGCCTCCCGAGATAGATATCTCCGTAGAGCATACCACCTGTGTGCTATCATGCTTACGCGATAGTGACTCTGCCCATACGACAGCTGCCACCATGGCGCACCATAGCACCGCATATCCCACATATTTGGCTATCCTCTTCAACATCACTCTCTCTATGCTCTTGTTTTAAGCACCTCGGCAACAGAGCCACATATGACATCTATGTTGCCCGCGCCGAATGTCACAACCACATCTACCTCCTCACTCTGTAGTCTCTCGGGCACATCGTCTCTCTCTATAAGCTCCCATGGTGCTGTCACCTTGAGGCCTATCATCTCCGATGTAACACCCTCTATAGGCTCCTCACGAGCAGGGTATATGGGCAGTAGTATCACCCTGTCTGCCAGCGACAGCGTTGCGGAGAACTCCTCGGCGAAGTCGCGTGTTCGGGTGTATAGGTGTGGCTGGAATATCGCCGTGAGCCTACGGCCTGGGAATATGTCGCGTAGCGACGTTATCGTAGCACGCAACTCCTCGGGGTGGTGGGCATAGTCATCCACGTATACCACCTTTGGGGTGTTTATGTATAGCTCCATGCGGCGCTTCACACCCTCGAAGGTGCGCAACGCCTCGCGCACAGCGTCATGGTCGAACTCCTTACCCTCTATCTGTGCCGCCACCCATAGCATGGCCACTGCCGCCACCGAGTTCTCGATGTGCACCTTGCCGAGGATGCCGAGGGTGCAGCCCTCAATCCTGCCATCGGGGAGCACAATGTCGTAGGTACAGTGTCCGTCGCTTGTCAGACGTATATTCTCGGCATGGAAGTCGCCACCCGCATCACACGAGTAACGATATAGGCTTCGGTGTGTGGTGTCGAAGTGTAGCTCCACGCCCTGCTTTAGTATCAGCGCACCGCCCACCTTTATCTGTGCTGCAAACTGCTCGAAGGCCTCGTGCATAGCCTCTGGCGTGCCGTATATGTCGAGGTGGTCGGCATCGGCTGCCGTGATTACCGCAACATCGGGGTATAGGCGTAGGAAGGAACGGTCGTACTCGTCGGCCTCGACAACAAGGCGGTTACCCCCGCCCAAGACGAGGTTGGAGGCGAAGTTGCGCGATATGCCACCGAGGAAGGCACTTCCTTCATCTGCTGCTGCGCTGTTTAGCCATGCTGCGAGTGTCGATGTCGTCGTCTTGCCGTGCGTGCCCGCCACAGCCATCACGAGCTTGCCAACACTCAAGTGACCCAACATCTGCGAACGCTTCTCTATGGTATATCCCCTCTCACGCAGCCATGCCCACTCGCTGTGGTCGGCAGGTATTGCGGGTGTCAGCACCACAAGCGTGTCGCTGGGCGAACGCATAACCTCGGGTATGAGTGCTGGGTCGTCGGTGTAGTGCACCGCCGCACCTTCAGCCTCGAGCTCACGTGTGAGGGGTGTCGCCGTACGGTCGTAGCCCGCCACGTTGTAGCCCTCGTGGAGGAAGTAGCGCGCTATGGCACTCATGCCTATGCCTCCGATGCCGAGGAAGTATACGTTCCTAAAGTTCTTATCCATGCTCATCTTAATTCGTTACTTTACCTTTTCGAGTTCTCGCGCTATCTCCGCCACCACGCGGTCTGCCGAGTCGGCAATGGCGAGTGCGGCAATGTTGGCGGCGAGACTCTCCCTGCGTGCCTCGTCTGTTGCCAGACGTACAGCCTCGGTCATGCCCTTTGCTACAGCCTCGCTGTCACGCACCATCTCTGCAGCACCCCTCTCTACAAGCGCCATGGCATTCTTCGTCTGGTGGTCTTCGGCAACATTTGGCGAGGGTACGAATATCGTAGGTTTGGCCACGAGGCATAGCTCCGATACGGTGCATGCACCACTGCGTGATAGCACCACGTCGGCAGCAGCATAGGCGTAGTCCATGCGGTCGATGAAGGCCCCCTGCCATATGTTGGCTGTGGGGTGCGCCGCCAGGAACTCCTGCATCTCACGTTCGTAGTACTTACCCGTCTGCCATATAACCTGCACGGGGGCTGTGCCGTCGAGGGTCGCAATCCACGCCTTCATCATCTCGTTCAGCGTGCGTGTGCCGAGGCTTCCTCCCACCACAAGTATCACGGGCATGGCGTCGTTGAAGCCGTAGTAGGCGAGTGCCTCATTGCGGTTCGAGCCATCTGCCGTGAAGCGGCCACGCAGCGGGTTGCCCGTCATCACTATGCGCTCCGCGGGGAAGAAACGGTCCATCTTGTCGTACGCCACGCATATGCGCTTTGCACGCTTCGCAAGGAGCTTGTTCGTAAGTCCTGCGTATGAGTTCTGCTCTTGTATGATTGTCGGTATGCCGAGCCTCTGTGCCGCCCATAGTACGGGTGCCGAGGCGTAGCCGCCGAAGCCAACAACCACATCAGCCCCAAAGTTGCGTATTATGCTCTTGGCACGTCGTGTGCTCTTTATAACCTTGAAGGGTAGTGCGAGGTTTTTCAGCGTCAATCGTCGCTGTAGACCCGCCACAGGGAGTCCCTCGATGCGGTATCCGAGGGCTGGAATCTTCTCCATCTCCATCTTGCCCTCTGCACCCACAAAGAGTATCTCCACCTCGTCACCCCACTTACGCTTCAGGGCCTCTGCCACCGCCACCGCGGGATATATATGTCCGCCGGTACCTCCGCCCGACACTATTATTCGTTTCATGCGCCTAAAAAAGTAACACTTATACACGACCTTATGCTGTGATAACTCACAGATAGTCAACAAGTTGATATTTGGGATGTTATCATCGGAAAACATACCCGCAATTTCACCCTACAAAATTATATATTCCACGCTAATTTTACAAATGAAACCATCATGTTTTTTCGAAAAAAAATAGCGCCTCTCGTGGTGGATAAATTGTCGGGATGTGGAGGTATTCAGGGTGTGCGACAGCGACATTTTTGGCATCGTGGCGGGGCTGTTGTGCGGTTATGCTATATCCTCTGTGGTCATTTTTTACGCTTTGGCGTGGGTATATCCAAAAAAATGTGTATGTTTGTAAAATTTTAATAACTAATTAGGCTAATGAAGAGACTTCGTTTTATCAGTTTTGTTGCTTTTGCAACACTCATATTGTCGGCTGTTGGCTGCGGCACTGCCGATACTACCACCGCCCCATCATTCATCACCGTTGAGGATGGTAAGTTCATGCGCAATGGTGAGCCATACTACTTCGTGGGTACAAACTTCTGGTATGGTGCAATCCTCGGCTCCGAGGGTGAGGGTGGCAACCGTGAACGTCTGCATAAGGAGCTCGACTTCATGAAGGCACACGGCATCGACAACCTACGTATTCTCGTTGGTGGCGAGGGCGAGAATGGCCTTCTCGGTAAGATTGAGCCTAACCTTCAGCCTCTGCCTGGTGAGTATAACGACGAGGTGCTTGCGGGCTTGGATTACCTTATGATGGAGCTCGGTAAGCGTGGCATGACAGCGGTGCTATACTTCAACAACGCCTGGGAGTGGAGTGGCGGCTACACGCAGTATGTCGCGTGGGCGAATGAGACCCCTGTGCTTGTGCCACGTGTAGACGGCTGGTTCTCGTATAACACCTTCGCTGGCGAGTTCGTGCGTAACCAGCGAGCAATGGAGATATTCTACGACCATGTGCGCTTTATCGTGTCGCGAACTAACAGATATACAGGCATTAAGTATGTCGACGACCCAGCAATCTTCTCATGGCAGATAAGCAACGAGCCACGTGCCTTCAGCAGCCAGACACAGGATAATAAGGAGGCATTTGCCGAGTGGCTTGCCACCTCTGCGCGCCTCATCCGCGAGCTCGACCCCAACCATATGATATCTACTGGCTCGGAGGGCTACTATGGCTGTGAGTGGGATATGGAGCTATGCGAACGTATCCACGCCATAGATGAGATATCGTACATCAACTGCCACGTATGGCCCTACAACTGGAAGTGGGTAGATGGTCAGAATATGTTTGAGAATATGGGCGTTGCGTGTGAGAATACAGAGGCATATATCGACATGCATATTGAGCTTGCCGAGAAGATAAATAAGCCTCTTGTTGTTGAGGAGTTTGGCTTCCCACGCGACAACCTCGACTTCCACAAGGAGAGTGGCGTGGAGTGCCGTGATGAGTACTTCACCTTCGTCTTCAACCTCATCAAGGAGTCATATGGCAAGGGCGGTCACTTCGCTGGCTGTAACTTCTGGAGTTGGGGTGGCTATGCTGTGACACATGTCGAGGATCACGAGTATTGGATGCCTGGTGATGACTATACTGGTGACCCCGCACAGGAGCAGCAGGGTCTTAACTCAATCTTTGTTGAGGATGCCTCAACGCTTCAGATCATCTCGGATGCTAATAGGGAGATAGGAAATTTGTAGGATTCTCTCTGTTTTTACTATTTAGGTATGGTGGGTCTGTTGTTGACAGGCTCACCTTTTTTGTCTTTGTGTCACGCAAAAAGACCATATTTGCTACCGTTTGGTGGTGCGCAGTACGGGTGTGAGTGTGGCGGAATGTGTGTGGCGGAATATTGTGCATGAATATGCTATTGCAACAATCCATACCTATATATATAGTCTATAGTGTGTAGAAAAGGATAATTATTTAAAATTTTGGCGAAATATTTTGCAGTTCAAAAAAAAGTATTTAACTTTATAATCCGCAAAGGCACTTAAGGCTATGACCACTGCCATTCAGGGGCTGTAGAGTGAGTCTCTTTGAACACCATAAAAAACCTAAAAACTATTATACTATGAAAAACTATTCAGCAAAAGAGATTAAGAACATCGTTCTTATTGGTGCTCCCGGCGCCGGTAAAACTACCCTTGCAGAGGCAATGGCCTTTGAGGGTAAGGTGATTGACCGCAGGGGTAGTATCGAGAATAACAACACAATTTCGGATAATACCGACATTGAGCACGAATATAAGCGTTCGATATATTCTACAACCCTCTTCACAGAGTTCATGGACCGCAAGCTCAACATCATCGACTGCCCAGGTTCTGACGACTTCTGTGGTTCGTTGTTCTCTGCCTTCAAGGTAGGTGACGTGGGTGTCATGGTCCTCAATGCCCAGAATGGCTGGGAGGTAGGCTCGGAGTTGCAGTCACGCTATGCGCGCATCCTTAACAAGCCACTCATCGGCGTTGTTAACCAGCTCGACGGCGACAAGGCTAACTACGAGGCTACTATCGAGGGTATCCGTGCTAACTCATCTGTTAAGCCTGTCATCGTGCAGTATCCTATCAATCAGGGCACAGGCTTCGACTCGTTCATCGACGTGTTGATGATGAAGATGTATAAGTTCGTAGATGAGAATGGTAAGCGCGAGGAGCATCCTATCCCAGAGAGTGAGATGGAGAGAGCTAATGCTCTTAATCAGGAGCTCGCCGAGGCAGCTGCCGTTTACGATGACGCACTCATGGAGCTATACTTCGAGAAGGGCTCACTCACACAGGACGATATACGTGCTGGTTTGAAGCTCGGCGTATCGAAGCGTGATGTTATGCCTATCTTCTGTGCTTCAGGTAAGCGCGACATAGGTACAAAGCGTATCATGGAGTTCATCATCAACGTTGGCCCAGGCCCATTGAAGGCACCAGCATTCCTCTCTACAGAGGGCGAGGAGCTCGTTGCAAATGCCGATGAGCCTACTGTAGTATTCGTATTCAAGAGCCAGATAGAGCAGCATATCGGTGAGATAACATACTTCCGCGTGGTACGTGGTAAGCTTACCGAGGGTATGGAGTTGGTTAACTCACGCACAGGCAACAAGGAGAAGCTATCACAGCTCTTCGCCGTGGCAGGTAAGAACCGTGTTAAGGTGTCGGAGCTCTCTGCAGGTGACATCGGTTGCACAGTGAAGCTTAAGGGTACACGTACAAACGACACCCTCGCAGCTCCTGCAGCGCCTGTTGCTGTTGAGCCTATCGTCTTCCCCGAGCCACGCTACCGTGCCGCTGTCAAGGCCAAGGAGCAGAGTGACGAGGAGAAGCTCGGCAAGTTGCTCAACGATGCCAAGTATGAGGATCCTACAATCCTTGTTGAGTACTCAAAGGAGCTTAAGCAGACCATCATCCAGGGTCAGGGTGAGCACCACCTCAACATCCTCAAGCAGCGTCTCTCAACAGAGAATAAGATGGAGATTGAGTTCTTCGCGCCAAAGATTCCATATCGTGAGACTATCACCAAGGTGGCACAGGCTGACTACCGTCATAAGAAGCAGTCGGGTGGTTCAGGTCAGTTCGGTGAGGTACACATGGTTGTTGAGCCTTACTACGAGGGTATGCCAGAGCCTACAAAGTATAAGGTTAATGGTCAGGAGATTGCCGTTAGCGTTAAGGGTAAGGAGGAGTACGATATGCCATGGGGTGGTAAGTTGCAGTACTACAACTCTATCGTTGGTGGTGCTATCGACACACGCTTCATGCCAGCCATCTTGAAGGGTATCATGGAGAAGATGGATGAGGGTCCATTGACAGGCTCATACGCCCGCGACATCCGCGTTGTTGTGTACTACGGTAAGATGCACCCAGTAGATTCAAACGAGCTTTCGTTCAAGCTTGCTGGTCGTAACGCCTTCAAGGAGGCCTTCCGCAATGCTGGTCCAAAGATTATGGAGCCTATCTACAATGTCGAGGTTCTCACACCAAGCGAGTATATGGGTGCTGTGATGAGTGACTTGCAGAACCGTCGTGCCATGATTATGGGTATGGAGTCAGATAAGGGCTTCGACCGTCTCAACGCACGTGTGCCTCTTGCAGAGCTCTACCGCTACTCAACATCGTTGTCATCTCTCACCTCTGGTGCTGCGACCTACACTATGCAGTTCGCATCATACGAGCAGGTGCCTGCCGATGTACAGGATAAGCTTCTTAAGGCTTACACAGATACTGACGAGGAGTAATCACATTAGGGGTCATCATTGACTCTTCAATAAAGCCACCAGTCATTGGTGGCTTTTTTTTGAGACAAAGGGCAGAAAGGTCAGAAAGGTCAGAAAGGTCAGAAAGGGCAAAAGGGTTAGCGACAACGCATTACCTTTTATGCCCTTTTATGACGTTTTATGCCCTTTGATACCCGAGAATGAAAAGGGCAGAAAGGGCAAAAGGGTTAGAGACAACGCATTACCTTTTATGCCCTTTTATGACGTTTTATGCCCTTTGGTACCCGAGAATGAAAAGGGCAGCGAGACAAAGCGAAGTCGGGTATCACAAATATTGTCCGCCAGGTTGCTATGTCTCATTGTCCCAATGTCACCCTCCACATTTGCATTTCTCTTTTTTTTTCTTAACTTTGTACTTAAATGTCACATCTTAAAACTCGACAGCTATGAACAGAGAGTTAGAACTTAATCCTAACAAGGTGGTTGCCTTCTTGGGAAAGCCTGCCAAGGAGTTTACGAAAGCCGATATTTGTCACTTCATACGTGAGAATGGCATACGCATGGTCAACTTCATGTATCCTGCGGGTGATGGTCGTCTCAAGACCCTTAACTTTGTAATTAACAATGCGCTATACCTCGACACCATACTCACGTGCGGTGAACGTGTTGATGGCTCGAGTCTCTTCCCCTTCATCGAGGCGGGAAGTAGTGACCTATATGTTGTGCCACGCTTCAGCACCGCCTTCCTCGATCCCTTTGCTCCGATACCTACGCTAACGATGCTATGCTCATTCTTCAATAAGGATGGCGAGCCCCTGGCATCGGCACCACGCTACACGCTACTAAAGGCGCTGCGTGCCTTCAACGAGGTTACGGGCATGGAGTTTGAGGCTATGGGCGAGCTCGAGTACTACGTCATAGCCGAGGATGAGGGTCTCTTCCCCGCAACCGACCAGAAGGGCTACCACGAGTCTGCACCATATGCAAAGTTCAATGAGTTCCGCACAGAGTGCATGGCATATATAGCGCAGGCGGGAGGTCAGATAAAGTATGGCCACTCGGAGGTGGGTAACTTCACCATCGATGGTCTTGTATATGAGCAGAATGAGATAGAGTTCTTGCCTGTGGCTGCGGAGGATGCTGCCGACCAGCTTGTCATCGCCAAGTGGATAATACGCAACCTTGCGCACCGCTATGGTCTCGACATAACCTTCGCGCCGAAGATTACGGCGGGCAAGGCGGGCTCGGGACTACATGTGCATATGCGCATAGTGAAGGATGGTAAGAATATGATGCTTGAGGGTGGCGAGCTATCTGCTACGGCACGTCGTGCCATCGCTGGCATGATGGAGCTGGCGCCATCAATCACAGCCTTCGGAAATACAAATCCCACATCCTACTTCCGTCTTGTGCCACACCAGGAGGCACCAACAAACGTATGCTGGGGTGACCGCAACCGTTCTGTCCTTGTGCGTGTGCCCCTGGGCTGGACAGCGAAGAGTGACATGTGCAGCATAGCGAATCCACAGGAGCCACGTAGCGACTACGACACCTCGCAGAAGCAGACCGTGGAGATGCGTTCGCCCGATGGCTCGGCAGATGTATACCAGCTCATCGCAGGTCTTGTTGTGGCATGCCGCTATGGCTTCGAGCTCGATAATGCTCTCGACATTGCCGCAAGGACATATGTGAATGTGAATATTCACAAGAAGGAGAATGCCTCGAAGCTCAACGACCTGGCACAGCTGCCCGACAGTTGTGCTGCCTCGGCAGACTGCCTCGAGAGCCAGAGGGCTATATATGAGTCGCGTGGTGTATTCAGCCCAGCGATGATAGATGGCATACTCAAGGTGTTGCGTGCCTATGATGATCGCACGCTACGTGAGGATATTGGTAACGACAAGGAGCAGATGCTCGAGCTTGTGCATCGCTACTTCCACTGCGGATAGTGTGACATGACTAAAGAGGATCTCGCCCTACTCTTCGTTCGTGGCCTCGGCAGTCGTGGTGCGGCACACCTTGTCGACCACTTTGGCACTGCGGAGGCTGTATATGGAGCATCGTTGCACGCGCTGTGCGACGATGCGGGACTTCGCGAGGCTATAGCAGAGCAGATTGTTGCAAAGGTGGGCTTCGAGGAGGCAGAACGCGAGATTGCCTATTGCCGTAAACATCGTATAGTGCCCCTTGCTGCGACAGATGACGACTACCCCGAGCCATTGCGTGAGACACCCGATAGGCCACATGTGCTCTTCGTGCGTGGATCTATAGATGCGCTGCATGGTAATATGCTCTCCGTTGTTGGCACACGCGACATGTCGCCCTCGGGGCTGCATGTGACAAATATGCTCGTCGAGAACCTGGCGTCGCGTGTAGATAACCTATGTATAGTCAGTGGTTTAGCCTATGGCGTGGATGCCGCATCTCATCGTGCGGCACTCGCCAATGGTGTGCGCACGGTGGCTGTCATTGCGGGTGTGCTACCCGAGGTGTCACCAACGGCACATAATGCCCTTGCCGAGGATATATTGAAGCATGGAGGTGCGCTGGTGTCGGAGCTGCACTCGGCGACGAAGCAGCGTGGCATACACTACCTCGCCCGCAACCGCATAATAGCGGGCATGACGATGGGAACACTCGTCGTCGAGTCACCCGCCTCGGGAGGGTCGCTTGCCACTGCCGACATGGCAGATGGCTACGGCCGCACTGTCATGGCGGTGCCTGGGCGTGCTACGGATAGCTCCTCTTTCGGCACTAATAACCTCATACGCACGGGTAAGGCACGTCTGGTGCTCACAGCTGAGGATATAATGGAGGATATGGGGTGGTGCAGTATGCCCCGCAAGGAGGTAGTGGAGTACGACGTCACAAGTGGTGTGACGGAGGATGCGCTTACGCCAGCACAGCGTGCCACGCTTGATGCCTTCGATAGTGCCGCTACGCTTGACTGGCCTATGCTCATGGGTGCCACGGGGCTCACTATGGGCGAGTTGTCGATGGTGGTCATGGAGCTTGAACTTATGGGTCTTATACGCACACTGCCAGGTAAACGATACGAGAGGGTGTGACATGTAAATTTATTGATATATGATTGATACACATTCACATATGTATGCCGAAGAGTTCGACACGGATAGGGATGAGGCGCTGCAGCGTGCCTGGGATGCGGGCATCGAGACACTCATACTTCCGGATATAGACTCCGAGAGTAGGGATAGGATGTTCGACATGGCACGTAGGGAGCCACAGCGCTGCCGCCCCATGCTCGGCCTGCACCCCACGTCGGTGAACGACAACCCTCGCTGGCAGGAGGAACTCGACATGGTGGAGAGGCTGCTTGCTGCACCACCCATGCCTGTGTGTGGCGTGGGCGAGATAGGCCTCGACCTATATTGGAGTAGGGAGTTTTATGGCATACAGAGAGAGGTGTTCCATGCGCAGGTGGAGCTTGCGCTGAAGCACGATATGCCCGTGGTGATACACACAAGGTCGGCATACGACGAGATGCTTGATGCTGTGAATACATATAAGGGTAGGGGTCTGCGTGGCATCTTCCACGCCTATGCTGCCGATGTAGATATGGCACGTAAGCTATGCCGTGCTGGCGACTTCTTCTTCGGCATTGGCGGTGTTGTGACATTCAAGAATAGCGGTCTTGATGCCGTTGTTAGGGATATGCCTCTGGAGCTTCTGCTCCTCGAGACCGACTCTCCATACCTCACGCCTGTGCCGCATAGGGGCAAGCGTAATGAGTCGGCATATGTCGTTCATGTATGCCGCAAAGTTGCTGACCTTCATGGTGTTGACGAGGCTGTTGTCGACAGACTCACCACGGCCACGGCACGTCAGTTATTTGCCCTCTAAAGGGTTAATTTCCTCTTGTGACGTAAAAAAAAGGAGAAAAAAGTTTCGTATTCACTTTTTTTGCGTACCTTTGTAAGGATATAGTGCGACACTAAAGTGCACATATTGCTTTTATGAAGCGATCATCTATACTTATCATATATACCGGTGGTACTATCGGTATGAAAACCGACGAGGTGACAGGAGCACTCGTCCCCTTCGATTTTAGTGGTATCTACGAGGAGTTTCCCTCGCTAAAGCGTCTTAAGGTTGATATTGAGGTTCTTACCATCAAGCCCCCTATCGACTCATCAAATGTCTCTGTGGAGAACTGGGCAGACATGGCACGCCTCATAGCGGAGAACTACTCGAAGTATGACGGCTTCGTGATACTCCACGGCACCGACACGATGTCCTATTCGGCTGCGGCATTGAGCTTTATGCTCGAGAACCTCGCCAAGCCTGTCATCTTCACCGGTAGCCAGATACCTATCGGCATCCTGCGTACCGATGGTCGCGAGAACCTCATCACCGCCATAGAGATTGCCGGTGCCAAGACCGAGGATGGCGCGCCCATAGTGCCCGAGGTGGCCCTCTACTTCCAAAATAGACTATTCCGCGGTAATAGAACAACGAAGTTTAGTGCCGAGGCACTAAATGCCTTTGCATCGTTCAACTACCCAGCACTCGCAGATGTGGGTGTTAGTATCCAGTATAACACACCCTCTATTGCCCCCTATGCCCCCGACTTCTCGGATGAGTTCCGTATAAGCGAGAACATGTGTAATGATGTCGTTGTCGTTAAGCTCTTCCCAAGCATACGCCCCGCCACGCTGCGTGCTATGCTCATAGATAGTGGTGCGAGAGGTGTTGTCCTCGAGACGTATGGCGCGGGTAATGCCCCCACATCGCAGTGGTTTGTCGACATCGTCAAGGAGACTGTCGAGAGAGGTGTTGTCGTAGTCAACGTGTCGCAGTGTAAGGATGGTGCTGTGCAGATGCATCTCTACGAGACGGGTCTTGCGCTGCAGGAGGCAGGCGTGGTGTCGGGCCACGACATGACTATAGAGGCTGCGGTGACAAAGCTAATGTAC
>JAGCMF010000024.1 GCA_017646625.1 Alistipes sp. | reverse complement strand
GCGGCCCCTAACTAAAATGCCGTCAATGGGACGTACGACAAGTACTACCCATCGACGGCATTTTTGCCGAGTGTAGCACTCGGCACCCTTCTGACAAGAAATTTCCTGTGATAAGGGGTCATTCTCGACCTCTCAATCATTACCCCGAATGGGACGTACGTCAAGTACTACCCATCCGGGGTAATCTCTTTATCGAGACCACATCTAACCCCTTCTGACAAGAAATTGGGTCTCACGATGGCGATGTTGAAAATATTTGAGCTCTTCTGACAAGAAATTGGGTGTCACGATGGTTAGGTAGGGTCGCATCCTAATCTTACTAACGACGACCCCTTTCTAAACCTCCTCCTAAAACAACAAGGGCTGTCCAGTGGACAGCCCTTGTATATATAAGGTATGGATACTACCAGTTGAGTATCTTCTTGAAGTCGTACTCCTCGGGGTTAGCGATATAGGCCTTTGCAGCCTCATAGTCCTCCTCTGTGATGTAGTGCATGAGGTTATCGATAACCTGGTGAATCTTGTCGGCGTTGATATCAACGAGACGTGGTGGTATCTTACCTGTCTCTGGATCCTGAAGGTCCTTGAGGTAGAGAGGTGATACGTAACCCTCCTGGCTGATGTATACCATACATCCTGTCTTGCCCTCCGAGAAGAGCTTATATACACCCATACCGAGCTGTGAGCAGTATACGAGGTCGAAGGCACATGGAGTCTGGCAGCGTACCTCGTAGCCAATCTCCACAGGGCGTGACTTAACCTTGAGGCCCAACGCTTTGCAGCGCTTCTCGAGGAGTGTGTTGAACATCTCGGCCTTCGACACCTTACCCAACTCTGGGTGACCGTGGTCGTCGTATGAGAAGTGGATGCCAGACTTGAGGATCTCCTCCTGGTCGAGGGCGTGGAATACACCCTCCGACACCATAGCAGCACCGTAGTCCATGTTGAGGAGCTTACGCTTCACGATAGCTGATACGATGAGGCTGATGATCTTGTCGATGGTGATCTTTGTCTTGTTGAACATCTCGGGGATGATGATCATAGGGTAGTGGCACGCAGATGCGATACCGAAGGCGAGGTGACCTGCTGAACGACCCATGGCAGCAACAACAAACCAGTTTGCCGAAGTGCGAGCATCGTTATATACGGCACGACCGATAACCGAACCAGCATTCTTTGCTGACTGGTAACCGAATGTAGGCATGCCAGCAGGGAGAGGAAGGTCGTTGTCGATGGTCTTTGGTACGTGGATGTTGGCAATAGGATACTGCTTTGCCTCAAGGAACTTCGCGATGCGGTTTGCTGTAGAGGCTGTGTCGTCGCCACCAACGGTCACGAGCAACTTAATGTTGTTAGCCTTGAAGAACTCGAGGTTAAAATTCTTCTCGAAGTCCTCATCTGTAGGCTTAAAACGGCTCATTGTGAGGTATGAACCACCCTGGTTGAAGATGTAGTCTACGCGGAACATGTCGAGGTCCTCGAAGCGTGGGTTAGGGTTGAAAAGACCCGAATAGCCGTAGTGAAGACCGATAACACGATAACCCTTGGCAAGGAATGTCTTTGCCACAGAGCCAACAACAGTATTCATGCCTGGTGCGGGACCACCACCTGTAAGAATTGCAATAGCCTCTTTCATAGTGCTTTATATTTTATTGTTAATGTTTTCTTCAATTCTTCCACAAATATAATAAATAATTTTAAGAAATGATAATTTTTCTGCTACTAATGTTTATTTTCGTAAAAATGTGTAACTTTACAACGGTGATAATATGTTACTATGTCTATGAAAAGAGTTATACTTATACTTCTCTCTACTCTATGTGTGACCTTTGTGCAGGCACAGGAGCCCTTCAATGGTCGTATTAAGCGTATCGATGGCTCGGGAATAAAGGCTACTGTGCGTGTTGTTGGTAGTGATAAGAGCACGCGTGCTGATGGCAAGGGTCGCTTCGGTCTTACAGATATCAAAGATGAGGATACCTTGCAGATAACATTTAAGCGCGATACCCTCATCATACCTCTTGATGGCCGTAAGAGTATAGATATTGTCTGGGCCCTTGAGGGTGATACATACCAGGCTGCAGAGTCGGAGGAGCTCATAAACTATGGCTATGGCTATGTGAGCCGTCGTGAGAGTGCCGAGTTCACATCTGGTATCTCTGGCGAACGCCTTGTCGCCACAGGATGCTCAAGCCTAGTTGAGGCACTTATGATCTGCTACCCAGGTCTCCGCTATATAAATGGTGAATTGTGTCTGCGCACCCAGAACTCCCTTGGCTGCTCATCTGCCGTTCTTGTCCTCTGCGATGGTATCGAGACACGCCTCGAGCTTATCAATGTTCACGACGTGAAGAGTGTGGAGGTCATTAAGAGTTCAAATATGTATGGCTTTAGGGGTGTCAACGGTGTTGTGCTGGTTACTACATTAGGTGCCGAGGACATCTTGAATAAATAGCCTCTCATACGCTGCTTTGGTGTTGCCCTTGCCACTGAAATCCTCACATACGTTAAGTATGCTGCGGTTTCATTGTCTGCGTGCGCCTAAAATCAGCATATGATATGCTATTTATTCTAGTTATCGGAAGCCTCTCATACGCTGCTTTGGCGTTGCGCTTGCCACTGAAATCCTCACATACGTTAAGTATGCTGAATAGAGTTAGGGAGTATAGATGATATAGGTTGTTGCACCTAATCCCTGTACTCCCTAATCTTCCTAAATTCTCTAAACTCCCTATTTAAGCATACTGAATAGAGTTAGGGAGTATAGATGATATGGTTGTTGCGCCTAATCTCTATACTCCCTAATCTCACTAAATTCTCTAACCTCCCTATTTAGGACTCTCCAGTCTGTTAATTGCTAAATACGAGGCCATCTGCATCTACATCTATCTTGATGGGTCGTGTGCGGTCCACACTGCCGGCGAGTATACGCTTCGATAGGGTATTCACAACCTCGCGCTGTATAGCTCGCTTAATGGGGCGTGCACCATACAGGGCGTCGAAACCTACATCTGCTATATATCTGCGTGCTGCAGAGGTGTAGATGAGCTCTATGTTGTTTGTGCGAAGCATATGTGCCACACTACGTAGCTGCATGTCAACAATCTCCTCTATCGCCTTACGTCCTAGGGGCTCGAACATCACTATCTCGTCGATGCGATTTAGGAACTCGGGCTTAAGGTGTCGTTTAAGCATCTCCGTAACCTCATCCTTAACACTCTCCACCACATCCTCCGTTGGCTCATTACCTGCTGCGGCAAAGCGTTCCGAGATGATGTGTGAGCCCATGTTGGATGTCATGATTACTATGGTGTTACGGAAGTCTACTGTACGGCCCTTATTATCCGTAAGTCGTCCATCGTCAAGCACCTGGAGTAGTATGTTGAAGACGTCGGGGTGTGCCTTCTCAATCTCGTCGAGAAGGACTACCGAGTATGGCTTGCGGCGCACGGCCTCGGTGAGCTGACCACCCTCATCGTATCCCACATATCCTGGAGGCGCACCTACGAGGCGCGATACGCTGTGACGTTCCTGGTACTCCGACATGTCGATGCGTGTGAGCATCTGGTCGTCGTTGAAGAGGAACTCGGCAAGGGCCTTCGCAAGCTCTGTCTTGCCGACACCTGTTGTGCCGAGGAAGATGAATGAGCCTATGGGGCGTCTGCCATCGGAGAGGCCTGCGCGCGAACGACGCACAGCGTCTGATATCACCGTTATCGCCTCATCCTGGCCCACAACCCTGCGGTGTAGCTCTGCCTCCATGTTGAGTAGTTTCTCGCGTTCCGACTCGAGCATGCGCTTTACAGGTATTCCTGTCCAGCGTGATACCACCTCGGCGATGTCATCTGCAGATACCTCCTCCTTTATCATCGCAGTGTCAGCAGTTAGTCGTAGCTCCTCTTCGAGTGTTGCCATGCGTCTCTCCATCTCCACTATGGTGCCGTAGCGCAGCTCTGCAACACGACCATAGTCGCCAGCGCGTTCTGCCTGCTGTGCCTCAATCTTGGCCTGCTCGATAGACTCCTTTATGCTCTGCAACTCCTTGAGTCTGTCGCGTTCTGCCTGCCACTTGGCACGCAGTGTCGAGTAGTCGGCCTTGAGCTCCTCGATGTCGCTGTCGAGACGTTCTATACGTGCCTTATCGCCCTCGCGGCGTATAGCCTCGCGTTCAATCTCGAGCTGACGTATGCGGCGGTCGAGCTGGTCTATCTCCTCGGGTACGGAGTTCATCTCGAGGCGTAGACGTGATGCCGCCTCGTCAACAAGGTCTATAGCCTTGTCGGGGAGGAAGCGATCTGTTATGTAGCGGTGTGATAGCTCTACAGAGGCCACTATGGCCTCATCCTTGATGCGCACGCGGTGGTGGCTCTCGTACCTCTCCTTGAGCCCTCGCATGATGGATATGGCATCCTCCATCGTAGGCTCGTCTACCATCACCTTTTGGAAGCGGCGTTCAAGGGCCTTATCCCTCTCGAAATACTTCTGATACTCGTCGAGGGTTGTTGCTCCTATGGTGCGTAGCTCGCCACGTGCGAGTGCTGGTTTGAGGATGTTGGCGGCATCCATCGCGCCGTCACTCTTTCCTGCACCCACAAGGGTGTGTATCTCTTCGATGAAGAGGAGCACCTCGCCCTCGGCGGCTGTTACCTCTTTGACCACAGCCTTAAGTCTCTCTTCGAACTCGCCCTTGTACTTCGCACCGGCAATGAGTGCTCCCATGTCGAGGGAGTATATAACCTTGTTTTTCAGGTTCTCGGGTACGTCGCCATCTACTATGCGATGTGCTATGCCCTCGGCGATGGCTGTCTTGCCCACGCCCGCCTCACCGACGAGTATAGGGTTATTCTTTGTGCGGCGTGATAGTATCTGTAGCACGCGGCGTATCTCCTCATCGCGCCCTATCACGGGGTCGAGGCGTCCTGTGCGAGCACCCTCGTTGAGGTTTATGGCATACTTGCCGAGGGCATCAAACTCCATGCTCTCGGTCTCGGAGTCTATCGTCGCACCCTTTCTAAACTCGCGTATGGCGGCTATTATCTGCTCATGGCTAACACCCTCGCCCTTGAGTATGTCGCGTGCCGTGCTACGTTCTTTGGCAAGAGCTGCTACGATATGCTCTACCGAGGCGTAGCGGTCCGAGAATGTGCGTGTTAAATCTGTTGCGCACTGCACCACGGCAGATGCCTCGCGTGAGAAGAATACGTCGCCACCTCCTGCAACACGTGGTAGATGTTCTATAGCCTCTGTTGTTGCGCGGCGAAGTGATGATAGGTTTGCGCCTGCACGGTTAAGTATGTAGCTGCCGAGTCCATCCTCCTCTGTAGTGGCGGCTGCAAGGATGTGTAGTGGGTCGAGGGCCTGCTGTCCATGGTTGCGGGCTAATGTCATGGCGCCCTGCAGCAGCTCCTGTGCCTTTATTGTAAGAGTGTTTATATTCATAGTCGTATAGTTTTGTTTTTTACTCTCTCCTTCAATTTTGTTGCCACGCCTCATGGCATGCTATTGTGTCACTCTATGGCGACGTTGTGTCATGGGTAGTGTGTCATTATGGCACTAAATGACAAAAATATACATGGTAGTGACAATAAATAGATAATTTTTTTGTATCTTTGCTTGCAGAGAATACTGTAAACTATAATACTTAAATGACTATGAGAAAACTATTAACACTTCTGCTCTTGGCTGGCATCTCGTTTACGGCCGTGGCAGATGAGGGTATGTGGCTGTTGCCATATATCAAGAAGATGAACAGCAAGGATATGAAGGAGCACGGCTGTAAGCTCAAGCCAGAGGATATATACTCTGCCGAGAAGTCGTCGCTTAAGGATGCTATCGTTATCTTTGGTGGTGGCTGCACGGGTGAGATTGTGTCGCCTAACGGCTTGCTCTTCACCAACCACCACTGTGGCTACGATGCCATTCAGAAACTCTCGTCTGTAGAGCATGACTACCTTGCCGATGGTTTCTGGGCTAATAACAATGCCGAGGAGCTTCCTGCCGAGGGTCTATCTGTTCGCTTCGTGCGCCAGATTTTTGATGTTACAGCCGAGGTTGTTGGTAATATCCCATCTACGGCATCGCAGGGTGAGTATATGTCGGCTGTTGAGGCTAACAGTGAGGCTGTTAAGCAGCGCCTTGAGGCCGAGTATCCAGGCATGCAGATTGTCATCCCATCGTTCTTTGGTGATAATCAGTTCTTTGCATTCGTGTACGAGGTATATACAGATATTCGTCTTGTAGGTACTCCTCCATCATCTATCGGTAAGTTTGGTGGTGACACTGACAACTGGATGTGGCCACGTCACACTGGTGACTTCTCTATCTTCCGCGTCTATGCTGGTAAGGATAATCGTCCTGCAGCATACTCCGAGGATAATGTGCCTTATCAGGCCGAGAAGTGGCTCAATATCTCTCTCGATGGCGTTGAGGAGGGTGACTTCGGCATGATTATGGGCTTCCCAGGCTCTACAGAACGCTATAAGACATCGTACGAGATTGACTATATGTTGGAGGTGGATAACCCACAGCGCATATATATTCGTGGTGAACGTCAGCAGATATTGCGTTCGTTCATGGATGCTGACCAGGCGATACGTATCCAGTATGATGCCAAGTATGCTCGTTCATCGAACTACTGGAAGAACTCTATAGGCATGTCGCGTGGCATCGAGAGACTAAATGTGCGTGGCAAGAAGCAGGCACAGGAGCAGGAGTTCCAGGCATGGGCGTTGGCTAACACACTCCCCGAGGAGGGCTTCATCAATGCCTTGCCTCTCATCGAGCAGTCACAGACCGAGGCACGTGCCGAGAATGCTACATTGCAGTATCTCTCGGAGGCCTTCATGCAGTCTGTTGAGCTCTTGCAGGCCGTAATGCTACAGGATGCTAGCCGTCTACCACAGTTCTTCAAGGACTACAATGCCGATGTTGACCGTGCTGTGGCAAAGAGAATGTTTACTATCTATCGCGAGAATAACGACCGTCTGCCATCTATCTATGCGAAGATTGATGCGGAGTTTGGTGGCGATAGCGATGCATATGTAGATTGGCTCTACGACAATACATGCTACACATCTATGGCACGTATCGAGGAGGCACAGGCACGAGAGGCTAATGGCGAGGAGCTGGGTGTCGACCCAGCATATGAGCTTGCAACATCTATCTTCGAGCTATATCGTGAGCTCTACCCAGCTTATGTTGCTGCCAACGAGAAGTTTAACGAGGGTCATCGTCTCTACATTGCGGGTCTAATGCGCATGCAGCCCGATAAGGCGTGGGCTTCGGATGCTAACTTTACTATCCGCCTAACTTATGGTAACGTCTTGCCATATAGCCCTGCTGATGGTGTCATCTATAACCACTATACAACTCTTGAGGGTGTAATGGCCAAGGAGGATCCATCAAATCCTGTTGAGTTTACCGTGCCCGCACGCCTCAAGGAGCTATATGCTGCTCGAGACTATGGTCGCTATGCTGATGAGAATGGAGACCTTCCTGTAGCCTTCCTTATCAACTGCGATATTACGGGTGGTAACTCGGGCTCTCCTGTCATGAATGACAGGGGTGAGCTTATAGGTCTTGCCTTTGATGGTAACTGGGAGGCTATGTCGGGTGATGTCGCCTTCGAGCCAGAGTTGCAGCGCACAATTGCTGTAGATATCCGCTATGTGCTCTTCATAATAGAGAAGTATGCGGGTGCTGGTTGGTTGCTCGATGAGCTCACTATTAAGTAGCCTTTGTCGCGTAAAAGTTTGGGTTGTCTTCGGGCAACCCAATTTTTTTTATACCTTTGCGCCATGAAACGACATATAGACATCAACGATTTTAACTACGAGCTGCCCGATGAACGTATCGCCAAGTTCCCTCTTGAGCAACGTTCGTCGTCAAAGCTGCTCATCTATGATAATGGCGTCATCCGCCAGAGCAACTTCTGTAATGTGGCGGAGTACCTCCCCGAGGGTGCTATGCTCGTATTTAATAATACGCGTGTTGTGCACGCGCGTATTGTCATGCATAAGGCCTCGGGAGCACGTATCGAGGTCTTCTGTCTCGAGCCTCATAACCCTGCCGACTACGAGAGAGCCTTTCAGCAGAGGGGTCATAGTGAGTGGAGCTGCATCGTGGGTAACCTTAAGAAGTGGAAGGAGGGCGAGGTAGGCATAGATTTCGAGTATGGCGGTCAATCTCATACGCTACGTGCCGAGATTGTGGAACGTGGCACACGCGAGCATATCGTACGTCTGCGTTGGTCTGCAGACTGCACCTTTGGTGAGCTACTCGAGCAGCTCGGTAGGATACCCATCCCTCCATACCTCAATCGCGAGAGTGAGGAGATTGATAACACTCGCTACCAGACTGTCTATGCACGCTATGAGGGCTCTGTTGCTGCCCCTACGGCGGGTCTGCACTTCACCCAGGAGCTTATGGAGCAGATGCGTGGTGCGGGCTTTAGCTTCGAGGGTGTGACTCTACATGTGGGTGCTGGTACATTTCTCCCTGTTAAGGATGATAATGCCGCGGATCACCCTATGCACACCGAGCACTTCTCCGTGACACGCGCTACACTGGAGAATATGTTGTCGCATGCCGAGAGTATCGTTGCTGTGGGCACCACGTCGGTGCGTACGTTAGAGTCACTTACGGCACTCGCATGGCGTATACGTCAGGAGTGTAGTGCCGCAGAGGATCGTGTTGTGGGACAGTGGGAGCTGTACGACATCCCTGCAGAGTTCTGTGGTAGGGAGGTGCTTAATACGCTTGTTGAGTATATGCGCGATAGGGGTCTCGAACAATTAAAGGCTGCCACACAGATTATGATTACGCCACTTGGCTACCGCTTCCGTATTGTGAGGTATATAATCACTAACTTCCATCAGCCAAAGTCTACGTTGTTGCTCCTTGTGAGTGCATACGTGGGTGGCGATTGGCAGACTATATATAACTATGCCCTGGAGCACGACTTTCGCTTCTTGAGCTATGGCGACTCGTCGTTGCTGAAAGTGGATAGATGATGTCAAAATTGGTCTATTTCGGAATTGCGTAATATTCAACGTGTAGATAAAAGGTATCAATAAATTGATTTATTGGTACTTTTTTATTTTTAATGTTGTATATTTGCGAACTATTTTTTAAATATATAAACTATGAAGTTATTGAAAATTGGAGATCTTGTCGCCCGAATTCCCATTATCCAGGGTGGCATGGGTGTCGGTATTTCACTCTCGGGCCTTGCTTCGGCCGTAGCGAACGAGGGTGGTATTGGCGTTATATCAGCTGCAGGATTAGGATTGATTTATAAGGATAGGGCCAAGAGTGTTGCCGAGGCGGCAATGGAGGGCCTTAAGGAGGAGTTGCGCAAGGCACGCGAGATGACATCGGGAATCATCGGTGTGAATATTATGGTTGCGATGTCCAACTTCTCGGATATGGTGCGTACAGCGATTCAGGAGGGTGCCGATATCATCTTCTCGGGTGCGGGACTACCTCTTAACCTACCATCCTATTTGACAGAGGGTGCCAAGACGAAGTTGGCGCCTATAGTATCCTCGGCGCGTGCTGCGAAGGTGTTGTGCGAGAAGTGGTGGTCGGAGTACCGCTATACGCCAGATGCCATTGTTGTTGAGGGCCCCAAGGCGGGTGGCCACCTTGGCTATAAGGTAGATCAGATATTTTCGGAGGAGTATAGCCTTGAGAAGATTGTACCAGAGGTTGTCAGTGTGGTGAATGCCTTTGCTGCGGAGCATGGCTCTAATATCCCCGTTATCGCTGCGGGTGGTATCTACACCGGTGGTGATATATATAATTTTATGGAGCTTGGTGCCTCGGGCGTGCAGATGGGAACACGCTTTGTGACTACCGAGGAGTGCGATGCCGACATACGCTTTAAGCAGGCCTATATCGAGGCCAAGGAGTCTGATATAGAGATTATTCAGAGTCCTGTGGGTATGCCTGGCCGTGCTGTGCGTAGCTCGTTTCTTGATAGCGTCAAGGAGGGTCTTAAGAGGCCCAAGCAGTGCGCCTATAACTGCATCCGCACGTGCGACGTTGTGCATAGCCCCTACTGTATTATGCTTGCTCTATATAACGCCTTCAAAGGGCGACTGGAGCACGGCTATGCCTTTGCTGGTGCTAATGCGTGGCGTGCCGAGAAGATTGAGAGTGTTAAGAGTGTATTTGCGTCATTGATAGCGGACTTTAATTCTCATAAATAACAAGGAAAAGAGAGTGAATAAAAAGTGTATTTTGTCGTTACGCTTGCCCTCAAAATGCTCATTTACGTTCAGTAAACTCCGCTTTTTCGGGCTTCGCAAGCCTAAAACTACATCTTTTTATTCACTCTCTTGGGTTATGAGAGGGGCTGACTATGTTACTTTTTAGTCAGCCCATATTGTCTATTCTCCTATCTTTAGTACTGCTCCTTCTCGTTGGGGAAGTCGCGGCTCTTCACGTCGTCAACATAGTGGCCTACGGCCTCTGATATCATAGTGCCAAGGTCGGCATATCGGCGTAGGAAACGTGGTGAGAATGACTGTGTTATGCCGAGCATGTCGTGTGCCACGAGCACCTGTCCATCTGTTGCGCTGCCGGCACCAATACCAATTGTTGGTATGTGCAGCTCCTCGCTTACGCGTCTGCCCAGTGTTGCTGGTATCTTCTCCAAAACTATGGCGAAGCATCCAGCCTCCTCAAGAAGGTGAGCATCACGTATAAGTTTCTGTGCCTCTGCCTCATCCTTTGCTCGCACGTTGTATGTGCCGAACTTATGTATCGACTGTGGTGTGAGGCCGAGGTGTCCCATCACGGGGATGCCCGCCGAGAGGATACGTGTTACCGACTCGAGGATCTCCTCGCCACCCTCCATCTTCACAGCATCTGCCTCCGTCTCCTTCATGATGCGCACTGCCGAGTCGAGAGCCACCTTCGAGTTACCCTGGTAGTGACCAAAGGGTAGGTCGACGACAACCAACGCACGCTTTGTGGCGCGTACCACAGACTTGGCGTGGTATATCATCATGTCGAGGGTTATGGGGAGTGTGGTCTCAAATCCCGCCATGACGTTTGCTGCCGAGTCGCCCACGAGGATTACGTCGATGCCCGCCTGGTCGACAATCTTGGCCATCGAGTAGTCGTATGATGTTAGCATGGCAATCTTCTCGCCGCGCTGCTTCATCTCTGTTAGGCGGAGTGTTGTTACCGCCCTCATTGTACTTTCTACAGACATATTCGTTGCAGTTGTTAATTTAGTACAAAGATAGGCAATAAAGTGAAAAGGACAAATTTTCGGTGAAAAAATACCTATATATATTGTGCGTTATGAAAAAATGTTGTATATTTGCAGTGTGAATTAGCGAAGTAAGGGGACGGAGAGTCCCCTTATTTCGTAGTTGTATATTACGAAATATATAAAATTTTCCATAAATATGATTGACGTTAAGAGAGTTATAGAGATTGCCGAGAAACATCTCGAGGGCAGCGATATGTTCGTTGTTGAGTGTAAGGCTACGCCTATGGGCGAGATAGAGCTGCTCATTGATAGTGACACGGCTGTAAAGTTGGAGGATTGTGCTGCGCTTAACCGCGCTATCGAGGCGGAGTTCGACCGCGAGGTTGAGGACTATTCGCTTATGGTGGCCTCTGCAGGTATAGGCTCCGAGCTCAAGCTCTTGCGTCAGTATCAGAAGGTTGTTGGATCATCTGTTGAGGTACTCCTCAAGGATGGTGTTAAGATTCTTGCGAAGCTTCTAAATGCCGACAATGAGGGTATATCACTATCATATGAGGAGAAGCAGCTTGTTGATGGCAAGAAGCGCAAGCAGACAGTCGAGGTTACAAAGACCTATGCTTGGGAGGAGGTTAAGTACGTTAAGGAGTATCTCGACTTCAAGTAATGAGTGTTAGCACGAGTGGAGGAGTATCCTCCATCGTGTTTCGGTGTGAAACAAACAAAAACAAAATATATAGACATGAAGTACATCAATCTTATCAGTAACTTTGCAGAGTTCAAAGAGCTCAAGAGCATCGACAACTCTACGCTTATCGGCGTTTTGGAGGATGTGTTCCGTCACGCACTGCAGAAGCAGTTCGAGAGTGACGAGAATTTCGATGTTATCATCAACCCCGAGAAGGGTGACCTCGAGATTTGGCGTAATCGTACCGTAGTGGAGGATGACGCCATTGAGAACGATAACACGGAGATTACACTCTCTGATGTTAAGGCTATCGACCCATCGTATGAGGTGGGTGACGAGTATGTAGACCAGATAGATATGACAAAGTTTGGTCGTCGTGCCGTGTTGTCATTGCGTCAGAACCTCGCATCACGCATCCTCGACCTCGAGAAGGCAGCACTCTTTGAGAAGTACTCGGAGAAGGTTGGCGAGATTATCACTGGTGAGGTATACCAGGTGTGGAAGAAGGAGGTGCTCGTGCGCGACGATGATGGCAATGATCTCGTACTTCCAAAGGGTGAGCAGATACCTAACGACTTCTACCGTAAGGGCGATGCTATCAAGGCTATCGTTAAGTCTGTTGAGATGAACAACAACCAGCCACGTATCATCCTCTCGCGTACCGATAACCAGTTCCTTGAACGTCTCTTCGAGCAGGAGGTGCCAGAGATATACGATGGTCTTATCACCATCAAGAAGATTGCGCGCATCCCTGGCGAACGTGCCAAGGTGGCTGTTGAGTCATACGACGACCGCATCGACCCAGTAGGCGCATGTGTCGGTATGAAGGGCTCGCGTATCTACACTATCGTTAAGGAGTTGCGCAACGAGAATATAGATGTTGTTAACTTCACCGCCAACACATCACTCATGATTCAGCGTTCGTTGAACCCAGCAAAGATCTCTACTATCACCATCGACGAGGAGCGCAAGACAGCCTCTGTATACCTCAAGCCCGAGGAGGTGTCGTTGGCTATTGGTAAGGGTGGTTTGAACATTCGTCTCTCGAAGATGCTCACAGGTTACGATATCGACGTATATCGTGAGATTGAGGAGGAGGATGTTGCACTCGTGGAGTTCGCAGATGAGATTGAGGGTTGGATTATCGATGCCCTCAAGAGTGCTGGCTGCGACACTGCAAAGAGTGTACTCGAGCTCTCGGTGGAGGAGA
Organism: Alistipes sp.; assembly: GCA_017646625.1. Classification (GTDB taxonomy): domain Bacteria; phylum Bacteroidota; class Bacteroidia; order Bacteroidales; family Rikenellaceae; genus Alistipes. The sequence continues at coordinate 20,148 of JAGCMF010000024.1, read as the reverse complement.
TTGCGCAGCGTGCTGACCTCGAGGTTGAGCAGGCAGAGCAGGTTGTAGCCATCCTCAAGGCCGAGTTCGAGGAGTAACTGATTTGATAACGATTAATGAAAGGGTAGTTTAATGGATAATACAAAGAAGATAAGGCTTATACAGGTTGCGAAGGAGTTTAAGGTGGGTTTCAACACTCTTGCCGACTTCTTGCAGCGTAAGGGCTTGCAGAGTGACTGTCAGCCCTCATCGCCCGTGACCGAGGAGGTGTATGCCGCTTTGGAGAAGGAGTTTGGTCGTAATCGCCAGTCAGGTAACGAACGTAATGCTGTGCGTGAACGTATTCAGCAGAAGGGCTCTGTGAGCATCGCCTCACAGGGACAGAAGGAGAGAGATGATGAGGAAGAGGTGGTCGTTAAGTCGAATGTCATCAGTGTTAAGGATGAGGTTCGTGGCCCCAAGATCCTCGGTAAGATAGACCTCGATGGCAAGAAGGAGCAGGTCAAGAAGGAGGAGCCAAAGGTGGAGGCGAAGCCTGTTGAGGAGCCAAAGGTAGAGGCGCAGAAGCCAGTTGTTGAGCAGGTGGTAGAGCCAAAGGTTGAGGCGCAGAAGCCTGTTGAGGCAGAGAAGCCTGCTGTTGTGGTAGACCAGGAGGTCGAAGCAAAGGAGGAGAGACGTGACTCTGTGTTCCGCCCAGAGATTGCGCAGCTTGGTGGCCCCAAGATCCTCGGCACTATGGATGTCTCTAACATGACCCCTGGTGGCAAGCATAAGCGTAAGCGCCTGGAGAAGGAGAAGGTTAATGTTGCCAAGGAGGGTAAGAATGCTGGTAAGCACGATAAGGGTGGCCAGAAGGATAATAAGAAGGGTGGTGCTCCTGCGCAGCAGGGTCAGCAGCCACAGCAGGGTCAGCAGCCACAGTCGAAGAAGGCAAAGAAGCAGCAGAAGCAGCAGCCAAAGCCTGTTGTGCGTCCCGAGGTATCTGACGAGGAGGTATCAAAGCAGATTAAGGATACGTTGGCACGTCTCACTGCCAAGGGTACAAAGTCGAAGGGTGCTAAATATCGTAAGGAGAAGCGCGAGGAGGTTCGCGAGAGAATGAATGAGGAGATAGAACGCGAGGAGATGGAGCGCAGCGTGCTCAAGGTTACAGAGTTTGTAACTGTTAGTGAGCTCGCTACGATGATGAATGTCTCTGCCATGGAGGTCATCTCTGCATGTATGAACCTCGGTCTTATGGTATCTATCAACCAGCGTCTCGATGCCGAGGCCTTGGTTGTTGTTGCCGAGGAGTTCGGTTTTAAGGTTGAGTTCGTCTCTGTTGAGATTCAGGAGGCCATCGAGTCGGATGTAGATAGCGATGATGACCTTGAGTCACGCCCACCTATCGTCACTGTTATGGGTCACGTAGACCACGGTAAGACATCGTTGTTGGACAACATCCGTAAGACAAACGTTACGGCGGGTGAGGCTGGTGGTATCACGCAGCACATCGGTGCCTACTCTGTTGAGCTCAATGGTCAGAAGATTACGTTCCTTGATACCCCAGGTCACGAGGCCTTCACGGCGATGCGTGCGCGTGGTGCCAAGATGACCGACGTTGCTATCATCATCGTTGCTGCCGACGATAGTGTCATGCCACAGACTGTCGAGGCTATCAACCACGCCTCGGCTGCAGGTGTGCCTATGGTGTTTGCTATCAACAAGATGGATAAGCCACAGGCTAACTCTGAACGTATCCGTGAGCAGCTCTCGCAGATGAACTACCTTGTTGAGGATTGGGGTGGTAAGTATCAGTGCCAGGAGGTGTCGGCAAAGAAGGGTATGAACCTCGATAAGCTCTTGGAGAAGGTGCTTCTTGAGGCCGAGATGCTCGACCTTAAGGCTAACCCTAACCGTAAGGCGAGTGGTGCTGTCATCGAGTCGATGTTGGATAAGGGTCGTGGCTATGTTGCCACTATCATGGTTCAGAATGGTACTTTGCGTGTTGGTGATGTGCTCCTCTCGGGTACATATACAGGTCGTGTTAAGGCTATGTTCGATGAGAATGGTCGTAAGGTTACCGAGGCGGGCCCATCTACACCTGTTCAGGTGCTCGGTCTTAATGGTGCTCCACAGGCGGGTGATACCTTCAATGTCATGGATGATGACCGTTCGGCGCGTGAGATTGCTAACAAGCGTGAGCAGTTGCAGCGTATGCAGGGCATCATGACGCAGAAGCATGTTACACTCGATGAGATTGGTCGTCGTATCGCTATAGGCTCGTTCAAGGAGCTCAACATCATCGTCAAGGGTGATGTGGATGGCTCTGTGGAGGCTATGACAGGCTCACTCATCAAGCTCTCGAAGGAGACTGTACAGGTGAATGTCATCCACTCTGCCGTAGGTCAGATTTCGGAGTCCGACGTGTTGCTTGCTGCGGCATCAAATGCCATCATCGTGGGCTTCCAGGTGCGTCCTTCGGCGGCTGCGCGTAAGGCGGCAGAGAAGGAGCAGATTGATATCCGTCTATACTCTATCATCTATGATGCCATCAACGAGATTAAGGATGCCATCGAGGGTATGTTGGAGCCAGTCATGAAGGAGGAGATTGTATGCTCTACAGAGGTTCTCGAGACCTTCAAGATTTCGAAGGTTGGTACTGTTGCTGGTTGCGTTGTCCGTGAGGGTAAGATGCAGCGTAGCACGCCTATACGTGTCATCCGTGATGGTATCGTTATATACACCGGTAAGCTCGGCTCATTGCGTCGTTTCAAGGATGATGTTAAGGAGGTTACCGTAGGTCAGGATTGCGGTCTTAACATCGAGTCGTACAACGATATTAAGGTCGGTGATATCATCGAGGGTTATGAGCAGGTGGAGGTAAAACGTAAGTAGTATGCTATGATAAGGGGTAGCCTTGCCCCATGAGATAGCATATTGGGTTGTGCCGATGACTGTAGATAAAGAAGAAATTAACAATTACCTAAAATATAAAAACTTAAAGAGATGAACAACATCAAGTTTACTACTGCCGAAGAGGCCGTAAAGTGTATCAAGTCAGGTGATCACATTCACTTAAGCTCTGTAGCTTCAGCTCCCCAGTGCCTAATCAAGGCTATGTGCGACCGTGGTCGTAATGGTGAGTTTAAGGATGTTCACATCCACCACCTTCACACCGAGGGTCCAGCACCTTATGCCGAGCCAGAGTTCGAGGGCGTATTCCAGCTCGACTCATTCTTCGTAGGTGGCAACGTACGTAAGGTTACACAGGCGGGTTATGCTGACTATATTCCAATCTTCCTCTCGGAGACACAGAAGCTCTATCGTTCTGGCGCTGTGCCATGTAACGTTGCTATGATTCAGGTGTCACGTCCCGACAAGCACGGCTACGTATCTCTCGGTACATCTGTTGATGCTACGCTTGCTGCTGTTGAGTGCGCAGATTATGTTATTGCGGTGGTTAACAAGCACGTGCCACGTTCATTCGGTGATGCTATGATCCACAGCTCGAGGATTAACTTCTTCGTTGAGGATGACCAGCCACTTGAGGAGGCTCACTTCACAACACCTAACGAGGTGGAGACAAAGATTGGTAACCTCTGTGCGGGCCTTATCGAGGATGGTGCAACACTCCAGATGGGTATCGGTGCTATTCCTAACGCTGTTCTTGCGCAGCTCGGCAACCACAAGAACCTTGGTGTTCACACCGAGATGTTTGCTGACGGTGTGCTCCCACTCGTAGAGAAGGGTGTCATCAACGGTGCTGCAAAGAATATTGATAAGGGTAAGATGGTCTCTACATTCCTTATGGGTTCACAGAGGGTTTACGACTTCATCGACGACAACCCAGGTGTTCTTATGATGGACGTAGGTTATACTAACGACCCATTCGTTATCGCAAAGAATGACAAGGTTACTGCTATCAACTCTGCTCTTCAGGTAGATATCACAGGTCAGGTATGCGCTGACTCTCTCGGTCGTAAGTTCTACTCTGGTGTAGGTGGTCAGGTTGACTTCATCTACGGTGCTTCACTCTCAAAGGGTGGTAAGGCTATTATTGCTATGCCATCAATCACAACAAAGGGTGTATCGAAGATCTCTGACGTACTCACAGAGGGTTCAGGTGTTGTTACTACACGTAACCACATCCACTGGTTTGTTACAGAGAATGGTGCTGTAGACCTCTATGGCAAGAGCCTTCAGGAGCGCGCACGCCTCATTATCTCTGTTGCTCACCCATCAGCGCAGGAGGCTCTCGACGAGGCTGCCTTCAACCGCTACGGCTCACACCACCACTATATTAAGGGTTACATGAAGAAGTAATCCCTAATGTAGGACATTGCATAAAGTAAGGCTTTCCCGCATGGGAAGGCCTTATTTTTTAACCCTTAATATAGTGGTGGTGGCTATGCCACACCACCTATATTTACATTCCCTCCAAACCTCCCTTTGGCAAAGGGAGGCTTGTTTCTGTTGTTGCTATCAGATTGTAGGGAATTTAGGGAATTTAGGGACTAAAACGCGAATCTCCCTAATCTCCTTAAACTCCTTAAATTCCCTATCCTCTCTATTTTCCCCTTCTTTCTACACGCATACGGTGCATTTTCTCTTTGAAGCCTCCTTCGTCAAGAAATTGTTCAGAAAGCGAAGCAAGGAGTTTGTGTAGCAGATAGTCCTCCTGCTTGAGTAGTATGATTGCCATATTTGCGACCGTGTCAAGAGGGCGGGATTTTGCAATGTCTAAAATTGATTGATTGCTACCGTCGCTGCCAAACTTGCGCATTGCAACAAACTTGTCCGAGTCATTACACCATTGCTCATAGCCATTAACACGCAGATGGTCCTCATAATCAGCTAGTAGCTCCTTGAAACTTGCTTTAGCAACATTGATAAGTTTGATACCCATCTCGATTGAGGTCTCCATATCTGCATTACCCTCAATAATATTTTGCTTGCCAGAACGTGCTGCTTGAACCATCTGGTCTATTGTTCGGTTGCCGCGCTCAAATGCCGAATATGCGAAGTGACAGGTTATGTCGTATATTAGCTCTGCCTTACGATAACATATTAGATTTCTATGATCTCCTTGTGACTTTATTAGAGTTGCTTCTTTCATAGGTAATCTTTTTTACAAAGATAATAAAAAGATTAGAGAATTTAGGGAATTTAGGGAATTTAGAGAATTTAGTGCTAAACTTTAATTTCCTTAACCTCCTTATATTCCTTAAACTCTCTATTTGATACCCGACAATGAAATGTCACCTCTATATACCCCCTGTCACATTGTCACAAGGGGTGTGTGCTGTGACATGCTATGACGCGCTATAGTGCCGATGGGCTATTTTATTGAGGCCTGTTATATTATCTTTTGTTGAGAAAAAGTGGGTTTGTGTCTGTGAATCATTTGTCTTGTATAGAAAAAATGTTAATACAATGTGTGAACTTTTTAGAACAATATTTTTGCTAATTGTATTATTTTTCATAAATTTGTGTTAATATTGATAGTTGTGTACATTAACCTGTATATGTATGGACAAATATTTTATCAATAGTGGTGAGTGTATTGCCATGAAGGTCATTAAGGTGTTGTCGGTGCCACACATGTCGACAATATCGGATAATGTGCTCTCTGCTGATGAGCAGAGCAGAATCATCGTGATGTATGCCCAGAATATGGCAAGCATGCTTACCGAGGTTTATGCGCAGTACAAGGAGACATTCATGCGCACGAATGAGGCTGTTGATATCTCTATGGAGATGACATGGGTCTCTCATGCTGTGCTGAATCAGCCATACAAGGCCGATGTGGCGCTTTATGTATCATTCCGTGCAATAAGCCGTGAGGCTGATAAGGCGGAGATGATGGTCGGTGAGATTGCATCCATCGCGCTGTCATCACTCGCTGCTGATAAGTATGAGTATAGCGAGGTTAGCGCCGAGGCGTTGTACACAGAGCTTGCACGTGTGAATGTAGGTAGTGTCCAGGCTATCGTCAAGGAGGAACGTGTTGAGGATTTGCAGAACAGCTATATCCCTGCCGCCTATGCCTACGATATGCTCCCCACAGACTATCAGGATTTGAGTCGTATAGTAAACATCCTTATCTCGCACCCCGACTGTGCTGTAAGCTTCCAGCTTATGCCTACCCACTTCATGCCTAATGAGCTTGCGGAGTTGAGTCGTGTGAACCAGGCGGTGAATATGTTGAGTCGTGGTGTACAGGATAGGTCGGTAGGTAACATGAGTATCTCGGCGGCGGATAGGGTGGCGGAGATGTATCAGTACTACTTCGAGAATAAGAGTCGTGCTCTATACGTATACAACATATTCGTTTATGGTGCTGGCACCGCGCTTACAAGCGTCTCTACAAGGGTGCTCGGCCACCTCAACACCACGCAAAACACCTCTCCAAACCTAAAGTTTGTGGAGCTAAATAGAGGTGAGGTGCTCAACGATGTGGGTGCGTTGTACTCACAGCCATGGGTCGTTAACGACATTGTAATGAACCGTGGCAGAAACATGATGATATGGCAGAGTGGTGTGGTATCAGAGTCGTTGTATCGCTTCCCATATGTCATCACATCAGATGAGGCTGCCAACTTCTTCCGTCTTCCTATCGGTAGCGACAGGGTGAATGCTGGTCTTAAGGTTAACGAGACGGGCAAGGCGAGCAAGTCGTACTCGCAGAACCTCATCAACGCTGGTGATATAGAGTTTGGTAAGCTTAAGTCGTCATCATCGAATGACTCCATAGGTCTTACTCTCAAGGATTTGGCGAAGCATATGCTCATCGTAGGTACGCCAGGCTCTGGTAAGACAACATTCTCTGTGAGCTTGTTGGACCGCCTATGGAAGGAGCATCATATACCATTCCTCGTTATCGAGCCAGCAAAGAATGAGTACCGTGCCTTGGTGCAGAGCATCCCAGAGTTGCAGGTGTTTACGCCGGGCAAGAACTTCATATCGCCATTCGTATTTAACCCCTTCGTGCCACCAAAGAATGTTAAGCTCGAGACCTATAAGTCGACGCTTAAGACGGCATTTGCAGCGGGCGTCTCTATGTCAACGCCATTGGATAAGATATTTGAGGACACGGTGAACAACTGCTACTCGGACTTCAGATGGCTCGACACATATACGGTGGCGGATAAGGGTAGGATATTCAATATCACCGACTTCATAAAGTGCTTCCAGGAGACCTTCGACGAGATTGGCTATACGGGTGATGCGCGTAACATTGGCCGTGCGGGTGTAGTGCGTCTAAAGAGCCTTGTTAACCTCTTTGATAACTACTTCTCAATTCCTATTGAGGATATGTTGACCAAGCCAACCATCATCGAGCTTGCAGCCATCGAGAACTCGGACCAGAAGGCGTTGATTATAGCGCTGTTGCTCCTCTCGATACTTGCATATGTGAATGCCAACTATGTGGGTGAGGGTGGCTTGCGTAACTTCATACTATTGGAGGAGGCGCACGTGTTGCTCGACTCGTCGAGCAATGGCGGTGAGGGTGCTGCAAACCCTGCAGCCATAGCACAGGGACTTGTGAAGCGCATGTTGGCCGAGATACGTTCTTATGGCGTAGGTATAGGCATCGCCGACCAGTCGCCACGTAAGGTGGGCATCGACATCGTGGCGTTGACAGATATAAAGGTGGCATTCCGTCTTGTCGAGGGTCAGGACAAGCAGATCCTTGCCGACTCAACGAGCATGACAGACCTCCATGTTCAGCGCCTCGCGAAGCTTAAGCCTGGTGAGGCATTCCTCTTCTTCAACCGTCTCGACGAGCCCGAGGAGATCATCACGCCAAACTACCGCTTGGACAACAACATAGCAATATCACTCTCGGATGAAGGCATCAAGGAGCTGTCTACATATTGGAACGATAAGCAAGATAAGCTGCGCCCATATCCCGAGTGTGTGGTGACACCATACTGTAAGCTCACATGTGACTATGATAGGCGTGTGCTTGCGCGCGAGGTAGCACGACGTATATTTAAGCGCTATATAAAGGTCGGTGCCAAGGATATGGAGGGTGTAAAGTATGTATTCTCGAAGATACAGACACTTATCATGTCGGAGTTGAACGACGAGAAATTTGATAGACCACTGTTGTCATGCGTGAAGGTCCACCTATGGCGCAAGATAATGTACGAGACCAACTTGAGTATCTCGAAGCAGGTTATAGATAAGTCATTGTGTAAAGAATAAAGTGCTGTGCTATGGATGAGGAAATGAATGATGCAGGATGCTCTGATTCATCATGCGATGATAGCTCATACGAGTCAAGTGATTCGTCATTTGATGATAGCTCATACGAGTCCAGCGATTCGTCATCTGATGATAGCTCATATGATGGGGATGACTCGTCATTTGATGATAGCTCTTATGAGGATGATATAGCGGAGCAGGAGGCAGAGGCGGAGGCCGCAGAGGCAGAGGCAGAGGCAGAGCAGGAGATTGCTGAGCAGGAGGCAGAGGCCGAGGCAGAAGCGGAGGCGGAACGCGAGGCTGCGGAGGCAGAGGCGGAGCAGGAGATTGCCGAGCAGGAGGCAGAGGCCGCAGAGGCAGAGGCGGAGGCGGAACGCGAGGCTGCAGAGGCGGAGCAGGAGATTGCCGAGCAAGAGGCAGAGGCCGAGGCAGTGCAGGAGGAGGTTCAAGATATCGAGGAGGAGATAGAAGAGCAGGATGGTGGTGTCCAGGATGACATCTCCACTGCCGACTTTGATGCTGATGGCGTTAAGGGTGAGGAGATTAGAGAGGAACTCGACAGCAATATTTCTGATGCGCAGTACGACATCGATAGGATGAAGTCGGAGGCATGGGGTACTGATGCACAGGATGAAGTATACGAGAAGGCTCGTGATATGGAGGATCAGCTGGCCGAACAGCAGGCAGATGCCGAATATGAGATAAATAAGGCCGAAGAGGAGGCGCAAGCCGAGGCAGAACGTGAGGCCGAGGAGCAAGCGGCTGCAGAAGCCGAAGCAGAAGCGGAGGCCCAAGCCCAGGCGGAGGCTGAAGCAGAGGCGCAGGCACAGGCGGAGGCGGAAGCGCAAGCACAGGCAGAGGCTGAAGCTGATGCGCAAGCACAGGCAGAGGCTGAAGCAGAGGCGCAAGCACAGGCGGAGGCTGAAGCGGAGGCACAAGCACAGGCCGAGGCAGAAGCGGAGGCCCAGGCCCAGGCAGAGGCAGAAGCGGAGGCGCAAGCACAGGCGGAGGCAGAAGCAGAGGCCCAGGCACAGGCAGAGGCTGAAGCGGAGGCACAAGCACAGGCAGAGGCTGAAGCAGAGGCCCAGGCACAGGCGGAGGCAGAAACAGAGGCACAAGCACAGGCGGAGGCTGAAGCAGAGGCACAAGCACAGGCGGAGGCCGAAGCTGATGCACAAGCACAGGCCGAGGCTGAAGCGGAGGCACAGGCCCAGGCGGAGGCAGAAGCAGAGGCCCAGGCACAGGCAGAGGCAGAAGCGGAGGCACAGGCCCAGGCAGAGGCAGAAGCAGAGGCACAAGCACAAGCGGAGGCTGAAGCAGAGGCACAAGCACAGGCGGAGGCTGAAGCTGATGCACAAGCACAGGCAGAGGCAGAAGCAGAGGCCCAGGCACAGGCGGAGGCTGAAGCAGAGGCGCAAGCACAAGCAGAGGCTGAAGCAGAGGCGCAAGCACAGGCGGAGGCTGAAGAGCTAGCAGCTGCGGAAGCTGCAGAGCAAGCAACTGCTGAAACAGAGGCTGATACACAAGTAGAAGAGACAAATGAAGCATCTGCAGAGGAGACTGATGAGGTCGCTACCGAGTCAGAGGATAGTCCTACAGAGGCAACAGATACAACATCAACTGATGAGGTTTCGGAGACTCCTACAGAGCCCGAAGAGACACCAACCGAAACGGAGGAGACTCCAGCGGAGACCGAAGAGACTCCAGTTGAAGGTGAAGAGACTCCAGCTGAAACGGAGGAAGCACCAGTAGAGGGTGAGGAGGTGCCAGCAGAGGAGACAGAGACACCAACCGAAACGGAGGAAACTCCAGCGGAGACTGAAGAGACTCCAGCGGAGGATGATGAAACTCCAGCAGAGGGTGAAGATGCTCCAGCGGATGGTGAGGAGACTCCAGCAGAGGATGATGAGACTCCAGCGGAGGACGACGAGACCCCAGCAGATGGAGAAGAGACTCCAGTAGTGGGTGATGATACCCCAGCAGAGGATGATGAGACTCCAGCCGATGGTGAGGAGACTCCTGTAGAGGGTGATGAAACCCCAACCGAAGGAGAAGAGACCCCAGCAGAGGGCGAGGAGGAGACTCCTGTAGACGGAGAAGAAACCCCAGCGGATGGTGAGGAGACACCAGCAGAGGGTGAAGATGCTCCAGCCGAGGGCGATGATACCCCAACCGATGGAGAAGATACTCCAGCAGAGGATGATGAGACGCCAGCCGATGGAGAAGATGCTCCAGCGGAGGATGATGAAACTCCAGTAGAGGGTGATGATACTCCAGCAGAGGACGACGAGACCCCAGCAGATGGAGAAGAGACTCCAGTAGAGGGTGATGATACCCCAGCAGAGGGTGAAGATGCTCCAGCGGATGGTGAAGAAGCACCAGCAGAGGGCGAGGAGGAGGCTCCTGTAGACGGAGAAGACGAGACTCCAGTAGAGGGTGATGAAACTCCAGAGGATGGAGAAGAGACCCCAGCAGAGGGTGAAGATGCCCCAGCAGAGGATGATGAAACCCTAGTAGAGGGTGATGAGACCCCAGCCGAAACGGAGGAAGCACCAGCAGAGACAACAGAGGATCCTTATGGAGACGATACGTTCATTGATAATGATACATCGAGTCGTGATGAGAAGGAGCAACCAGAGAAGGATGCTGTAGGTAGGGATACATATGTTGCGGAGCCCGAGACCGAGGAGCAGGGTGTCAACGACGATCTCTATGGACAGGATGGCGAGATGGCTGCAGATGGTGATTATGACAATGCCGTTGTTGATGGGGCTGATAATGATAATGATAGAGGAATCATCAATGACGCTATGGGTGGCGACTATGTTGCAAATATGGACGAACGCAACGAGTCTACATCGGAGTCATTCAGCGGTGCACAGAATACTGCTACAGCGACAGTAGACCCAGAGCCAACCTCTGCAGATGGTGGCGTAGGTGGAGATCCTAATCAGCCAACGGAGGATAACTCGAAGTATGTTATCGACCCATTCAATCAGCCGGATCCGTTGGAGGGTACCAAGCGTATGATTGGTCACAGTGAGTATGAGGATGCAATGTGGTCTAACGAAATTAAGGCTGCAGAAAAATATCTCGATGTTGTCGAGAAGATGAAGACTGGAGAGTATGGCGAGTTCGACACATTTGGTCCAGGCAATGACATGAGTGAGATTCGAGGTGAGCTAAATAGGGATAACAGCTTCTTGAATGCCTCAAGACATGTTGGTCGCTGGTCGGTAGATCCATATCTCGAGGAGTATAATCCAAATGCTCCGGAGGGTGAGAGGATCTGGAACCCTAATGGCAATCTCGACTCTATGCATGAGGGGGATAATAGTCCGGCAGCCTCTGCTGATGAGGCGTTCAGTAAGCCAGAGGGCAGTCATGACGGTAGCCTCGATTGGCTGCATGAGGATGAGTCTAACTTGTCGCCATCGGAGCTCTACGAACGTGCACAGGCCGATATGCAGCGTGCGCAGCAGGAGGCCGAGACATGGGCTGATGAGCAGGGCATGACGCGATGGAGTGATGGCTCGGAGAGAACTAATAGTAATATTGTTGAGAGTGAGCCTGTGGCGGAGCCTGATGTGACGGATCATAAAGCGCCACAAATGCCAAGTTATGACTCTGTTGAGGAGTTGAACGATGAGGTTAAGGATCATCTCGAGAACGATACTATTGCCAAGGAGGAGTTCGAGCAGCTCAAGGCTGATGTAGAGAAGAGGGAGAAGGAGCTTATGGAGCAGCTTATACAGAAGGCCGAGGCCAAGAGTATTGTCTTCCAGTCGGCGGTAGATGCGACTAACACCTCTGATGCATATCGTTATGCTGACTTGCAGAGGGATATTGGTTCGGATATGGAGAAGATTAGAGCAGAGATAATAGCGAATAGAAACAGACTTAAATAACATATATTAACTAACATAAAACTTACTACTATGGGACTTTTTAGCAGAAACTCTGGAGGTCAGAGTAATAACTTTGTTGAGTCCGTACAGCGTGATTTTGACACTAATACGCTGATATACGTAGACTACAACATGGATTTTAACACAAATTCTGTTATTACCGTTGCGCCTAACGAGACGGTTATCTTCATCAAGAATGGTGAGTTCTACGGCACCTTGCCTCCAGGACGTCACGAGGTTAAGACAGAGAACTACCCAGTGTTGAGTCGTATTCGTAACTGGTTTAGCGGTGGTGCTTCGACATTCACCTGCCAGGTATACCACGTTAATAACTCGGAGCAGAACGTAGGTTGGGGTACATCATCGGCTATCGAGATTCAGGACTTCTTCCTCGGTGGTGGCGTCATTGGTGTGCCAACACTCATCCGTGGTGCTGCAGAGTTCCGCGTGCGCTTCAATGTGCGTGAGGATGAGGATGCTTGTAAGCAGCTCTATATGCGTCTCATGGGCGATAAGAGTGTCTACACTGTTAATGACTTGAGCATGTTGTTCAAGGCGCAGATATCACAGGAGATTAGTGACGTTGTGGGTAAGACTCTCGAGGCTCGTTCGATGAAGATGTCTATCAATGCTATCTCAAGCCAGTTGAAGGACTTCTCGAAGGAGCTTAAGCCAGGTTTCGATGAGGTATTTGCTGACTACGGTTTGGAGTTGGTAAACTTCTCGTTCTACAACCTCACCATCGACGAGACCGAGGTACGTCAGAAGTATCTTGACAGACTTGTTGCTGCGGCACACACAGGTAGCTACGATAAGGCTATGCAGCAGGAGTTGTTGAAGGATGTAGCTAACAACCCAGGTGCTGGTGGCATCGCAAGTGCAGGTGCAGGTCTCGGTATGGGTATGGCTGCAGGTAATGCCTTTGCGCAGATGGCCACTACAGCCTTTGCACAGCCACAGCAGCCTATGCAGCAGCCTATGGGCTATGGCGGTGGCAGCCGTTTCGGTGGCGGTATGCAGCAGCCAATGCAGCAGCCAATGCAGCAGATGCAGCAGCCACAACAGCCACAGCAGGATCCTATGGAGGTACTCTCAAAGATGAAGCAGATGTTGAATGCTGGTCTCATCACACAGGAGGTGTACGATGCGAAGGTTGCCGAGGTATTGAGTAGATTGTAACACTTAACAATTAAAGGTTATGAAAGATAGAATTTTAAGGATCGTTGCATCCCTTATCTTCTTGGTGTTGTTTAACGCCTTGTTCTTTGCTATTGGCGGTACGGAGCACACTGCAGGTACATGGGTATCGTATGGTTTCATCCATTTGGCATACCTCTGCATCTTGGCAGTACCTCTATACGCGAGGTATGGTCGAGGTATGACTGTGTTGACCTACTCGATGTATGTTAAGCCAGTTACCTACTTCCTTGTGGAGTTGGTTGTTGGTCTTATCATCATGGCGTGTAGTGTCGAGAATCCCAAGTGGCCAGCCATCATCCAGGGTGTCATCTTTGCGATATTCGTACTTTACCAGGTAATTCTTCAGATTACAAACAATTCAACAGCAGCATCAATGAAAAAGCAGAAGGAGGAGTCTATATTCATCCGCACATTGGGTGATCGTATTAAGTTTACTCTATCAGAGATTACAGATCCAGAGGCACGTAAGCATGTCGTTCGTTGCTACGATGCTGTTAATAACAGCTCATTGGAGAGCTTCCCCGAGGCGCAGATGGCCGAGCTCGATATGCGTAATGCCGTTGAGATGTTGTGTACAGCTGTAGATAGCCAGAATAGCGAGCAGATAATCGCAGCGTCGAAGAAGGTTATCCGTGCTGTCCAGGAACGTAGTGCCGTTATCAAGCGTTGCCGCATGAGCTAACAAAGAGACCATTTACATTTATTAACCCATAATTAAACAATTACATTTATGTCAAACACATTAGAACTACAGCAAGTTATCTGCCCAAGTTGTAAGCAGTGTATCACATCGTTTAGCCCCTTTGCTGCTGAGGTAGAGTGTCCTTATTGCCACAATAAGGCTTTTAACCCACTTATCACAGCGAAGATGGTTCCTGTGCCAGAACGTCTTATCGTATTCAAGACACAGGAGAGTGACTTCGAGCAGTCTATGATCAACAACCTCGTTGATGCTGACTACGTACCAAAGGATATCTTCCAGATTATCAACCCTGATAACGTTATTAAGGCTTACCTCCCTATGTTCCTTTATGAGGGTCGCTACCAGTCATCATGGTCTTGCAAGGTTGCTTATGAGACTAACGAGCTTCAGGCATCATCAGATGGTACACGCGTAAAGAATAAGACTGTTAAGCGTTTTGCTCCACAGTCTGGTACATCACAGGGTAACTTCGCATTCCTTTGCCTCGCATACGAGGGTCAGGATATCCCAGAGGAGTTGCGTAACTTCAGCTCGCAGTTCCCATATAACGTGATGGCATCAAAGGAGTACGATCCAGCGTTGTTGGGCTTGGATTCAGGTAATAGCCCTATGACAATGGCTATGGATACTGATACTGATCTTGTTTGGAACAAGTATGGTGACAGCCTCGTTAACGAGTTGGCTATCAGCAGCGCTAAGCAGCAGCTCTCTGGCGAGGAGATCAAGGACTTCCACGCAAGCAACAGCTACGACATGAAGCACAACGGTCGTTACGTATTGGCTCCATTCTGGTTTGTATACTACACTTACAACAACGAGAAGCACTACTTCATCATGGACGGTCTTGGTGAGAACACAGCGATGTCTACACCTATCGATCCAGAGGAGGTTGCCTTCGTTCAGGGTAAGGAGCGCATCAAGACTATCGTTAAGTGGTTGTGGCCATTGGCGATTCTCTTCATCTGGTTGCTCAACTTCGGTTGGGGTATCGGTTACCTCGCCGTATGGTTCATTGCAAAGCTTATCGTTGGCAAGGTAATGGACAAGCAGATTGCAAATCGCTTGGCAGAGTCTCGTGAGATACGTCGCCAGGAGGCAGAGAAGCTTCGTTAGTAAGCCTCTTTGAAAAGAGAACAGGGTGTCAAATACACCCTGTTTTTTTTGTTCCTGGATTGTTGGCTGCTGCTCACGAAATGTAGCAATGATGCAAAAGACGCCACATTTTGCACGTGTGCCATTGGTAGTAAATGAAATATGGGGCCTTGTGTTATACAAGACCCCATAATATTTTAGGATTTGTTGTTATAATCCCATCTCTTCGATAAGCCAGCCTGCGCCACCTACCTTGTCGATTACGAACAAGACGTAGCGTATGTCGCAGATGATATTGCGGCATAGTGTCTCGTCGAACTCGATGTCACTCATCGTTGAGAGCCATGTTCTGTCGAAGTTGATACCGATAAGCTCACCACGGCCATTTATTACGGGTGAACCAGAGTTACCACCAGTTGTGTGGTTTGTTGCTATGAAGCATACAGGAACGGTATACTTGCCATTCATCGTTACGCCCCAACGACCGTAGTCCTTTGTAGCATATACGTCACGTAGGCTCTGTGGAATGTTGTAGTCGTAAATCTCTGGGTTATCCTTCTCCATGATGCCCTCGAGTGTTGTCTGTGGGAGGTGATACTCGCCATCAGCATACTCATAACCTGCAACTTTACCATATGCCACGCGCAATGTGAGGTTAGCATCTGGGAAGAAGGCTCTCTTATTATCCCAATCCATTAGTGCTCGTACGTATGGGCGGAACCATCTCTCGATGTCGGGTATGTTGCTGAAGTTACGATAAGCATATGCTTTTACGCGTCCCTGTATGGGGGCAACTGCAGCAGCAAACTCGGCCATAGGGTCATTCATCGCTGTCTCGATGCTGAAGCCCTCGATGGTGCCAAGCTGTGTGTTGTCGTATAACCACTCTGCATATGCGGCGGCGCCACCATGACGTTCAAACAGCGCCTTGAGCTCATCAGAGATGTATGTGCCATACTTCTCGTACTCTGTGAGCATGGCTACTGCCAATGCGCGGTCTACATCTACAGTGAAGTCCTTGTAGAAGCGTTCTGCGGCAGCCATCTTCTCCTCGTCGGTGAGTCTGTCGCTTGCAGCGATGGCGACAACCTGCTGAAGCTCTATGCCACGGAGTGTCTCGTTGAAGAGCTCATAGTTGAAGTAACCCTCGGCGTTACGTGCATATGCCGCTGATAGTGAGTCGAGGAGGTATGCCTGGTCGGGGTTCTCGGCGCGGAAGCGTGCCTCATACTCGAGCTTCTTGCCATATGTTCCGAGACGGTTTATGCCCTTAACCTCGCCCTGCCACTTCTTCCATGCATTGGCGATGTTTGCCTGCTTTGCAGCATACTGGATTCGTATCTCTGGAGATGTTGCCTGTGCAGCGCCTATGATGTCAAGGCGCGCTGTGCGCAGTGCAATCTTCGTTGGGTCAGAGAGCTCGGCGATGTAACGCACAGCATCTGATGTTATATACTCCTGTGTGTTACCCGGAAAACCGTATATCATTGTGAAGTCACCCTCCTTGACGCCAGCTGTAGATATCTCGAAGTGGCGTGCAGGGGTGTATGGCTTGTTGTCGGCGCTATACTCTGCTGGCTCGTTGTTGGCGTTAGCGTAGATGCGGAATATAGAGAAGTCGCCTGTGTGACGTGGCCATATCCAGTTGTCGTTGTCGGCACCGAACTTACCGATGGCAGTAGGAGGTGTGCCTACAAGACGTACGTCGTTAAACTCTCTATACAAGAAGAGGTATGCCTCGTTGCCGTAGTACATAGACTCTAC
This sequence comes from Alistipes sp., assembly GCA_017646625.1. Lineage (GTDB taxonomy): Bacteria > Bacteroidota > Bacteroidia > Bacteroidales > Rikenellaceae > Alistipes. The sequence goes on along the minus strand of JAGCMF010000024.1, from coordinate 3,309 downwards.
GGTGGCCTTGAAGCCTACACCTTCAGCCTCGGCCTTGGCGATTATCTCCTCCTTTGTCTCGCCGGCGGCTATGCGTGATGTCACATCATCCATGCGCACGAGGATGTGTACCTTAAGGCCTGGGCAGTATAGCTCCTCGCCATGGTTCATTGCCCAGAAGCCATCTGTTAGGTAGTCATGCTCAACAGATGATAGTGCCTGTATGGCGTCGTAGCCACAGTGGTGGTTTGTCAGAAGAAGACCCTCCTCCGATACTATCTCGCCTGTGCAGCCACCGTCGAAGAGCACCACAGCATCCTTCAACGAAGCTTGGTTTACAGAGTATATATCCTCTGCTGATAGTTTGAAGCCCTTCGACTTCATATCCTTAATGCGTGACGATATTAGTGATGGTAGCCACATACCCTTGTCGGCAACAGCCGTGAGTGTCGTTGCACATAGCAACGCGATAAGTAGAAGTGTACGTTTCATTATTATAAGGTTTTAATTGTTTCGTTAGTAGCACGATGGTAGCTGCTCGATGAATACCTCGAGCTCACGACATAGGCGCTGTACGGGTAGTCCCATTACGTTGTAGAAGGAGCCCTCTATCGACTCAATGCCGCAGTAGCCTATCCACTCCTGTATGCCATATGCACCAGCCTTATCCATGGGGTGGTAGTTCTCTACGTAGTATTCTATCTGCTCCTCTGTAAGCTCCGCAAAGCGCACCTTGCTTACGGCGGCAAAGGTACGTTCGCGATCTGCCATGCGTAGTGTTACTCCTGTTACTACGCAGTGCTCACGTCCCGAGAGGGATGCTATCATTGTGTGTGCCTCAGCCTCGTTGGCGGGCTTGCCGAGCACCTTGCCACCGAGCACTACCGTGGTATCTGCCGTGATGAGAATATCTCGTGTGTTCAACGCCACGGGATATGCATGGCTCTTTAGTTGCGAGAGGTAGGGTGCTACATCCTCGGCAATAAGCGATGCTGGATACTCCTCGTCGCACTCGAACTTCGAGGCGAGGGTATATCGAATGCCTGTTGCACGTAGTAGCTCGCGGCGGCGTGGTGAGGCAGAGGCGAGTATTACGTTGTAGTCGGCAAGTTTGTCGTGTAGTAACATAGTTATAATATAATAATTGACAAAGATATAAATTTTTTTGCACTTTCCTATAGTGCAACCTTATCGAAGTATAAGAAAATAATATCTTTGATATTGTTGTCTATTTCGAATTTTTATTAACTTTGCACCCGAAAACAATGTGGAGGGATTTGAGCTGATTGCAACCACAATAAAAAAGTGCTAAAACGGCAGTCATGCCTCGGTGCTCTGGCGCCACAAAATAAAATCCCGCCATATACGTTTTTGTCATGCAGAAGCATGAGGGTTGATAATAATAACTAAAACGTAATAAGATTATGGCATTTCTTTTCACTTCAGAGTCAGTATCGGAGGGTCATCCAGATAAGGTTGCTGACCAGATCTCTGACGCTATCCTCGACGAGTTCCTTCGTCACGACCTCAACTCGAAGGTTGCGTGCGAGACACTCTGCACCACAGGTCTTGTTGTAGTGTCGGGTGAGGTTCGTTCTAACGCATATGTAGATATCCAGGGTGTTGCGCGTCGTGTCATCGACAAGATTGGCTACAACCGTAGTGAGTATCAGTTCGATGCTGCATCGTGTGGCATTCTCTCGGCCATCCATGAGCAGTCTGCAGATATCAATCAGGGTGTAGACCGTAAGGATGGTGAGGAGCAGGGTGCTGGTGACCAGGGTATCATGTTCGGCTACGCCTCGGAGGAGACACGCGAGTTCATGCCCGCAACACTCATCCTCTCACACGTTATCCTTAAGGAGTTGGCTGTCATACGTCGTGAGGGCGAGGTTATGACATACCTTCGTCCCGACTCAAAGAGTCAGGTTACTATCGAGTATGGCGACGACCGTCGTCCTATCCGTGTGCACACTATCGTTGTCTCTACGCAGCATGACGAGTTCATCCTACCTACTCGCACACGCAGCGAGGCGGAGGCAGAACGTCAGATGCAGAATATCATCGCCGATGATGTGCGTAACATCCTTATTCCACGTGTTAAGGCACGTTTGGAGAGGGCTAACGATAAGCTTGCAGAGCTTATTGATGATAACTATATCCTACATGTCAACCCCACGGGCAAGTTCGTTATCGGTGGTCCTCATGGCGACACAGGTCTCACAGGTCGTAAGATTATCGTTGATACGTATGGTGGTCGTGGTGCTCATGGTGGTGGTGCCTTCTCTGGTAAGGACTCATCGAAGGTGGACCGTTCTGCCGCCTATGCAGCGCGTCATATCGCCAAGAACATGGTTGCTGCGGGCATCGCACGTGAGGTGCTTGTGCAGGTTAGCTACGCTATCGGTATTGCCAAGCCATTGTCTATATATGTAGATACATATGGCACTGCGAATGTGGCACTCACCGATGGAGAGATTGCCGAGAAGATAGGCCAGATGTTTGATCTTCGTCCTGCAGCTATCGTTGAACGCTTTGGTCTTAAGTATCCTATCTTTGAGGCAACAGCCTCATATGGTCACTTCGGTCGCCGTCCATATACCGAGATGGTGCGTTTCGTTGGTGGTGGTAAGGAGTTCGCCAAGGAGGTTGAGTTCTTCTCATGGGAGAAGCTCGATGAGGTTGACCGCCTAAAGCAGGAGTTTGGCCTATAGTAGGGTGCGGCGGTGAATAGTCGCTGTTTAATATCTTGATGTAATAGCCTCGATAGCAGTTGTTTAGCTGTCGGGGCTAATTTTTTTATGTATTTTTTTACGAAAAAGTTTGCAGATAAAGAAAAAGTTGCTACCTTTGCATCCGCAAACCTCAAAGCCCAGGTGGTGAACTTGGTAGACACGCTACTTTGAGGGGGTAGTGAGCATTAGCTCGTGCAAGTTCGAGTCTTGTCCTGGGCACTGAAACGGAAGAGAGATCTTCCGTTTTTCTTTTTATATCCCTCTTTGGCCATATACTATTGTTGTCACTATGATGTTGTGGTGATGCGAGGGGGGAAGTATTGTGGGGAAAAATAAAAGAGGTTGTTCTTGTTGAACAACCTCTCTCTTTCTGTGAGTAACAAGCTATTACTTGTTCTTCTTATCGTAGCGCTTTGCGTAACGGCTCATAAACTTATCCACACGACCGGCGGTGTCTACCAACTTCATCTTACCAGTGTAGAATGGGTGAGATGTGTTAGAGATTTCCATCTTATACACGGGATAGGTTTCGCCGTTCACCTCGATGGTCTCTTTTGTCGAAACGGCGGACCTGCACAAAAACACGTGGTCATTC
>JAGCMF010000023.1 GCA_017646625.1 Alistipes sp. | reverse complement strand
GCTCGTACATCTCAATCAACTGTGTTGCTTTTTTCAACTCTCGTGGCTTCAATCCTCGATTTTAAACAACCTTGCGAGTCGCAATCTCAACCTTTGCATCGTTACCTCCATACTCAATATGAACATGGATCGGCAGGTGCTCGTCAGAGTAGAAAAAGAAACGCAGTCCGAAAATTTCAAAAATCGTAGGCATAGTAGTATTTGTTTTGTCTATGCAAATATAGGTCTAATTTTTTAGACCACTAAATAATTTAGCATATTATATCTTTAAACTTAATTTATACTACATAGAAGACTACACACAAAAGGGCAAAATCAATGCTTAAACCATTTTTGCACAAAAAGTCGTTTCACAACGCAGCAATCTAATGCAATGTATATCAACAAAACAGGCGGTGAAATAAAATTCACCGCCGAAAAAGCGCTACCCGTGAGTCAGCTTCTTTAATTATTATGTTTGCCTATGGTAGGTTATTTAACCTCGCTTCGTAAAGCATTTATATCATTTACATACTTTGCAAGTGCCTCGTCTCTACCTATGACATCAAATTTCACACGACAACGAGCTACTCTTTCAACCCAATTTCCTTTACCATCAAGTCGTGTATGCTTTTCATCCATGATAGCAATATTACCCTTAAGGTACTTAACCTCCATGTCAACGCATCGAGGAGTTGTTTTATCCCAAAGAATGTCCAACCACGAATATGTCAATACCCTACTCTTTTCATCGTAAGTCCACTCACCCTTCAAGAAGCCATCAGATATAGACATTATTTCGGGGACACAGTATGAGTGGAAATTGTAGCACATCAAGAATGTTCCATCCTCATTAAATATTATGCGATGAGATGGTGGTAGACCACCGTCAAACTCGAAATGATGATCACCAGGGATATACTTACCATCAATTGTGTAGAGATCCTGATCAACAATATCGAATACGCCGTGCACCAAGACCTCGATAAAGTCGCTATCGTTAAACTCTCCATTCTGCTCACTAATCCAGCTCTCCATTTCTACGACATCATCAGGGAGCATAACCTCACCATTTGACATATCATCATTACAACCCACCATTGCAAAACCCATTGCAATCAATGCAAACATATAAAACTTTTTCATAATTGTAACTATTTAATTAAATATCAACTCAATATAATTTAGTAGCCAACTAATAATTCACCAAGTGAGTAAATTCTTCATAGTACAAACATTTTTTTTTGGGGGGGGGCTCGCTTCACAAAGTTAAACACTAAAAATTAAATAAGCAAAATTAATGGCAAAAAAAAAATTCAACTTTCACACCAAAAGCACAAAAAAGGGGCTGACTAAAAGTAATTTAGTCAGCCCTTCATATGTTGAGAGAGTGAATAAAAAGATGTAGTTTTAGGCTTAAGTTCCTTTTCACCGCTCACGCTCGGCATAGTCCACAAGCGGCCTCTGCTCTCGCTTACTCGCGGCGTTGCGAAGCCCGAAAAAGCGGAGTTTACTGAACGTAAATGAGCATTTTGAGGGCAAGCGTAACGACACAAAAAAGGTTGCCCAACACGCTGTTGGGCAACCTCATATCTATTAGTCACTATTTAGTTACACTTCGAATAGCCACACGCCATACATGTCAAGCAACCATTCTGGTAGGCCATATTCTCCTGACCACACTGTGGACAACGACCCTTACCGCGGGTACCATCCTTGATATACTGCTTCAAGGCACGTTCAACACCATTCTTCCATGTGTTGATAGTCTCGCTATCGAGGTGCAAGCCGTCAACGAGCTGCACAACCTTGTCGATAGGCATACCATAACGCAACACACCAGAGATGAGCTTCGCATAGTTCCAGAACTCCTCATCGAAGAGGCGTGAGATACCACCGATGGTATTTACATAACCATAGCGGTCCTGGTACTGGAAGTCGTAACGCTTGGTGCCATCAGCCTCGGTAACCTTAAGGATGTTACCATTAGTGATGCTCTTGGGGATATACATAGCATCCTCCTCAATCTTACCTGTAAAGATCTCATAAGGGCGGTCATCCTGCTTACCAACGAAGGCAATCCAATCCTCCGAGCCATTCTTGAAACGTACGATATCTGCAGGGATAGACTCTGGACGACGGATGCTACCAATCTCGCACTTACCCTTCTTACCCTTATCCTTAAGGTCGAGAAGCACACCATCACGGCAGCCATCACGATACACAGTGATACCCTTACAGCCAGACTCCCACGCTGTGCGGTATACCTCGGCAACAAGCTCTTCGGTAACCTCATTAGGAAGGTTCACAGTGACAGAGATAGAGTGGTCTACCCACTTCTGGATGGCACCCTGCATCTTCACCTTCGCAACCCAGTCGATATCGTTTGCCGTAGCCTTATAGTATGGCGAGGCCTTAAGCCACTCGTTGAGCTCCTCCTCCGAGATTGTCTGTAGTCGCGAGATGTCGTAGCCGTTAATCTCGAGCCACTTAACAAACTGGTGGTGGTATACGTAGTACTCGATGAACTTCTCGCCTGTCTCGTCGACATATGAGGCCACCTGATCCTTATCCGATGGATTAATCTTACGACGACGCTTATATACAGGGCGGAATACAGGCTCTATACCCGATGTTGTCTGCGACATAAGCGAGGTGGTACCTGTAGGTGCGATGGTGAGCATGGCGATGTTACGACGACCATACTTCTGCATGAGCTCACGGAGCTCGGGAGCAGCCTCCAAGATACGTTCAACCATTGGGTTGCCAGCCTCCTTCTCGAAGTTAAAGACACCGAAGGCACCACGATCCTTGGCCATCATAACAGAGGCACGGTAGGCCTCAACAGCGAGTGTCTTATGCACCATAACGGCAAAGTCGATAGCCTCCTCCGAGCCATAACGCATACCTAAAGCTGCCAACATATCACCCTCGGCGGTGATGCCAAGACCTGTACGGCGACCCTTCAATGCCATATCCTTAATCTTCTTCCACAACTCAAGCTCCACACGACGTACATCCTCATCCTCGGGGTCTGAAGCAATCTTATCGATGATAAGCTCCACCTTCTCGAGCTCGAGGTCGATGATATCGTCCATAAGGTGCATAGCCATAGCAACATGCTCCTTGAACTTGTCGAAGTTGAACTTCGCATCCTTCGTAAATGGTGCATCTACATAGCTCAAGAGGTTGAGAGCAAGCAGACGGCAGCTATCATATGGGCACAATGGAATCTCGCCACATGGGTTGGTAGATACTGTGCGGAAGCCCTCGTCAGCGTAGCAGTCGGGCACACTCTCACGGATGATGGTATCCCAGAACAACACACCTGGCTCGGCAGACTTCCATGCATTGTAGATAATCTTATCCCAAAGCTTCTTCGCATCGATATCCTTCTCGTACAATGGCTTTTGGGCACCTATAGGGAACTGCTGGCGGTACATCTGTCCCGACAGCGCAGCACGCATGAACTCGTCATCGATCTTGATAGATACGTTAGCACCTGTAACCTTACCTGTGTCTACCTTCGCATCGATGAAGTGCTCGGCATCGGGGTGCTTGATAAGAAGCGAGAGCATGAGGGCACCACGACGTCCATCCTGCGCAACCTCACGCGTAGAGTTAGAGTAGCGTTCCATGAAGGGAACGATACCTGTAGAGGTGAGTGCAGAGTTAAGCACAGGGCTACCTGTAGGGCGGATGTGCGAGAGGTCGTGACCGACGCCACCACGACGCTTCATGAGCTGCACCTGCTCCTCATCCATACGGAAGATACCACCGTATGAGTCGGCAGGATTCTTATGGCCGATGACGAAGCAGTTAGACAACGACGCCACCTGAAGGTTATTACCGATACCTGTCATAGGGCCACCCTGGGGGATGACATAGCGGAAGTGGTCGAGAAGCTCGAAAATCTGCTCGCTGGTCAATGGGTTAGGGTACTTATTCTCGATACGCACCAACTCGGCTGTGATACGGTTGTGCATGTCCGTAGGTGTAGATTCGTAGATGTTGCCGAAGGAGTCCTTCAACGCATACTTACTAACCCATACCTGTGCTGCGAGGTCATCACCACGAAAATACTCCTTCGTAGCGGCAACAGCATCGTCATACTTAACCGTCGTAAGCTTTTCATTTGTAGGTTTTTGAGTCATCTTTATATCTTTTTTATTGTTATTATTTTTCCTCTTATTGTCGTATCCGCACCCTACCCCTGCATTACAAAAGGGGGATAATTCAGGCATACAAAATTCGTGTTTTTTCGCGGGATAACAACCCTATCGACACACTATTTTTTCGACACTTTATTCACAAAAAACAAAAACATGCGCCACAGCACTCTGTGACGCACATTTACACTTTTAGGGTTAGGGCAACACCCGACGTCACACCCCCTGCCTCACACCTCTTCGCTTGCTCTGTCCCGAAATCCAGCGAAAGATAAACACCCCGAGACCTCCAGCAACAGCTCCCACACCCGCACCGAGGAGTATATCCTGTGGGAAGTGGCAGGCAAGGTATATACGTGAGTAGCATATGATGAGTGCCACGAAGCACATAACAAGCGTGAACCACACCTTACGCACAGCACATGAGGCGAGCAGCGCCAGCGAGACTATCGTTGCGGCATGTGCCGACACCGTGCCATACTCGCCATGGCGCGTAGAGACAACATGCACATCCTCCAGACCCTCGGTAAACATAGGCCTCTGGCGAACAGGAAAATCGGGCCACAGATGCTTCAACGGACCAGAGTGCTTGAAGATGCCCGCCACGATGTCGGCAAAGGCAACAGCAAAGGCCACAGCAACAATAAAAGCGACGATGCCACGCCACGAATACCTCTGCCACACAAGATATATAATAAGCAGATAGAGAGGTATCCACATGACGATGCCCGAGATGGCAGACATCACGCCATCGAACCACGCGGGGCCATTAAAGTTCAACGCCTCGAAGAGAGGCCAATCCCATGTCACACTATTCATACTACAATCATTTTAGAAGGCGGCATACATAGGTAGTCCGCCACCAGCTCCACACTCCACAGCAAGCAGCGCATCGCACTGCATGACCATCCATATGGCAACAACAAGCAACAACGCCTGACCCACGAAGCCTATACGCGAGATGCCACGCACCACACCACAATCCACCTTGCGGGGCAGGGCATGCATAATGTAGCCCACCGCCATGATGATAAGCGCAGCACCCGAGCCCTTAACAAGAGCATCAAACTCCGCAAACGAGAAGTTATAGGCGATACGCGAGAGCATATCTTCAACCACCGTCATATCCTCGGCGGTGAAGAGTAGCCATCCGAAGGCCACGAGGTTGAAGGTAAGCAGCGTGGCGAAAATGCGACTCACGGGGTGCATATCGCTGCCCACAGCCTTGGCACGAGGCACGAAGCGCAGCCACATCTTATGTAGTGCGAGGGCCACACCATGGAGCAGACCCCAGGCGATAAATGTCATACCCACGCCATGCCACAGGCCACCGAGAAACATCGTGATGATGAGGTTCAGGTATGTCCTAAAGGCGCCATGGCGGTTGCCACCAAGCGAGATATAGAGGTACTCCTTGAGCCATGTGGAGAGTGATATGTGCCATCTACGCCAAAACTCGGTGATGGTGGCCGAGTGGTAGGGGGCATTAAAGTTATCAGGAAGGCGGAAGCCCATAAGAAGGGCTATACCTTGTGCTATGTCGGAGTAACCAGAGAAGTCGCAATATATCTGCAGCGTGAAGCCATAGATGGCCAGCAGCGCCACAAGGCCGCCATCACCCAGTTCGCCACCGAAGGCGGGAGCAACGAAGAGCATGCCCACAGCCTTGGCTATGACGCCATACTTGACAAGGCCTCCTGTGATGAGGGCCACAGCCCTGCCGAAGTCATCACGCGAGAGCTCGGGGCGCGACGCCTCAATCTGTGGGATGAAATCCTTGGCCTTAACAAGAGGTCCGAGGAACATCTTGGGGAAGAACGATAGCAGGAAGATATAACTAAAGATGTTACGCAGCGGCTGAATAACGCCACGCGAGATATCGACAACATAGGCTATAGACTGAAAGACGAAGAACGACACACCCGCAGGCACAACGACACTCTCCCAGTCGAGTGTTCCCGAGCCATAGAGGTCGTTTATGAGACCCACGAAGAAGTCCGTAGCCTTGAAGTAGACGAGGATGGCGACATTTATCGTGATACTCAACGCCACAAGACCGCGTGTACCACGCCCCTGCTCCCTACGTCGTGCCACACCGCGACCGATAAGGAAGTCACTAAACGCCACACCCAGCAACAACAATATATATATGCCCGAGAGCTTATAGTAGAAGTATAGCGAGAAGAGCACCACATAGAGGGTACGCAACGTTGCCCTACCACGCACAACCATATAGCCCATGCCGAAGATAAGGAAGGCAAAGAGAAAGAAGCCTGTGGTGAGTGTTAGTGGCGAGGTGGCGTCGTAGTCCAACATTGCGACCACACGCTGCCATACACCACCATCAAAGCTGAAGTACTCACCCATAGCTACTCCTCCACCTTACTTAACACACCATCAACGCCAATGTCAACACTATCCAACATTGGGCGGATACCATTTATCTGCTCCTCGAGTCTCTGCTGCGCCTCCACCTCACGCTGTCGTGCCTCCGCCTCGCGCTTTCGTGCCTCCTCCTCGCGGCGTGCAGCCTCGGCCTCACACACAACAAGGTAGTCGTACAGCGACTGTCGCAACGCCATAACAAGAGCACCCGCAACACGCTTGCCACCCGCAAAGTTGATATGTGTATAGTCCTTCGCTGCCCAGCCATTAGACACAAATGCCGGCATGCCACCAAGGGCCTCCATAGCCTGTGACGTATTCCAAAAGGCCACCTTCGTGCTATCTGCCGCAGCACGCTGGTATGATGTAAGGGCGTCGACAGAGCCTATAGGCTCGTAGCTGCCACTATCACCCTTCACCCAGCGGTCACTGACACCCATAACAAGAATCGCAGCATCAGGGAAGCAGCGTTCCGCATAGGCTATCATATCACGCAGCTGGTCACGGTAGCGCGAGTAGCCACGCTGACCCTGCTGCATGATGTTGAGACCATACTGCAACACCACAAGGTCGTAGCCAAGCATCTCGTCTATCTGTCTATTCACCGTGGCTCCCGTGCCGAAGATGGCGTGACCGTTATTGCTACGCACGGAGTAGTTGTCGACCATGACACCGCGGCCACCCTCAAGCGATGCGCCGTAGCACAGCACACTACCATCGAGCACCCTCAAGCGCAGAGAACTCATAGGCATCTCCACATATATCTCTCTGACGCTACCATCACCCGCAATCTCAAACTCCTGACGTAATGTGTCGTTGACAACAACCTCCACACGGCTTGTGTCACGGCTATAGAGCAGCACACGACCACGCGTACACCCCTCAAGCGTAGCATACTGCGACGTCGTCTCCCAGCATGTTGTAGCACCCACACCGCCATCGGCTATATATCCCGAGATGAAGAACCTATCACGTAGCGCCTCTGGCGTGCTCTTGGGTTTCATCACGCTATATGCTGTCCAACCCGACGAGCTACGCTTAACACTCTTACGCACCGTAGCAAAGGGTATGTCGCAGGCAACAAAGCCCACACCACGGCCACCAACAAGGCTCTGCAACGCATCACGCAGGTCGCACGTGAGGATATCGCCCTCAACAAACGAGTCACCCATGAAGGCGATACGCACATCCTCGCCCGCAGCAAGCCTCTCTATAAGGCGCTGGTAGCGCGTAAAGGCCAATGTATCGAAGTCCTCGATGGGCACAACAACACCCTCGGGGCGCACATCAAGGCTACGGAGTGCCACATGCTCAACCTCCTCCTCGGCCTCAATAATCCACTCATAGCGCACAGGCAGAGGCTCGGGCATGGTGTCCACAGCCTCCTCAACGGGTGATGCTAAAGCAGCAAGCTCCTCCTCGAGACGTGCTATATCGGCCTCATACTCCACGACATCCTCGCCACGAGCCTCGTCACGCAGCGACGACAACATATCGACCTTCGGGATGGTCATGCCGAAGAGCTCGAAGGAGGGGATGAGACCCAGCGACACCGCACCGAGGCAGACAACAAGGGTGAGCCATACAAGGCGACGTGAATAATCGGTATTCTTCATATATGGGTGTTCTTACTATTTACGACTTCTTATTAGTGCTATGCTAAAGATGAACTGCATAAGTGCCGATGTGGCATCTATGAGGTGTCTGCGTGCCGACCAGCGCAGCGCCTCGTTCACATTGTCCAGATCATCTGCCACAAGCTCACCGCAATCCTCAAACCATGCCACAGCACGCTTCACAGCGTTAAGCTCCACACGTAGCATGAGCACGGCAAGAAGCACGGCAAGAAGCAGGAGTATGATGCCCACCCACGAGAGCACAAGACCCTCGGAGAAGAGCATAAGCACCACGCCAGCGAGGATTACAGGGCCCACAAGGTAGGCGGCATACTGCATCACAGGCAGCAGGCGTAGGCGCATATATGCGGGTCTATACCCCGTGACATACTGCACAGCGCAACCACACTCGTGTGCCGCCGTGGCGATGGCCATGATGGAGCATATGTCATATACATCGTCATTCAGGTTCACGGTCATGGTGCGGGGGTTGAAGCACGACTCCTTATCGCCCGACACACGCTTAACGCGCACATTGTAGATGCCATGGTCGCGGAGCAGTCGCTGCGCCACAGCACCCCCCGAGAGCATCTTGCTCGTAGTCATACGCGAGTAACGGCGCACAGCACGCCTCTGGTGCAACATCACAAGGATGCCCATGAGTACAGCACACAGGATGAGTGTCACGACCATAGTAACCGAGTTGGTCATGATGGCACCATATGACCTCACCGTAGCAACAACCGTAGTATCTACCTGCAAGAGATGAAGCATAGCGTGGGGCGATTAAATCAACGTATAGATATATGCCACGTAGCAAGCAACGAAGAGTACACCCTCGATGCGAGTGAGCTTATCACGACCTATGATGAGTGCCGAGAGCATGAGCACCGCAGTGGCTGCCGCAGCGACATATATATCGAACATGGTGATGCCACCCATGGTTAGAGGCGTCACCGTAGAACATGTGCCCAGGATAAGGAGTATGTTGGCTATGTTCGAGCCCAGGACATTACCGAGAGCCAACGAGGGGCTACCCTTGATGATAGATACAAGGCTTGACGATAGCTCGGGTAGCGATGTGCCACCAGCAAGCAGCGTGATGGCGATGACAGCCTCCGAGACACCCCATGCCTGGGCTATCTTCGTGGCAGCACCAACAAAGAGGTCACCACCATAGATGAGACCCGCAAGACCCAAGATAATCCATATAGGCACACGCCACAGCGGCATCTGCTTCTCATTCCCCTTCTCGTCATGCACCTGATCAGCTCCCTCCTTAAGCATAGCCTTACGGTCAGCACGTATGGTGAAGAGAATCATGGCGATGTAGCCCAGAAGTAACACAACACCCTCCAAGCGTGTTATGCTACCACCCGTGAGTGTGACACCCACAAGGGCGAGGGTCGCAGCTATACATATCGGTATATCACGACGTATATTGCTCTTGCTGAAGGATATAGGCATAAAGATGGCACATATGCCAAGAATCATGAATATGTTGAATGTGTTAGAACCCACAATATTACCTATAGCCATGTCACCATGACCTCCCAGCGCCGATATCATGCTTATGGTGAACTCGGGCATAGAGGTACCCACAGCCACCACCGTGAGACCTACAATAAACTCTGGCACACGCAGACGCTTGGCGAGAGCCACAGAGCCATCGGTGAGCAACATGGCACCGACGATAATCATGGCAAGAGCCGCAATAACAATTAAATATTCCATATTTAATGATATAACATAAAATCGCGCAAATATACAAAAAAAAGATAAATACAAAGGCCTACAACTCTATAGATGTGAGTCTACGCACCGCCTCTCTACCCTCGGTGCCTAACGACAGCGAGAAGTCATTTACGAATAGTGCTATGTGGCTCTCTATGACCCTGTCGTCGAGTTCACGGGCATGGCTACGCACAAACTCGCGCGAGAGCATGGGGTTGTCGAAGGCATACTCCACACTCCTACGCAGCAGAGCCTCGAAGTCACGCACTACACCCTCCTCGAGACGTCGTGATGCCACAATAGCACCCAGCGGCAGGGGTAACGACGTGCGACTCTCCCACTCAACACCGAGGTCGGCAACAAGCTCGAGATTGTGCCTGTCATATACAAAGCGACCCTCATGTATCAGCACACCACCATCATACTCTCCCGCAGCCACAGCCTCGGCAATCTCCGAGAAGAGGCGTGGCGTGCGCCTCTGAATATCTGGAAAGAGTGTGCGCACAAGGGCATTTGCCGTGGTATGCTCACCCGGCACCGCTATGTGGGTCAAAGGCTCACTCTCACCCCTACGGCGCACCAACAGTGGACCATTGCCACGACCCAGCGCCGAACCACTATCCAAAAGCGTGTAGCCATCGCATATGGCCGGTAGCAGCGCTGTGCTGCACTTCGTGATGTCGTAACTGCCACGCAGTGCCGCAGCATTGAGCTGCTCGATATCCATGTAGTCGACCTTAACATCAAAGCCATCGAGGTCTATGCGACTGTTGATGATGGCATCAAACATAAAGGTGTCATTCGGACATGGCGATATTGCCAATCGTATCACTCTACTCTCCATTCTTAAGTTCTAAAAGTTTTATTGCTAACGCCTCGAGGGCATCATCCACAACCCACTCTGCAAAGCTATCACCAACATGGTTCGATATGGCACGTATCTGCATGACCTTAAGGCCTAAAGCCTCGGCCATGGCAAAGAGTGCTGCACCCTCCATATTCTCCACCTCGGCACCATCGCCATGCTCCATAGCACGACACACCGTGTTGGAACGTACACTGCGAAGATGTGTGCGTGGCACGACGGCATACTCCTTGACGAAGCGCGCAGGAAGCTCCACACACCTCTCACTTACGACCTCCACGACATCACATAGGGCAACAGCATCGCCATATGCACCCGCTATACCAGCAAGCAGATAACACGCCTCACGACGCTTTGTCGCAAGACGTGCAAGTGTAGCTGCCGTAGCAGCCATGCCAACACCCGAGATGTGAATCTCGGCATCGGGGCATAGACGACGAAACGCACTCGCCTCCAATTCAGTGGGAAATATATAGACCATATATCTTTACAGCAATAGGGGTAACCATATGGATACCCCTTGTTATCTGATTTCGATTAAGAGCTATGATGGATGGGACATACTGACGTATTTCCCATTCACCAAAGCGATTGAGAGGCCGAAGAGGCCTATTATCACAACCAAATATCTACTATCGCAACACTCACTGCGTCCAACAAACCATAAGTTTGCAGTTACTTACTCGCAATTTGTTGTCAGAATAGGTCAGATTTGGTCTCGATTAAGAGCTATGGTGGATGGGACATACTGATGTATTTCCCATTCACCATAGCGATTGAGAGGCCGAAGATGGCCTATTATCACAACAAATTATACGATGCCTTCAACATTACCGTCTTCAGCAAGACGTATGTTACCAGCCTGTGGTGTCTTGCTCAAGCCTGGCATACGCATGATGTCGCCAGCAAGAGCCACGATGAAGCCACTACCGGCATTGAGCTCGATATCCTTGATGTTAATCTCGAAGCCCTCAACGCTGCCATAACGTTTTGCATCAGCACTGAAGGAGAACTGTGTCTTGGCGATACATACAGGAAGGTTACCCATGCCCCACTTCTCGAGCAGCGCAATCTCCTTCTGTGCTCGTGGGCCAAAGACCACAGAGCCAGCACCATAGATGTTCTTTGCCACCTTGGTAATCTTCTCCTTGATGCTATCCTCAAGGTCGTAGGCGTAGTTGATAGGTGCTGAAGGCTGTGTCTCGATGAGCTCAACAGCAGCACGCGCAAGGTCAGCAGCACCAGCACCACCCTCGGCATATGCATTGTTAATCACGCAACGCACACCAAGGCTCTCGCAGTGCTCCATGACCATGGCAATCTCATCGTCAGTATCGCTGGCAAAGCGGTTGAAGCATACGAGGACTGTCTGGCCAAACTTCTTGAGGTTAGCAACATGACGGTCGAGGTTGGCGAAGCCCTGCTTCAAGCCCTCCATGTTAGGGAGCTTAATCTCCGACTCGTGAACACCACCGTGCATCTTGAGTGCGAGGGTTGATGCCACAAGGACTGTGAGGTCTGGCTTGAGACCCGCCTGGCGGCACTTGATGTCGAGGAACTTCTCGGCACCGAGGTCGGCACCAAAACCTGCCTCTGTGACAGTATAGTCGGCCCATGTCATTGCCATGCGTGTTGCGATGACAGAGTTACAGCCATGGGCGATATTTGCGAAGGGACCACCATGGATGATGACAGGGTTGTGCTCTGTTGTCTGCACAAGGTTGGGGTTGATGGCATCCTTCAAGAGTGCCACCACAGCGCCTGTGACGCCGAGGTCGTTGACAGTGAAGGGGGTGTCGTCATAGCGCACACCAAGCACTATGCGACCGATACGAGCATATAGGTCATCGACATTACGCGCAAGACATAGGATGGCCATAATCTCCGACGCTGGAGTGATGTCGAAGCCCGTCTCTGTAGGTATGCCATTTGCCGAGCCACCAAGACCCGATACGATGTTACGCAACGAACGGTCGTTCATGTCGAGGACACGACGCCACATAACCTTCTTGAGGCCCACCTGTGTAGAACGATTGTGGTATAGGTAGTTATCCAACAACGCAGCGATGAGGTTGTTAGCCGATGTTACGGCGTGGAAGTCGCCAGTGAAGTGAAGGTTGATATCCTCCGAGGGCAACACCTGCGCATAGCCACCACCTGTAGCACCACCCTTCATGCCGAAGCAGGGACCCAACGATGGCTCACGGAGTGCGATGATGGCATTCTTGCCAATGTGGTTAAGACCCATGCCGAGGCCGATGCTAACGGTAGTCTTACCTACACCCGCCTTTGTCGCTGTGATGGCAGTCACAAGGATAAGGTGATTCTTGGCAACCTTATGCTCATCGATAAGCTTGTAAGGCACCTTTGCGATATACTTACCATAGTTGAATACCTCATCATCAGGGAAGCCTACCTGCGCGGCAACCTCACGAATATTCTTTAGTTTCGTCTCACGAGCAATTTCAATATCTGTTTTCATCTCTCTCTGTTTTTATTGTTATTATTCTGCCGCAAAGATATATAAAAAATAGATATCTAATCTTATTATTTCATAATATATTTTTATATCCGTATAAGCAAAACAGATAATCCTGCATACCATCAAATATCGAGCCTATATTCGAGTGGTATACTTTAAGTAATAGGGCATGCTACCACCTGTGGTCACACATGCCCTTACTATCAACCGAGATAATCCTTGCTCGACTACTCCTTGCCGATGACAGCCTCGAGCTCCTCGACAGTGAGTGGCAGCAGCTTGTCACCAATAAAGCGGCTACCTGTCTCTGTAACAAGGACATCGTCCTCGATACGTATACCGCCAAAGTTACGGTAGGCGTTGAGCGCCTCGTAGTCTACGATACCCTCGAACTTACCCTCGGCACGACACTTATCCATGAGTGCTGGGATGAAGTATATGCCTGGCTCATCAGACATCACCGTGCCTGGCTCAACACGCCATGTGCTGCGGTGGATGCATGTTGCCGACTTGGCAGCACGTTCTGCAACAGTTGAGAAGTCGAACGAACGTTCTCCAATGTTCTCGAGGTCGTGAACATCCATACCCATGCCGTGACCCAAGCCGTGAGGCATGAAGAGGTAGAGAGCACCAGCATCTACAGCATCCTCGGGTGTAGACTTGATAAGACCCATGCCCTTGAGACCCTCGGCCAACGAGAGGTATGCAGCACGGTGTATATCGGTATACATGGTGCCTGGTTTAATCATATCCTTAACCTGGCTGTGAGCACGCAACACAATGTTGTAGATGTCGCGCTGCACATCTGTAAACTTACCATTCACAGGATAAGTACGTGTGTGGTCAGAGCAGTAGCCCTCAACAGACTCGCCACCACCATCTACCAACAACAGACGACCCGCCTCGAGCACACCGTCATGGTTGTGGTTGTGGAGAATCTCACCATGCTGTGTCACGATCGTTGGGAATGACACGCCCTGGCCGTATGACTTGGCAATGCCCTCAACACGACCAGCAATCTCTCTCTCAACAACACCTGGACGACACATACGCATAGCTGTCATGTGCATCTCGTAGCCAATCTTGAAGGCGCGCTCCAATGCCTCAATCTCCTCTGCCGACTTCTTCTCGCGCATCTCGGCAACAGCAAACATGAGGTCCAACGACTTACGTTCGTGCAACATGCCAAGACGTATGCCCAACCAGTCGGCAACCTCAATCTTTAGCTCCGCACGGTAGGGAGGAAGGTAGTGTACAGGACGATTCTGCTCTATCGCCTTGCGCAACACATCACGGATGGCATTGCGAGCATAGCTCTTCTCCACACCCACCTCGGCAGCCTGATCAGCGATGGTAGGCATAGGACCTGTCCAGATGATATCCTCTACGGTGAAGTCATCACCAAAGAGCATAGCCTCGCCTGTCTCGGCATCCAAGAGGCCGATAAGCGATGGCACGTCAAGACCAAAGTAGTAACGGAAGGTTGAGTCCTGACGGTAGTAGTATGTGTTGTTAGGATAGTTGTTAGGCACCTCTGGGTTTGCAGGCAATAGGATAAGACCCTTACCCACTCTTCGGCACAACTCGGCACGACGGCCAATATAAGTCTCTTTACTGAACATAGTTTTATAGTTTTAGGTTTTATACTTTTTTTATTTTTAGGGAGATTAGGGAAATTAAAGAGTTTAGGGAGGATTTCGCTTCTCTAAAAATCAATAAAATCTCACTTCATCACCACTCTAATCTGTCATCAAACGGGTTGCAGATTTGGTAGTAGACAAGCTCGGTGTCGCAGATGCGCCCTTATCATCTTCCACCCCCAATTTGTTGTCAGAAGGGTTGCAGATGTGGCAGCGAGTCGCAGTCTGATAAAGCGGAGCATACTAAACGTATGTGAGCATTTAGCAGACAAGCTCGATGCCGCAGATGCACCCTTATCACAACAAATTAACGAGCTACCTCTTTATAGACCTTGTCACCTCGGCGCACCTCCGATACGGTCTTAAGTGACATATAGTCACCCTGCTTGGCGATTGTTGTGGGAGCCTCCTTGACCATGATGCCCTCGGCCTTCTGCTCGACGACACCTGTCTTCTCGCCCATGAAGAGGAGTGCCTCACCCTCCTGCACCTCGCATGCCTCAACGAGAACCTCGGCAACGCCTATACGCTTAAAGTAGTTTGTAACCTTACCCATATAGACCTTCTTGAGGGTTGCTGACGAGCCGTAGTGCTGGCTATGCTCAACCATGGTCTTGGCGGCATAGTAGCCACCCCAGAAGTCGCGGTTGAAGACGGTGCGTAGCTTCTCCTTGAGGGGAGCAACACTCTCGGCATTGAACTCACCACGTTCCATGAGCAGCAACGCCTCGTTGTAGCTCTCAACAACACGCTTCACATACTCGCCACCACGCGCACGACCCTCAATCTTGAGCACCCTGACACCCGCCTCGATGAATGTGTCGAGGAAGTCGATAGTACACAAGTCCTTGGGTGACAACACATACTGGCCGTCAATGTCGAGCTGCTGGCCACTATCCTTATCTGTGATGGTGTACTTACGGCGGCATATCTGGCGGCAGGCACCACGGTTTGCCGAGTGGTGCGACTCATGCTCCGAGAGGTAGCACTTACCCGACATAGACATACACATGGCACCATGTGCAAACATCTCAATCTTGACAAGCTCACCCGCAGGACCACATATCTTCTGCTCCTGAATCTGGCGCGAGATGGCGGCAATCTGCTCCAACGACAACTCGCGTGCCAGCACCACAACATCTGCCCACTGCGCGAAGAACTTAACGGCATCGATGTTCGAGATGTTGCTCTGGGTGGATATGTGCACCTCCATGCCCACCTCACGGGCATATAGTATAGCGGCAAGGTCGGTAGCGATGATGGCATCAACACCCTCACTCTTCGCCCTGTCTATGATGCGACGCATGACCTCCATCTCATCATCATAGATGACGATATTCACGGTAAGGTATGTCTTGACGCCCGCAGCATGTGCCGTGCGCACAATCTCGGCGAGGTCATCGAGGGTGAAGTTCACAGATGAGGCAGCACGCATGTTGAGCTGCTCAACACCAAAGTATACCGAGTTAGCACCCGCAGCGATGGCTGCATTGAGTGCCTCGTAGGAGCCCACAGGCGCCATAATCTCTATATCATGTCGTCGTATCATCGTCTTCTTCCGATTAGGTTACGCGCAAACTCACGTAGGTTAGCCGTGCGTTCAACGCCAATAGATAGTGTCTCGAGGAGTGCAAGAGCACGGTCGAAGCGTATCTCTATCTGCTGCTCCGTAGCATGCTTAACAGCCAACTCATCGTAGAGGGCCTTAACCGTAGCAATCTTCTGCTCGGCAGTGAGGTCATCACGCAGATGTGTAGTGCGCAGCACCTCACGCTGCGCCTCCGTAGCGCGGTTCATAGCCTGCACCATGAGGTATGTCTGCTTACCCTCAAGGATGTCGCCACCGATCTTCTTGCCCAGCGCCTCGTCGCCATAGCTGTCGAGCATATCGTCCTGAAGCTGGAAGGCAAGACCGAGCTCTGTGGCAAAGCGGTATATCTTCTTTATATCCTCATCCGCAGCACCCGCCATGGTGGCACCTATCATCGCCGAGCCAGAGAGGAGTGCCGAGGTCTTACGTTCTATCATGAGCATATACTCCTCAACCGACACTTCGGCCTTATGCTCAAAGTCCATGTCGTACTGCTGACCCTCGCACACCTCCAGCGCCATGTCACCAAAGAGCTGCATGACACGTGGCAACACGGGAGCAGCAACACGTGCAAGATGCTTATAAGCGGTGATGAGCATGGCATCGCCCGAGAGGAGTGCTACGTTACCTCCCCAGCGCGCAAACACCGAGGGCTTACCACGGCGCACATCGGCATTATCCATGATGTCGTCATGCAGGAGTGTGAAGTTGTGGAATATCTCCACCGCCATCGCCGCGGGCATAGCCTCCTCGACACTACCACCAAAAGCCTCGGCGGTGATGAGCAGAAGCACGGGGCGCAGACGCTTGCCACCACCCGACATAGAGTAGATTATCGGAGCATAGAGATACTCCGGCTCCTCGGGGGTCTGCAGCTGGCCGAGCGCACCCTCAAAAAGCTCCAATATTTCACTGTTCGTATGTCTCATAATTCACCATATTCATAATTATGGGTCAAAATTAAGATTTTTTTTGCAGAGATTAAAATAATTTTGGTAACTTTGACCAATAATTTTCAAAAAATAATTAAACTCGTATGAAGAAAAAACTCGCTATGGGTATCGATATTGGCGGTACCAATACAGCCTTTGGCCTTGTGGATGAGGATGGCAACGTCGTTGCCGAGAGCAAAATATCTACCGATAAGTTTAAGTATTTCGACGACTATCGCCCTTATATCGAGACACTTGCTGCAGCAATGAAGGAGCTCGTGGCATCACAGCCCGAGTGCGACCTCATAGGTATAGGCGTTGGCGCGCCCAACGCAAACATACACAGCGGCCGCATAGAGATACCTGCAAACCTCTGGAAGTTCGAGAACCCCGCAGACCCACGCCCCAACTCAATACGTATATTCAACTTTGTTGAGGACCTCGGCAAGCACTTCTGTGGCACAAAGGTGATGATAACCAACGATGCCAATGCTGCTGCCATCGGCGAGATGGTCTTCGGCAATGCACGTGGCATGAAGGACTTTGCGATGATCACACTCGGCACAGGCCTCGGCTCGGGTATAGTATGTAACGGCGAGATGGTATACGGCCACGACGGCTTCGCTGGCGAGTATGGCCACATAGCCATCGAGTCACGCGAGACAGGTCGTGAGTGTGGCTGCGGCCGCAAGGGTTGTCTCGAGGCATACGTCTCGGCAACAGGCATCAAGCGCACAGCCTTCGACCTTATGGCAACAATGACTTGCGACAGCGAGCTACGCACAATACCTTACGACAAGTTCGAGGCGAAGATGCTCTCGGATGCTGCGGCGAAGAACGACCCTATAGCCCTCGAGGCATTTGAGCGCACAGGTAAGTACCTCGGCCTTGCTCTTGCCGACCTCACTGCCGTGACATCACCCGAGGCAATCATCCTCTTCGGCGGCTTGGCTAACGCTGGCGACTACATCCTCCGCCCAACATACAAGCATATGGAGGAGAATCAGCTCGGCGTATTCAAGGGTAAGGTTAAGCTCTTGATGAGTGGCATACAGGATAAGAATGTGGCCATACTCGGTGGCGCAGCACTCATCTGGAAGCAGCACCTCGAGGCAGTGATAGGAAACTACTAATAGGTAGTCTTACATACTATATTACATAGAGTCTAAAGGCTGTGGTACAACGACATAGTACCATAGCCTTTTTCCCACACAGCGAAGAAACAACCCCGCCGCCGTATCACCAACCACCGACTACGCTATCAGCGAAATATCGCCTTTTAACATCGTCATAAATATCCGCCACGGTGAGCATGATTCCCATCTCTGCGACCTCACCAAGGTCGTGATTTATGTAGACATCGAAGGTCTGCATAGAGGGCGACAGACGTATGTAGGAGGAGATGATGGGAGGTATCATGCGGTGCATAGAGTGCATGCGCGAGATGAGTATCTTATAGTTCTCACGAGGTGTCGCACCGCCAAAGAGCCTACGGAAGCGACGACGGCTGATGCCGACACTAAATGGCTCGTGCGCCGCAACCAGCGCCTCCCTCGAGGGGAAGACAAAACGCAAGAAGCCGACAAGCAGATTACGAGCACGCACACCGAGTGATGGATAGAGGGTTACGCGCCCCACAAGATAGCGAGCATCGCTCTCGCAGACGACACGTGCAAGCCCCTCCCACAGCGCATCGAGGGCATAGATGGTACCCGCAGCACCACCCCGCTGATAGTGCGGTGCAACGAACGACCTGCCTAGTTCCAGGGTATAGGGCAGATACTCCGTAACGAAGTGCGTAGAGAGACTAAAATAGCGTGCCAGCGACAACCTCTCGGGCACGACATCGCGCCCCACAGCATAACGGTAGCCACCGACAACGTCGCCCGCCTCGTCGTCCCACACCACAAGTTGGCGGTAGGTGCCGTCAACATCTGCCTCGTCAGCACCATCCATCTCCGCACCCATAACACCCACAGCACCAAAGGATTGACTACGCAAGTGCTGCACCCTGCGCATAAGGTGCGGGCAGCGAGAACCATCGAACGAGTATAGCTGCACAGGCCACCTTCGAGCACGCCCCAAGTAGTGCGCCTCGCGTAACTCCTCCCTAATAGCCGAAATATCACTCTCCGCATCCCAAATATTTTGCTCCGAAATCATCCGCATAAATTATGTTGTTTAAAGAAAAATTCTTAACTTCGCGCAGTTATTTTTACTTTTAGTAAAAAAGTTTACCCTATGGCAATCGAAACATACCATATTCCCGTGATGCTTGATGAGTGCATCGAGGCACTCGACATCAAGGCTGACGGCATCTACGTAGACCTCACGATGGGTGGTGGTGGACATACGCGCGAGATACTCAACCACCTCGGCACAGAGGGCCATCTATACTCCCTCGACCAGGACCCCGACGCTGTGGCCAACAGCCCCAAGGATGACCGCCACACCTTCGTGGCATCTAACTTCCGCTTTGTGCGTGGTGCCCTGCGCCACCGTGGCGTAGAGGGTGTCGACGGCATACTTGCCGACCTCGGAGTATCATCACACCACTTCGATGCCAAGCACCGCGGCTTCTCGTTCCGTGGCGAGGCGCCCCTTGACATGCGTATGAACACACGCGCAGGACGCACCGCCGCAGACATAGTAAACACATACACAAATGATGCCTTAAGTCGCATATTTGCCGAGTATGGCGAGCTGGAGACCACATGGAAGATTGCAAACTGCATAGAACGAGCACGCAACA
Organism: Alistipes sp.; assembly: GCA_017646625.1. Classification (GTDB taxonomy): domain Bacteria; phylum Bacteroidota; class Bacteroidia; order Bacteroidales; family Rikenellaceae; genus Alistipes. The sequence continues at coordinate 26,066 of JAGCMF010000023.1, read as the reverse complement.
TAAGTCCCATAGTGACCACAGCAGACCTCGTAGAGGCGGTGAAGCCATGCACGCCACCAAAGGATGAGGCCAAGTTCCTAACAAAGCTATTCCAGGCACTACGCATAGAGCTAAATGGCGAGATGGAGGCGCTGAAGATGGCCCTCGAGCAGAGCCTCAAGTTGCTAAAGCCCGGAGGTCGCCTCGTGATAATGTCGTACCACTCGTTGGAGGATAGGTTAGTGAAGAACTTCATGCGCAGTGGCAACACCGAGGGCCGCATAGAGAAGGACTTCTTTGGCCGCGCAACAACACCATTCAAGGTGATAACACGCAAGGCAATAGTGCCAACAGAGGAGGAGGTAGCACGCAACCCACGATCACGAAGTGCGAAGTTGCGCGTTGCCCAGAAACTTAACACCGAGGAGTAGATATGCGACAACACGACGACATAGAGAGTAACGACACGATGCACGACGAGGAGCTCGAGAGCCGCATACGCCGTGAGGTGATAATTGTGGATGACATCCTCAACGACAACGAGGAGGAGGGATTCTACGATGAGGAGCATGAGGCACACGAGAGTGGTGAGAGTGGCGAGGCGCAGAGCAAAAAGAGAGAACACACATGGATGCTCTTCACCACTGGCGGCATACTCACCGAGGGCACAAGACGCCTATCCCGCTACTTCATAGCGATAGCCATAATGTGCTTCTTGAGCATATTCCTAACATTCATGTCGCTGAATGCCGACAGAGAGTACCGCCGCAGAGAGAAGTATGCCACGGTGCTATACGAACGATCAGTGCTCAAGGAGGAGTTGCGCTACAGCCTGTCGTCAAAGAAGGCCATAACAGAGAGACTAAAGAGCCATAACATAACACTTGTCGACCTATCCAAAGATAGCCGACTTGTAGAGAAGTAGTACTTAACCCACGATGCAGAACAACGACAACATAGAGAGAGAGCAGACCACCGCACAGGGAGGCGAGGAGCAGCGAGAGGAGCAGCAGACGATAGAGGGTGAGGCTGCCGACAAGCCCGAGAAGAGGGGCTCTCGACCACGCCGTGGCACGACAAAGCGCGACATCATATCGCGCGTAAAGTCGTTATATGCCATACTCTTCCTTGTGGGCATAGCCATCATTGCACGCCTCGTGTGGATAATAGCCATAAGCCCCTCGGTGCGACATAATGCCGAGGTGATGGAGGAGGGTATATTCCGCATGCGCGACATAGATGCTCATCGCGGCACGATACTCTCGCGCGACGGTGAGCCACTCGCCATATCGAGCCTCCGCTACAGCATATTCCTCGACTTCGGATCACAGGGCATGGCAGAGGTAGACAGCATGCTCTACATAACATATGCCGACTCACTATCACGCCTACTGGCCTCACACTTCGACGAGAAGGATGCCTCGAAACATGGCTACACACACATCACAGCGGCACAATATCGACAGACGCTACTTAACGAACGCATAAGAGAGGGCAAGAAACTGCGCCACTACCCCATTCTACCACGCCAGATAACCGAGGATGAGTGGAACATGATGCAGAGGAACTACCCGATACTCAACGGCAACATGGGATATGTCATAGATGACAGGAAGGAGGATGAACGCATATACCCCTCTGGCGACCTGGCACGTCAGATTATAGGTCACTACGACACCCTGGTGATTAGAGACGAGAAGCGCTTTGGCGCCGGCATAGAGGGTCTCTATAACCGCTGGCTGGCGGGCACCGACGGCAAGGCGCGCGAGCAGCGCATAGCCCACGGCTTCTGGGCACGTGTAAACGACAGCGACAACCGCCCCGTGGAGGATGGATGCAACATAATAACGACGATAGATGCTGGCCTGCAGCGCATGGCACATGAACGCCTCGACAGCATGCTACGACGCACAGATGCATCATTCGGCGTGGCGATGGTCATGGAGGTGCAGACGGGTAACATACTCGCCATGGTAAACCTCGGCTCGGGCGTAGAACGTGGAACAACATATAGTGAACGAGTGAACAACCACGCCCTGAGGACCAAGATGAGCCCGGGCTCTACGATGAAGTTAGCAACGACAATGGCACTCGTAGAGATTGGCGGCTACGACCTCGACACCAAGGTTAACACCGAGCACTCACGACCACGTCATGGCGTGAAGGTGGGCAACGCCACGATAGAGGACTCACACGACGTGGCGGGTGAGGGCAGCGACGGCAATGTGACACTACGCGACGCCTTCGCCCACTCCTCGAACGTATACTTCGCAAAGGCCGTATACGAACGCTTCAAGGAGAGGCCCGAAGAGTATACCGACTTCCTGGCACGCCTACGCTTCAACGACTACATAGGTCTCGAGGCATATAACGAGGAACGTGGCAAACTCCCCATGGCCAACACCACAGAGTGGTCGCACCGTGGTAGCACCTCAACACGTCTACCACGCCTCGCCTACGGCTATGAGATGGAGCTTCCACCAATACATATGCTCACCTTCTACAATGGCGTAGCAAACGAGGGCCGCATGGTGGCACCACGCTTCGTGGACCGCATAGAACGTGACGGCGAGGTGATAGAACGTATGCCCGTGGTGACACTCATAGAACGTATGTGCTCGCAGCGCACACTCGCCATCCTCGACACATGCCTGGCTGCAGCATCGGAACGTTCGGGGCGTTACTTCCGCGACCTACCCATACCCTTTGGTTGCAAGACAGGTACAGCACAGGTGTGGACAAACTTCGTGAGCAGGTCGCGCATAGACTCTATACATATGGCAAATGGCCTTAATGGCAAGGAGGATAACTACTACTACGGCTCGATGATATGCACAATGCCGCAGGAGAACCCCAAATACACCATCATGGTGGCCATATGTAAGCAGTCGACACCCGAGAACATCCTATACTTCGGTATCGACCTTGCGGGTCCTGTGGCGGCCGACATGATGGAGTACATATACTCTTTCGACCACTCGCTGCATGCCCCCATAGAGACCCCCACACAGCGATACTCCCCCGTGAGCATCAAGGCGGGACAGACGGGCTACGTGAAGCGTGTGAGCAACATCCTCGGCCAGCAGACAACAGACAACAGCGACAACAGCAGATGGAGCAGCGCATCGGTAGATGCAGAGGGCAACGTGGCCATAAGTGGCATAACGATAGATGAAGGCACGGTACCCAACGTCGTGGGCATGGGCCTCACCGACGCACTATACCTACTCGAATGCTCGGGGATAAAGGTTACGCACAGCGGCGTGGGACGAGTAAAGAGACAGAGCATACCTGCAGGTCGCACAATACGTGACAACATGACCATACAACTAACACTTGAGAGATAAGATTAACAAGCCCACAAGGGCATGACATATAACATGAAACAACTACACGACATACTCGACACTGTTCGAGTTAAAGAGATAACCGAGGGCATAAACCCCAACATCACGAGCCTCGAGTACGACTCACGCACGGTGACAGAGGGAGCATGCTTCTTCGCCGTAGTAGGCACAGCGAGTGATGGACACAACTACATAGATGCCGCCATAGAGAGGGGTGCTGTGGCGGTTATATGCCAGCATATGCCCACAACACAGAGGCAGGGTGTGGCATATGTTGTGGTGGAGGATACCAACATCGCCATGGCCGCCATGGCGGCAGCCTTCTACGACTACCCCTCCGAGGAGCTACACCTCGTGGGTGTGACGGGCACAAATGGCAAGACGACAACTGCGACACTCCTCTACGACATGTTCATGGCGATGGGTCGCAAGGCGGGCCTCATATCTACGGTCGTATACCGCATAGGCGAGCGCAGCATAGCCTCGACACACACCACACCCGATGCCATACGCCTAAATGCCATGATGCGCCAGATGGTGGATGAGGGTTGCGACTACTGCTTCATGGAGGTGTCGTCACACGCCGCAGCACAGCACCGCATAGCGGGGTTACGCTTCTGTGGTGCCCTCTTCACAAACTTAACGCACGACCACCTCGACTACCACGGCACATACAAGGAGTATATTCGTGCCAAGAAGTCGTTCTTCGATGGTCTGGATAGGGAGGCATGGGCTGTGGTTAACATCGACGACCGCAACGGCGAGGTTATGTTGCAGAACTGTGTGGCACACCACCACCGCCTATCGCTACGTTCGCTTGCCGACTACAACACCAAGATTACGGAGATGCGACCCGATGGCATGCTCCTATACATCGACAACATGGAGGTGTGGGTGAAGTTCACAGGTCGCTTCAACGCCTACAACCTAACAACCGTCTATGCCGCAGCAACACTCCTCGGCATAGACAAGATAGAGGCACTCACAACATTGAGCACCCTCACACCCGTGAGTGGCCGCTTCGAGACCATCATCGCCGAGGATGGCACGATGGCCGTGGTGGACTATGCTCACACACCTGATGCGCTGGAGAATGTGTTGCAGACAATCGAGGAGGTGCGCACGTCAACACAGAGACTCATAGTGGTATGTGGCTGCGGCGGCGACAGAGATCGTAGCAAGCGCCCCGAGATGGCAGCAATAGCCACACGCCACGCAACGATGGCGATACTAACCTCCGACAACCCACGCACAGAGCAGCCCGAGGCAATCCTCGACGACATGGTAGCGGGTGTGGGCGAGGCGACAAACTACCTACGCATAACAGACCGCCGCGAGGCGATACGCACAGCGGCAGCATTGGCACACGCTGGCGACATAATACTCGTTGCAGGAAAGGGACATGAGGACTACCAGATAATAGGCACCGTGAAGCACCACTTTGACGACCGCGAGGAGGTGCGCAACGCCTTTGCCACAACACACACAAAGAGAAACGCATAACAATATTAACCCCACTTTGTAAGATGATATACCGTCTATTTGAATACCTAAATGCCAACACCGACCTTCCGGGCATGGGTGTCGGCGAATACATATCATTCCGTTCTGCCGCAGCGATAATCCTCTCGTTGCTAATAGCCATATTCTTCGGCAAGCATATAATACGCATGCTCAAGCGCAAGCAGATAGGCGAGGATATACGCGACCTTGGCCTCGAGGGACAGCTGCAGAAGAAGGGCACACCGACGATGGGTGGCATAATAATAATCCTCTCGGTGGTTATCCCCGTGCTCCTCTTTGGCGACCTGGGCAACGTATACATTCAGCTGATGCTCATATCTACACTATGGCTCGGCTTCATCGGTGGCCTCGACGACTACATCAAGGTGTTCCGCCACAACAAAGAGGGTCTCAAGGGACGCTTCAAGATTGTGGGTCAGGTGGGCCTCGGCATAATCGTGGGAACGACAATGTGGCTATCCGACGACATCGTGATACACGAGAAGGAGATAGAGACAGCAAGCTACACCGTTATAGACAACGCCACAGGCCAAGAGGTGGATAGCTACACACAGCGTGTTGTGGTGAGCACAACAGAGCATAAGAGCACAAAGACATCTATACCCTTCCTTAAGGATACGATGCTCGACTATAAGATGCTAACAGGAGGTAACGAGATGGCAGCATGGCTGCTGTACATCATCGTCGCCATCTTCGTCATCACAGCCGTCTCTAATGGCGCCAACCTCACAGATGGCATCGACGGCCTACTTACGGGTGTCTCGGTGCCCATAGTCTTCGTACTCGGTATCCTGGCATACCTCTCGGGACATATCGTCTACTCGGACTACCTAAACATCATGTACATACCCTACAGTGGTGAGTTGCTGATATTTGCTGCTGCCTTCGCAGGAGCACTCATAGGCTTCCTCTGGTACAACTCCTTCCCCGCACAGATATTCATGGGCGACACGGGCTCGCTGACAATAGGTGGCATAATAGCCGTATTTGCTCTATGCATACGCAAGGAGCTACTCCTACCACTCCTCTGTGGCGTATTCCTCGTGGAGGCACTATCGGTGATGGTGCAGGTGGGATACTTCAAGTATACGAAGCGTAAGTATGGCGAGGGTAGACGCATACTGCTCATGTCGCCACTACACCACCACTACCAGAAGAAGGGTCTCTTCGAGACAAAGATAATGATGCGCTTCTTCATCATATCATTGCTCCTCTCGGCCCTCACACTCGTAACACTCAAGATTCAGTAACAGAAATAGATAAACAACATGAAACGTAAGATAGTAGTACTCGGTGGTGGCATCTCGGGCTATGGCTCGGCAATACTCGCCAAGAAGAAGGGCTTCGACACCTTCCTCACAGACATGGGCAAGATAGCCCCCAAATTCAAGGAACGTCTCGAGGAGTGGGGCGTGGAGTATGAGGAGGGAGAGCATACCGAGGAACGCATACTCGATGCCAACGAGGTGATTAAGTCACCAGGCATACCCGACACAGCACCCATCGTGGTGAAGATACGCGAACGTGGCATCCCCGTGATCTCGGAGATAGAGTTCGCAGCACGATACAAGGGTGTGGCAAAGACAATATGCATCACAGGCTCGAATGGCAAGACAACGACAACATCCCTCATCTACAAAATAATGGTGGATGCCGGTCGTAAGGTATCTCTCGGTGGTAACATCGGCGAGAGCTTCGCCTACTCGGTGGCCACAGATAAGTACTTCTGGCATGTGCTCGAGTTGAGCTCATTCCAGCTCGACGGATGCTTCAAGTTCAAGGCCGACATAGGTGTGCTCACAAACATAACCCCCGACCACCTCGACCGCTACGACTATAAGCTCGAGAACTATGCACGTTCCAAGATGCGCATAACACAGAACCAGGGTGCTGCCGACTTCTTCATATACTCGGCAGATGACCACGAGACAAACGTGATGCTCGACCAGATGGACGACACGCTACGTGCCCGCCAGCTCCCCTTCGCCATAAACACCGCAATAGCGAGTGGTGAGGGCGATGCCATACTCGAGGGTCACACCTTCACCGCCACAGTGGGCAAAAAGTCGGTGACAATAGATACGCGCAAGATGCAGATTGAGGGTATGCACAACATCTACAACGCCATGTCGGCAGCACTCGCAACACTCGCAGCAGGCGTAGACCCACGCAGCATAAAGCGTTCCATATACGACTTCTCGCCCGTGGAGCACCGCCTGGAGCCAGCAGGCAAGAGGGATGACATAGAGTGGGTTAACGACTCGAAGGCTACAAACGTAGACTCCGTGTGGTATGCCCTCGAGAGCATGAAACGACCCACAGTGTGGATTGCGGGTGGCACAGACAAGGGTAACGACTACACACCCCTCAAGGAGTTTGCACGCCGCAAGGTGCGTGCCCTAATATGCATGGGCGTGGACAACAGCAAGCTAACACGCGACTTTGCGGGCATAGTGCCCATCATACGCGACTGTCACACCTTCGAGGAGGCGATGGTGGCAGCACGCGAGGTGGCACAGGAGGGTGACACGGTGCTCCTATCACCCGCATGCGCGAGCTTCGACCTATTCCGCAACTACGAGGAGAGAGGCCGCATGTTCAAGGAGTGGGTTAAGCAAAACGTAATAAATGAGTAACACGATGTCGGAAGAGATACAGGAGAGAACGACGGGGCCAGAGGCGGCAGCCGACACACTCAAGCGCAACCGCCAAATATTGGAGGGTGACAGGACACTGTGGATAATATACGCAGTGCTCATCGTCGTATCCATACTCGTGGTATACTCCTCAACGGCAAAGATGGCCTACGACATTACGTCGGACATGACAACGACAGACTCGCTACGTCAGCAGCTCATGCTGGTGATGACAATGTCGCTGCCCGTGATATTTGTGGCGCACAAGATAAACTACACCTTCTACCGCCGCATAACACCCATGGCCTACTACCTCTTTGTCATACTCACCGTGGCTACATACTTCGTGGGTGCCACAACAAATGGTGCGGCACGCTGGTTGCCCATAGGCCCCATACAGTTTCAGCCCTCCGAGGGTCTCAAGATATTCACCATACTGATGCTCGCACGACGCATGGAGACGCGCCAGAGCTCTATAAACAAGCTCAAGTTGCTACCCACATCGTGGAGGCTGAATAGCCCGAAGCAACAGAAGATATTGCGTGAGAACACACGACCACTACTCGGCCCCGTGATACTATCATGCATGGTGATATTCCCTGCGCACACCTCCTCGGCGGTCATCATCTTCATCGCCTCGGTGATAATGCTCTACATAGGTCGTGCCTCGAAGCTCGAGCTCTTCAAGTTCTGCCTCCTTGTGGGCATCGTGGGCACACTCGGCCTCGGCATGCTCTCGCTGGTGGGCATAGGACGTGGCGACACGGCAGGAGGACGTCTCTCGACATGGATTACGGAGTGGACAACAGACGGCGAGAAGAACTTCACATATGAGCTCTCGGACACGGAACGCGCCATGATAGCGATACGCAACGGCGGCATCATGGGCGAGGGTGCGGGACACAGCTCGTCACGCGCAGTGGTAATACACCCCGAGAGTGACTACGCCTATGCCTTCTTCACCTCGGAGTATGGCATCATCGCCGCCCTCGTGCTGATGCTCCTATACCTGTGGATAACCTTCCGTTCGATAGAGATATGTAGGCGCTGTAACACAGCCTTCCCCACGCTGATGACTGCAGGCCTCGGACTGCTGATAACATGCCAGGCGATGCTCCACATCCTTGTGCAGGTTAACCTCATACCCGAGACAGGACAGACACTGCCACTAATATCGCGTGGTGGCTCATCGCTGCTCTTCATGTCGCTTGCCATAGGCATGATTATCAGCGTCAGCCGCATGCCAATAGTCACAAAGAAACATAAGGAGTAATGAGTGAGATAAGATTAGATAAGTATCTGTGGGCTGTGCGCATCTTCAAGACACGTAGCGATGCCGCGGATGCCATACGCAACAACCGCGTCTTGGTCAACGACGCCTATGCCAAACCATCACGCGAGGTGAAGGTGGGCGATAGGATATCGGTGCGCCGTGAACGTGTTAACTATAGCTATAAGGTGCTCGAGTTGGTATCGAGTCGCCAGCCAGCAAAGAGTGTGCCCACCTACTGCCTAAACTGCACACCACAGGAGGAGTTGGATAAGCTACACGTGCCACACGAGACAATCTTCGTATTCCGCGAACGTGGCATGGGCCGCCCAACAAAGAAGGATAGGCGCAACATTGATGCTCTGATGGATGGCTTCTTCGTTGCCGACGACGACTTTATGGATGATGATGAAGATTAACGAAACAACAATTAATATATAAGTTATGGAGTATAATTTTAAGGCCATTGAGCAAAAATGGCAACAGAAGTGGAGTGAGGAGGGCACCTACCGTGTAGATGTAGACCCATCACGTCCCAAGTTCTATGTTCTCGACATGTTCCCCTACCCATCGGGTGCAGGACTACACGTAGGTCACCCGCTGGGATATATAGCATCCGATATATACTCACGCTACAAGCGTCAGTCGGGCTTCAACGTGCTTCACCCCATGGGCTACGACGCCTTCGGTCTTCCCGCCGAGCAGTATGCCATACAGACAGGTCAGCACCCCGCAGTAACAACCGAGGAGAACATAGCACGCTACCGTTCGCAGCTCGACAAGATCGGCTTCTCGTTCGACTGGTCACGCGAGGTACGCACATGCGAGCCCGAGTACTATCACTGGACACAGTGGGCATTCCTCAAGATGTTCGACCACTGGTATAACAACGCCACAGCAAAGGCAGAGCCTATCACAGCTCTTGTTGCGCACTTCGAGGCACACGGCACAGAGGGTGTTGATGCTGCCGAGACAGCGCACCTCGACTTCAGCGCCGAGGAGTGGAACAACATGAGTGAGGCGGCACGCGAACAGGTGTTGCAGAACTACCGCCTCGCCTTCCGTGCCGACACCATGGTTAACTGGTGCCCAGCACTCGGCACCGTGCTTGCCAACGACGAGGTTAAGGAGGGTCTATCGGTGCGTGGTGGTCACCCCGTAGAGCAGAAGCGCATGAAGCAGTGGCTGCTACGCGTAACAGCATACGCACAGCGTATGCTCGATGGCCTCGAGAGCCTCGAGTGGAGTGACTCGCTAAAGGAGATTCAGCGTAACTGGATAGGTCGTTCTGTAGGCGCACAGGTATTCTTCGACGTGGCAAACTCCGACCGTAAGCTCGAGATATTCACCACACGTCCCGACACCATCTACGGTGTTACGTTCATGGTCATAGCACCTGAGCATGAGTGGGTTGCAGAGCTCACAACGGAGGATAACCGCGAGGCTGTTGAGGCTTATATCGCCGAGACAAAGCGTCGTTCAGAACGCGAACGTATTGCCGACACAAAGCGTGTTAGTGGCGTTAAGACAGGCTCATATGCCATCAACCCATTCACCGGCAAGCAGATACCCATCTACATATCGGACTATGTGCTCGCGGGCTACGGCACAGGTGCCATCATGGCTGTTCCTGCGCACGACTCACGCGACTACGCCTTCGCACGTCACTTCGGCATCGACATAATACCTGTTGTTGAGGGTGGTAACCTCGAGGTGGAGTCGTACGACGCAAAGGAGGGTAAGCTCATCAACTCCGACATCATCAACGGCATGGACGTGAAGGAGGCTATCGACTTCATGTTTGCCGAGGTTGAACGTCGCGGCCTCGGTAAGCGTCTTGTGAACTACCGTCTGCGCGATGCCATCTTCTCACGCCAGAGATACTGGGGCGAGCCATTCCCAATCTACTATAAGGATGATGTGGCATACCGTGTTAGCGACGAGCAGCTGCCCCTCACCCTGCCACCTATCGAGAACTTCGGTCCTACGGAGGAGGGTGAGCCACCATTGGCACGTGTTGAGGGCTGGCATACTGCCGACGGCATGCCATATGAGCTCTCTACGATGCCTGGCTTCGCGGGCTCGTCAGCATACTACCTCCGCTACATGGACCCACACAACAACGAGGGTCTCGTGGGCAAGGAGGCTAACGAGTATTGGCGCAACGTAGACCTCTATGTGGGTGGTATAGAGCACGCCACAGGTCACCTCATGTACTCACGCTTCTGGAATATGTTCCTCTACGACTTGGGCTACGTATGCGAGTCGGAGCCATTCAAGAAGCTCGTAAACCAGGGTATGATTCAGGGTCGTTCGAACTTCGTATACCGCATCGTGGGCACCAACAAGTTCGTATCTCTCGGCCTCAAGGGCGAGTATGAGACACAGGAGATTCACGTAGATGTTAACATCGTGAAGAATGATATCCTCGACCTCGACGCCTTCCGCGCATGGCGCCCCGAGTTCCACGACGCAGAGTTTGTATTGGAGGATGGCAAGTATGTATGTGGCTGGGCCATAGAGAAGATGTCGAAGTCTATGTACAACGTCGTTAACCCCGACTACATCGTCGAGGCGTATGGTGCCGACACACTACGCATGTACGAGATGTTCCTCGGTCCTTTGGAGCAGTCGAAGCCATGGGACACAAATGGCATAGATGGCGTTCACAAGTTCCTCAAGCGTCTATGGGCGAAGTTCTACTCACGTGATGGCGTGCTTCTTGTCAACGACGAGAAGGCTACACCTGCCGAGCTTAAGACACTACATAAGACCATTAAGAAGGTAAGCGAGGATATAGAGAACTTCTCGTTCAACACCTCTGTTGCGGCATTCATGATATGCCTCAACGAGCTTGGCGACTGCTCAAAGCGCGAGATATTGGAGCCGCTGACAGCCCTCATCGCACCTTTTGCACCACACATCGCCGAGGAGCTGTGGCACGCTATGGGTCACACAACAACCGTGTGCGATGCTGCCTTCCCCAAGTTCAATGCCGACTACCTCGTGGAGAACTCATTCGAGTACCCTATCATGATTAATGGTAAGCTCCGCTTCAAGCAGGAGTATGCCCTCGACATGACACAGGAGGATATCGTTAAGCACATTGTGACTACCGAGGGAGCACAGAAGTGGCTCGAGGGTAAGCAGCCAAAGAAGATTATCGTTGTCAAGGGCAAGATTATCAACATAGTGATGTAATGAGATACTTTATTACGCAGTCGGTATTTGCCGGTCTTCTGATCGGCATTGCCGGCCTCGTATTCCTCCATGTCGGAGGCCTGGGTGGCGCTGTGCTCTTCGCCTTTGGCCTCATGTCGGTGACCATAAGCAAGGCGTTGCTCTTCACTGGCAAGGCGGGCTACCTGCCATATAAGGAGTCGTTGCAGCTGATACCTATGGTGTTGGCAAATGCTATAGGCTGCCTTCTCATGGCGGGCATAGCATACTCCACGGTGCAGGCAAATGCTAATGCGCAGGCTACACTCGACACCATTATGGCGGCACGCGAGGCAGCATCATGGAATATCCTCATAACATCCATAGGCACGGGTATCATCGTAACACTCGCAGTACACGGTGTGCGCAATGGCACCTACCTACCACTACTATATGGTGTACCCGTATTCATCATGTGCGGACTACCACACAGCATTGCCGACGCCTTCTACTACTGCATGGCGATACTAAATGGCGACTTCGCATCGTGGATGATTATGGCGTGGGTATGGTCTGTTATAGGCAACTACATAGGCTGCAACCTACCCCGTTGGTTCATGGGCAAGGAGTTTAAAACTACGTAGATAATACTACAAAGATAAGAGAGAGGGCTGATACAATATCAGCCCTCTCTCTTATCGATAGTTATAAAGTTGATCACGCAGTCTCGGCGTAAATCCCGCACGACGTATTGTTGCCTCCATGGCATCGCGGTCGAAGCGCGTTGTGGCACCTGCAGAGGATACCACATTCTCCTCGATCATGATGGAGCCCATGTCGTTAGCGCCACTGCGCAGGGCTATCTCGGCAACCTCCTTGCCCACGGTGAGCCATGATGCCTGGATGTTGGTGATGTTGTGTAACACGATGCGGCTCATGGCGATGATACGTAGGTACTCGGTTGCGGAGAAGCGAGGTGCTATGCCCTCACGTTCGAGCTGTGTGCCTGTGGGACAGAAGACCCAGGGTATGAAGGCCGTGAAGCCGCGCGACGTGGCGGGCTTATGTGCCTGGAGGTCACGGATGGTGATGAGGTGGTCGACACGTTCGTGGGGTCTCTCCACATGTCCATACATCATCGTGGCAGTGGTAGGTATGTCGAGGGTGTGTGCCTCATGCATGACAACGACCCAGTCGCGTGCCGAGGGCTTCGCGGGCGATATCCTACGACGCACACCCTCCGAGAGAATCTCGGCACCAGCACCAGGAAGTGTATCGAGGCCCGCAGCCTTGAGGCGCTTAAGCGTATCGAGGGTTGTGAGGCCACTTATAGAGGCTATATGTGCCACCTCGGGAGCACCAAGGGCATTGAGGCGCAACGTGGGATACTCCCTCTTTATCTGCGTGAAGAGCTTCTCGTAGAACTCTATGCCGAGGCGTGGGTGGAGGCCTCCCTGCAAGAGCAGCTGGTCAGCACCGAGGCGCAGTGCCTCATCAATCTTCTGGCGGTACTCGGCCATAGTGGTGATATATGCCTTCGCCTCCTCGTGGGGCTTACAGTGGAAGTTACAGAACTTACAGCCCGACTTACACACATTCGTGATGTTCACATTGCGGTCTATCTGCCATGTCACAACCTTGGGGTCACGGACAGCACTCTGACGCAACGTGTCGGCAACACTACACAACAGCTGCAACGGAGCCTCATCATAAAGTCTATATGCCTCCTCACGTGTTAGGGGTTCCCTCTCGAGTGCCCTCTCCAGGATATCATTAATGCTCATACGCCTATCGTTTTTCTCTGTTAATAAGGAGTTTGAAGTCGAGAGTACGGCGGTTCATGTCTACACTCTTAACACGCACCCTCACACGGCTACCGAGTGTGAGGCGCACACCCGAGAGTCTACCTACAACCTCGTAGCGTGCCTCATCGAAGCGATAGAAGTCGTTATCGTCGATATCACGCAGGAAGGCCATGCCCTCGACATGCGTGTCGTCGAGCTCTACATATACACCCCAATCCGTGAGTCCCGACACCACGCCATCGTACTCCTCGCCGATGCGATCCTTCATGAACTCCGCCATCTTATACTTGATGCTTGCTCTCTCGGCCTCCGAGGCTATAATCTCACGTTCTGTGGAGTGCACGGCGAGCTGCTCGAGGAGCTTCTTATCTGCCCTCTTCTCGCCTGCGAGGTATCCCGCAAGAAGCCTATGCACCATCATATCGGGGTAGCGACGTATGGGCGAGGTGAAGTGGGTATAGTATGGGAAGGCCAGACCATAGTGGCCTATGTTGTCTGTAGTATACACCGCCTTGGCCATGCTGCGCACAGCAAGTGTGGTGATGGCATTTGCCTCGGCACGGCCAGCGATAGAGCCAAGCAGTTTGTTCATCTCCTTGGCTATGGCACGACCCTTCGACGCCCTGAAGTAGTGGCCGAAGCGCAGAGCAAAGTCCCTGAAGCGCGATAGCTTATCCTCGGAGGGCTCATCATGAACACGGAACACCATAGGGCGGGGTACACGGCGGCCATTAGACATCCTATATGCGCAGTACTCGGCAACACTTCTATTGGCAAGGAGCATAAACTCCTCGATGAGCTGGTTAGCCTCCTTCTGCACCTTCGTATATACGCCTATAGGACGACCCTTATCATCAAGCGTGAAGCGCACCTCGTCGCGTGCAAAGGCTATGGCGCCATGCTTGAACCTATCCTCACGGAGCCTACGCGCAAGAGCATCAAGCGTATGCACCTGCTCGGCATAGTCGCCCTCGGCACCCTCGATGATTGCCTGCGCCTCCTCATACGTGAAGCGGCGGTCGGAGTGAATGACGGTGCGACCAAACCACTCCTCAACAATCTCGGCATTGTCATTGAGCTTGAAGATGGCCGAGAAACACAACTTATCCTCATGGGGGCGCAACGAGCATAGCTCGTTACATAGCCTCTCGGGCAGCATAGGTATGGTGCGGTCCACAAGATATACAGATGTGGCACGCTGCAGAGCCTCCTCCTCGACAACAGAGCCTGGCGTTACATAATGTGTTACATCGGCGATGTGAACACCCACCTCCCAGAGGCCATCGTCGCATCTATGCAGCGAGAGAGCATCGTCAAAGTCCTTGGCATCGGCAGGGTCGATAGTGAAGGTCACCCTATCACGCATATCCCTACGGCGCGCTATCTCCTCCTTCGTAATCTCTCCATCTATGGCATTTGCTGCCGCCTCAACCTCCTTCTCGAAGTGGTAGGGAAGGTCGAACTCGGCAAGAATGGCGTGCATCTCCGTGTCGTTATCTCCCGCAGGGCCAAGTCTCTCGACAAGTACACCATGTGGCAGACGTTCGCCATCGGGCCAGTCGACGATGCGTACAACAACCTTATCGCCATCCTCAACACCACGACACATCTTACGTTCGAGGTATATATCGGTGCCTATGCGGCGTGTGTCGGGCGTGACAAAGACAGAGTTAGAGGTGAGCTGCGCGGTGCCCACATAGGGCTTCATGCTACGTTCCACAACAGAGCTGATGGTGCCCTCGAGCTCTCCATCGCGCGAACGGCGGGCAACAGCGACAACAACCCTATCGCCATCGAGAGCACCGCCACCATTGCGGCGAGCAACGAAGACATCACTCTCCAGCTCATCGACATGCACATATAGTGTGCCTGGCGTGATAGATACCACGACACCCTCATAGCGGGGCATGGCGGCACGCGACAGGCGGTACTTGCTCCTTGCAACCTCCTCAACAAAGCCATCCTCGACGAGCTGACGTACGATAGCAAAGGTCATATTCCTGCCATCCCTATCAGCGCCACCCGAGGCTGCTGCAAGGTGCTTGAGTGAAAATCTATTGTCGGGGAACTCACGGAACATATTTACGATGAACGATGCACGGTCATCTCTGCTCCTACCCCTATTATTACGTCTCTTTCCCATATTACTTATTCAACATATGTAGCGCCATGCGCTGCATCATCCTACAGCCCACATCCATCGCCGCCTCATCGGGAAGGAAGGTTGCCGTATGTGAGCCTCCCGAGGCAGCACCAACACCCAACCTATAGAAGAGTGATGGGTAGCGTTCTGTGTAGTAGCCGAAGTCCTCGGCCATAGGTATGCGACCAAACTCCACAACCTCTATACCCTCGTCAGCAGCCATAATCATAGCCTCATAGGCGAGCATGACATCGTTAACAACAGAGGGATAGCCACGGCTGATATCTACATCTACACTCACACCATACCTCTGCTCCACAGCTCTCGCATTATCATCTATATGACGATAAATGCGTTCTCTTGCCTCGGCATCGAAGGTGCGCATCGTACCCTCGGCATATACACTACTGGGGATTACATTCGTGGCACCCTCGGCGATGATGCGGCCTACAGAGACAACACTATCGGGGGTATTGAGGCTCGTAGTACGAAGCACCATGTCGGCCATGGCACTTACACTATCATCTATATCGCTACGACGGGCAGCATGACCACCACGACCACGCACCGTGAAGCGTAGCTCATCGTTCGACGCCATGAAGACACCAGGACAGATGCCCACCTGGCCGACATCTATACGTGCATCTACATGCTGGCCTATGACCGCCGCAACACTATACCCCTCAAAGGGATTCTCGGCAAGCACCATAGAGGCACCTCCAGGGTTCAGCTCCTCGCCAGGTTGGAAGATGCCAAACAGCGTACCCTCGAAGTTACGTTCCCTATTCAGCTCCTTGAGCACACCATAGAGCATCGCAGCATGCATATCGTGGCCACAGGCGTGCATGATGCCCTCATGCTGCGACCTATACTCCACGGCATTTTGCTCCACAATGGGCAGGGCATCGATATCGGCACGTAGCACCACGGCACGCTGCAGGTTACCCCTCCTACCCTCCAACATGGCAAGCACTCCTGTGCCAGCAATAGCACGGCAAGTGATGCCCTCGGCCTCAAGAGCATCTATGATGAAGCGCTGCGTGCGGTGCTCCTCGAACGACAGCTCGGGGTGGCGGTGCAACTCTCGACGAAACTCTATAACATTCATAATAGGCTATTTACGAGGTTTATAGTGGCGTGCCATCATAGCCACGCTATGTGTATACTCCGCCGTTGTGCCACAGCAGCCACCAACGATACTCAACAGACCGCGTTCTGCCGCCGTGCGCAACGTCTCCGTATGTTTCTTCACCGTCTCGGGGTAGCGACCACGAGCATCGGGGATACCCGCAGAGGGTGCTACATAGGTTGGTAGCGACGTGTAGCGTGTAAGAAGTTCGATGTTGTCCACAACACTCTTAACGCCATGTGAGCAGTTGAAGCCTATGGCCATGGGCGAAAACTTCTCAACATCCTCAACAAACTTCTCCACAGAACGTCCCGAGGCAAGAAGACCTCCTATCTTGGACAGCGTAGCCGAGAAGATGATGGGCGTCTCGGGGTCCACCTCGCGGCATACCTCAGCAGCAATCTCGGCATTACGCATATCTGTGATGCTCTCCACAAGGAAGATGTCGGCACCATTGCTATGTAACGCCTCGATAAGCCTGCGATATGAGCTACGCAACTCATCCTCCGTGAGGTCCACAGCCAATGATATATTGCGCGTAGAGGGGCCTATAGAGCCCGCTATGAGGAGATCCTTACCACTCCTCTCGCGCGCCTCCTTCACCGCCGAGAGGGCGGCGGCGACAACCTCCTCGCAGCTATACGTAACACCACATGATGCCAACGACAGCGGGTCGGAGAGAAAGGTGTTGGTGGTGAGCATCGTAGCACCCGCCTTGATGGATGCCTCGTACATAGAGACAACCCTATCGCGTGCCTCAACGGAGAGCACATCGGGCAAAATATCGCGGCGCGAGCCTGTGAGCACCGTGCCAATGGCGCAATCCTTAACTATAATATGGCGTGCTAAAATATCGGTAACACGCTGCTGTACACTACTCATATCTCTATCTTATTATCTCAATCTCAAAAATACGATTCCAATCCTTACCCGTAACGTAGAAGTGACCCGTGCTGGCATCGTAGGCCACACCATTGAGCACCTCGGCCTCGGGGTTATCAACAAGGCTATGACGCAACGCCGGGAGGTCTACATATCCCAGAACAGCACCCGTGAGTGGGTCTATCTCGACGATGGAGTCAGTGAGGTATATGTTGGCCCATATATGACCATCCACCCACTCCATCTCGTTAATCATATCGAGTGGCATGCCATCCAGAGTAACACATATAGATGCCTCCGTAGCGAAGCTCTCCTCGTCGACACGACGTATCGTAGATGTGCCATCCGAGAGGTATAGGCTCTCACCATCAGAGGTTATACCCCAGCCCTCACCGCGATACTTGACATCACGCAGAGGCCTACCCTGCGCATCGTAGACATGTGCCACGTGCGAGAGCCATGTTAGCTGATATATGCAGCCCTGATGGTGTGTTATGCCCTCGCCAAACTCGTTATCTGGCAACGTGGCAACGACATCCACAGCACCACTCTTAAGATCTATGCGCTGAAGATGAGAACGACCCTCGCGGCCTGTGCCCTCCCACATAACACCATCCCTATACTCCAGACCCTGCGTATAGCTACGCGACGAGTGGGGATACTCCGCAACGATGCGGTAGTCATAGATGGCTGCCATCGTGGTCGCAGAGGTAGAGGACTCCTCCTGCTCCTGCTTAACACCACCACTCCTACTGCCACACGACACAACGAACACCGTAACAAACAAGGCGTATATCGATAATAGTCTCAATCTCTTCATAACAACATATATTATAGAGTGCAAAGATAACCTTTTTCAAGGATTTTTTCTATCTTTGAACGATATTTAACAACACTTTAATATATGCTCTACTACAAAACAGAGACAACATCGACAAATGATGATGCACGAGATAGGCAATATGGACATATGGACATCATCTGGGCCGAGCACCAAACATCGGGTCGTGGACAGCGTGGACACTCGTGGCATAGCCATAGCGGAGAGAACATAACATTCTCCATCATCCTCACACCCACCTTCCTCCCCGCCACCGAGCAGTTCCTCATCTCCGAGATTGCTGCCCTCGCCCTCGTCGACACACTCAAGGAGTATGACATAGAGTGCCGCATAAAGTGGACAAACGACATATACGCTGGCGACAATAAGATTGTGGGCATACTCATAGAGCATACTCTTGCCGGCATGAACCTCTCTCGCACAGTGATAGGCATAGGCCTAAACGTAAACCAACTATCGTTCCCCGAGGAGCTACCAAACCCTACCTCTATGGCTGTGGAGAGAGGCATAACCTTCGACAGACGAGAGATACTCGATACCTTTAGCACAAAGATAGCTGCGCTATACGACCTTCTCGAGAGTGGCCAGAAGGAGGCCATAGAGAGCCGCTACCGCATGAGCATGTACCACCGCGACGAGCAGCACACCTACGCCTATGCCGATGGCGTGGAGTTCCGTGCCACAATACGCGGTGTACGACCCTCGGGAGAGTTATGTCTCGAGCATGAGGATGGCATAGTAAGGGAGTATGCCTTCAAGGAGGTGGAGTTTGTGCTGCCTCATAAGGTGCACAACAAGGCATAACAACACCCCATTCACCACACTACAGCGAAAAAAAGTATTCCAAAATTTTTGTTTGAACGGAATAAAGTGTATATTTGTACTTGCGAAAGTACGCATAGAGGGCGTAATAGGAGTTAAGACAACAATAATTACAACTTAATACAACTTGAATTATGGCTAATGTACCTGCTAATTTGAAGTACTCTAACGACCACGAGTGGTGCCGTGTAGAGGGTGATGTTGCCGTTATCGGCATTACTGACTATGCACAGTCACAGCTCGGTGACATCGTATTCGTTGATGTTCCTACTGTAGGCGAGAATATCGAGGCTAACGAGGTGTTCGGCTCTATCGAGGCTGTAAAGACTGTATCTGACGCCTTCTCACCAGTAAGTGGCGAGGTTATCGAGTTCAACGAGGCTGTAGAGGCAGACTCATCACTCGTTAACAAAGATCCTTATGGCGAGGGTTGGTTGGTAAAGATTAAGATGTCTAACCCTGCAGAGGTTGAGGAGCTTCTCGACGCAGCAGCTTACGAGGCTCTTATCGGATAATTGGCGTACATACTACGTCATTGGCGTCTTGCTACGGCAGGACGCCTTTTTTGTTTTAGAGAGTTTAGGGAGTTTAAGGAGGATAAGGAGTTTAAGGAGGATAGAACATATTCCCTAACTTCCCTAAACTCCCTAAACTCCCTAATTTCCCTAAACTCCTTATCCTCCCTAAACTCCCTAACTTCCCTAATTTCCCTAAACTCCCTAACTTCTTGTCAGAAGGGCGCCGAGTGCTACACTCGGCAAAAATGCCGTCGATGGGTAGTACTTGGCGTACGTCCCATTGACGGCATTTTTTGTTAGGGGCCGCAATCAACCCCTTATCACAAGATATTATGCGCGGAGGAATCCTATGCCAAACCTCTCAACAGCCGCACGTTCCAAATCCTCACGTACTGATGGGTCTGCGATAGAGATAAGGAGCTTGGCACGCTGCGCTAACGACTTATTACGTAGGTAGACGATACCATGCTCTGTAGCGATATACTGCGCCTGGAAGCGTGTGGTAACGACACCAGCACCCTTGGTGAGAGTAGGCACAATCTTCGATACACCCTTCGAAGTGATTGATGGAAGGGCGATGAAGCACTTACCACCCTCGGACAACGCACCACCATACATGAAGTCGTGCTGGCCACCGACACCAGAGAAGATGCGTTCACCGATACTATCGGCACATATCTGACCCGTAAGGTCAACCTCGATAGCAGAGTTTACAGCCATAACCTTGGGGTTCTGGCGTATATTCTGTGGGTCGTTAGTCCAGGCAACATCGCGGATGACAACATCGCGGTTACCATCGAGATAGTCATACAAACGCTGGCTACCGAGGCACAAGCATGCCAACGACTGACCAGGATAGAGCTTCTTCAACGAGTTGTCGATGATACCCTTCTGGATGAGGGGCACAACACCGTCGGTCATAGCCTCGGTATGTAGGCCGAGGTGCTTATGGTCGTGAAGCGCATCGAGGACAGCATTAGGGATGCCACCAACACCAATCTGGAGGGTAGCACCATCAGGAATCTCCTGTGCGATATAGTTACCTATGGCTCTCTCAACATCGTTAGGGATGACCGTAGGCACCTCGACAAGAGGCTCATCGCCACGTACCATAGCGGCGAGCTTCGACACATGGATGACAGGGTCACCAAACGTGCGAGGCATATACTTATTCACCTGGGCGATGACAGTCTTTGAGCACTCCACAGCCGAGAATGCGAGGTCGGCAGAGATACCATATGAGCAGTAGCCATCCTCATCGGGCTCCGAGACGTTGAGCAGCGTAACATCCAAGGGCACCTGACCAGAACGGAACAAGAAGGGAATCTCGCCAAGGAAGGCTGGGATGGTCTGCGCAACACCCGAGTTAATGGCATTGCGGAGGTTGTTGGCAACGAAGAAGCTCAATGGCTCGAATGAGTCGCGTAGCTCGGCCTTGGCATAGGGAGCATCGCAACGACCGATGGCAAAGGCAGTATATACCTTCACGCCACGGAGCTCCGCAGCACGGTCGGTCATAGCCTGCACCAACACCTCGGGAACAGATGTCGAGCCCTGGATATATACCGAGTCACCCGACTTGATAAGCTTGGCGGCTTCAGCCGCACTAACAAAATTCATACACACTATTTTTAAAAAGGGCCGTCCTTTGACTTCGGGCAGCCCTAACTTATTACATTTACTCGAAATTGTACGTCACAAGCCTATGTAGCCCGTACGACAATCGCTTAATAGTCCTGGCTGAAGAGGCGCAAACGCTTATCCAACTCATCATACTGGTAGTCCGAGATCATCGACACACAACCACGAAGACCCTCGCGTGAGCTACCCGTAGGTGATAGTGTGATGGCCGAGATGCCATAGTAGATGAGCTTGTTGATGAGCTGCTCGCCAGTCATATCCTTATATCCGAATGTGAAGAAGAAGCCATCGCTGACATCCTGGTCGCAATCCTTATCGTAGACGATATGGAAGCCATTCTTAACCATAATCTCCTTCACGCGCTGCGCACGACGTGCATACTCACGTGTGTGCTCCACATAGTTGAGCTTGCCGTCAGATGCCGCACGGAACATAGCCGCCAAGGCATACTGCGCAGAGTGTGGAACACCCGATGAGAGGACATATAGGATGTTGAAGATGAAGTTACGGCGGAACTGACCATCGTTGCCATAGCGCTGTGCGAAGCCCTCATAGCAGCGTTCAGCAAGCGCAGGGTTGAGTGCAACAACGGCGATACGCTGACCAGCATATGAGAACATCTTCGAGCCCGACAACAGGTGCATGCAGTTGTCTGTGTAGCGCGCTACAGAGGGCTGGTATGGTGCCTCGAAAGGCTTCGATCTATCCTCACGGAAGTCCATGTTGAGGTATGCCAAATCCTCGATGACAACGACATCATACTTCGTAGCCATACGACCAATAATCTCCAACTCCTCCTCGTTGAGGCACATCCATGTAGGGTTGTTAGGGTTAGAGTATATCATACCGCTGATGCGACCTGACGACAACACCTCCTCGAGTTTCGCCTCGAGAGCCTTGCCACGGTAGTCGATGACATCGAACGACTCGAAGCGTATGCCCTGAACCTTACACTGCATCTTCTGCACAGGGAAGCCTGGGTCGATAAAGAGGATTGTATCGCGGTCGTCACGCATCTGATTCAACGCCATGAACGCCGCAAAGGCACCCTGCATAGAGCCTACCGTAGGCACAAAGCATACAGGAGGAATGTCGAGGTTGATGAAGGCCTTAACGAAGCGCGATGCCTCCTTTGTGAGGGGCTCGATACCTGTGATGAGGGGATACTTCGAGCCTACGCCCGCAAGCAACGCCTCATGCTCCGCCTCGATACCAATCATCTCGGCAGGGAGACCAGGCTCACCAATCTCCATACGTATATACTCCACGCCCATCTTCGCCTCGATATCCTTCACGACGCTGACGAACTGACGTATAGATGCAGCACCAAGCTCCTTGGCGTTGCGCAAACCGTTAGCAATACATATGTTATCTACGGTCTGCTTATCCAATGGTCTCTCCATATCCATCTATCTCTTTATTGAGTTATCGTAACCAGCACGTACCGCTGCGAGGTTCTTCTCGATGACCTCCTCGCCCTTACGTGCGAAGATACGACGAATACCCGCCTCAATCTTCTCGAACTCGATGTCGAGCATAGGAATGGCAGCACCGAGGAGCACCATATTGGCAGCCTGAAGTGGCGCACCAGCATCCTTGGCCAACTGCTCAACATTCAACGATACGCAGTTAGGGAGTGCCGCAAGATGCTTGCCAAGCTCCTCCTCTGCTGGGTAGTTAGGGATGTTGATGAAGGGGACATTAGATGTAACAACCCAACCATCCTTCTTCAAATACTGCAAGTAGCGCAACGCCTCCATAGGCTCCAACGAGATGATGATGTCGGCACCACCCTTCGCGATGAGGTCCGAAGCGATAGGCTCTGTTGAGAGTCGCAAGTTACTCTGCACATCGCCACCACGCTGGCTCATGCCATGAACCTCCGCCTGCTTGATGTTCCAACCCTCGGCCAAGGCTGCCTCGCCAATAACCGTAGCAATCGACAGAATACCCTGTCCGCCGACGCCTGCCAAAATAATATCTTTCTTCATGATAGTCTCTTTTTTGTTGTTTATCGGCTTACTCCTTCTTTGCTGCTGCTCTCGCCTTTGCATGACGCTTCGCGGTCTGGATACACTCACGACGTGGAATGATGACTGATACACCCTTGTACTCAATCTCCTCGCGCAAGATGCTCTTGATCTCCTCCATGTTCTTTGGCAATGGCACAACAACACGTACATGGTCGGGGTTAACACCCACGCCACGGCAGATATCCTCAATCTTACCTGTACCTGCAGAGTCCTGACCACCGGTCATACCTGTAGTGAGGTTATCAGAGATTACAACAACAACATTTGCATTAGAGTTAACGCAGTCCAAGAGGCCTGTCATACCCGAGTGTGTGAATGTAGAGTCACCGATAACGGCAAATGATGGGAACTGACCAGCATCAGCAGCACCCTTCGCCATGGTGATTGAAGCACCCATCTCAACACATGCATGCAACGCCTGGAATGGAGGCAAAGCACCAAGTGTGTAGCAGCCGATATCGCCGAAGATACGTGGATTCTCGTACTCCGCAGCAACCTCGTTCAACGCCTTGTACATATCTCTGTGGCCACAACCCTGACACAAGGCAGGTGGACGTGCCACAACGATGTCGTCAGCCTCAAGGTTCTCCAACGCCGCCATGCCCAATGACTTACGCACACTGTCGGGAGTAAGCTCACCAACACGTGGCAAATCACCTGTGAGACGGCCCTTAACCTCAACTGTTGAAGGCACGATGGCGCGTACCATCTCCTCAACAACAGGCTGACCCTCCTCCATGACGAGGATCTCCTTTGCGCCATCCTCAACCATCTTCTCGATGAGCTCTACGGGCAATGGATACTGTGACACCTTGAGCACGCTGCGCTCCTGGCAGCCAGCAGCATTCTCCATATAGTAGTTGTAGGCGATACCTGTGCAGATGACACCTCTCTCGGGTGTTGTGCCCTTGCGGTAGAGGTTATACTTCGACTCTACGGCAGCCTTCATCAGGTCATCCTGCTGTGCGAGCAACTCCACATAGCGCTTCTTGGCGAAGGCTGGAAGAAGGATCCAACGACGCACATCCTCGGGACGGCATATATCATTCTGCTTGCGTGGCTCCTCGGTGATGTTAACAACAGCACGTGAGTGCGCCATACGTGTTGTAACACGCATGAGCACAGGGAGCTTAACAGCCTCCGAGAGCTCGAATGCCGCATGAGTCATGTCGTAAGCCTCCTGCTGTGATGATGGCTCGAAGATAGGCATGAGGGCGAACTTACCATAGAAGCGTGAGTCCTGCTCGTTCTGCGATGAGTGCATAGAGGGGTCATCAGCAGCAACAACTACAAGACCACCATTCACACCTGTCATCGCCGAGTTAACGAATGGGTCGGCAGCAACATTCATACCCACATGCTTCATACATACAAGGGCACGCTTACCCATGTATGACATGCCGAGAGCACCCTCCATCGCTGTCTTCTCATTTGTTGCCCAACGGCAGCAAATCTTGTTGTCTGCATCGCCACGCTTCTCCTCGCGTAGCTGAATGAATTCTGTAATTTCGGTAGATGGCGTACCGGGATATGCATATACTCCCGACAGACCTGCGTCGATAGCAGCCTGTGCAATAGCCTCGTCACCGAGAAGTAGTTTTTTCATATCGGTATAGTTTTTAGGTTGTTTAACTTATATCAGCATCACACTCCACGAGTGTGTATACGCGCGCATGCACATACATATTCGTATAGGCGCAATTACGCATCTTCAAAGTTAAGCAAAATTTTCCTAACGACGAAATTTTTAGTTAATTTTTATCTACAGGGCACTATTGCAGATGGGGAGCAGTGAGATAATTTTTTTTTGAAAATGGGGCCTGGCGGACAATTTTTGGGACAATGAGACAATGTCCCTTGTGACCCTTTCTGCCCTTTTTCATTGTCGGGTACCAAAGGGCATAAAAGGTAGGGCGTTGTCGCGGATGCTGTGTTTGGCGCCAAAGGGCATAAAGCGTCATAAAAGGGCATAAAAGGTTGTGCGTTGACGCGGACTTTTGTTTTTACCTTTTCTGACCCTTGTGACCCTTCTGCCCTTTTATGCCCTTTGGTACCCGACAATGAAAAAGCCCCGGATGGGTAGTACTTGACGTACATTCCATTCTGTCGTTTGATTGAAGCGTCGCAGATGCGCCGCTATCACAAGAAATTAAATTTCTTGTTAGAAGGGCGTCAGATTTGGCTCTGACATGAAAAAGCCACCGATGGGTAGTACTTGACGTACGTCCCATTGGTGGCGTTGATTGAAGAGTCGAAGATGACCCCTTCTAACAAGAAATTACTCTACAATAACATTCCAGTTGTGTACATCCTCAACACGACCATACTGGATGCCCT
>JAGCMF010000022.1 GCA_017646625.1 Alistipes sp. | reverse complement strand
TGACTGTGATAAGCGTGCTTACGCTTGATCTTACCTGTGCCGGTGAAAGAAAAACGCTTCTTCGCAGCGGCATTTGTTTTCATTTTTGGCATTGTTACAAAAGTTAAATTAGTTAATAATAGCGCGCAAAGGTAAATATAATTTTTCAAACAACCAAGAAAAATCTCGTCTACTTGTTAAACTTAACACGTGCTGTGACGGGAAGGTGGTCAGAGAGGGTTACCTCCCTATCAACACTATAGTTCTTCGTATCGAGACCTTCAGAGTGTAATATGTAGTCTATACGCAATGTTCCATACATAGGGCGGAAGGTGTAGCCATAGCCGCTACCAGCCTCAACAAAGGCATCCCTCTTGTCGTCAACAAGCACACCGTAGACATACGACATAGGCGCATCGTTGAAGTCGCCACAGATGATATGCTCATAGGGGGTATTGTCGATGACCATGCGCAACGTGTCGACGTGGTCAACACGTATAGATGAGTTATTGGCGATGCGGTCAACGATGCTGCGCATACGGTCACCATCGTTGAGTATCATGCCACTCTCGATATCCTCGCTGTCACCCTCCGAGATGCTCATGGTGTAGAGGTGGTTGTTAAACACACGCATAGTATCCTTGTTCACCACGATATCTACCCACTGCGATGTTCCACGACCAGCACCCGAGATGCTACCCGAGGCGATGATAGGATAACGGCTATAGGTGCGCAACACAACCTCTCCAGCCTCCACAACATCGTTCTTATAGCTATGTCTATGCTGTGCTAACATCACCGAGTCGAGTCTGCTAATGCCACGCGAGTCACGCATAAACTCCTGGAAGCATACCACATCAACAGCATCTATAGAGCCGAAGTAGTCTACATACTCATCCAAGACACGCACACGGTCGTCGTCGTAGAAACCTCGCACATTGTAGCTCATAAGCGACACAGAACGTCTATCCACCTTTGGCTCCACACTGCGCTTGATATCTATATTATAGAAGTCCGAGATACGAAAGAGGCCAGGGAGCAGCAAGACGATGAGTGCTATGGCTGTCTTCCAGCGCTTGGTGATGAGCCACAACAACATACATATGAGCACCGCAGCATATAGTATCGGTGCGAAGATGCCCACGATGGTTAGTGAACCAAATGTCGAAGGCGACACATATGGCGTCAGGTAGGCGATGATGAGGGCCACGGATAGTGACAATGTCACAGCAAGAAGGATGATGACAAACAAGGCACCAAGGAATGTGCGTTTCGTGCGCTTACGAGGGGTGCCAAAGGGTTCATTGCTGTAGGTATCCTTATTCTTCGACATAATTGAGATTATTTAAGTTTCTTAATCGGGGGTTAATAAGTCTATAATTACTATAAATAGTATGTTCTGTTTCTATCTCTGTGACGCCACCACAACAGTAGCAACCAGCCCCAGAACATACCTCCGAGGTGTGCAAAGTGCGCCACGCCATCGTTTGACGAGAAGATGACAAGAAGTAACTCTATGAGGCCATAGAACACCACAAACCACTTCGCCTTCATAGGTATTGGTGGGATGAGTAGCATGATGACGGCATTGGGATGCAGCATGCCAAAGGCCAAAAGGAGTCCAAAGACGGCACCCGAAGCACCAAGAGTAGGCGTACATAGGTACTGCTGCATGGCCAAAGGCATATCGGCAAGATGCATAAGGTCAATCTCTGCCATGGCGAGCTGGACAAGTGCAGCACCAACACCGCAGACAAAGTAGTATATCAAGAAGCGCTTCGTGCCCATCTCCACCTCCAGGCCGCGGCCAAACATCCACAGGGCAAACATATTGAAGAAGAGGTGTGTGAAGCCTCCATGCATAAACATATATGTCACCGGCTGCCACCACTCGAAGAAGGGACTCTCCACAGGGAATAACGCAAAGAGGGCATATATTTCTAATATTTCACTATCGAGCAATATCATAGCAAGGTAGGCTATGGCATTGGCGATAAGGAGGTTCATAACAGCGGGTGTTTGAGCCATAGGTGACTGATAGGTTGACATAGAGTCCCAAGTTTTAGTTCTTAATTAATTTTGCTGCCAGCTCCTCTGCGGTAAGCTCCGACATGATAGGTGCTCCCGAGGGTGTGAAGCTTGGCACATCACATGACGCAAGGCGCTTAAGGAGCTCCTCGGCATCGGTGCTACGCACACCATGCCCATAGCCAGAGCTACCACGGCGTGCCATGACCTGCGCAAGGCGTTCGCGTTCACGTTCTATAGGCATAGCGCCATCCTCAATACCGTGCAACATCTCATATATAAGCACGTCGATAGGCGTTGCAGCATCGATAACTGCTGGGCGACCCAATATGGCGATAGCACCATCACCACGATACTCCACCTCGAAGCCTAAAGCTGCAAACTCCGTGGCATGCTCCTCCATAAGGCTATACTCATCCAGCGAGAGTATAAGCTCCTCGGCAAAGAACATACGCTGCACGGGTACAGCACCGAGGCTCATTGAACGCACTATATCCTCATATAAGATACGTTCCTTGGCACGGCGCAACGACACCACGAGGGCACGTCCGCAACAGATAGATATGGCATAGCCGCCAGGCACAACAAGGGTCTCGCCAAACTCAAGAGTGGCACTCTGCGTTGTTCCCGACTCAATGAAGTCAAAGGTCTGCTGCTCATCGGCGCCATCATCCTCTATAAACTCTATGACACTGCCCATGCCCGAAGGACGCAACGAGTACTCCTCCTCTGGCTCCTCAACAACCGTGGCACGTGGCATGGCTCCATTCACAGAGCTCATATCATCGTTAAAAGGCACATCGAAGCCCGTGAATGGCACATCAGGAAGTGGCGCGGTAGGGTCAATATACTCCTCAAGGAAGGGATTGTATGATGTATTTGATGATGCACGTGGCATAGCATATGTTCGTCTACCGCCATCAAAGACGGGAATATCAATCTTATTCTCCACCGAGAAGTCCATAAGAGGCACAGCACCTGTCTTGGCCAACGTCTCACGTATTGCCGCCTGCAAAATCTCGAGTATCACCTCGTGGTTAGCAAACTTAACAGTCGTCTTCTGCGGATGTACATTTACATCTACATCCTCGGGGTTGACTGTGAGGTACAAAAAGTAGGATGGCATACAGCCATCAGGAATTAACTTCTCGTAGGCACGCACAATGGTGCGCTGCATAGGTATAGAGTTGAAATATCTACCGTTGACAAAGAGATACTGCTCATTGTTACGCCTCTTTGCCGCCGAAGGGCGACCCACAAAACCCTCAATGGTAACCACCGAGGTGCTAACACTCACATCCAAGAGGTTCTGCTTGATATGTCTTCCAACAATGTCGACGATGCGACCCGCGCGGTTTGTAGGGCGCAACGAGTAGAGCAGAGCATCGTTCTGACGCAGCTCAAACTCCACATCATGGTTACACAAAGCAACACGCTGAAACTCATTCTTTATCTGCGACGATAGGCGTGAGTTATCACCATCGATAAACTTACGGCGCGAGGGCACATTATAGAATAGATTGCGCACCATGAACTGCGAGCCCACGGAGCACGACACGGGGGTCTGCGAACGGAACTCACCACCCGAGATAGAGGTCATAGTGCCCACCTCATCCTCCTCACGGCGCGTGCGCAACTCAACCTCGGCAACAGCGGCGATAGAGGCAAGAGCCTCGCCACGGAAGCCAAACGTGTGTAGCTGATATACATCCTCAATGGAGGATATCTTGGATGTGGCATGACGGTCGAAGGCCAGGCGTGCATCCTCTGCCGACATACCAGAGCCATCATCAATAATCTGTATTAGATCCTTGCCTCCATTACGGAAGTTGACACGCACACACTTCGCCCCCGCATCCAAGGAGTTCTCCATCATCTCCTTGACTACGTTCGAGGGGGCGTTAACCACCTCACCTGCAGCAATCTGGTTTGCTACAATCTCGGGGAGTAGTTTTATCTGTGCCATCGTCTATTCTACCTTTTTGCCATCTACAATCTCTACATCATCGTCATATATAGTGATTGTACCTACCGAGTTCTGCCACTCCTCCATCTCGCGGATGCTCTCGGGTGTGAGGCTCTCAAACTCGTTAAAGTCTATGTCGCCATGCTTCTCGTAGAGAGTGATAGTTATATCGTCGGCCTCTGCCGCAGAGGTATAGACATCCCTAACACCCGACATCTTCTCCTCATTGGCACGTTCCACAAACCTCATGATACGTGGGTAGAAGAGCAACATCGCAAAGACAAGAACCACAGCAATGACGAATAACTTGCCCACGCCAGCAAAGGGACTATGATCACCACGTGCAGCATCGCGCGCCTCACGCTGCGTGCGAACATAACGACCTGGTGTATATGGCATATCGTCAGTAGCCGTAGATGTGCCATGCAGCTCCTTACGACGTTCCTCACGAGCCTCCTTAACGGGGTCGTAGAAACGAGGTATGTAGTTGAACTTACGCGGATGGCGCTTGTGTGGTGTAAAGAATGACATAACTCTACTATATTTATTACTCCGAATTTCTAACCACGGAAGAAGGACTTCATGCGTTCCAGGATGTTCTGATTCTCAACCTTCTCGGCATGCTTGAAGTGTGGTTGCTCGGCAAGCTGCTCAACGAGCTTGCGTTCCTCCTTGGTGAGCTCATCAGGGAATGTAACATCCACAACTACAACTATGTCACCACGACCATAGCCATTGACATCCGGTAGACCCTTGCCACGCAGACGCAATATCTTACCCGCATGTGTACCTGGGGCGATCTTTATGCGCACGCGACCATCTATGGTAGGTATCTCAACCTCGCCACCAAGCAATGCTGTAGTGACGGTGATATTGAGGTTGTGTACAAGGTCACGACCATCACGACGAAGCTCCTTATTTGGCTCCTCCTCGATAACAACGATAAGGTCGCCATTGTCACCGCCCTGACGTGCCGCATTACCACGACCACGCACAGTGAGTGCCATGCCGTGAGCAACACCTGCGGGGATGTTAACCTCGATGACCTCCTGGCCACGTTCCGTACCCTCACCGTTACACTTATCGCACTTATCCTTAATTATGCGACCAGCACCCTGACAGTCAGGACAAACACTCTGCGTCTGCATGCGACCAAAGAACGAGTTCTGCACGGTGATGACATATCCCGAGCCACCGCACTTCGTACACGTAGCATATGACGACGAGTCCTTTGCTCCTGTGCCACCGCACTTCTCGCAAGCAACAGTCTTATTAATCTTCAACTTCTTGGTAACGCCCTCCGACACCTCCTTAAGCGATAGCTTGACAGTGACACGTATGTCGCTACCACGATTCTTGCGCGTTCTGCTTCGGCCACCGCCGCCAAAACCGCCGAAGCCACCAAAGGCACCACCGAAGATATCGCCAAACTGCTCGAAGATATCCTCCATAGAGAAGCCTCCACCGCTGAAGCCTCCGAAGCCGCCACCCGCAGCACCGCCATTCATGCCTGCATGGCCAAAGCGGTCGTAGCGTGCTCGTTTCTCCTCATTAGACAACACGTCGTAAGCCTCGGCAGCCTCCTTAAACTTCTCCTCGGCCTCCTTATCACCTGGATTCTTATCGGGGTGATACTTGATAGCGGCCTTACGATAGGCCTTCTTTATTGTATCGGCATCGGCACTCTTCTCGACGCCGAGCACCTCATAGTAATCTCTCTTCTCTGCCATAGTGACAACCCAGCATTACTCTCCAACAACAACCTTCGCATAGCGCAACACATGCTCACCGAGCTTATAGCCTCGCTGCACACAGTCGATAACTAGGCCACGTTTATCCTCGCCAGCGGCAAAGCGCGCAACAGCCTCCTGCTCCTCCTCATTGAAGGGCTTATCTACGCACTCTATAGCAACGATGTTTGACGCCTGGAGCACACTCTCAAACTTCTTCATCACGAGCTCCTCACCCTGGCGCAACGCCTCGATATCGTCACTCTTACGCGATGCCGCAACAGCACGTTCCATATCGTCAAGAATAGGCAAGATGGCCTTCCATGCGCCCTCGCAACCACGTTCCACGAGCTCCATCTTCTCCTTGATGGTGCGCTTACGGAAGTTATCGAACTCGGCCTGAAGGCGGAGATACTTATCACGCCACACGGCAAGCTGCTCCTCCAACGATGGCTCAACTGACATATTGTCAGACGACAACTCCTCGCCATCTGTCATATTGTCATTCGCAGCCTCCGCCGAAGCCTCCTTGCCGAGAGCTTCAGCACCCTCGACATCCTTCATATTCTCCTCTATTTCAGATGTTTGCTTCTTCATATATAGTCTATTTTTCAATTATCTATTATTATAATAATCAAATTATATGCCTAAAAGGAATATCGTAGGTCGCTTTGCCATATCTGGTACCTGCGACTTACGCCACTCGGCAACACTGCGCGTGGCTATATACTCGTTTGGCGAGGTTATATCTACGGCCACAGTGAGGCGTAGCTGCGGAGCAAGCGTCTTGACAAGCGCCTCAAAGAGCTTAATATTGCGGTATGGCGCCTCAATGAATATCTGCGCCTGACGTTCTGCCATAACCCTACGTTCCAACTCCTTGATACGCCTCTGTCTCTCCTGCTCCTTGACAGGGAGGTAACCAACGAAGGCAAAGAGCTGGCCGTTGAGTCCCGATGCCATAAGCGACATGAGGATTGACGAGGGGCCAACAAGGGGTACTACCCTAATGCCATGGCGGTGTGCCAAAGCAACGATATCGGCACCTGGGTCGGCAACACCTGGTACTCCAGCCTCCGAGATGACACCCGCAGAACGACCTGCAAGGATAGGCTTGAGCATACGTTCCACATCTGCATCGTTGGTGGTATGCTCATTAAGTTCTACGAACTCCAACTCCTCAATCTTACGTTCCACACCCGCACGGCTCAAAAAGCGGCGTGCAGAACGCACATTCTCCACGATAAAGTAGTCCAGCGAGTTCATAACCTGGCGGTTAGACTCGGGCAGTACATCCCACACTGCACGATCCTCGGCAATGGGACATGGAATCATATATAGCGTACCCTTTATCATCTCTCTGTGTATATACGCTTCACGCGCTGTGATATAGATGTCATTATCTCATAGCTTATAGTGTCGAGCACCTGTGCCATATCCTCCAACGTATTACCTCGTTCCGCACCGAAGATAATCACTCTATCGCCAACCTCAACACCCTCAATATCGGTAATATCAATCATTGCACTATCCATGCACACGCGACCTATAATAGGTGCCTCAACACCACCTATACGCACCTTCCACCTACCACAGCCCAGGTGTCTATCAAGACCATCAGCATAACCCACAGGGATTGTAGCAATGACGGTATCTCTCTCGAGGCGTGCAGCACGGCCATAACCCACCGACTCACCACGCATAAGTTGCTTTATCTGCACGATGCGTGTTGCGAGTGTCGCCACAGGCATAAGCTCATCATTATGCTCAAAGCCGAAGCCATAGAGGCCGAGGCCCAAGCGACACATGTCGAAGTGCGCACTCTTGAAGCGCACGATGGCTGCCGAGTTTGCGATATGGCACAGAGGTGTATAATCGAGCCACTCGATAAGCTGTGAACTCATATAGTCAAACCTCTCTATCTGCTGCTCGGTGAAGGCATCCTCCGATGGCATGTCGGCAGTAGAGAGATGCGAGAAGATGGAGGCTATGTGTAGTGAATGATCGAGGTGTAAGGCACGACCCAGCAGGTCTACGTCATCCTCCATGAAGCCCAGACGGTGCATGCCAGTATCTAACTTTATATGTATGGGGTATGCCTCACGGTGCGCATGATGCACAGCACGACGAAAGGCATCCAACGAGTGGAAGCTATATATCTCGGGCTCGAGGTCGTGAGCAATCATCACATCGAAGCTATCCTGGTCGGCATTAAGCACCACAATAGGCATAGTGATGCCCTTCATCCTCAACGTAACACCCTCATCAGCATAGGCAACAGCGAGGTAACGCACGCCCTCATGCTGTAGCATGCGTGCCACATCCACATCTCCCGTACCATAGCTACCCGCCTTGACCATGGCAACAATAGGATGGTGCTGTGGCAGATGACGGCGGAAGTAGTTTAGATTCTTCTTCATTGCCGCAAGGTCCACCTCGAGAGTTGTGGTGTGCGTACGTCGTTCCAACAGGCGCGCGAGGCGTTCGAAGCGACTATCACGACTACCCTTAAGCAGGATGACCGAGTCGGCCCAACGTTCGTGGTGGAAATTCTCGATAAGCTCATCTGTGGAGTTATAGAACGACGAGTTTCGAGGGAAGAGCATGGCATATGCCGAGATGCTCTCGCCAACACCTATGAGGTAATCGACACCCGCCCTCTGCACAGCCTCCGCAACACGGGCATATAGTCTATCTTGGGGCATGCCACTCTGGCGTATATCCGATATTACAGCTACGCGGCGGCGTCCCATAGACTGCAAGTGTAGAGCATCAAGGGCCACAACGACAGAGTTTATATCGGAATTATAGCTATCGTCGATAATCATCGAGTTGTCTATACCCTCCTTAAGCTCGAGGCGCATGGCCACCTTCGCCGAGAAGATAGCGCCATCAACGCCATAGCCCAATCTACGCATCAGGGCGGCGACATGTAGCGCATCGACTGACAGCGCATCACTCAACTCCAAGACGTCGTCGACAACCTCGCAGCTGCTATCTATGAGCTCCCTCTGGCCATATAGCTCCTCAATACGGCAGCGTAGCGACGGATACTCGCTACTATATATTATTGTCTTGGCATCCTTCGCCAAGATAAGTTTCTCATCAATCTTTGCCGCCTCCGACACAAAGTTTGCAGAGTGAGCATCACCAATGCTCGTAACAACAACTATATCGGGGCGTATCATATACTCAAGGCGCGACATCTCACCAGGCTCCGACACGCCAGCCTCAATGAAGGCCACCCTCTCGCCGCCATCTAACATAAGTAGTGACAGCGCGACACCGAGCTGCGAATTATAACTCTTGGGAGAGGCAAAAGAGTGCACCTGCTCGGGCATGGAACGTGATGCCCACTCCTTGACTATTGTCTTACCATTGGAGCCAGTGATGGCAACTACGCAGCCAGCAAACTGACGACGATGGTAGGCGGCGAGCTCCTGTAGAGCACCAAGTGTCGACTCAACGACAACCATACCACAGCGCTTCGTAGGCAGCTCCATGTCACGTTCCACGATGAAGGCCTCAACACCACGCGCCACCATACGCTGAATGTAGTTGTGACCATCGTGGTTCTTACCATCTATAGCGGCAAAAACAACCTCGTTGGTAACAACAACGCTACGCGAGTCGGTGGCCACAGCGCTAATCATCATATCGCAACCACGGTGCTCACCACCCACAATACGGGCTATGTCAGACAATAGGTAGTTCATAATATCTATTTATTATAAGTCGCGTTTGAAGGTCACAATCGTTATGCCCGCGCCACCACGGTCGGCATGGTCATCCGATATCTTCTCCACATCGGGCACCGTACGCAGGTAGCGACGTATCTCCTCCTTGAGGGCACCCGTGCCCTTACCATGAAGGATGGTGACACCGGACACTCCCACCATAAGAGCATCGTCAACAAGGTCCTCAACAGCCTCAAGGGCCTCCACAGCACGCATACCACGCACATCTATGTTGTCGCGGAAGTTTAGCTTCCTCTCACGTATGTCCACCGACACTACCGTGCGAGCCGTCGTAGGACGTGTTGCGGCACGATACTCCGACGACGAGACAGCCTTGAGACGCGAGATGTCTACCATGATATGCATCTGGCCGAAGGCCACCTGCGCCCTCTTTCCCTTGATTGACTCCACAACACCTGGCACATCCTGACCCTCGAGCTTAACCTTGCTGCCCACCTCAATCTTCTGTGGCACAACCTCGACAACCTTCTGCTCTGGCACAACATCCCTCTCGCGCTGCTCGGCACGCTGCTCACGACGTTCCCTACGACGTGCCAGACGTTCCATCTCGCGTTCTATGCGGTCGGCATCGCCACCACGAGCATCATCACCCACACCCTCGGCAAAGCTCTCAAGCTCCTTACGTGCCATGCGCGTAAACTCCTTCTCGGCCTGCGACTCACGGATTGCACGGATGGTATTCTCGATGGTCCTATTAGCATCGGCGATGAGTGCCTCGGCCTCCTTACGTGCCTTGGCCAAAATCTCCCTTCTCTCATCACGTATGCTCTGCAGACGGTCGCTATATGTCTGCTCCAGCTGCTCAACCTTCCTATCCGTAAGGCGTATCCTATCACGCTTCTCGGCCCAATAGCGCTTGTCGCGCGCAATCTCACGCAACTGACGTTCGAGGTTGATGTGATCCTCGCCCGCCTTATCCATAGCACTGCGCACTATATCCTCTGGCAAACCAATCTTACGCGCCACCTCTATGGCAAACGAACTACCGGGCTTACCCATCTCAAGGCTAAACAGCGGCTCTATATTCTTAACATCAAATGCCATAGCACCATTTGCTACGCCCTCATTACGCGAGGCGAAGTACTTGATGTTGGCATAGTGGGTAGTGATAACACCATAGGCCTTACGCTGCACGAAGCGTTCGAGGATAGACTCCGAGATGGCACCACCGATGGTGGGCTCTGTACCCGAGCCGAACTCGTCTATTAATATCAGCGTATGCTCCGACGCCTCGGCAAGCATAGCCTTCATGTTGACAAGGTGCGACGAGTATGTCGACAGGTCGTTCTCCAACGACTGCTGATCACCGATATCAATCATCAGCGAATCGAAGATAGGAAACTCCGAGTTCTCAAGCGTAGGCACAAGGAAACCACACTGCACCATATACTGCAATATGCCCGTTGTCTTTAGACATACCGACTTACCACCTGCATTAGGACCCGATATTACGAGTATGCGGTGTTCAGCATTGAGTTCCATATCCAACGGCACAACATCCTTACCCTGGCTGCGCAGCGTCTGCTGCAACAGCGGATGACGCGCCTTGCGCAGTAGCATACGGCCATCAGTAGATATCACAGGCTTAACAGCACCATTATCTATGGCCCAGCGCGCCTTGGCACGCAACACATCTATTGCCGTGAGGTACTCCTCAATACGCATGATGCCCTGCACATCGCCACGCAACAGCGCAGTAAGCTCTGTAAGGATGCGCACAACCTCGCGCTTCTCCTCATACTCCAGCTCACGGAGTTCATTATTTAACTCAACGACCTCAACAGGCTCGATATAGAATGTACGACCCGTGGCCGACTCATCATGTATGAATCCCGCAAGCTTGCGCTTATGCGCTGCAACAACAGGAATCACAGCGTGGCCATCACGTATAGATATCATCGCATCAGCCTCGACAATGCCCGCAACCTTTGCTCGCTGCAGCACCTGCTGCAGACGTTTGGTAACCTGACCCTCATGCTCGTGTATCGCACGACGTATATCGGCAAGGGCTGAAGATGCCGAAGAACGCACCTCACCCTTATCATCCACAACACGTTCTATGGCGCGCTGCATCTCGGGGAAGATGACAACACCCTGCGACATAGCCCTCAAGCGAGGATATAGAGGCTCACGACGTGACAGTATGAAGCCCACGATGGAGGCAGCAGAACGGAGACTACGCAACAGCGTAGCACACTCCTCGGCAAGGAGGTATGAGCCCTCAACACCAATCTTATCTACGATATATCGAAGATCATCCTGCTCACCTATCTCGGCACCTGGCTCCATAGATATGATAAGACGCATCTCATCGGCAAGGGCAAGACGCTGCTCCACCTCTCGGCGCGAACGCGAGAAGTGCTCGTTAGCAATGACATCACGTGCCGACTGCATAGAGCAGGCCGCAATAATCTGCTCACGGATACGGTCGAAACCTACTCTTTGCTCGAAATTAGATGGGTATATCATACTTAAACTTATAAAGAGTGTGGCACGAGAGAGCACACTGCACCCTCCCACGCCACATATAACTTACTACTCAACATCCGCAGCACGCGCCGCAGCCTTCGCAGCACGTCTCTCCTCGCGCGCAGCCCTCTTCGCTGCCTTCTCCGCAGCCTTCTCCTCCGACATGCCGAACAACGAGAAGTGAACGTAGCGCATAGGGTTGAGCTTCAAATCCTCGAGCAACGCACCGAGGTTATCGCTTGCCTCATTGAGTGATGTGTAGAGTGCTGGATCGTTGAGCAACTGACCTATAGAGCCCTCTCCAGCCTCGAGAGTGCCAAGCACATCGTTGAGGGTTGTAACCGTAGTGTTGAGCTGCGATACGAGGTCGGCAGCAGCAACATCGCCAGTGAACGTATCGAGGTTCTCGATGATAGACTCAATGCGACCTGTATTCTCGGCCAAGGCATCAGTGAAGTCCTTAACATCACCCATGATGCCGTCAACATCGCCCGACACAGCAGCAAGAAGAGTATCTACAGATGCCGACATAGACTCGAGGT
Source organism: Alistipes sp. (assembly GCA_017646625.1). Taxonomy (GTDB): domain Bacteria; phylum Bacteroidota; class Bacteroidia; order Bacteroidales; family Rikenellaceae; genus Alistipes. Next base: position 30,162 of record JAGCMF010000022.1, on the reverse strand, counting down.
TAGACACAAGAGCTGTGATGCTTGCGCTGTTATCGGCAAGAAGAGCATTAACGCCCGAAACGGTCTCGTTAAGACCATCCATAAGCTCTGTACCCTTATCTGCCAACGAGCCAATCATGTCAGGCTTAATAGTACCCTCAAAGAAGGCACCAGCCTCAATGACCTCCGTAGCATCGCCCTGAAGGATATTAATCTCGACACCACCCATCAAACCCGCAGAGCCAATCTCGGCAAGCGAGTTAGCAGGAATCATATCTGCATACTTGCTCTCAACGGCGATCTCGACGAGCACTCTATCTCTCTCGAGTTCTATGCTACGCACGTTACCCACCTCTACGCCACGAAGCTTAACACGTGACGACTCCTGGAGGCCCGACACATCGTCATAGTAGACATAGTAGATGTTGCTTGTAAGCAACACATTTTGGCCACCAAGCCACTTGATGCCCCACCATGACACTGCAATCACAATAACTGCAAAAATACCAATTTTAAACTCTCTTCTGATTTTCATAATCGTATTTATCTTTTATATTTCTTATATCACTTATCACTACTGCACTATGGCGCCATCTTTAAACCTCACAACATAGGCATCCTTGAACGTCTTACGTGCCTCGGCAAGGTCTACACGCGCCTCCTCGGCCGTAGCATAGCTACCATAGCAGTACTTGTACTTGTAACGACCTGTGCCCATGAGCAAGCGCACACGACCCTTGTAGCCCTTAAACTGATAGTCGTAGATGTCTACCTCCGAGAGGCTCGATATTAGCTGTATGGCATATCCCTCCGTGAGCTCCTCGGCGGGTGTCGCCTCCACCGCAGCATCGGCAGCACCATCCTCCGTCTGGGCATCTGCAGACGAGCCGTCGAGGCGCGTGAAGTAGGCCACAATAGCGTCACTTATGGCCTCCGCCATCTCATCCTTCGACTTCTTCGACTTTAAGTAGTTATAGTCGTTATCGTTGGTCAGGTATCCAAGTTCCACTATAGCGCCTGGACCCTCGAAGAAGTACAACACCGTATATACCGTACCGGCCTTAACACCGAGGTTACGCAGACCATACTTCGACATATTCTCACAGCACTCCTCGGCAAAGAAGCGGCTGAAGGGCTCATTCTCGAGCTGACGTGCCAAAGCCACCATGAAGCCCTGCGAGCTACGGTCTATGTCGCTAACATCAATAAAGTCACCCTCATCGGCATACGATGTTGCGCTATTTGAGTTCTGCTGCATGAGCTTCTCGTTGAGGGTTAGCACCCACACCTCGCAACCCGACACCGAGCTCTTGGGGTGCGCATTGGCATGTATAGAGACATATAGGTCGGCACCCACGCTATTTGCGAACTCCGCCCTGCGACGATTATCCGTAGACTGCTTCTCATGGTATGCCGAGTCGCAGCTACGTGTCATGTAGACCTTCAGGTCGGGCATCTTACGACCGAGCTTCTCGCGCACGGCCTTCGACACATCGAGGACATAATCCTTCTCCACGATGTCACGGTGCACCTTTCCAGGGCGAGGACCGCCATGTCCTGGGTCTATGACTACCACTCTTCGAGGTGCCGACGACGCAACATTTTGCGCACCGGAGGCGTTAGCTACCATGGGCAGCAACAGCAACACCAAGAGTGATATTATGAGATTTCTCATAAAATAAGTTAATTTTATGCAAAATTATTACTATCTTTGTGGGTTGTAACCGCTATCATCGCCATAGCAAAGCATAGGCATGGTGGCAACACGGCACCCCATTTAGGGCGTTTTGCCGACTTGTCGGCAAAGTTACGAAAAATTATTGAATTTTGAGACATTTATTCTTAAAATATCTACTGTCGACACTACTTGTTGCGGTATTTCTGTGCCTGACATTCGGTCTTACGAGTGCCGGGGCGGGAAGCTTTGGTCTATTCCAGACCAGCGATAGCGCAACAACAGACCAGACACTACGCGATACCACGGGTGAGAGCCAGACACGCAGACGCGCCTCGGCACCCATGTTTGACGACATAGTCGAGGGTAAGGCTGCCGACTCTGTGGTCTTCGATGCCCGAAATAAGATGATATATAGCTACAAGAGTGGCGATGTCACATACCAGGGCATGAACCTCAAGGCCGACTTCATGCGTGTCGACATGCAGACAAGGGATATCTTTGCCCACGGCTACCCATCGGACACCATCGACGGCAGACCTACGACAACACACCCCGAGTTCAGCGACGGCGGCTCACCCTACACCATGGATACGATAACCTATAACCTCGACTCACGTAAGGCAAAAATCAAGGGTATCGCAACACAGGAGGGTGACGGATGGCTCATAGGTAGCAGCGTGAAGATGCACCCCGACGAGAGCATCCACATCGGTCATGGTATGTACACCACATGTGACTGCACAGACCACCCACACTTCTACCTCGCCATGACACAGGCAAAGGTGATACCAGGCAAGAAGATTGTTACGGGATATGCATACCTCGTTATGGAGGATGTGCCCATCTACTTCCCCGGTATCCCCGAGGCATTCTTCCCCATACACCTCGGCCCCAAGTCGGGTATCCTCATGCCTACATATGGTGAGGATGCCAAGGGTTTCTTCATCCGCGACCTCGGTTACTACTTCACCCTCGGCGAGCATATGGACCTTGCCATACGTGGTGGTTTCTACACCCTCGGCTCGTGGGAGGTATCTGCCGTGTCGCAGTACGTTAAGCGATATAAGTTCCGCGGTAACTTCAACCTTCAGTACTCGGCGATACGCGCTGGTGAGAAGGGCGAGCCCGACTTTGTGCAGCAGAACAACTACAAGATTCAGTGGACGCACTCACAGGATGCCAAGGCAAACCCTGGCTCTACGTTCTCTGCCTCGGTGAACCTCACCTCAAGTGGCTATAGCCGCTACTCGGCAACCTCCGTAGACGACATCCTCGCCACACAGACCAACTCATCTATATCATACTCGAAGAACTGGGAGGGAACACCATTCTCTTTGGCTCTTAACATGGCGGTGTCACAGAACTCGAAGAATAAGACGTTGGCGATAACACTCCCCACCATCACCTTCAACGTGGCGAGCTTCAACCCCTTCAAGCGCCGCGAGGCAATAGGCAAGACACGCTGGTACGAGAAGATTAAGATGAGCTACTCGATGAAGATGACAAACACGGTAAATGCCACCGAGGATGAGATCTTCACACGCGAGACACTCGACAACATGAAGAATGGTATTCAGCACACCATACCTATCTCTACATCGCTATCACTCTTCAACTACATCAACATCAGCCCATCGTTCAACTACACCGAACGCTGGTACTTCAAGAAGGTTAGCCAGGAGTGGAACAACGAGACACACCAGGTCGAGACTCTCGATCCGGAGTATGGCTTCTGGCGACTATACAACTATAACGCTTCAGTATCGGCCAACACCACCGTCTATGGTACATATGTCGCCAAGAAGAAGGAACGTAAGCTCCAGGCCGTGCGCCACACACTAACGCCTAACGTAGGCTTTAGCTTTGCTCCCGACTTCAGCCGCCAGATGTATGGCTTCTACGAGACCGTGCAGGTCGATACAACGGGTAAATATAAGGTATACTCACCATTTACTGACAACGCCTATGGTGTGCCAAGCAGCGGTCAGCAGCTAGCCCTCACCTTCGGTCTCTCGCAGTCCCTTGAGGCAAAGGTGCGCACAAAGGATACGGTGAAGAAGATTAAGATTATCGACCAGATATCTATCACTGGCTCGTACAACTTCCTTGCCGACTCTATGCGCCTATCTAACCTGCCGATACAGCTGCGTACTACGGTATACCAGAACATAGCCCTCAACCTATCGTTCACCCTCGACCCCTACGAGGTGTCACCCGAGGGTGTGCGCTACAATAAGCTTATGTGGCGCCGCGGTCTTCCAGGCCGTATACAATCGGCAAGCTGGAGCTTCGGTTACACCTTCAAGTCGCGCGAGGATAAGTCACGTGTTGCCGGCAACGACATCACCTCGCTGCCCGCCGAGTACTTCAACTCATGGTCCGACCCATATGGGCAGCTCAACCCCGCTATGCGACGACAATGGATGGCGGGCCAGTATTATGACTTCTCGATACCGTGGAACTTCGGCTTCAACTATAGCATCAGCTATAATGCCCAATATGTGAACAACGGTACTACGGGATATAAGAAGAATATCCAGCAGACCATCAACTTCAATGCCAGCGTTAAGCTCACGCCCAAGACTATGATTACGGCGACGTCGGGCTACGACTTCATGGCGCGTAAGATGTCTATGACCTCGGTATCTATCACGCGCGACCTACACTGCTGGCAGATGTCGTTCACATGGATACCATTTGGTAACCATAAGAGCTGGGCATTCAATATCGGTGTTAAGGCAGCATCTCTGGCCGACCTTAAGTACGATAAGAGCTACTCGCAGTACGACTATATGTACTAACCGTAGTATATATAATATATGTATATAGATGGGTGACCAAACAAATTCGTTTAGTCACCCATCTGCTTTGTTGAGAGAAAAGGGCAGAAAGGGTCATAAAAGGGCAGAAGGGTTAGAGAGACAAAGAGACGACGCATTACCTTTTATGACGTTTTATGACGTTTTATGCCCTTTGGTGCCCGAGAAAGAATGGGTTGCAAGGGGCACAAAGGCAGAAAGGGCACAAGGGTCATAAAAGGTCAGAAGGGTTTTTAAGAAACTTTTTGTGCCTCGTCATTGCGAGGCTTGATACAAGCCGTGGCAATCTCCTCCAAAGCGCAGCGCCCTCCAAAGCGCAATAACAAAAAAAATGCGCCCGACCTTTCGGCCGGGCGCAAGAACTAAATAGTCTCAATCACAAATTAAATGCACTGTATTACAACTGAACGCCATTGACTGTAATAGTCGAACCAGTAGCAACCTCGCCGTACATTTGCTCTGAAGCTACACCCTTTATAGTGTTATTCTCAACTTCTACATTAAACACATAAGTACCCGGCGCATATGCATATCCTACCGCAATGCCGAAGCAAGGGTCCCAATCAGGATATACACCCTCTGGCCCCTCCTTGATCAATCGACAACCCTTAACTGAACAACCAGTAATATTACGCGATACCTCATTCATTGCACCAGCAATAGCACCAACAGCACCATAGTAGTAGCATTCGATGCTAGTATTCTCTATAGAACAATTCTTAATCTCGCCCCAGCTGTGCAAACCTACGATTCCACCGACGTGATGAACATAGCCATAAGATCGACAGTTCTTTACATGGCAGTTCTCAATACTACCAAAGATATTTGCACCGATAATACCTACTTGAGACATACCATAGACATGACTATTCTCAACTGTCAAGTTCTTAACCGTCATCAAACCGTCGAACAACGCCTGGTTGTTCTGGTCGTATGCCGAAGCCATCCTTACATTGTTAATGGTATGGTTCTGACCATCAAATGTTGCGGAGTACTCAGGAGTAAACATTTTGGTTACGCGCATATCAACTCCAGCAAAGTCGATATCGTTATCAAGGTAAACTGTCTTATTGCGGAAGAATGTATCATTCTGATCAGCCATCCACAACCAACCATTCACGCCTGTGATATGGTAATTACCGTTTGCGTCAGTATAGTGACCAACGTTCTCAACTGTATATGTGCCATTCTCGCCCTCAACAAATGCATAACCATTAGCAAGAAGCTCCTCAGAAGTAGCCTCCTTAGCTGCTGTAGTGAATGTACCGCCTGTGATGCAACCATTTGCACCCTCCTTGTTTGGATCGAAGCAACCAACCTTGGTGTTGAATATACCACCAGTGATAGCTACATTAACAACATTTGCGCTATTAGTGATATATACTGATGATCCATCATAACCACCTGCATCGGGTGAGAAGCTACCACCATTTATGGTAAGGCTTGATGAGCCGTTGCCTAAGCCCTGCATCCATACCTGACCCAAGAATGTACCGCCATTGATGATAATCTCACCACCTGCGGTGAAGTCACGCAATGAACGGAACTCTGGAGACGCGATAGTACCGTCGTTGATCACAACCTTACCCTCATAGTTCTGGATAGCGATGTTTGTATCGTGATTTGTCTCGCCATTAACACAGCCATTATGACGGATAGTTGCGTTGTCGATAGTAAGCACAGCCTCACCACGGTTCTCGATAGTGTATGTACCCCAATCTGAGCTACCGCCCTCACTTGTATTCTCGAACTCGACTGTACCCTCACCAGTGATTGTAAGATTACCATTGTTGAGGATCATAGAGTAGTGATCAGAGCAAGCCTTCTCTTGGAAGAGAGTTTTACCATTAAGGTTGAGGGTTACCTCCTTGCCCGCTGGGATAACCAAGCCATAAGCAGGCTCTGCGGCGCGTGTTGAGAGGATGCCTGCGCTCAAAAGGTCGTTAAGGTTGATATTACCGCCAAGAACGATATGTGTCTCCTTACCCGCTGCAGCACCGTCGATAGCCTCCTGAAGATCTGATGCGTTACTTGCCTCCACAACATCTACATTATGTGTACCAGCGAAAGTATCCTCGATACGAACTGTTACATTTGCTGCGTCAGTGAGGACAGGACCCATAACGGTTGTGAGGTAGTTGCGCTGAACAGGGATGTTTGTGTTGAAGTAAACTTCTGGGATATCCATACCTGTTGCATCCGTAGCATCCAATGTGAAGTGAATAGCATCATCCTTTGCACCAAAGAAGTAGTCCGCAAACAAGGTCATCTTACCATTTGTCTTGTAATCTACCTCGTTAGTATATTTGAAGTCAGCTGTCAAATTCACAACCTTTGTAGTGCTTGCAACAGACTGAAGACCATCCTTCTCACCTGTAAGTGCATTGAATGTAGTGTAGAGAGGTGTTGTATAAGTAACTTTTACAGACATAAGATCGCTATAAAGATGATTCATATCTGTAGTAACGACGCGAAGCTTCGCGAATGGGCGCTTCAACTCGATCTCGACAGGTGCGCCACTTTGGAACTTCTCAACTAAACGAACACATGTGTAAGCATCACGGCTCTCATCATTCGCATTCTGACGGCCCTCAATAAGTGAGATTGCCTGAATGTTAGTTGTGTTGTAGTGGAAGTCACCATCACCAACCTGATCCTGTGGGATAAAGTCTGCCCATACTACGAATCTGTAGTCACGGCCAGGAACAAGACGAAGATCGAATGATGTGCTTGCGCTAACATCCTCACGATTAACGATACGTGGCTTTGCAAGATTGTCTTTTGCATCGTACACCTCAAGGATGTAGCGAATGTCATAACCATTCTCAAGGTCGATGTTCTGTAGACCACTCAATGCGCTGTCTTCACCAGCAGCACGAGTAGCATCATCTGGAACAGCAACATTCAGTGTCACTGCAACCTCGTCGCCACCAACATTGGCGCCATCGAAGTCGTTCTGACATGATACCACAGCGAGTACCAATGCCAATAAACCAAAAAGTTTTTTCATAGTATTAATAATTATTGTGTCAATTTCTAATTCGATATAATCTTGCAAAAATGCTGCCTACATCACATGACATACATAGCATTAAATTACAACACCACCAAACACACCACTACAACCACCTGTCAATCAGTAAAATAGCAATACACAGCATCGCTAACATCATCAGAGAACAGAGATAGCCTTACTACACAGTTCGTTACAGGGTTACTATTCAATAGTTTATATCATGATACAAATATAGCACTAATATTCTTACAATCCAAGAAAAAGAGTTTTTTTACAACAAAACATCATAATATATACCTATATTTGCACAGAAAGAGTGGGCATCGCAAGCGACACCCACCCTCAATTATTGCATGGCGCAAGGCCACAACTCCTTACTCAAGGTTCATCTGGTCGATGAGGGCCTTTGTCTGTGGCTTATGACCACGGAAGTTCTGATAGAGAGTCATAGGATGCTCGTGGCCACCCTTCTCCAAAACCTCATAACGGAACTTGTCGGCAACCTCCTGTGAGAAGATACCCTTCTCCTGGAAGTATGAGAAGGCATCTGCAGCAAGCACCTCTGCCCACTTATAACCATAGTAGCCTGTAGCATAACCACCACTGAAGATGTGTGTGAACGATGGGCCCATAGCAGCACCATCAACGATAGGCAACACCTGTGTAGGCTTTAACGCAGCAAGCTCAAAGCTCATAACATCACCCTCGAATGGAGTAGTGATTGTGTGCCATGCCATATCAAGCATACCGAATGAGAGCTGACGAACATTGAAGTAAGCAGCAAGGTAGTTCTTGGCATCTACAAGCTTTGTGATAAGCTCCGCAGGCATAGGCTCGCCTGTCTGGTAGTGCTTCGCCCAAAGGTCGAGGTACTCCTTCTCTGTAGCCCAGTTCTCCATGATCTGCGATGGAAGCTCCACGAAGTCACGCTTAACGCTTGTGCCGTTGATAGACTCATACTTACCCTGTGCGAGGATGCCATGGAGACCATGACCGAACTCGTGAAGGAAGGTAGTGAACTCATCGAAAGTGAGCAATGATGGAGTGTTAGCTGTAGGCTTTGTGAAGTTCATCACAAGCTGTACCAAAGGACGCTGCTCAACACCATCACGGATGCTTGCTCCACGGAACTCTGTCATCCATGCTCCCTGACGCTTCGACTCACGTGGGAAGAAGTCGAGATAGAGGATGGCGAGAACCTCACCGTCAGCATCCTTAACCTCGTATACAGTAACCTCTGGGTGGTAAATCTCGATGTTTGATACTGGAGTGAAGGTCAAACCGTAGAGACGTGTAGCAAGCATAAAGACTGCCTCCTTGGCATTCTCAAGCTGCAAATATGGCTTAATCTGCTCATCGTTGATGGCATACTTCGCCTCCTTATACTTCTCGTTGTAGTAACCCCAATCCCATGGCATAAGCTCGCCCTCGAAACCAAGTGAGTGAGCATACTCTGTAACAGCGGCTACATCCTTACGTGCATAATCCAATGTAGCATCACAAAGCTCGTTGAGGAAGTTGATAACAGTGATACGGTTCTCGGCCATGCGGTCCTCCAAAACGTAGTCTGCGTATGTCTCGTAGCCGAGCAACTGCGCAATCTGAAGACGAAGGTTAGCAATCTTACGGATGTTCTCCATATTATCAAACTCGCCACCTACACCACGTGTGTTATAAGCACGGTAGAGCTGCTCCTTAAGGTCACGCTGTGATGAGTATGTCATGAAAGGACCATAGCTTGGTGCCTGAAGAGTCACTGTCCAACCCTCCTCACCACGTGCCTCGGCATCAGCAGCAAGACCCTCCTTAACGAAGTCAGGAAGCTCCTCAACCTTTGCTGGATCAGTAATATTGAGTGCGAAGGCGTTAGTAGCAGCAAGAGCATTCTGGCCAAAGACGAGTGTTAGCTGTGAGAGCTCTGTAGTGTACTGGCGGTAAAGCTCCTGGGCATCACCCTCGAGCAACGCACCTGAACGTGCAAAACTCTTATATGTCTCCTCAAGAAGCATACGATCCTCAACATCGAGGTCGAGGCTCTCGCGCTGCTCGTAAACAACCTTAACACGAGCAAAAAGCTCTGGGTTAAGCGAAATGTCGTTGCCAAGCTCTGTGAGCTTTGGTGTCACATTCTGGGCAATAGTCTGCATCTGGTCAGATGTGCAGCAGTTGTTCAACACGAAGAACAAGTTTGACACACGTGAGAGCAATGCGCCCGACTGCTCCATAGCAACGATAGTATTCTCAAAGGTAGGAGCCTCTGGGTTGTTGATGATGGCATCAATCTCTGCTCTATTCTGCTCGATAGCATAGTCGAAAGCAGGCTCGTAGTGCTTGAGTTCAATCTGTGAGAATGGTGGGGTCTGATAAGGTGTCTCCCACTCAACAAGAAGTGGGTTGTTGGCAAGCGCATCGGCATCTGTCGACTGGCCGCAACTTGCAAGACCCAAAGTCAATGCTGACATAACAAAAAGTACTTTTTTCATAGATTTTAATTTAGATATTTTGGTTTCTTTCATTTACCATACTACTACTCCACATCGGCCTGTGGACGCACCGTCTTGGCTGTGCGCGAGATGTCGTGAACAGGACGTGTGCCAGGCTGAAAACGTGTAGGAGCAACAAACTCCTCAACAACAGCCTCCTCAATCTGCTCTTCAGGCTCACTCCACAAACCACGAGCCTTGAGCATAGCACTCTTATCGGGATCGGCACCACGGAATGTGCGGTACATCTCCATGCCTGGACGCTGGCCACCCTGCGAAAGGAGGTTATAGCGGAAGCTTGTGGCAAGCTCACGGTCGCAGATATCACGGCTCTCCTTGAACGCCGCAAAGGCATCCTTGTCGAGTACCTCTGCCCAAAGGTAGAAGTAGTAACCCGAAGAGTAGCCACCATTGAAGATATGCGCGAAGTAAGTGTAACGATAGCGTGGCGCAATCTCGGGGATGAGACCACGACGTGTAGCAAGATTATATGTCTCGAAGTCTACGATATTCATATCTGTGTAGCTTGTCAACGAGTGGATATCCATATCGATGAGTGCCGCAGCAGCAAGCTCCGTAGTTGTGAAGCCCTGGTTGAAGAGGGCAGCATTCTGAATCTTGCGGATGAGGTTATCGGGAATAACCTCACCTGTGCTATGGTGTGTGGCATACTTCTGCATAATCTCTGGCTCGAAGGCCCAGTTCTCCATAATCTGTGATGGGAGCTCTACGAAGTCACCCTCAACCTCCGTGAGACCACGGTAGCGCACATCAGCAAAGAGGAAGTGAAGAGCATGACCGAATTCATGGAACATTGTCTCCGCCTCGTCGAACGACAATAGCGATGGAGTGTCGCCCACTGGAGGTGTGAAGTTACATACGATGCCTACGACAGGAGCCTTACGCTTACCATCGACATAGCGCTGCTCGGTGAAGTTACCACACCATGCACCACCACTCTTCGACTTACGTGGGTATGGGTCGATGTAGAGCACACCGATGTGAGACTGGTCGTGGTCGAGAACCTGGTATACGGTACACTCCTTATGGTAGCGTGGCGCAGTGATAGGACGGAAGGTGATGCCATAGAGGCGGTTTGCGAGGTAGAACATACCATCACGCACGTTGTCCAACGATAGATACTGGCGTACTGCCTCCTCATCAAGCTGATACTTCTGCTTACGCACCTTCTCGGCATAGAACCACCAGTCAGACTTCTCGAAGGTCTCACCTGGGTGATCCTTCTCGAAGAGACGCTGCATCTCCTCAAGCTCACGCTTTGCAGACTCCAACGCTGGCTCGAAGATCTCATCCAAGAGGGCATATACAGCCTCTGGAGTGCCAGCCATCTGGTCAGCAATAACATAGTGCGAGTATGAGTCGTAGCCCAAGAGGTGGGCCTTCTCAACACGAAGGCGCGCCATATCCTCGGCAAGCTGCTTGTTGTCATACTCATTGTCGTTGTTACAACGCATGAGGTAGCCATCATAGAGCTCACGACGTAGGTCACGATCAGTAGAGTATGTCAAGAATGGCAACATGCTGGGCTTATCGAGGGTGAAGACATAGCCTGTCTTACCCATGCTTGCAGCAGCCTCCTGTGCCTGTGTGCGCACTCCCGATGGGAGGTCAGCAACCTGGCTATCTGTAAGCTCAAGGCAGAAGCTACCATTCTCCGCAAGTAGGTTGTTGCCAAAACGAATAGAGAGGTCTGCGAGCTCGGCATTAATCTGCATGAGGCGTTCCTTATCAGCACCCTCGAGCAAAGCACCCGAACGCACGAAGTCGTTGTATGTCTTCTCCACAAGGCGCATCTGCACGTCGTCGAGACCAAGCGTAGCACGCTTATCGTACACAGCCTTAACCTTTGCAAAGAGTGCATCGTTGAGCATGATAGTGTTGAAGTGCTCCTCGATAAGCGGCATCATGCGCTGCTGCACCTCCTGCATCTCGGCATCGAGGTCTGATGATGATATCATACCAAAGATTAGGCATATCTCCGAGAGCTTGATGCCTGCATTATCCAAGGCGACAATCACACTCTCAAATGTAGGCTCCTCCTCGGAATTCACTATAGCATCGATCTCGGCATTGTGCTCGAGCATGGCAGCCTCGAAGGCTGGCTCGTAGTGCTCGGTGCGAATCTGATCGAAAGGAGGCACACCAAACTCTGTGGTCCACTCATCCAACAATGGGTTTTCAGTGAGAGCCTTCTGCTCGCTACCACATGACATAATCATAGTCATAACAAACAATAATGACGATAATGTTAAAAGACGTTTCATCTATAATATTTTTTAATTAACTTTGCAAAGTTAAAAAAATTATTGCAATGCAACTATTTTATGCACCCGAAATTTCACTTCCGAGGTACACTCTTTCGGAAGAGGAGTCTAAACACTGTATACGTGTACTGCGCATGAGGTGTGGCGACGAGCTTCATATCACCGACGGCCGTGGTAACATGCATCGCTGTAAAGTGGTGGATGACAACGTGAAACGCTGTGTGGTAGAGGTTGTGGAGACAATCACCGAGTACGAGAAGCCTACCTACAGTCTCTCCATGGCCGTGGCACCAACAAAAAATATAGATCGCTTCGAGTGGTTCTTGGAAAAAGCTACAGAAGTGGGCATAAGTGAGGTTATACCCATCGTATCGGAGCATAGCGAACGTCGTGAGATAAAGCATGAACGCGAACTTAAGGTGATAACCTCGGCGGTGAAGCAGTCTCTCAAGGCCTACCACCCCACGCTGCACCCCCTCACATCGTTCAAGGATGTGGTGAGGATGCCCTTCGATGGCGACAAGTTCATTGCGCATTGCAATAGTTCTCTCGGCCAGCGCGAATATTTGGGTTCATTGATAACAAAAGGCCACAATACACTAATTTTAATCGGCCCAGAGGGTGATTTTTCGGAAGAAGAGATTACCTTTGCACTCGAAAATGGATTTAAGGCTATAACCCTCGGCAAGGAACGTCTCCGCACCGAGACTGCAGCAGTAGTGGCCACCGTGGTCACAGCAACCATTAACAAGCTATAACTCAAGATTTAATAAATGATGTATTTGTACTCTCTACTTGCAGCAGTACTCCTCATCGTTGCCATCTTCATAACCCCAGTGAAGCATAAGGTGTGGGTGGCAACAGGCATTATTGCTGCGGCGGCAATGGCGGCATTCGGCATTGCCCTAACAGTGTTTAGTCGAGGCACAGAGATGACAATTGCGGAGTTCAGCACACCTATATTCGGCGCTGAACACTTCTCCGTGGATATGCTCTCGTCACTCTTCCTCGTAATCATCTCCATAGCATCACTTGCCACGGTGCTATATTCACGAGGATATGTCGCAGGATACCTCAAAACACTATCCCCAGCTCACATATCGCTACACTACACCGCCCTCGTGCTTCTTGTGGTGTCGATGATGCTCGTGGTGACATCAAGCGGTGGCTTCTCGTTCCTATTCACCTGGGAGCTCATGACCATCGCATCGTTCATCCTCATCCTCTTCGAGGCAAAGCGTCAGGATGTGCGTCGTGCTGCACTCAACTACCTGGTGATGATGCATATAGGATTCATGTTCCTCGTCGTAGGCTTCGTGCTCCTATCTAACGTGACAGGCTCGGCAAACTTTGAGGCCATAGAGCAATATTTCAAGATTGCAAACCCACTGCCACTCTTTGTAATCCTCTTCATCGGCTTCGGCATGAAGGCGGGTGTATTCCCCATGCACATTTGGCTTCCAGAGGCACACCCCGCAGCCCCCTCACACGTATCTGCAATAATGTCGGGCGTGATGATTAAGACGGGTGTATATGGCATCATACGCCTTCTGCAGTCTATAGACCACAACACCGAGCTACTCTACACCATAGGTCTCATCGTGCTACTATCTGGTATAGTAACAGGCCTCTGGGGCGTGATACTTGCCGCCATGCAGAACGACATCAAGCGTCTGCTTGCATACTCAAGTATCGAGAATGTGGGTGTCATACTCATAGGTCTCGGCATAGCAGCCGTTGGTCATGCTGCTGGCAGCTCGCTAATAGGCATGTGTGGCATTTGCGGTGCTCTGCTTCACACCGTCAACCACTCGCTATTCAAGACACTTCTCTTCTTCAGCGCGGGTAACATCTACTCGAAGCTACACACCACAGCGATGAATCAGATGGGCGGCATAGCAAAGCATATGCCCGTAACGGCGATACTCATGCTTCTCGGCACTGTTGCCATATGCGCCCTTCCACCACTCAACGGCTTCATCTCCGAGGTGTTGATATACATAGGTATGTTTAATGGCGTAAGCGACGGCCACGAGGTGCTATACTCCGTAGCGGGCATCTTCTCGTTGTCACTCATCGGTGGCATCGTGGTTCTCGCCTTCACAAAGCTTTATGGCGTAGTATTCCTCGGCTCACCACGTTCAACACATGTTGCCGAGAGCAGCGAGGTGGATAACCTACGCATCGGCGCGATGGCGATACCTGCGGTACTGATACTCTTCATCGGTCTATTCCCACAGTTTGCCATCCACCCCATCTCACTTGTTGCCGAGGCCATCACGGGTGCAGACAACTACATCGCCCTTGAGCACTTCATACCTACACTACAGACCATAAGTGCTATATGCTGGGTGCTCCTCGCCGTGGTGATACTCCTATATCTCCTAAAGAGACACCTCCAGGGCAAGAGCAAGGTTACCGAGGGTCCCACATGGGGTTGCGGCTTTACGGCAGTAAACACCAAGATGCAGTATACGGGAGAGTCGTTTGCCGAAGGTCTCGAGAGCATAGGCAAGCCTCTGATGAAGGATACGGTAGATGGTCGCGCCGTAGACAAGGGAGAGATATTCCCATCACCACATCAGTATAACATCCGCCACAAGGATAAGGTAGACTCGCTTCTGGGTCAGTGGTGGGTACAGATGATGCATCGTATAAACAAGTTTGTGATGCGTCTGCGCACAGGTCGTGTAAACAACTATGTAACCTTCGCGTTGGTATTCCTCGTTGCGGTGCTCATACTAACCCTCGTAGGCATACTCTAACCTCAACACCACTGCTATTATGTTAGTCAAACTACTCAATACACTACTAATGATTGTCGTGGCACTCTCGATTACGGGTGTCATAAATCGCACACGTGCGGTACTCGCAGGACGTCGCGGCATACGCTTCTTCCAGCACATATACAACGCACGTCTACTCTTGAGAAAGGGCTCGGTATACTCTACCACCACAACAGCACTATTCCGCATAGCACCAACCGTCTATCTCGGTGCTGCCATTGTGGCCTTCCTCTTCATCCCTGTTGCCGACCTCGAGCCGCTATTATCATTTCACGGCGACATAATCTTTGTTGCCTACCTCCTGGCACTTGCTCGTGTAGCCATCATCCTTGCGGCGATGGACACAGGCAGCTCATTTGAGGGTATGGGTGCTGCACGTGAGGCTCTCTACGGAGCTCTTGTTGAGCCAGCACTCATGATGGCGATGGCAACACTCGCACTCTTCTGCGGCTACTCATCCTTCGCCGACATATTCTCTACGGCACAGGAGCTAAACATGAACCTCACCATAGTGCTCCTACTCGTAGCATACGTCTTTATCATCATCATGTTCATAGAGGCTGGCCGTGTGCCTGTCGACGACCCAAAGACACACCTTGAGCTTACTATGATACATGAGGTTATGTGTCTCGACTACTCGGGTGTAGATATGGCCTTCATACACATCGCCGGCTGGCTCAAGAATGCCATCTTCGCAACCATAGCAGCAAATGCCGTGGCTGTGGCCTTCTCGTTCCACTGGTGGTTTGCAGTTCCTTTAGCCATCCTTGGCGCAGGTCTCTCGGTAGGTATCGTAGAGTCGCTACGCGCCCGCAACAAACTGTCGCGCAACGTGACATACATCCTCACCATCGTGGCGATGTCGGCACTCGTGCTACTAACAGGCTTCCTACTAATACAGAATATAGAAATATAAGTCCTCATTACCATGATACTATCACTTATAATACTCTACGTTCTAACGCTTATCTATCTCTCGATAGCTGATCGTTTCCGTAACCATACCTCCATCCTTGCCATACAGGGTCTTCTGATCTTTGGCATCGCCATGGCGCGCCTCCATGAGTTCCACACCGTGGAGATGATATTCATCATCGTCGAGACACTTCTATTCAAGGCGATAGTGATTCCAGCAATCCTCATGCGCGTAATTCATAAGACAAAGATAAACCGCATACACTCCGCAGCATCGCAGTTTGGTGCCTTGGTGATGTCTATAGCAGCCCTTATTGCCAGCTGTACGATAACATACTACATGGCAGATAACCGCACCGACATGATATTCTTCGGCGTGGCCCTATATGCGCTACTAACAGGTCTTATCCTCATCGTCATGCGTAAGCGTATCTTTGCGCACCTCGTAGGATTCCTCGTCATAGAGAATGGCGTCTTCCTCTTCTCAATGGCCATAGGTGTTGAGCTGCCAATACTCATCAACCTCGCCATCATGCTCGACATCCTTATCTCTATCCTCATCCTCGGTATGTTCCTCCGCCGTATGGATAACGACATACACACCGATGAGACAGATGCTCTAACCTCTATTAAAGACTAACAGCGATGGAAATGCTTATATACATAACACTATCACTACTACTTGCCATAGTACCTCTCTTTGCGCGTAGCGAACGTGGCGCCAACATCGCAGCAACACTCTTCATGCTTGTGCAGATTGCCAGCATAGCACTTGTCATATGCTTCAAGCAGATTGATGTTGTGATGCTCTCCATCTTCCGTGCCGACACCCTTGCTGTGGTGTTCCACATACTCATGACTGCCGTGCTCGGCTTCTCGCTATTGCACTCATCGTCATACCTAAAGGCCGAGGAGGTGACAACACGTTCCTACAAAGCATACTACACGCTGTTAATGCTCCTGGCCGTAGCCATTACTTGCGTATACTACTCCGACAACGTAGCCATGACATGGGTATTCCTCGAGGCTACTACAATATGCTCGGCGGGCATCATCTACCATCGCGAGTTCCAGCACTCCCTCGAGGCTACGTGGAAGTATATCTTCGTCTGCTCAACAGGTATCGCCATGGCATACCTCGGCATCTTGTTGCTCTCTACCGTTGCCGAGCATGGCACGCTGGACTACGCATCACTCAAGGATGTCATCGCAAATGGCAACCCTCTATACCTAAAGGTAGCCTTCCTGCTCATCGTCGTAGGATACAGCTGTAAGATGGAGATATTCCCTCTATACACCGTGGGTGTAGATGCCAACTATGCTGCACCAGCACCCGCCTCGGCATTTATATCTACAGCCCTTGTGAATGCTGGCTTCGTCTCTATATACCGCATATACTCACTCTACGCCTCTGCAGGCGAGGTGTTCGCATGGGCGCGCCACACAATGATACTCATAGGCGTGCTATCGTTGGCCGTAGGTGCTATGTTCCTACGCCGCACGAACAACTACAAGCGATTCCTTTCATACTCCACAGTTGAGAATATGGGTATCGTGGCCATAGGCATGGGTATTGGCGGCGTAGCGCTATGGGCAGCGGTATTCCATGTCATCTGCCACACCCTTGTCAAGAGTTCGATGTTCTATCAGGTGGGCATCATGCGACATGTGTACGACAGCTACAGCATCAACCGCATCGGTAACTACATGTCATTTAACCGTGTGGGCGCCATAGGCATGATTCTCGGCACCATCGTGCTGCTCGCCTTCCCTCCCTCACCACTATTCATCTCCGAGATTATGATTTTCAAGGAGATCGTTGCCGAGGGCTGGTGGTGGTTGCTCATCGCAATGCTCCTACTAATGTGCGTTGTAATATACGCTATATGGAACCGCACACTACGCATGGGCTACAACCCAAATCAGGATAACTTGCATCTGTCGGAGGTGAACCTTCGTCTGTCATACTCGGCAGCGATACTCCTTGCTGCAGCCATAGTAATAGGCATGTGGCAGCCCAACTTCCTTAAGGATGCTATTGACATCATCGTAAACATAGGCTAACGTCATGAAACTATACCTTACGACAAATAATAGAGCCTCGGCAGTTGCCATCAGCGACATCCCTGTCGTTGACTATGCAGAGTTATATGCCGACCTTCGTGACCGCATGTGCAACACACGTTACCATGTGGGTCACTACTTCGCAACAGAGATAGAGAATGGTCTTAAGTTCTATATGCTGCTGCTCGACGATACTACAGGTGAGGTGCTCATCACCTCATTCATCCCCGACTACTACGCCGAGGGTCTGGCATCACTCACAGCACTACACCCACAGTTCCACCCCTTCGAACGTGAGATGCACGAACTTTATGGCATACCCTTCGACCACCACCCATGGCTCAAGCCGCTACGCTTCCCACATAACCGTCGCGACAAGTCATCGACAATGGATAGCTACCCCTTCTACACCATCGAGGGTGACGAGCTCCATGAGGTTAACGTAGGTCCTATCCACGCAGGCATCATCGAGCCTGGTGCCTTCCGCTTCATATGCGATGGCGAGCAGGTGCTTCACCTCGAGATAGCCCTCGGCTACCAGCACCGTGGCGTGGAGGAGGAGATGCTACGTTCACAAAACCGTCTACGCCAGACACTCATCGCCGAGTCTATAGCTGGTGATACGGCGGTAGGTCATGCTACAGCATATGCCGAGATTATCGAGAAGTTCACAGACACCAACATCGCCGAGGAGCTAAAGCTCGAACGCATGATTGCCATAGAGCTGGAACGCATAGCTATGCACCTTGCCGACACAGGCGCCCTCGCCACAGATATCGGTTTCCAGCTATATCAGGTGGCATGCGAGGCACTGCGTACAGTAACCATCAACACCTCACAGGCATGGTGTGGCAACCGCTTTGGCAAGAGCATGATACGCCCTATGGGCACTAACCACCCTCTCACCGCAGAGAAGGTGGCCATGATACGCAAGAACATTGCTGACGTACGTCGCCGCTACAACGAGGTACGCGAGGATATATGCGAGGCACACACTCTGCTTACACGTTTCGAGCAGTGCGGCCTTGTGCCCAAGGCGGAGATGGAACGCATAGGCGGTGTCGGCATGGCAGCTCGTTCAAGTGGTCACATGCGCGACATCCGCGCTACACACCCCTGGGGCTTCTATGCCGAGAAGATACACCACGAGCCAGTGATGAAGGGCGAGGGTGATGTCATGGCACGCCTTGCAACACGCATGGACGAGATACTTCAGAGTGCCGACTACATAGAGAGTGCTCTTGCAACATATACACCCTCGGGCACACTCCCTGCGCCAAACTACGAGGCGCCACTAAAGGGTGAGGCTCTCGCCTTCTCACTCATTGAGGGCTGGCGTGGTGAGATATGCCATGTGGCACTTACGGCAGCAAATGGCGACATTGCCAAGTATAAGATTAAGGACCCCAGCATTCATAACTGGCTTGGCCTGGCTATTGCCGTACGTTCAGAGGGAATATCGGACTTCCCAATAAACAACAAGAGCTTTAACCTCTCCTACTGCGGTCACGACCTGTAGGATATGAGTTATAATAGGTCGTTAGACCATTAAAACACTACTACCATGTTATTTGGAAAAGTAAAGATACTGCGCAGCCACGGCTGGCAATATATACCCGATTTGGATGGCGTAACCCTAACCGAGGAGTTCCGTGGTTTTCCACGCCTAACAGACACCGAGGATAAGAGTGACATAGAACGCGCTGCGAAGATATGTCCCACAGGTGCCATCACCACATCACCTCTAACACTAGACATGGGCAAGTGTCTCTTCTGTGGCGAGTGTCAGCGTTGCGCACCACGCAACATACACTTCACCAACGAGCACCGTCTTGCCGCCACACGCCGCGAAGACCTCATCGTCACCGCAGGCCAGGATGCTCCCAAGTTTGACACATCGGCAATACGCCCCGAGATTGCCAAGTACTTTGGCAAGGCTCTACAGCTGCGCGAGGTGACGGCAGGTGGCGACTGCTCGGTAGAGATGGAGCTAAACGCCACAGGCAATGTGAACTTCGACTTTGGCCGCTTTGGCGTAGGCTTCACCGCCTCACCACGCCACTCCGACGGTCTTGTGCTCACAGGCCCCATAAGCGCCAACATGGCCGAGGCACTCGACATATGCTACAACTCCATCGCCGAGCCAAAGATACTTGTCATATGCGGCTCGGAGGCTATATCAGGAGGTCTCTATGCTGAGAGTCCCGCTGTGGACCGCACATTCATAGATAAGTATCATGTAGACCTATGGCTACCTGGAGCACCTACACACCCACTATGCTTCATCGACGGCATAACACGCCTACGTACAAAGCATAAGACAAAGAAGTAGCAAACGCACAAGAGTAGTTTTGATAAATTTTACTATATTTGCGCATTGAGAAACCTTAAAATACAAAATATGAACGCTATTGTTAAGAATGATTTTCAGTTCGAGGGCCAGAAGGGTCACTACGTAGGTAAGGTACGTGATGTATACAACATCAACGATGACTACCTTGTGATGGTTGTCTCTGACCGTATCTCGGCATTCGACGTTGTACTTCCAAAGGGCATTCCTTTCAAGGGTCAGGTGCTAAACCAGATTGCTGCGAAGTTCCTCGATGCCACAACCGACATCCTACCTAACTGGAAGATTGGCGTACCCGACCCTATGGTTACTGTAGGTCACCGCTGCGAGCCTTACAAGGTGGAGATGGTCATCCGTGGTTACCTCTCGGGACACGCATGGAGAGAGTATAAGGCTGGTAAGCGCGAGATATGTGGCGTTGCTATGCCTGATGGCATGGTCGAGAACCAGAAGTTCCCAGAGCCTATAATCACCCCAACAACAAAGGCTGATGAGGGTCATGATGAGGATATCTCAAAGGAGCAGATAATTGCACAGGGGCTCGTATCACGTGAGGAGTATGAGCAGCTCGAGGCATACACACGTGCTATCTTCGCACGCGGCACAGAGATAGCTGCCAAGATGGGCCTTATACTTGTCGACACAAAGTATGAGTTCGGTAAGAAGAATGGCACAATATACCTCATGGATGAGATTCACACACCAGACTCATCACGTTACTTCTACAAGGAGGGCTATGAGGATCGTCTTGCACGTGGCGAGAAGCAGAAGCAGCTATCAAAGGAGTTCGTTCGCGAGTGGCTCATGGAGAATGGCTTCCAGGGTCAGGAGGGACAGCAGGTGCCCGACATGACACCAGAGGTTGTTGCTGGCATCACAGAACGCTATATCGAGCTCTACGAGCAGATCACAGGCGAGAAGTTCGTACGTGCCGAGGGCGACGACGTTGAGGCTCGCATCGCACACAATGTTGCAGAGTACCTCAAGACATTATAATAGGCAAGGAAACACAAAGGGCTGTCCCACAAGGACAGCCCTTATTTGTTATCTCGGTGTGCAAAGCAACATCAACCTATCACTTATTTTCTATCGTAGGTTAAGAATGAAAATGCCCCCTCATACTCCTCGCCACGGTCATGATGCTGCTCATCAACAAGATGCCACTGCGACCAGTCAACCTCGGGGAAGGATGCATCACCCTCATAGTCACGTTCCACACGTGTGAGGTATATCCTATCAGCACACTTTAGCGCCTCGGCATATATCTGTGCGCCTCCAATAATAAATATCTCACTATCGTCACCCGCAAGCTCTATAGCCTCCATCAACGAGTGAGCAACAAGGGCACCATCGAAGTCTATATTCTGACGTGTGATGACAATGTTTGTGCGCTTGGGCAGCGGCTTTGAGCCCAACGACTCGAAGGTCTTGCGGCCCATGATCACAGCATGACCAGATGTTGTAGTGCGGAAGAAACGCATATCCTCCTTAATATGCCACAATAGGGCATTCTTATCTCCGATGACGCCATTCTGTGCGACGGCAACAATAATACTTACCATAGTTCGAGTTTTAAAACGATAGTGGTGCCTTGATTGTTGGGTGTGGGTCGTAACCCTCAAGCTCGAAGTCCTCATACTTATAGTCGAAGATAGACGCCACATTTGGGTTTAGTCTCATTGTGGGCAGCTTACGTGGCTCACGGCTCAACTGCTCGGCAGCTTGGTCAAGATGGTTAAGATAGAGGTGCGCATCGCCCAAGGTGTGGATAAACTCACCTGGCTCGAGACCGCACTCACGGGCTATCATCATCGTAAGGAGTGCATACGACGCTATGTTAAAGGGTACACCGAGGAACACATCGCCACTACGCTGATATAGCTGACATGACAGACGCCCCTCTGCAACGAAGAACTGGAACATGGTGTGGCATGGTGGCAACGCCATATCCTCAACATCTGCCACATTCCATGCCGAGACAATGATGCGTCGTGACGTAGGATTATTCTTGATTGTATCTATGACACGCCTAATCTGGTCTATTGGCTCACCACTGGGTGTAGGCCAGCTGCGCCACTGATAGCCATATACGTTGTTAAGGTCACCAAAGCGGTAACCATCTATAGGCGACTCCATGCCTGCGGCAGCGAGGAACGTCTCCATATCTACGGGCAGCACACCATGCTTAACACATAGCTCATTATAGTAGCGGAAGGCGTCGCTATCCCAGATATGTACGCCATTATCCACAAGGTACTTTATGTTAGTATCACCCTTAAGGAACCACAATAGCTCATAGATGATACCCTTGAGGAATATGCGCTTGGTGGTTACAAGAGGGAAGCCCTCATTTAGATCGAAGCGCATCTGATAACCGAAGATGCCCTTCGTACCTGTACCCGTACGATCGCCACGTACAACACCGTGGCGACATATGTCATCCAGAAGCTTAAGATACTGCTTCATCTATCACGAATGTTTTAATAGTTAATGTTCCATCGTTGTCTAAAGCCACGTATGATGCCTCCTCCGCAGACCAATCACTCATGAAGAGCACATCGAGACCTCCATCCTCCTGATGTCGGTGCGTAAGGTGCATATGACCAAAGATGTAGGCCTCAACATCCTGTGCCGCGGTCCTATGCTTGCGGGCATATTCTATGAGATAACCAAGCTTATCAGGTGTTATGCGTTCGCCGCCATGCTTCTTACGCGACTTACCACTCCACCATGCGCCAAACTTAAGTGCCAGGTCGGGATGTATGAGCCAGCGGAAGAGCCAGCGTGCCACACGTGAACGGAAGATAGTATTCATAAGGCGCAACATCGGCTGTCCCGAGATATTCATATTGTCGCCATGGGCAAGGTGCAGACGACGGCCACCCACGCTGACCACCTGCGGAGTATTAACAATAGTTATTGAGCACTCACGCGTAAGATAGTCGTAGCACCACATATCGTGGTTACCCGTATATAGAACAATACGCACACCCCTATCGGCGAGTGCCGCAAGACGACCAAGGGTGCGCACAAAGCCTTGAGGCACCACCCTACGATACTCAAACCAGAAGTCGAAGATGTCACCAAGGAGATATATCTCCGTGGCATCATGTGCCACCATATCCAACCAACGGCAAAAGGCACGTTCAGTACGACGTGCCACCTCGGGACTACCCGAGCCAAGATGTATGTCGGAGGCGAAATATATCATAGAGACTAAAGGAGTCTACGAATCTTATCCTCAAGAGTCTCCATGTCGAATGCTCCTATCGACATGTTACCCTCACGGTCAATGAGATAGGCCATAGGTAGCTGCGCAATGTTGTACAGCGTGAAGACCTCGGGGTGATTACCCGCAAATAGCGATATCCAGGGGAGTCCCTGCTGACGCACAGCCTCAATCCATGCCGCCTCATTTCTATCTGCCGCCACATGATATACCTCGAAGCCCTTATCGTGATACTTTGAATACAGCTCCTTTAGCTCTGCATTTATGTTGTTGCAATATGCATTCTCCGATGTCCAGAAGTAGAGCATGATAACCTTGCCTGCAAGGTCAGAGAGCTTATGCGACACCTTGTACATATCCTGTAACTCGATATCGGGGAACGACGCCTCCTCTACCCTACTAACAAGGTCGGCAATGGCCTCCGCCTCCTCAATGTCTCGTTCTATGATGGCGGCATATGGTGAGTCGGGATATGCACCACGTATGCCCTCGAGCACTGCGCGGTAGTGTACAATGTTGATACCCATGCCGTCGAGCTGTGGAATGTACTGCTCGGCAATGTTGTGACGCATAGCATAGAAGGATGCGAGATTACTCTGGTGTGAGCCAACAAAACGCATCTGCGCCTGCATAGCCTCCTGTGCAGCACCGTATGCCTCACGTTCATCATACGAGGAATCACCGCCACCGATACGTTCGGCGATGAGTGCCAATCTGTCGCACGCCCCGAAATAGTCTCTGTTGAACTGACGTATGAGTGCCGACTCCTCGGAGCCTGTAACCTCATAGTTGAGGAATACATCGCCCGCAGACTCCAGGGTGATGTTGTCGCCAGGGGCTACAACAAGCGTCACAGGACGACGGTCTGCAGGGAAGGCGAGACGATAGAAGCGTGGTGATGACTCGGCAGCCATCTCCACCTCAAAGCTAAAGGCACCATTATCCGCTAAAGCAACAGCGGCAACACGTTCAGGCATCATCATCTCGTCGGTGATACGTTCCAAGTATACCGAGTCTACATTTGCGCCTACAAAACGACCCGAGATGGTCACACTCTCCATCTTCTCCTTTGTGCCACATGCCGTAAGCGTGGCAGCCATCATTAGGGTTAGGAATATAAATCTCTTCATCTTATAATTCGTCATTTACAATACTACAAAGATAACGTCTTACTGCTTATGTGCATTATGTCGTTGTTGATTTTTTGCGCCACGCTGCACCTTATTACGGCCATTGTTGCGCTGCTGCTTATTGTTGCGCTTGGCATTACGCTGCACAGGATGCTGGCGGTACTCACTGCGAATGGTTGTCAATACCGAAAGGTCAAGCTCCTCGTTACCGTCCGCCATGATGCGTATGTCGCGGATTATAGATTCGTTATTGGGGTGCTCATTGTTAAACTCGTAGCTCTTCGAACGCATGTAACGTGCCACGTTCACCATCTCCTCGATGTGATTAGGTGCCTCGGCAGCCACGGCACGCACAAACTGCTGCGTATACTTGCCATAGTGTTTGAAGGCTATGCGTGTCTGCGGGTAGCGCAACTTTTGTGGCACGAGCATAAGCTCTTGGCGTGATGGTTGCTGGTATGGAGAGTCCACGTCGAGCTTGAAGTCTGACATTATGAAGAGGTGATCCCAGAGCTTATGTTTGAAGTCCTCGGTATCACGCAGCGTGGGGTTAAGGTTACCCATCACTGCAATCACGGCCTTCGCCTGGCGTGTACGTTCTACCCTATCCTCTATCTCGAGCAACGAGTCGACCATTTCGTGTATATGGCGACCATACTCCGGTAGATAGAGCTTACGGCGTGTGTAGTTATAGTTTTTTTTCATCACTATGCTGTTGTCTTAATGAGGCAATATAGAAGTATGACGATTGTGGTTCATTATCATAACACTTTAGGGTCATTATGCTGCGACCATTTGTACCTTTCGCATAAAAGCCGCACCTTCGCCACCACTGCACCGATGGAGATGGATTGTGCCCCTACATATCACCGATACATGAACCTCCTATGGCTGTCTTTAACCCTACAAAGTAACTAAAAAATATTTACATAAACAAACTATGACAAAAATTTTACTTCTTTCACGGTCCAAAAGCATGCTCAACTCTCTACGCGAACGACTGCAGTTTGAGAACTACGCTACAACAGAGATAGATAATATACCCTCGGCCACAGAGCTATGCCGTTCCGGGCATTACGATGCCGCCATCGTGGATGGCGATATGGAGCTCGAGGATGTGGGGCTGCCAACAATCATCGTGGCACGTAAACCCGACATTGATGCCGCCATCACCGCCATGCGCCATGGTGCTATAGACTACATATCTACACCCATAGACATGAACCGCCTCCTGGGCAACCTGCGAAACCTCGACAGCGACACCACAAACGATGCCACACCTCGCCTACGACAGGTGCGCAATAGCTCACGTCGCACGAATTATGCCACACAGCACATCATAGGCCACTCGGAGGCCATAGAGCACGTGCGCAACATGATACGCCGCGTTGCGCCATCCGATGCTCGCGTACTCGTTCTTGGCGAGAATGGCACAGGCAAAGAGCTTGTGGCACGATGGCTACATATGAAGAGCTCACGCGCCGAGGCCCCATTTGTTGAGGTCAACTGCGCAGCTATCCCCGCAGAGCTCATCGAGAGTGAGTTATTTGGACATGAGAAGGGGTCGTTCACCTCGGCCGTCAAGCAGCGTAAAGGTAAATTCGAGCTCGCCGATGGTGGCACACTCTTCATGGATGAGATTGGCGACATGTCGCTGTCGGCACAGGCAAAGGTGCTACGCGCACTGCAGGAGAGCAAGATAACACGTGTGGGTGGCGACAAGGATATATCCGTCGACGTGCGTGTTGTAGCTGCAACAAATAAGGATATACGCCATGAGATAAGCCTTGGCAACTTCCGCGAGGACCTATATCACCGATTGAGTGTCATCGAGATAAACGTGCCACCGCTACGCGATAGGCGCGAGGATATAGCACTCCTCGTAGAACACTTCATCGAGGAGATATGCTCACGCCATAATATAACCACAAAGGGTATTGATGTGGAGGCTGTGGAGCTTCTCTCCACGCGCCCATGGACAGGCAACATCCGCGAGCTACATAACGTCGTTGAACGTCTTATTATATTGAGTGACGACCGCATCACCGCAGATGCCGTACACCGCTACTGCCACGCTTAAGCCTCGGCAAAGAGCTGCGCCTCGAGCTCCGCAGCTGTTGTAACCACCGTAGTGGCTCCCGCAGCATATAACTCGTCAGCAAAGCGGAAGCCCCATGCCACACCTATGGCATCTATGCCCGCTGCTGCGGCTGTGCGTATGTCGATGCCAGAGTCGCCAACCATTATGGCCCTGCTACGGTCTACCTTCGCCATTGCAAGTATATTGTCGACAATGGAGGGGTCGGGCTTTAGGGGAGCACCCTCCCTATTACCCTCGATGGCCACAAAGTCGATGTCGCCAAAGAACTTCGCCACAAGACGGTCTGTGCCATGCTGAAACTTGTTGGATGCTACAGCCACGGCAATACCCTCACTACGTAGACGTCGTAGAAGAGCACACATACCCTCATAGGGCACAGTGTACCTGTCGATGTTATCCACGTAGTAGCGTCGGAACTGCGCCACACACTCCTCAACGTATGCCTCGTCAGCAGAGAGGCTTGCGGGTAGTGCTCTCTCTACCAGACGCTTTATGCCACCACCAACCATCTGTCGGTACTCGGCATCGGTGTGCTCTGGCAGGTTGCGGCTACGCATGACGTAGTCCACAGAGGCAGCAAGGTCGCCAATAGTGTTTAGCAACGTGCCGTCAAGGTCGAATATTACAATGTCGTACTTCATGACGACAAAGGTAACGAAATTATCTTAAACAAGAAATTATAGGTGGCCTGGAGGGCAAAATGTAGGGATAGCGGGAGATTGCGATCTGGCGGACAATTTTTGATACCCGACCTCGCTGTGTCTCACTGTCTCTGCCCTTTCTGACCCTTTTCGTTGCCGGGTACCAAAGGGCATAAAACGTCATAAAAGGGCATAAAAGATAGTGCATAGTCTCTGTCCCGCTGTCTTTAAAAAAACAGATATGCCACCGACAGGATACCCATCGGTGGCGTTGATTGAAGAGCTCAAATATTTTCAACCTCGCCATCGTGAGACCAATTTCTTGTCAGAAGGGGTTAGACTTGGCCTCGATAAAGAGATTCGGCTGGATGGGACATACTTGGCGTATGTTCCGTATATCGAGTTGCTGGGATTAACAATCTCGGCAACTCTTTGTTATATAGGTGATTAGTTGATTTTAGTAGGCATAGAATATATAACGATTAAACCTTTTTTAAGGTGTGATTCTATACTTCTATGTAGGCTTCTATGTAGGTAGATTTGGACCTTACGAAGTCAAATTAAAGTACTAATATCAACTAATTTACTTTTATCTCCTGAAATTTATAGTATGGGGAAAATATAATATGTATATTCTTCTTCCTATAATATATAGACTCTGAGTAAAGATAGTTTACTCGTTGAGATAGAACGATTATGTCAATATCAGAATAATTTAAGGCAGATTTTGTAGCATAGCTCCCAGTTATCATTATACCATCAGCCTTTCCAACTAAGTCTGAAAATTTATAGTAATTCCCTGATAAAAGTTGTTCTATATCTAGAACATGTTTCATAACTGAAAACTATTTGATGATATAAGCGCTTGGCCAAAGTTAAATTTAACCCACTCAAGCACTTATTAACATTGCTATAAATTACATAATCTTATATTAGTAAGACATAAATGTAACACATTTTTACATAAATCGCTTACAGTTGTACTTACTCTATTTTACAAGATACTTGTCCCTTTGGAAATAATATAGTTCTCGTAATATAATTAACAATATCGCCATACATAGGATCCCAGCTTATAATGCCATTATTATTGACATCCTTTTGATATTTTCTTGCCAAATACTCATAGGATGCGATAACCTTATTTTGGTAAATTATATGTCTCTTAGAGAAAATTTTATATTCATGCTCGGTTAAATTGTGTTTCAAAGTGGAAGTAATATCCATAAGCATTAAGTAAATGCAATCCTCTGATTTATTAAGAACATATTCTCTAAATGCCTTATTAAACGATTCTATATTTCCTATGCATGGTCGTTCAACAACAAGTTTTTTAAGATCTTTTTTTAGTTGTTTGCAAATAGATTCATTATGAATAATGGAATTCACATAATCAATAAAGTTGTTAATAGCCGATTCTACATCTTGATCGTAGAAATAGATAAAGTCATAATTATCCTTCAATAGCGATATCGCTTGATTGTCGTCATATATCTGATAGAGCATATTATGTGTGCCTCTATGGTATAGTGCATTTCGTATTTCTGTTAAATAAGCTTCATAAAACACATCTAAAGATTCGGCATTATAGATCTTTGTTAACAACTCTTCCAATGTTTCATACGCATTACCATCCTTGTCTATAAACGAAATGCTATCGCCACGTTTTATGCCCAAATACTCATTGTTGTATTTTTGGGTAGGTGTTGGAGCAAAGAAAAAGCAACTGTCATTCGATAGAATCGTGTGCTTAAAATCTGAAATATTAAGTATCGGTGCTTCTCTTAATTGTCGGGTGCAATATTCCCCTTTATAATATTCCGCACCAATTCGATTATTATGAACAAATGTTTTATTTTCTGTAACCACATAGTAATCATGACCTTCGCCACAATTGAACGCATCCATAAGATAACTATGAAAGTTAAAAGGAGTATATACTACTATAGGCACCCTTTTCGCGCTTATAGTATGATTGGTCTGAGCGAATAATAAATTAGGAATAAGACATATAATAACAAAAATGAAGTATCCTGTATTTTTCATATTAAAACCTTTGTTTTTGAAGAAATTATAAATTATTAATTCCTAAGATAGTCCAAAGTAATCATATTAGGAATAATTTCATCACACTTATGCAAATATACGAAATATTATTCACAAAGCAAAGGGGTGTGAGGTATCGCATTTCATATAGTATCTTTGAAGCTATATGTCTTGAGCTTCTGCACTCTACATAGTTAATATTGTACGATACAATATTAATCAATGTTAATAGGCATGCAATGAAACCAGAGTAGGGTATTATGTATCCTACTCTGGTTTTGTCTTTGTCTAGATGATAACATTTGTATTATATGTTAGTTATCAACTATTTAGCAATATACTAGTGTATATATATTGGAGAACACTATATTTAGATAGTACTCTATATCTTATGTATGTTTCTATGTATCTTTTGCTAGAATCAACTATTAAAGTATTCTGATTATCAGTGTATTAATAAATAAATACCTATATCCGCTTAGTATGTCCCATTCAGCCGAATGATTGAGAGGTCGAGAATGACCCCTTATCACAGGAAATTTCTTGTCAGAAGGGTGCCGAGTGCTACACTCGGCAAAAATGCCGTCGATGGGTAGTACTTGTCGTACGTCCCATTGACGGCATTTTAGTTAGGGGCCGC
>JAGCMF010000021.1 GCA_017646625.1 Alistipes sp. | reverse complement strand
GTTGGGATATGTTACCAGATGATAACGCGTTCCTCAACAGGAAGGTACATAGCATCCTCCTCTGTGATGCCAAAGGCGTCGTACCATGACTGTATGTTACGCAATGTGGCGTTTACACGGTTGCGGCCGAGAGAGTGAACATCAACCTTTGTGAGGCGTTCCTTCTCCTGGTCTGTGATGTTCTGTGCCCAGAGTGTAGCATAGCCGATGTAGAAGCGCTGCTCGCCTGTGAAGCCGTCGATATCCTCTGGACGACCCTCTGCCCATGCATAGTCAGTAAGACCTGTGAATGCGAGGCGTAGACCACCCTGGTCGGCGATGTTCTCGCCCAATGAGAACTGACCATCAGCGAAGAGGCCAGGAAGAATCTCGATGGCGTTGAACTGATCTACGAGGACCTTTGTCTTTGCCTCGAAGGCAGCACGATCCTCGGCTGTCCACCAGTCGTTCATGTTACCCACCTTATCGAACTGTGATCCCTGGTCGTCGAAGCCGTGTGTCATCTCGTGTGCGATAACCACGCCTATGGCGCCATAGTTTACAGCATCGTCAGCATCAGGGTTGTAGAATGGAGGCTGAAGGATGGCTGCAGGGAAGCAGATCTCATTTGTTGTAGGCATGTAGTATGCGTTAACCATCTGTGGAGGCATCAACCACTTTGCGCGGTCAACGGGCTTGCCCACCTCACTCATGGCGTCGGCAGTATACCAGCGGTTAGCCTCTACGACATTCTCCCAGTATGACTTTGTAGGGTCTACAACGAGTGTAGAGTAGTCCTTCCATGTGTCGGGGTAGCCGATCTTCACGGTGAAGGCAGCGAGCTTCTCCTGTGCCTTTGCCTTTGTCTCCTCGCCCATCCAGTCGAGAGCCTCGATGTGCTTTGAGAATGCCTGCTGGATGTTAGCCACCATGCTCTCTACGCGTGCCTTCTCACTCTCGGGGAAGTACTTGGCAACGTACATCTGGCCAACAGCCTCCGAGAGGATGCTGTTAGGCACGCCCATGGCGCGCTTCCAGCGTGGACGAATCTCCTGTGTACCCGACATTGTGCGGCCGAAGAACTCGAAAGATGCCACTGCGAACTCCTCGCTTAAGTATGCTGTAGCGGCGTCGATGTAGTGTGCAGCAACATATGCTCGCAACGCCTCAACAGGTGTTGTGGCGAGCACATTGAGGATGTTAGCCAATGATGAAGGCTGGCTCACAACAATCTTGTTGAGACCCTCGATGTTCATAGCCTTGAGGTATGCGTTCCAGTCGACAGTAGGATACTGCTGGCACAATGCCTCGAGGGTATATGGGTTGTAGCCCTTGCGTATGTCGCGGCACTCTACGTTAGACCATGACTTCTCGGCGATGCGGTCCTCGATGGCGATAACATCATCGACCATCTTCTGGATGTCGCCCTCCACGCCTGCGAGGGTGAATATTCTCTCGAGGTATGTGCGGTATGCCGCCTTAATCTCGGCATTTGCCTCGTCGATGTAGTAGTCGCGGTTACCCATGCCGAGGCCACCCTGCTCGATGTAGAAGATAGTCATGTTGCTATCCTCGAGGTCGGCAGCAGGATATGCGGCGAAGAATACGCCGATGCCATCGGTGTGGAGTGCAGGTATTGATGCCAAGAGCTCGCTGCGGTCTGTTGTTGCGAGAATCTCGGTGATGGCAGCGCGGATAGGCTCTGCACCCTCACGGTTAAGACGTTCCTCGTCGAGGCCCATCTTGTAGAGGTCAGATATCTTCTGCTCTACGGTGCCGAACTCTGCCTCGCACTGTGCCATCTCGTCGAAGAGCTCGTTGATGCGAATCTCGTTATTCTCGCGGAGCACGTCGAAAGAGCCGTAGCGTGAGTACTCGGGCTTAAGAGGGTTATTCTTCTGCCAGCCACCAGTAGCCCACTGGTAGAAGTCATCCTTGAGGTCTACCGTCTCATCGAAGTTGTTGGTGTCGATGGCGGGCACGGCCTTGTTGTCTGCCGTGTTCGTTGCGCAAGCGGTCATCATGAGGGCTGTCGCAATGATTGAAGTTAGTTTTTTCATCTCTATTTAATAGGTTATTAAGTTTTTGCTGTTGTGGTGTTACTTACGTATAGCAGCCACGCCTGGTAGCTCCTTGCCCTCCATGTACTCGAGGAGTGCGCCACCACCTGTAGATACGTACGACACCTTATCTGCGAGGCCGAACTTGTTTACGCAGGCTACAGAGTCGCCACCACCGATTAGTGAGTATGCGCCATTCTTCTCTGTTGCCTCGGCGATAGCCTCTGCCACGGCACGTGAGCCTGTAGAGAACTTGTCAATCTCGAATACGCCTACAGGGCCATTCCAGAGTATTGTCTTGCAGCCAAGGATATGCTCACGGAACTTCGCCTTACCGCCTGTTGCGATGTCGACACCCTCCCACTCGTCGGGGATGTTGTTCGCGGGAGCCTCCTGTGTGTTGGCACTCTCCGAGAAGTCGTCGCAGATGAGTGCATCGGGAGAACGTAGAATCTTAATGCCACGTTCCTCGGCCTTCTTGAGGATCTCGAGGGCTACAGGGAACATATCGGGCTCGCAGATAGACTTACCCTCCTTGCCACCCTCGGCACCCGCGAAGGTGTATGTCATGCCGCCACCGATGATGATAGAGTCAACCTTCTCCATAAGCTTCTCGATGATGGTAATCTTTGTAGATACCTTTGAGCCGCCGATGATAGCGCAGAAGGGGCGTGCAGGGTTCTCCATGACGCCGTCGATAGCCTTAAGCTCATTCTCCATGACGTAGCCGAACATCTTGTCCTGGGGGAAGTAGTCGGCGATGAGAGCTGTAGAGGCGTGCGCACGGTGTGCTGTGCCGAAGGCGTCGTTAATGTAGCAGTCAGCATATGAGGCGAGACGCTTAACGAACTCCTTCTGTGACTCCTTAACGGCACTCTTTGCTGCCTTCTTCTCCTCCTCCGAGGTATCCTCGGCAAGGCCACGTGGCTTACCCTCCTCCTCGGCATAGAAGCGTAGGTTCTCGAGCATCATCACCTCACCAGGCTTGAGGTTTGCTGCCATGTCGGCAGCCTGCTGGCCCATGCAGTCGCCAGCAAACATCACCTTTACGCCGAGGCGTTCCTCTATGGCGTAGATTATCTGCTCCAATGAGTACTTCGCATCGGGGTTCTTCTTTGGGCGACCGAGGTGCGACATTAGGATTACGGCACCACCGCCAGCCAACACCCTCTTGATTGTAGGTATTGCGGCACGTATACGTGTGTCGTCAGTAACCTTACCCTCTGCATTTAGGGGCACGTTGAAGTCTACGCGGATGATAGCGCGCTTACCTGTGAAGTTGTAATTGTCAATAGCAAACATAACTATATTGTTTTTGTTGATTAGTTTACGTGTTATCGTTGCAAAGTTAAGATTTTTTTTAATCGTTGGTGCTTAATATTTAGAAAATATTAACATATAGCGTGCCATTTTTTGCACTTTGATGCGAGGAGTAGGGGTGTTGGTCGGAGGTAAAAGGTGGTTGTGAGGTGCGAAAAGAGTGTTGGTAGGCTTTTTTCGATAAAAAAGATGCTCATGTGTCGCTATCATTGCAAAAGTTTTGTTATCTTTGTATGATGTATGGAGGTGGGTATATCTCCACCTGTGGTTTGAGATTAACACGAACAACATAAAAAAAATTAAATCGCTATTATGGAGAATAATAAACTTCAGCGTGCAGCGGATAACATTCGTATCTTGGCTGCCTCGATGGTAGAAAAGGCAAAGTCTGGTCACCCTGGTGGTGCTATGGGTGGTGCTGACTTCATCAACGTACTCTACACCGAGTTTTTGCGCTATGATCCCGACAACATGGCCTACCCACATCGTGATCGTATGTTCCTCGATCCAGGTCATATGTCGCCTATGCTCTATGCTGTGCTCTCGTTGGCTGGTAACTACACCACCGAGGATTTGCAGTCGTTGCGTCAGTGGGAGAGTGTAACACCTGGTCACCCCGAGGTAGATGTTCTTCGTGGCGTGGAGAACACATCAGGACCTCTCGGTCAGGGTCACGCTATGGCTCTTGGTGCTGCCATCGCTGAACGCTTCATGGTTGCGCGTTTCGGCGAGTGGATGGCACATAAGACATATGCCTTCATCTCGGATGGTGCCGTGCAGGAGGAGATATCGCAGGGTGTTGGCCGTATCGCTGGTCACCTCGGCCTCTCTAACTTCATCATGTACTACGACTCGAACAACATCCAGCTCTCGACAAAGTGCGACGAGGTTGATACCGAGGATATCGAGATGAAGTATAAGGCTTGGAACTGGAATGTAATCACTGTTAACGGTCAGTCTATCGACGAGATACGTGCTGCGTTGAAGGCTGCTAATGCCGAGACAGAACGTCCTACGCTTATCATCGGTAAGACCATCATGGGCTATGGTGCTCGTAAGGCCGATGGCACAAGCTTCGAGAACCAGGTATCGACACACGGTCAGCCACTTACTGCTGCTGGTGCCGACATCGTGGCAACAATCAAGAACCTCGGAGGTAACCCCGATGAGCCATTTGCTGTATTCGAGGAGTCGAAGGAGGTATATGCACAGCGCCGTGAGGAGTTGCGCGCATGGGCAAAGCAGATGCACGAGACAGAGGCAGCATGGCGTAAGGAGAACCCTGCGTTGGCCGAGAAGATGGATAACTTCTACTCTGGCAAGCTCCCCGAGATTGACTACTCATCAATCGAGGTTAAGCCCGACCAGGCTACACGTGCTGCATCAGCTAATATGCTCGGTTTCTTCGCGGAGCATGTTGAGAATATGGTCGTATCGTCTGCCGACCTCTCTAACTCGGATAAGACAGATGGCTTCTTGAAGAAGACCAAGGCCTTCACCAAGGGTGACTTCAGCGGTAACTTCTTCCAGGCGGGTGTTGCGGAGCTCACCATGGCATGTGTGATGAATGGTATGGCACTCCATGGCGGTATCATCCCCGCTTGTGGTACCTTCTTCGTATTCTCTGACTATATGAAGCCTGCGGTACGTCTCTCTGCTCTGATGAACCAGCATGTGGTATATATCTGGACACACGACTCATTCCGTGTTGGTGAGGATGGTCCTACGCACGAGCCTGTGGAGCATGAGATTCAGATTCGTCTCATGGAGCATGTACGCAACCACTCTGGTCAGCGTTCTATGCTCGTGTTGCGCCCTGCGGACTCTGAAGAGACTGTTGCAGCATGGAAGATGGCGTTGGAGGAGAAGCGCCCTGTGGCCCTCATCCTATCGCGCCAGAATATCAAGTCGTTGCCAGCCCTCAATGGTGCATCACGCCGTGAGGAGGCTATGCAGGCAGCACGTGGTGGTTATGTAGTATTCGAGGCTCCCGATGCCAAGGCTACACTTATCGCCACTGGCTCGGAGGTGTCGACACTCATCGAGGGTGCGGAGCTCTTGGCACAGGAGGGCATCGGCACTCGCGTGGTATCTATCCCAAGTGAGGGTCTCTTCCGTGATCAGCCAGCAGAGTACCAGGCAGAGGTTCTCGGCACATTGCCACGCTACGGTATGACCTCTGGCTTGTCACTCAACCTTCGCGGTCTTGTTGGCGAGGCTGGTTATATCCACGGCTTCGACCACTTCGGTTACTCGGCTCCTTTCAAGGTTCTCGACGAGAAGTTCGGCTACAACGGTAAGACTGTTGCCGAGGAGGTTAAGGCAATGCTTAAGTAGTTAGAAAGCCCCATTTGTGGGTTGTAGATAGTGGGTGGGGCTGTTCAGTGTTGGATAGTCCCACCGTTTTTATATTAAGGGTATGATGCATAGTCGTTTAGTATGGTTATATGTGGTTGTCGCCATGCTGTGTTGTGGGGTGCGCCTCGCAGCACAGGATGTAGAGTATGACTACCGCCAATATAAGTACTACGACGAGCCTGCGGGCGATGTGGAGCTGCTGCTGCGCACCCTCGCACGCGACACTATTACCTATACTGTTGGAGGGTATGAGCCCTCCGCTACGCCGCGCTATACCCTCGAGGCGTTGGGCTATAAGGCGCGTGGTGTGGGGCGTGAGGAGGAGAGTTATGGTGTCGGCGCCCTCGCCTTGGAGTATGATGCTGCGCGTATGCTGGGTGCGCTGGGTGGCTGGCGTACCACAAGTCTGGGCGGCGTGGCGCCCCGCCGTGAGGTCAACACTCTGCGTGGTGAGTTATCAACGAAAAACTATAATGTGGGCATCAGTCATAGGGCTACGTATAGGGTGCCTACGGATGGTGTTGTACTCGATGATGGATGGGTCTTGAGCCACTATGTTCGCCTACGCACGGGTCGTGATGCCGTTGTCGAGGGTCTCTTCAGCAGTGGCGCCGAGGTGGCCCTTGGTGCCTCGTATGAGGGTGGCAGGCACACTCTTGCTGTAGCTGTCATGCTGCCGTGGTCGGAGAGAGGACTTCGTGAGTTGTCGGTGGAGGAGGCATATAGACTTACGGGCGATGTATACTATAATCCATGCTGGGGTATGCAGGGTGGTAAGGTGCGTAACTCGCGTGTGGCCACGTCGTTGCACCCCGAGGTTGTGGCGCAGTGGCGCTATAGGGTGAGCCTTATGACGACGTTGCATGTGGCTGCAGATGTGGGCTATAGGAGTGGCGGTAGCACGTCACTCGCGTGGTTTGATGCTCCCACACCCATGCCTGATAACTACCGATATATGCCCTCGTTCTATGCAGATGATTCACAGGCGCGTGCCATCACCGAGGCGTGGGTGTATGACGACGTGCGATATACGCAGATAGATTGGGACGACCTATACCATACGAATATGTTGCAGGTAGATGGCCATGCGAGGTATGCTGTGGAGAGGCGTGTTGGGAGGGATATGCACGGCAGGGTTGTTGCGGGCATGGAGAGCCGCCTTGGAGCCCTCGATGTGGGCTATGGCCTCACCTTTGCGATGATGACAGAGAGGTCGTTTAAGGTTATGGATGACCTGCTTGGTGCCGACCATATCGTCGACCACGACTACTTCTTGCGCGATGATGCCACATACTCCACCCTCCTCGATAACAACCTCCTTGAGCCAAATCGTGTTGTGCACCAAGGTGATAGGTTTGGCTACGACTACCGTCTCTCGCGTGCCTCGGCAGTGCTCTATGGCACTCTTCATTGGGCTGATGCGAGCATGGCGGTGGATGTAGAGGCGCGGCTGGGTGCGGAGACAACATGGCGTAGTGGATACTACGAGAAGGAGCTATTTGCTGGTAGTAAGTCGTTAGGTCGTTCGCCCTATATTTGGCGCACTCCCTACCATCTCTCTGCCTCGTGGCGCTACACGCTTCCTGGGCATGATGTGGCGGTGGCGGTTATGCTGCGTGGCCAGAGTCCAGAGTGCTATGATGACTTCCTTCAGGTGCAGTATAACAACCGCACTACGGGGCGTGCATGCCTCGCCACAACCCTTGCTGCCGAGGCGATGTATAGCTTTGAGTATGAGAGGTTGAGGCTCTCGGCAAAGGTGTATATGCTGTCGTATAACAACCTTACGGATGTGTTGCACTACTACGACGACCTTGCGGGTGTCTATGTAGATGCTGTGGTGTCGAATATAGACCGTCTGCACTATGGCCTTGAGGCTGTGGTTGATGTTGCGTGGCAGAGGTACCTCACCTCGTGTGTGGCACTCAACATAGGCCGCTATGGCTATGTCAGTGATGCTCTTGTAGAGAGTTATGACGATAGGAGTAACGACCTGCTTGCCTCCTCACTCTCGGCTGTGCGTGGCCTTGTGACGGGAGCACCACAGCTTACGGCATATGGCGATGTGGCATTTAAGATGTCGGGATGGCAGGTGACACTCTCTGCGCAGTGCAGGGCTCTTGCGCACCTCGCCCCATCGTTCGCACGGCGCACGGCGAGGGTGCTGTCGTATGCCGCAGCGGAGGAGGATGTGGAGGCACTCATGCGCCAGTTGCGATTGAGGGATGGTCT
This sequence comes from Alistipes sp., assembly GCA_017646625.1. GTDB lineage: Bacteria > Bacteroidota > Bacteroidia > Bacteroidales > Rikenellaceae > Alistipes. Next base: position 14,725 of record JAGCMF010000021.1, on the reverse strand, counting down.
CTGCGTAAACCTCTATGTGGCAAAGGGTATACGTCTTAAGGGTGGTGTATATATGAGACTCCATGTGGCGGGCTATAACCTGCTGGGAGGTGCTATCGTCTATAGTGGTTATGAGCAAAATAGGGTGCGTAGGTCATCCGTTGCGGGCAGGTCGTATGTAGAGCCCTTCGCTGGCGAGGTTATGTATGGTGCCCAGCGCAGCCTACAACTCGGCGCCAGCATATGGTTTTAGTCCATTTTGAGGTGGTTGTACTCCAATCTTTTGCCTCGAGATGTTCCACATATCACTTTTTTTCGTATCTTTACACCGTAATGTATATATATAGATTGACGTAGAATGAGTTGTAATAAGAAACATATACCCGATATGGGCCGTGGATGCTGCTTCTGCGACTGTGGTGATGAGATAGATGCCATCGCCAAGGAGGGCTGCTATAAGCTTCATGAGACCAACTGGTTGGAGGAGTATCCCGATAATATCCCAACAGATATTTTTGAGGTGCGTTTCAAGAATACGCGCCGTTCATACTATCAGAATGTAAATAACCTCGATCTTAAGCGTGGCGACATTGTTGCCGTGGAGGCGCAGCCGGGCCACGACATAGGCATCATCTCGCTTACGGGCGATATGGTGGCACGCCAGATGCGTCGCGTGGGCTTCAACCCTCATAATGGCGAGTTCAAGAAGATATACCGCAAGGCACGCCCCTACGACATAGAACGCTGGCAGGAGGCCATAGCGCTGGAGCATGAGACGATGATAGCCTCACGACAGATAGCTGCCGACATGGGCCTAAATATGAAGATTGGCGACGTGGAGTACCAGGGCGATAAGCTCAAGGCCATCTTCTACTACATCGCCGACGAACGTGTCGACTTCCGTGAGCTCATCAAGGTCTTCGCAGAACGCTTCCATATACGCATCGAGATGAAGCAGATTGGTGCTCGTCAGGAGGCTGGCCGCATTGGCGGTATCGGCGCCTGTGGCCGTGAGCTATGCTGCTCATCGTGGATGTCGAGCTTCTCGAGTGTTACAACAAATGCAGCACGCATACAGGAGATATCGCTTAACCCACAGAAGCTCGCAGGCCAGTGCTCGAAGCTCAAGTGTTGCCTCATGTATGAGTACGATGTATATGCCGACGCTGGCCGTTCTATACCACGTCTGCGCGAGCCACTGCAGACCCTCGAGGGCGAATACTACCTCTTCAAGGTAGATCCATTGGCGGGTACAATGTCGTTCTCGACAAGCAAGAATAGTATGGCAAATGTGACGACCCTCCCCGTTAGCCGTGTGCGCGAGATTCTTGCGATAAACCGTGCTGGCGAGAAGGCCGAGACCCTCGTAGGTGAGACCAGCAAGGAGGTTGTTGCCGAGCCTACATACCGTAGCGAGGAGGATAGCATCACACGCTTCGATAATAAGCAGCGCCGAAATAAGCGTAATAAGCGCCGTGGTGATAAGCGCGAGGAGAGAGCCGAGGAGAGGGAGGCAAATATGGAGGCTACTACAGATGTAGCCCCCGCGCCAGTACCCAAGGCGGCAAAGGAGCCACGCCCACAGCGTGAGGACCGTCAGCCACGACAGCCACGCCCACAGCGCGAGGATCGTGGTCAGCAGCCTGCAGCAGAGGCTGCCAAGGAGATGCCACAGGCACCCGAGAAGGCACAGCGTGCCGAGGGTGAGGATCGTGGCGAGAGAGGTGACCGTCGCAATCGTAACTTCCGTGGTCGTAAGGGTGGTGGCCGCCGTGATGGTGCACCACGAGGTCAGGAACGTAAGGGTGGCGAGACAAAGGGCGAGTAGGCATGATGCGCTGGATTGTAAACATGGCCCTTGTGATGGTCGTAGGCCTCGGTGTGGCGTGCGGAGGTGCCGGCCGTAGTGTCGATGTGCACGACGTGGCACAGTCGGCATGGTATAGCGTCGAGGAGTTCTACTACGACAATGAGGATACGCTGGCACGGCGCGACATCGCCGTGGTGGTGCGCTATGGCGCGGGATATGTCGCCGACTCTGTGGCGCTGCGCATACTATGCGTCTCTCCCGACTCTATGGTTGTCGAGGAGCCCTTCACGCTGCATATCCCCCACCTTGGAGATATGCGTCCCGAGGAGCATACCTTCCTCTACCGCCGTGATGTGGTGCTTGGCAGCCGTGGCCGCTACACCTTCCGTCTATCGCCAGAGCATCAGGTGGCGGGCATAAACTCCGTAGGTCTTATTATTACCGAACCCCAGACTAACGAATAACATAACACCCATGGGAAAAGATAAGTTGAGAAAGTTCGCCGAGAACCTTACGTTCAAGTGTCTCGTGCAGCCCGAATTTGATGATATATTCCGTAAGGACCATCCGCTGAAGGGTAACTGGCATAAGGAGTTCTTCGGCAATGATAACCCCATTGTCCTTGAGCTGGGCTGTGGTCGTGGCGAGTATACTGTGGCCCTCGCGGAACGTAACCCCGATAAGAACTATATAGGCATCGACATCAAGGGTGCACGTATGTGGCGTGGTGCCAAGACAGCGACAGAACGTGGCATGCAGAATGTAGGCTTCGTGCGCACACGCATAGAGTTCATACGTTCATTCTTTGCCGAGGGCGAGGTGTCGGAGATATGGATTACCTTCCCCGACCCACAACTTAAGAGCCGTCGTGCCAAGAAGCGCCTTACATCGCCTCTCTTCCTTGCCGACTATAAGAGGATGCTCACCGAGGATGGTGTTATCAACCTAAAGACCGACTCGAAGCATCTGTACCACTATACGGCAGCCGTCATCGACCGCCTCGGCCTCGATGTTGAGGTGCAGAATGACGATATCTACGGCTCGGGATATGCCGATGAGGTGTTGTCGGTGAAGACCGCCTACGAGACAAAGTTCGTGGCTATGGGACTACCCATCACCTACACACGCTTCCGTCTTGGTGCCTGCCAGACCTTCAACTACTTCGAGTGGGAGGGCGATGAGGCATTGGAGAAGGATGCCGAGGAGAATAGAACAAAGGCTTTTTAACACTATCTACATGGGAAAGAGAAGAAAGGATTACCCCTTGATTGAGGGTCTTGAGATAACTACCCTCGCTGCCGAGGGTAAGGCTATGGGCAAGCACGAAAACCAGGTTGTCTTTGTGCCTATGACCGTGCCTGGCGACGTTGTTGATGTGCAGATACGCAAGCACCATCGTCGATTTATGGAGGGTAGCGTTGTGCGCTTCGTTAAGATGTCGCCACTGCGTGTTGAGCACTTCTGCGAGCACTTCGGCATATGTGGTGGTTGCAAGTGGCAGAACCTGCCATACGAGGAGCAGCTCAAGCAGAAGACCAAGCAGGTGGAGGATCAGCTTGTGCGCATAGGCCACCTCACCATCCCCGAGGTGCGCCCATGTCTGGGCTCGGCACGTACACGCGAGTACCGAAATAAGTTGGAGTTCACGTTTGCCGATAAGCGCTGGCTCACATACGAGGAGATAGCCCAGAGTGGCGACATCGCAGCAACACCCGCCGTGGGCTTCCACATCCCTGGTTGCTTCGATAAGGTCCTCGACATCAACAAGTGCCACCTACAGGTGGACCTCTCAAACCGCATACGTCTGGCCACCAAGCAGTATGCCATAGATAATGGCTACTCGTTTCATAATGCGCGTGCCCACGAGGGTCTCATGCGCACAATGGTGATACGCACAGCCTCGACAGGCGAGGTGATGGTAATAGTGGTGTTCAACGAGAACGACAAGGAACGTATAGAGGCACTAATGTCGTACCTCCAGGCATCATTCCCCGAGATAACATCCCTCATATATATGATTAACGAGAAGTGGAACGACTCGTTGGGCGACAGAGAGCCTATATGCTTCGCTGGCAAGGACCATATCATCGAGGAGATGGAGGGCTTGCAGTTCAAGGTGGGCCCCAAGTCGTTCTACCAGACAAACTCGGAGCAGGCATACGAGCTATATAAGGTCACTCGCGAGTTCGCGGAGCTCAAGGAGGATGATATCCTCTACGACCTATATACAGGCACAGGTACCATCGCTAACTTCTGCGCACGCCGCGCCAAGAGGGTTGTGGGCGTGGAGTATGTGCCCGAGGCTATCGAGGATGCCAAGATAAACTCTATGATAAACGGCATCGATAATACCACCTTCTATGCTGGTGACATGAAGGATGTCATGAGTGATGAGTTCATCGCACGCAATGGCCGCCCCGATGTCATCATCCTCGACCCACCACGTGCTGGTGTCGACGAGAGGGTCCTCGAGGTTATCAAGCGCGCAGCTCCCGAGCGCATGGTATATGTCAGCTGTAACCCCTCTACCCAGGCTCGTGACCTCGCCCTGCTCGACGATATGTACGAGATTCTCGCTGTGCAGCCTGTAGATATGTTCCCACATACGCATCATGTGGAGAATGTGGTTAAGTTGCGCAGAAGGTAACAAAAGGAGAGTGAATAAAAAGTCTATTTTGTCGTTACGCTTGCTCTCAAAATGCTCATTTACGTTCAGTAAACTCCGCTTTTTCGAGCTTCGCAAGCCTAAAACTACATCTTTTTATTCACTCTCTTAAGTTAGGGGCGTTCAACAACCGTTGAACGCCCCTTCTTGTATCGTGTGATGTTGGTTTAGAATGCCTTGCCAATGCCGAGGAAGTCCTCTGCCTTGAGTGCTGCACCACCGATAAGACCACCGTCAACATTCTCCTTCGAGAATATCTCGCCAGCATTTGATGGCTTGCATGAGCCACCATAGAGTATTGAGCACTCCTCTGCCGCAGCACCAAACTTACCACGCAACACCTCGCGGATGTATGCATGAATCTCCTCTGCCTGGTCTGCCGTAGCCGTCTTGCCTGTGCCGATAGCCCATACAGGCTCATAGGCGATAACGAGGTTAGCGAACTGCTCCTCTGTGAGGTTGAATACCACCTCCTCGAGCTGTGCCTTAACAACCTCGAAGTGGCGGTTAGCCTCGCGTTCCTCGAGGTTCTCACCAACGCAGTAGATAGGTGTGAGGTTATTCTCGTAGGCACGTGCCATCTTCTTGTTCAATGTCTCTGATGTCTCACCGTAGTACTGGCGACGTTCAGAGTGTCCGAGGATGACATACTTACAGCCGAGGGCAGCAATCATCTCTGCTGCAACCTCACCTGTATATGCGCCCTTAACCTCTGTAGCGCAGTCCTGTGCGCCCACAGCGATAGCTGTGCCCTTGAGTGTCTCGATGACGCTGTGAAGGTGTGTGAATGGAGGACATACGATAAAGTTAACGCAGTCGCATACATCAGCCTTGCCCGCAGCGATACCCTGTGCCAGAGCTACACCCTCTGCAGGTAGTGTGTTCATCTTCCAGTTACCTGCAACAATCTTCTTTCTCATACTATAATTCTCTCTTTTATTACTTTATTACTCCTTGCAAGCCTCTATCCACGCCTTAATCTCGGCAGTGGCAAGACCCAACTTATTCTTCTTATTGAAGCCACAGAGGTCGTTGAAGAGCTTCATGCCACCTGTCGTAGCGGTATTCTTGAACGACTCGAGGGTTATATAACCCATCTTCTGCACCACAGCAACCCACTCCGCAGGGATACCTGCAGCGGTATATACCTCCTCGGCATCTGCCACAACCTTCTTCTCGGGACGCATTGTTGGGAAGAAGAGAACATCCTGGATAGATGTCTCGCCTGTCATGAACATTGTGAGACGGTCGATGCCGATACCCATACCCGAGCATGATGGCATACCATACTCCAAGGCACGCACGAAGTCCATGTCGATGACCATAGCCTCGTCGTCACCCTTCTCCGACAGACGCATCTGCTCCTCGAAGCGTTCGAGCTGGTCGATAGGGTCGTTGAGCTCCGAGTAGGCGTTACACAACTCCTTACCGTTGACGAAGAGCTCGAAGCGTTCTGTGAGGTCGTTGTTGTCGCGGTGACGCTTACATAGTGGCGACATCTCGATAGGGTAGTCTGTGACGAATGTAGGCTGCACAAGGTCGCCCTCGCAGTACTGGCCGAAGATGGCGTCGATGAGCTTACCCTTACCCATTGTCTCGTCTATCTCGACGTTGAGACGCTGGCATGCCTCACGCAACTGCTCCTCACTCTGGCCTGTGATGTCGTAGCCTGTCTTCTCCTTGATGGCATCCGTCATTGTCACGCGGCGGAAAGGTGCCTTGAACGAGATGGTCTTACCCTCGAGCACCACGTCTGTTGTGCCATTTACGGCCAGGGCAACACGTTCGAGCATCTGCTCTGTGAACTCCTGCATCCAGATGTAGTCCTTGTATGCTACATATATCTCCATGCATGTGAACTCTGGGTTGTGCGTGCGGTCCATACCCTCGTTACGGAAGTTCTTACCGAACTCGTATACGCCGTCGAAGCCACCCACGATAAGACGCTTGAGGTATAGCTCTGTGGCTATTCGCATGTAAAAGTCTATGTCGAGGGCGTTGTGGTGGGTGATGAATGGGCGTGCTGCAGCACCACCAGGTATAGGCTGGAGGATAGGTGTCTCCACCTCGAGGTAGCCACGTTCGTTGAAGAAGTCGCGCATGGTCTGCATAATCTTGGCACGCTTAACGAAGGTATCCTTGACGTGTGGGTTTACCACAAGGTCGAGATATCGCTGGCGGTAGCGCACCTCGGGGTCTGTCAGTGCGTCGAATGTCTGACCATCCTTCTGCTTAACGACAGGGAGTGGGCGTACCGACTTTGAGAGCACTGTAAACTTCTGGCAGTGTACAGAGAGCTCACCTGTGTTGGTATGGAAGGCGAAGCCCTCCACGCCGATGAAGTCGCCGATGTCGAGGAGCTTCTTGAAGACGGTGTTGTAGAGTGTTGTGTCACCCTCGGGGCATATATCGTCACGACGGATATAGACCTGGATACGTCCTGTAGAGTCCTGAAGCTCGAAGAATGATGCCGAGCCCATGATGCGGCGGCTCATGATACGACCAGCGATAGATACCTGCTGATAGTTGCCCTTCTCGGGGTCGAAGTTCTCGGCAATCTCACGTGCTGTTGCCGTAACCTCGTAGCGTGCTGCCGGATAGGGATTGATGCCGAGTTCGCGTAGCGCATTTAGCGACTGACGACGTAACTGTTCCTGTTCAGAGAGTTCGATATTCATATGTTGTTAAGTTTTAAATATTCCATAGTACGCCACAAAGTTACGCAAAAAAGTTGAATATATATCTTATAAATCGCTGCTAACACCTCTATATTTAATATTTTTTCATACATTTGTATTGTAGAATAGTTATTATTAACCCATAAACTCTTTGAGTATGTTCTTTTACTATCTCATGCCTGTAGTCTTTATCCTCGGCATATTGGCCATCGCCTTTGAGGATGTGATTAGAGTAAACAAGGCAGCAACAGCCGTAGGTATGTCTATAATCCTATGGCTCATCTTCCTGCTCAATGCCGAGCAGTTCTTTGTGATAAGTCCTCCGACACACATCGCGGAGTTCATGGCAGGCTTCCCGCAGCTCGCAGAGATGTCTACACACGAACTCGCCTTCGCCTTCGTTGAGAAACGCCTTGTGCTGGGCCTTGGTGATGTGGCAACAACACTCTTCTTTGTGCTCGGCTCTATGGCCATCGTCGACATCGTCGACAGCCATGGTGGCTTTGGCATAATATCGCAGTCTATAACCACCAACCGTCAGCGTAAGTTGTTGTGGATATTGAGCTTCATAACATTCTTCATGTCTATATTGCTTGGTAACCTCGCAACCGTGATTGTCCTTATAGCCATCGCCCGTAAGCTCATCCCCGAACGTGCCACACGTCTGCTCTTCAGCTGCATGATAATCGTGGCGGCAAATGCTGGTGGCTCATGCTCACCTATCGGCGATGTCACCACGTTGCTCCTCTGGACAGGTGGCAATGTCAGTGCCGTACATCAGTTTACACACCTCATCATACCATCCCTCGTGATGCTCCTCGTGCCCCTCACCATCGCAACATTCATGCTCCCCAAGGAGGGTGTTGTGGAGCCTTTGGCGGCGAATGATGCTAATAGCAAGGTTAGCCCCAAGCTACGCAAGAGAGTGCTCTGGATAGGTCTCGGCTCATTGGCTATGGTGCCTGTGCTACAGTCGCTTATCGAGCTCCCACCATTCATGGGCATCCTTCTCGGACTTGTTGCATTGTGGGTCATCACCGACCGCCGCTATGCCGAGTCTGAAGATGATGAGTTGCAGAACTTGCGCGTGCACCGCACACTCACACGTGTAGATATAAGCACCGTATTCTTCTTCCTCGGCATCCTCATGTCCGTGCAGGCACTCATCGTCACCGGCGAGCTTGCCATCTTGGCAAACTTCTTAAGCGACACCTTCGCTAATGAGAATATGATAGCCGTTGTGCTGGGTATCCTATCGTCATTCCTCGACAATGTGGCCCTCGTCTCTGCGACTATGGGTATGTACCCTATAGAGGCTGTTGGTGCCTTTGCTGCCGATAGCTCATTCTGGACACTCCTCGCCTTCTGTGCCGTGACAGGTGGTAGCATCCTTATCATAGGCTCCGCATCGGGTGTTACAGTGATGGGTATGGAGAAGATATCTTTCGGCTACTACCTCAAGCGCCTTACCCCTATCGTGTTGTTGGGCTATGCTGCGGGTGTTTTAGTATACATGTTGATGCTATAAAGTAAGCCTTATACGCACACTAAAAGGGCGTGTCCGCAACTTGTTGGACACGCCCATCTTTTTTAGTATTGTTGTCGTTATGCTATCTTCTCAATCTTCGACTTGGCATAGTCGAGGGTGATGTGCATGTTGCCACTCTCGTCAGCCGACATGTCGAACATCACATCCATCATTATCGACTCGCAGATAGATCGTAGGCCACGTGCACCGAGCTTGAACTCTAACGCCTTGTCAACGATGTAGTCGAGAACCTCGTCGTCGAATGTGAGGACAATGTCATCAAGCGACATGAGTGTCTGGTACTGACGTATTATAGAGTTCTTTGGCTCTGTGAGTATCGAGCGCAACGCCTCACGTTCCAATGGCTCCATGAAGGTGAGCACCGGAAGACGACCTATAAGTTCGGGTATGAGACCAAAGGCGCGGAGGTCCTGGGGCTGTATATACTTCATGATGTTGCGTTCGTCGATACGCTGGCTCAACGATGTGCCATAGCCTATGGCGTTGGTGTTTAGACGGTTGGCAATCTTCTTGTCTATGCCGTCGAAGGCACCACCGCAGATGAAGAGTATGTTCGATGTATCCACCTGGATATACTTCTGGTCGGGGTGCTTACGGCCTCCCTGGGGTGGTACGTTCACCACCGAGCCCTCGAGAATCTTGAGTAGTGCCTGCTGCACACCCTCGCCCGATACGTCGCGCGTGATAGATGGGTTGTCGCCCTTGCGTGCAATCTTATCTATCTCGTCGATGAAGATTATGCCTCGTTCTGCCGCCTCAACATCGTAGTCGGCAGCCTGCAGTAGGCGTGATAGTATGCTCTCCACATCCTCACCCACATAACCCGCCTGTGTGAGGGCTGTGGCGTCGACGATGGAGAAGGGAACATGTAGCAGACGTGCTATGGTACGTGCCATAAGCGTCTTACCCGTACCTGTGGGTCCTACAAGCACGATGTTCGACTTGTCGAGCTCCACATCCTGGGTCTTACCCTTGGCAAGCAGACGCTTGTAGTGGTTGTATACCGCCACAGACATATAGCGCTTCGCCGAGTCCTGACCTATGACATAGTCGTCGAGGAAGCTCTTAATCTTATCGGGACGCATGAGGTCGGCCTTCGTCAGGGGTTTAAACTTGCTCGCTGTGCCCTTTGTCTTGGATGCCTTGCCCTCCACGAGGTTGTGCTCCACAAGCAGATTATAGCCATGCTCAATGCATGATGAGCATATGCTTATGCCCTCGCCGGCGTTGAACATCAAAGGTACCTCCTCGGCGGGTGTGCCGCAGAATGAGCATGCGCCACCCTTGCGGTCTATATTCTTTCTTGATTTCTGTGTCATCTATGCTTCACTCTTTACTTTCTGCGACTCAACACATTGTCTATGAGGCCATACTCCTGTGCCTCGCTTGCTGTGAGCCAGTAGTCGCGGTCAGCATCCGCAGCAATCTTCTCGATGGCAACACCCGAGTGTGACGATATTATCTCGTATAACTCGCGCTTTGTCTTTGCTATCTCGCGTGCCGTAATCTCGATGTCCGATGCCTGGCCCTTAACGCCACCGAGGGGCTGGTGTATCATCACACGTGAGTGGGGTAGCGCAGAACGCTTGCCTGCAGCACCCGCTGTGAGGAGCACGGCACCCATAGATGCCGCCATGCCCGTACATATCGTTGCCACGTCGCACGATATCAGCTGCATGGTGTCGTAGATACCCAGACCCGCAGATACCGAGCCGCCAGGTGAGTTGATGTATAGCTGAATATCCTTATCTGCGCTTGTAGACTCAAGGAAGAGGAGCTGTGCCTGGATGATGTTGGCAGCATCGTCGTAGATGGGTGCTCCGAGGAAGATGATGCGGTCCATCATCAGGCGCGAGAATACATCCATTGTTGCTACGTTGAGGTGTCTCTCCTCGATGATTGTTGGCGATACGTAGTTGTCAAACTGCGCACGGAAGTCGTGCATTGTCATCGAGTTAATGCCGCAGTGTAGGCGTGCATATTTATCAAATTCATTCATTATATTTCGCTTTTGAGTGCTACATATTTTATGTGTACGCGCGTGCGTGCGCGTAGGCTGTGGTCGTATAAAACAATTCCCGAGCCTTATGTCGCCCGGGAATTATCCTTTACATTGCTATATCCTGGGTCGGGACTATGCCAACTCCTGTGCAAGCTTTGCGAAGTCGTCAGCCGAGATAGCCTTCTCGGTAACCTTAACCTTGCCGCGTACATACTCTACAACCTTCTCCTCATAGAGCTTCTCGTAGATCTTCTGTACCTGCTCCTTGTTCTCCATGATCTGCTTTGCGAAGTTCTCGAGCATATCTGCTGGAGCTGATGGCATGCCGTACTGTGCGAACTGCATTGCTGCGAAGTCCATAGCCTCGGCCTTAACCTCCTCCTGTGATACCTTCAACTCACCCTCTGTGATGAAGTGCTTCTGCAAGTAGTTCCATGTGAACATCTTGAGGAATGCTGCGAAGTCCTTCTCTATCTCCTCGCGTGTGAACTTACCCTCGTTGATGACATACAACCAACGCTTCAAGAACTCCTCTGGCATGTTGAGGCCTGCCTTCTCGACGATGAAGTTACGTACTGTGTTTGCGAACATGAAGTCGCACTCACGCTTAAGCTCGCGCTTAATCTCCTCGTCGATGAACTTCTCGAACTCCTCCTCTGATGTTACGTTACCAGCGGGGAATGCCATCTTGAAGAACTCCTCGTTGAGCTCTGGGTCTGCGAAGCGACGAATCTTTGTAATCTCCAACTCGAACTCTGGCTTGATGCTCTCGAGCTCGTCCTCCTTAACTGAAAGGACTGCTGCGCGCTGCTCTGGCTTCTTGTAAAGCTCGTTGATGTTTACAGTAGTCTTGTAGCCCACCTTCTTGTTCTTCCATGCCTTGCGCTCCTCCTCGGTCATTGAGATAAGGCCTACGTATGCCTCCTCGATGCGGATGTCACCATTGTCGAGTGTCACGTTCAACGCCTCGTCGTTAGCAACCTTCTCAACCTCTACGAGACGACCGTAGCGACGGAGGTAGTTTGAACGGAAGTCGTTGTGCATCTTCTTGTCTACCTTGATGGTGTTGTATACAATCTTATCCTTTGCTGTGAGCTCAACATCAATCTTTGGAGCCTCACCGTACTCGAATACGAACTCGAACTCTGTGTTGTTCTCGAAGTCGAAGGCGCCCTGCTCCTCTGATGGGATGATGTCACCTACGTAGTCGATGTTCTCCTTCTGGAGGTGCTCAAATACTGATGTAGATGCGAGGTGGTATGCCTGCTCTGCTACTACGTGCTTACCGTACATCTTCTTAACGATGCCCATAGGTACCATGCCAGGACGGAAGCCTGGAACATTTGCCTTGCGCTTGTACTCACGCAACTGCTTCTCTACGGCCTGGCCGTAGTCTGCCTCATTGACAACGACCTTAACGATTGATACGCCGCCGTCACGCTGTTCTCTTGTAATATTCATAACCTTATGTTTTTGTTTATTGTATCTCCAACTCTATCATGCCACTCTCCAGTCACTTTACTGTCACTCTCCCATCACCTCATGGCATACCATATTTATATAAAATCGCGCAAAGATATATAAAAAAGTGTTATGAGACAAATTATGGGCGATTATTTGTGCTGTTATGCCAATTCTTTGTATCTTTGTACCCTATGATTTTCGATGTAGCACGCCATAAGTTTGCCGAGGGACTCTTTACCCTCCTGCTCTTCGCTGCCGCAGCTGTTGCTGTCGCCAGCTTCTGCTTCTCTCATGCCCCCATTGTCGAGGGGTGTAGTGACGGAGCTCCTCTCGGTGTGCTTATCGACAACTTCGCTGCAAATAATCGAGGTCTTGCCCTGACTCTTGTACTGCCGATGTATATTGCCGCTGTGCTGCGTCTCTCGCGCCCCACTGCCCGCCTCGGAATATATGCTACAGGTACCCTCGCTGCCGTGGCACTATCCTCCATCGCACTCTTTGGCGTGATGCTCGCACCCGGCTACTTCAGGCTGCTGTGCGTGGCACTCCTCTTTGCCGAGATGCTCGGTAGACTCGTCTACTGCTTCGGCCCAAATATGCGTGCCCACCTGCTCTTTACATCTATGTTATCACTCGGCATGCTGCCCCTCGTCGATATATCGCTGCTGCCCATCGCTGTGGTTATACCCATCATCGTCATCGTCGTGCGTGGCACACTGCGTGAGTCTATCATCGCTATCGTGGGTGTGCTGCTGCCTACCTTCATCTACTGCTATGTCATGTGGCTCCTCGGTGGTAGCTTCACACTCGCCGGTTATGCCATATACGAGGCACTCTTCGTCTCGTGCCGTGTTACGCTTGCTAACTACCTCGCCATGCCACGCCTCGTATTCCTCGGCGTGCTCCTATTCTTGCAGTTGGCAAGCCTGCTATACTACACCTCGGAACGTATAACACTCACTGGCGCAGCACGTGGCATATGGTCACTCCTTGTGCTACTCTTCGTGGTGCTCGTGGTTACTCTGCTACTGCTCCCCGCCGCCTCACCCGCCATCATCGTGGCCCTCGCACTAACAATGTCGGTGATGATTCCGCTATTCTTCCTCCGTGTTGGTATGCTCCTCGCCGCCGTCGCCTATGTATTAATGGCAATATCTGCCGTAGTTGCTTTATTTTAAGCCTCTTACACTCTAACCCGCTAAACGATTGTTGTGCTACTTATACATCTTTTGTGCATAAATATCTATACATGTTATTCATATATGCAGTTTATTGGTAGTTTAGTGAAAAAAAATCCATATTTTATTTGGTGAATTAAAAATTATTTGTACCTTTGCTGACGCAAACAGGAGTTAGTGAGCTTACATCTCGAATAATTCTCATGGACACACCAATTTTTTTAGTGCTCACTTAACTCTAAAATTCTCATTAACCTAACTAAATTTTGAGAGAGGGCTATCTGTGAAGACGCTACTCTCTCGTCTTTTTTATATGTGTCATCTGATGGCTCTGTGGTCGGGGTGTGCCGATTCGTGGATGGTGGTTTCATCTCTCGGAGTGTCGGCTTGTGTAGATGCCCCTCATGCCACACCTCTCCATCCTTTGCGGCCTCTCTCTATCAGAACTCATCTATATACCTATACATAGCCCCCTCTTCGAACCGCCACCATGATTTTAGGGTAACTCACTATTACCCATAGAAATCTGTGTCGTAGTCTAAAATGCGAGTGTAAAACGAAAAATATACCAATATATGGTCTTTATGCGAAATCGTCAATTTTCGACCCCTTACTCCCGACTGTCGAAATGATGTAAAATATGTAAAACGCAGTACGACAATAAGATAACGAAAATGTCATAAATTGGTGATTATAGTTTTTAAAATAGGATAAGAAAATTCTATCGACTTTTGGCAAGTTTTCAACAAATCAGTGCGAAAAAGATGTGTATATATATTGTAAGTCAAAAAAAATGCCTATCTTTGCGGGCAATTTCTCGCAAAAGGGAATTGAAATAGTTAACAAAAATTTAAAGGACAAAAATTTTTTAAGATGCCAACTATTCAGCAGTTAGTAAGAAACGGTCGAGTGAGCATGGTGGAGAAGAGTAAGTCACCTGCCCTCGCTGCGTGTCCTCAGCGCCGTGGAGTTTGTACTCGTGTGTACACAACTACACCAAAGAAGCCAAACTCGGCGATGCGTAAGGTAGCACGTGTAAGATTGACTAATGGCAAGGAGGTCAACGCCTACATCCCAGGTGAGGGCCACAACTTGCAGGAGCACTCAATCGTGCTCGTTCGTGGTGGTCGTGTGAAGGACCTCCCAGGTGTTCGTTACCACTTGGTACGTGGCGCCCTCGATTCAGCAGGTGTTGACGGTCGTCGTCAGCGTCGTTCGAAGTACGGTGCAAAGCGTCCAAAGGCAGGTAAGACAGCAGCCCCAGCAAAGGGTAAGAATTAAAAATAAAATTAGGAATTGTATTAATTAATTATCAAGTAACAATGAGAAAAGCAAAGCCAAAGAAGCGAATTCTACTTCCGGATCCGAAGTTCAATGACGTGGAAGTAACACGTTTTGTG
>JAGCMF010000020.1 GCA_017646625.1 Alistipes sp. | reverse complement strand
TGTTGATATAACAGCGCATCTACTTCCGCTAACGAATTATCTCATCAATGGGCAGTACGCCAAAGTACAGCCCATCGCCTCGAAATTCGCCGAGCAAAGTATCTGCACTATTCTCTCAACAAATTGGCTTGCCCCGGGAATGCTCATTTACGATTAGTAAACTCCGCTTTTTCGGGCTTCGCAAGCCTAAAACTAGATCTTTTTATTCAACCTCTCCCAACATATAAAGGGATGACTAATTTACTTTTTAGTCATCCCTTTACTCTTATTGCTACCTCTGTTCGAAGTGCTCTCCATCGTCGCTATGGTAGCTCTTGCCATCGTCACCACGATAGCTCACGCCGCCACCCAACAGGTCAGATTGTCCGTTGGTGAGTACCGTGCCATCATCAAGAACAACCCTCTTGCCACGACCACCTGTCGAGGGTGTACCACCGAGGAGCATACGTATGAACAGTATGAAGAACCATATACAAAGTATGATGGTTATGATGACAAGCATTATGACAGAGGCGAGTACGCCGAGGCCGAAGCCGAGGATGAGGAGTACACTAACGAGTAGTGATCGTAGTACAGCTGTGTCAGCATCCGTAGCCGCCATGATAGACTCTGCGATGTTGAGACCCACGAGTGTCACAAGACCACAGAGGCAGGCTGTTATGGAGATGTTGATGTTGAGGTCAATCATACTATCAAGGTATGAGTAGCCACCAAGCACAGCGCCCAAGATGGTGCAGAAGAGTAGGGTGATGCTCGCAAAGTAATTATTGCTATTTATCTTATCTCCCCAGATACTCTTATCTATAGCATGAATAATAAATATCTTCTTCATAGCTTAAAAGTTTAGTATGTTTTCGATGAATTCAGCATTGCTTATTATAGTAACCCACAATGCCACGATGATGGGTACTGTGATAAGTAGTGCAAGGAAGTATCTGTTGAGAGGTGAGTATGTACCATCTTCTGCTGGCATATCGCTATAGTTGCCCTTGAAGGCACTGCTCATGCCCATGCGGAACTCCGCGACACATATTATAAGGCAGCTCAAGAGTGTCCATGATAAAAGCGTTGGCGGCGTGTAGCTATAGTCGCTGTCGTTGTATACCACGAAGGGTGCTATAATATAGTACATGTATAGTGCGAATGAGCCTATCTTGGTGAGGATGAGCACGTGTATCCATCTCTTATCCCCACAGCTCATGTCGCTGTTGCCCTTGATGATGATGCTGTAGATGTATATCCATAGCGCAGGGATGATGAAGGTGGTGATGAAGCTAAATACTGCGCCTATGAAGATTAACCCATCTCCCATAGTCTGCTCCGTGATAATGATCCACATGTTATACTGACCATAGGCATTAGCAATAAGGGAGAGTGTTGCTGTGCATATAGCGAGGATGCTGGCTATGCGTGTTGCCTTGTTTGTTGCGGTGGTACATAGGAGGATGAGGCCTATGATGAAGAATACGCCTATGCCGAGAGTCCACGTGGCATCCTCCATGAGGCGTTCATCGCCCGGCTTATAGTAGTCAACGAAGAATATTGTCTTGATGTAGTATGCAAACCATAGCAGGTTGCTTAAGGCAATAATCAGCGCGCCTGCTACTTGGCGTATGCGTGCGGATGAATGTGTAGGTATTGTTTGTGTTGCCATAGTGTGATTCAAAAATTAGGACTGCCTAACCTCGGTCAGGCAGCCCCTCTATTAAGTTATAGGTGTTACTCTGCAGTTGAGGTTGTCCCCTCTTCTACTACCTCTTCATTAAGAATGAATGGTATAGCCTCATCGAGGGCTGTAACCTCCTCGGCGGTGAGCTCGTCGATGCCACGACCCTCGAACATCCTCTTGGCGATGGTATCACGGTACATGGCAAAGCCCGCCTTAACCTCATTTAGGAGGCTCTCGCGAGTCTCTGTAGGTAGCTTGTCGGCAGAGATAAGGTCTGCAGCATCAATCTTATCTACATCCATTGTCGAGAGCTTGTCGTGCTCAACGAGGAGCATGCCCTCGATGACATGTGCCAAAGAGCCCTCCTGCTCGGGAGTGTCGCCAGCCTCATCTGTGAAGATGCGGTCGCCGAGGCGTACCTGGTTCTCGCTAACTATCTCGATGACGATAGGCGATGCGGTAGTATAGCGGTCGGCACCACCATCAAAGGTTGTAGGTGTGCCGAAGGCCAAGGTGTAGAGCACGAAGAGCCAGTGTGCCGAGATACCAGCAACAAGACCACCTATGGTGTGCGAAATAATAGCCTTTGATGTGAGCTTACGGTAGCCAAGAGCATCGAGCATTGCTGTGTGAGTGCTCAAGTAACCACTCCAGCACATACCGATGGCAGTAAATACTGCGATGGCGTTACCGTTGACGATGTTCTGTGCCGAGAACTCGGGAACAAGGCTCAACGCTGCACCCACAGCACCGAGTGATGTGATAGGGAAGGCCATGAGTGCTGGGTGCTCGAAGCCGAACAACCAGTCGAAGATGAAGTTAATCTTGCCGAATAACCATGGCAAGAAACCGACACCCTCATATGCGGCACCATCATACACGCCATTGTCACCAGCTGTGAAGGTGAGCAACATCACAAGTGTAGAGATGATGAGCACGCCGGGGATGATAGACATACCTACGTCAACACCTGTCTTACCACCGTCGAGCAATGAGTTGAGGATGCGTGTAAACATAGATGTCTCCTTGAACTCCTCGTTTGTCTTCTGGTCCTCCTCGCTAACTACTGCTGCGAACTCCTCCTTGAACTCGGGGTACTGCTTGACGATGAAGCGCTGCATGATGCGTGTTGAGCATATACAGCCGATGAAGGCACCCAACAGACCGATAAATGGCTCCACGAAGTAACCCTGCGATATCATGAAGACGATGACGATAAGACCCATACCGAAGGCAGTACCGAAGTTGGTAAGCGAGATGAGCTGGAACTTACGGAAGTATGAGCCAAAACGCTTATCCTTTGCCAACGAGATGATGGCTGGGTTGTCAGAGAGGAATGTCATCACGGCGCCAAGTGATGCTACGCCAGGAAGGTTGAAGAGTGGTTTCATAAGAGGGCGCAAGATGCGCTCCAAGAGGTTTACTACGCCGAACTCAACGAAGATGCGGCCGAGAGCACCTGTGATAACGCAGATGGCCATGAGGTAGAAGACGGTGTTAAGCAACAAGTCGTGAGCCGTCTTCATGATGGTGTTAAGCATGTTTGGAAGACCCATCACAGAGCCGATGCCTCCAAAGATGCCAATGACGATGATGAGGCAGATGAAACCCGCAAGGTATCTCTTTAAGCCTTTCTCTTTGTTCTCCATATTCTTTACTTATTATTTTAGATTAATTCTACTTGTTTGATGCCTTCTGTATTATCTTGCGTGCCGCAGACATTATGTCGATGCGCCATGTGAGACCTACGGTGAGGTATGAACCCTTATTCAGGGCTGTGCCTGCAGGGTTGGTGTTGTCGCCGAAGTTATAGGCATATGCGGCATGGAGACGAACGTCACGGCTGCCACGGCGACCCAAAGGATAGTACTCAACACCACCACCCACGCGGCAGATGCTTGTGCCTGGCTGGATGTATAGGCCTGGTGCATAATCCTCCGATGCGGTGTCGTATGTAGCCTTTGCAAAGAGGTTCACGCAGTCGCCAAAGAGGTATGCCACCTCGCCCATGATTGAGAAGTTGTCGAAATCCTCGATGTCGGTGCAACGATCCATGAGGTCAATCTGTATGGTAGCATCGCCAAACTTAAACTGGTTGCCAAGGACGATGTAGAAGTCGTACTTGCCGCGCTGGTACTCTACGAGGTTAAGAGAGTGCAAACCTGTATACCAGTCCTCCGTTGTTGTCCAGTAGAGGTTGTAGGCGAGGAGGTTGTGGCGGGGAACCCAGCTGCCATTGTCGTTTTGAATAAGGTTTGGTGCCGCCTTCTGATATGGGCTCTGACACACCTGGAAGAGGATGGTGTCGTTCTTGTCGCGTGTGGTGAAGGCAACACTTGCACCAATCTGGTAGCATGCCACGTTGTTCCAATACTCCGAGCAGAAGTATAGGTCGATAGGTGCGCGGTCGTACTCGAAGCCACCAATCATTACTACCTGCTTACCCGCCGAGATAGCCCAGCTCTCTGTAGGCTTGTAGGTGAGTGTCAACCAGTCGGTGTTCTCCGCAAAGTCGCTTAATGAGTTTCCGCGGTTGAAGCGCTGACGCCATGAGTAGCTGAAATGTGGTGTAATCTGACCATCCATGCGCAAGTTGAAGTAGCGCACCTTGAAGCCTGATGAGGCGGCGTCAACATCTCCCGCGAGGGCCTGGTTGAGGTAGTCGAAGCGTGCCTCAACGGCGAGCTTGAAGATGTCGCTGTTCTCCTCCTGTGCGCTTGCGCTGTGGAAGCTGATGAGCATCGCAACAACACATAGTGCCTTTGTGAAGATTGTGCCTGAAGCACCGAAAAGAGTAGTAAAAGTCTTCTTCATATTGTTTGGTTTTAAATCTTTCGTACGTATACAATCGCACAAAGGTAGCAAAACAATTCCAATTGCAAAATCCATGTACCCAAAAAATAGCTGTGGCATCATAACTTTGTTATGAAATGACTCTTTTAGTGTGGTCGCACGGCTGTTCGATGGTGTGTTGTGCTCCCACTTTTTATGTCGCAGATGGGTCATAATAGTAGATATTATGCTATTAAGGTGCAAAAAAAAGTCTCTCATTATTGCGCATTGCAAAATTTTCATTATCTTTGCACCCACAAAACGTGAAGACGTTGGACCCATAGCTCAGTTGGTTAGAGCAGCGGACTCATAATCCGAAGGTCGTGGGATCATGCCCCTCTGGGTCCACAACAAGGCAGCTACCATTTGGTGGCTGCTTTTTTGTTGTGGGGCTGGCTGCTTTTTTGTTGGGGGGGGGTGTGAGATGAGATGAGGGTGAGTAATGATGCAATAAAATAGAGTCTTGTTATAGGCCTCTACACACAGCGAGGGTGTCCACAATTTTGTAGACACCCTGCGCATATCACGGCATTGCCATATGGTCGACACTATAGCTTGTTAAGCTCAATCTCGAAGTCAGACAATACGTTCATATAGTTGATGAAGGCCTCGTATGCTGAACCATATGGGTTGAAGTATGAGTGTACGTCGCCATCCGAGAACCACTTTGTTGCCATGTAGTAGAAGTGGTCAGAGTTCTGCATGAAGTGCCATACGTAGTCGAAGTCCTTGTTCTTCGCCTTCTTAACCTTTGGTGCCAAGGCATATAGCTTGCTGAATGCCTCGTTCTGGAGGTCATTGCCGAGCCATGCTGTAACGTCGCGTTCCTCATCTGCCCACGACATAGCATATGGACAGTGGAGCACAGCAACAGGCTGTAGACGCTTTGTGGCCTCGCTAACGGTAGCGAACTCCAACTCGCCAGTGGCAAGCAGAGCCTTTGGCAACGCCTTCATGAAGTCGAAGATGCCTGTTGAGGCCTTCTGGTGCTCACCAAATGTCTCGTAGTCCATGAACAGGTTAACAACATCACCTGTCTCCGACGCTACCCACTGCGCATACTTATCAGCCGTTAGTGGCCACTCTGGCCATCCCTCATTCGAGAAGCGGAAGGCGATGTCGTCAGAGAGCTTATAGTTGCGCAACAAGAGACGTAGCTTGTTGTCCACAGCATCTGTATATACGAAGTTTGGTGACTTCCAGCCAAGGATGTGCTTTGCACCCTCGGCAAGCATAGTCTTGAAGCCCATGCCCTGAACGGCACGTGCTATCTCGTCAGAGTAGATGAGCTCCGTATTACGGAAGGCTGTAGGCTTAACGCCAAACTCCTCCTTAAGCATCTGTGTGTGTAGCTTCACCTCCTGCTTGAACTCATCAACAGAGAAGAGTGATGAGAGGGAGTGTGAGTATGTCTCGGCAAGGAACTCTACGCAGCCAGTATCGGCAAGGCGCTTGAACGACTCAAGAACCTCGGGAGCATAGGCCTTGAACTGCTCAACAGCAGAGCCTGTGATAGAGAATGAGCACTTGAAGGCACCCTTATTCTCCTCTATGAGGCTCAATAGGAGGGCGTTCATTGGCAAGTAGCACTCGCGAGCAACCTTCTGCATGATTGCGCGGTTGGTGAAGTCATCGAGGTAGTTGTGATCATTGCCCATGTTGAAGAAGCGATATGTCTTCAAACGCCATGGCTGGTGAACCTGAAAATAGAAACAAACAGTCTTCATATATCTATTCTTTATTATTTGTTACACTTGTCGATAGCCTGCTGGTATACATCCTTGATCTTTGTGGCGGCATTGAACCACTTGAGGTTGTTAACCTCCTCCATGCCCTTCTCCGAGAACATCTTCGCCAAGGCAGGGTATGTGATAAGACCGTAGATGGCATCTGCCATGGCGTCAACATCCCAGTAGTTAACCTTCACGGCGTAGTCCAAGACCTCGGCAACACCACTCTGGTGCGAGATGATGGTGGGCACATTGGAACGCATAGCCTCGAGAGGCGAGATACCGAATGGCTCCGATACCGAAGGCATCACATATACATCCGACAGCTGGAACATCTTCTGCACGTCGTCGCCCTTGAGGAAGCCTGTGAAGTGGAAGCGGTCCGATATGCCGAGCTGTGCAGCACGACGAATACAGTGGTTCATCATGTCGCCCGAGCCTGCCATCACGAAGCGCACGTTGGGCACACGGCTGAGTACCTTGGCTGCCGCCTCGATGAAGTAGTCAGGACCCTTCTGGAAGGTGATACGACCGAGGAAGGTGACAATCTTGTCGTCGACACCGCGCTTGGGTACGGGGTTGTCGTTCTCGGCAAAGTGTACGGCGTTGTGTACTGCCACAACCTTCTCGGGGGCGATGTGATACTTGTCGATGACGATGTTGCGTGTGAGGTTCGATACGGCGATGACCATGTCGGCAGCCTCCATACCTGCACGTTCAATCTCGTAGACACGGGTGTCGATGTTGTCGCTTGACGAACGGTCGAACGAGGTGGCGTGCATATGTACCACAAGTGGCTTGCCCGACACCTGCTTTGCCGCAACACCGGCGAAGTATGTCAGCCAGTCGTGGGCATGGATGACATCGAATTGACCCTCAAGCTGGCGTGCCACCTCGGCAGCAACAACAGCATAGCGAGCAACCTCCTCCATGATGTTGGCACCATACTTACCCGAGAATGTGTAGCGCTGTGTCCAGCTATCACCCTTACGTTCCCAAAACTTCTTACCTGTACGTTCATAGCCCTCACGGTATGTTGCCCACTCCTCGGGTGAGATGTATGGCACCATGTTTGAGTCGATGTGTATGAACGAAATCTTGCGCATTATGTCTTCAGCACCCTCAATGCTTGAGTCACAGTAGTGTGCCTCGATGTCGCTGGCATTGACAACCTTTACGAAGCTCTGGTCCTCGTCTCCCGACGCCTTGGGCATCACGAAGATGACCTCTACATCGTTGCGTGCCAGACCCTGGGTCATGCCATAGCAGGCTGTGCCAAGACCACCAGCGATATGGGGAGGAAACTCCCAGCCGAACATTAAGACTCTCATAATATATCTCTTTTTTACGTTTTACTTCTTTACACTCTTACGCACACACTTGCGCTTTGGCTTCTGCTCCTCTGCAGTCTCCTCCTTTGCCCTCTTGGCGCACGCCTTGCGCTTGGGTGCCTTGGGTGTGTACTTCTCGATAAGTTGGTTGATGAAGAGTAGACCACCAACAGATGTGGCATGAGATACTGAGCCACGTGGGTTGTGTGGTGGGTCGCCCTCGAAGCGTTCTGATATTGAGCCTACGCACTTTGTCTGTAGCTCATCGTCAAAGGCATCAAGGATGGCACGTGCCTCATTAACAAAGCGTTCGCCGTTGATGTCGAAGCATGCCTGGATGATGAACATAAGGGGCCATACCCATGCCGAGCCGTTACGTGATGCGAGGTCCTGCGAACGCTGATCCTCGTTGTAGTTCGACTTATAGTATATGTTACGTGGCGAGAGGGTACGTATGCCGCGTGGTGTGTGTAGGTGGTCGTGCATTGTCAGCAGCGTGCGCACAATCTTCTCCTCGTCGAGCATCTTATAGTTGAGACCTACGGCAACAGCCATGTTCGAACGTATGAACTTGTTTACCTCGTCGTAGTTAACATAGTCGGCGAGGTATCCCTCCTCCTCCAACCAGAACTTCTCAACGAACGACTCCTTGATGCGCTTTGGTAGCTCCTTCCACTCCGCCACGAAGGCCTTGTCGCCCTGCTTCTTTGCCACAGCAAGGGTATACTCCACGGCGTTGTACCACAGAGCCTGAATCTCTACGGCATAACCACGACGTGGTGTTAGTGGCTGGCCATCGACGATAGTACCCATCCATGTGAGTGGACGTTCTGCTGACGCCCATATAAGGCCATTGTCGTGCATCTTGACCTCCTCCGAGAAGCCTCGGCGGTATGCCTCGAGGATGCTCTTCATGGCCTCGCCATACTTCGCCCATAGCTCCTTCTGGCTGATGTGAGCCTCGAGC
The DNA here is from genome assembly GCA_017646625.1 of Alistipes sp. Taxonomy (GTDB): domain Bacteria; phylum Bacteroidota; class Bacteroidia; order Bacteroidales; family Rikenellaceae; genus Alistipes. Next base: position 21,753 of record JAGCMF010000020.1, on the reverse strand, counting down.
TGCTGGAGGGTGAAGAAGAACCATAGTGGGGCATCTGCTGCCACGAGTGCCGAGCCGTTGCCCGCAAAGTCGCCATCGCGCATGTCGCGAACAAGGGTGTCGAGAGCATCCATGCACGCCTCCTTGTTACCCTGTGCGAGGGTTATACCTGGTAGGGCGATGAATGTGTCGCGTGTGAATTGACCAAACCATGGGTAGCCGGCGATAACCTCTGTGCGGTTGTCGGGACGACGTATGACAAACTGGCGTGCCGAGTGCTGTAGGCAGCTCAAGAAGTCAATCTTATGTGTGCGGCGAGCATGTGCACCCTCGAAGATTGTGGTGATGGTCTCGGGTGTTGCCATGGCATCTGTTGCGGCAGAGAATATCACACTCTCGCCCTTCTGAATCTTAAACTCGAAGTAGCCTGTGGTGAGTAGGTCCTCATGACCCTCATAGCCACGTGCCAGCTCCTTGCGGTACTCGAAGTTGTAGTACCAGTCGGGTGCTGCGATAAACTCGGCATCCTCCTTGTTTAGCTGCATGTATAGCCATGGGAAGCCGTCGTAGAGGCGGCACTTAACGCCGTGAGGTATGGGGTATGCACGACCATCTGCCTCCATGTTTGCCTTCGACAGCGCATGCTTATCGCGGAAGGCGAGCAGAGGACGTAGGCGTAGTGTTGTCTCGGAGTGTGCATCCACAAGTGTGTAGCGTATCATCAGCTGCGTGCGGTTGTGTATCCACAGCAGTTCTTTCTTAAGTATCACGCCACCCACACGATATGTGATTGTAGGTGTTGGGGTATACTCGAAGTCTGTGATATACTTGTGGCCACGAGGCTCATATGTACCCTCATAACGGTGTAGCGCGAGGTTGAACGACTGCTCGTGCTGTACGACGGTCTCGTCGAGAGATGAGAGCAACACATATGTGCGGTCACTCTGGTCGATGGGCGCAACCATCAAACCGTGATACTTGCGTGTATTGCAGCCAACAATGGTGGTACTCATATAACCGCCACGACGATCTGTGGCAAGCACCTCTCTGTCGAGGGCGTACTCCAAGTTGCCCAGCTCACGCTTGTCGAATTTAAGTCCTGACATAATGCTCTTAATATTTATTAGAATTTACGTTTCTATGTATATATAGCGCCATACGCTGCAACATGCTGATAATCACATAGATGTGAATATGCCGTGCGGCGTAATTAAAATATATGGGGGTTTTACAGAGTAAAGTTATGAATTTATTTTCGAAATGCCAAAAGAATATGCAACTTTATGCAAAAAGTGACTCTATGACAGCATCCGAGAGTAGGAACTTGGAGGTGGGCAGAGAGAGTCTGTTGTCATGGCGAGAGAGTGTCCCGAGCTTAAGCCACATCTCTGCCGAGGCCTCTATGCGTTGTGCTTCAGCAAGGCCATAGCGTTGAGTGATGAAGTCGAGGTCTATGCCCTCGGCTCTGCGTAGCGAGGTCATGACATACTCGTTGAGGTGGTCGCGGGGTGTGAGACTCTCCGACTCGAACAGAATCTTTTTATCGGCATAGTCGCGTGCTGTGGATGTGCACCAGCGTCTGTCGTCGCCACTGAAGGAGTGAGCCCCAGGGCCGATGCCGAGGTACTCGACACCTGTCCAGTAGGCGGAGTTGTGCTTCGCACGATACCCCTCGCGGGCGTAGTTTGAGACCTCGTAGTGCTCATATCCCGCCGCCATGAGGCTCTCCTCAACGAAGGCATAGTCTGCCTCGGACTGCTCCTCGCTGATGGGCCTATACTCGCCACGACGTGTCATAAGGCCGAGACGTGTACCCTCCTCTATGGTTAGGTGATAGGCCGAGATATGCTCCACATTGAGCTCCACGGCGCGCTGTATTGTCTGCTTGAGGCTATTGTCGTCAAAGCCCCCGATGCCAAATATTATGTCGATAGATATGTTGTCGTAGCCAGCCCTGCGCAGACGTTCCACAGCGGCTATGGCCTCGTGGGCATTATGACGACGATTCATGAAGCGAAGTATCTCGTCGTCAAAGGATTGTATGCCGAGGCTCAAGCGATTTACGGAGGTGGCGGCCAGAGCCTCTACATACTCCTCCGTAAGGTCGTCGGGGTTTGCCTCGAGGGTTATCTCCTCCACTGCGGAGCAGTCGTAGAGCCTACGTGCATGCTCTATGAGTGACTCTATGTCGTGGGGGTGAAGCAGCGAGGGTGTGCCACCACCGAAATATATCGATGTAAGGTGCCTATCTTTGAGGTATGTGTGGCGCATATCTAACTCCTCGTGCATGCCACGTACCACGGCGGGCATAAGTTCCACGGCGCCAACCTTATAGAAGTCGCAGTAGGTGCATATGCGTCTGCAGAAGGGTATGTGGAAATAGAGTGTTGCCATAGAGTTTATGCTGTACAACGAGCACAAAGTTATTTAAAAAAATTAGATTTGTGAAATCTTGTATCTAAATTGTACTATCTTTGCGTTGTGTAATACTAAATATCGACGATAATGAAGAGTATTCGTGAGTTATATCGCATAGGTACGGGTCCGTCAAGTAGCCATACCATGGCACCACGACGTGCCGCAGAGATATTCCAGCACCGTAACCCCGATTGTAGGATGTTCCGTGTGACACTCTACGGAAGCCTCGCCGCAACAGGCCGAGGTCACCTTACCGATCAGGCTATATTCGACACCTTGAGACCTCATGGCGAGGTACAACTTATATGGGAGCCATCTGTTTTTAAGCCCTTCCATCCCAATGGTATGCGCTTCGAGGCTCTCGATGGCGCGAGTGTGCTTGATGACTGGACGGTATATAGCGTTGGTGGTGGTGCTCTTGCCGAGGAGAACTCGGCACCCATCGAGAGTGCCGATATATATCCTCATACGCGCCTTACGGATATCTTGAAGTGGTGTACGGATAATGGTCGCACGCTATGGGAGTATGTAGAGATGTATGAGGGTGAGGGCATATGGATATTCCTTGCCAAGATATGGCGTGTCATGCGCGAGGCTGTGGAACGTGGCATCGAGACTGATGGCGTGATACCAGGACCACTAAACCTGCCACGCCGTGCTATGCGCTACAATGTGCGAGCATCGGGATATAAGCAGAGTCTGCAGTCACGAGGCCTCATCTTCTCGTATGCCCTTGCTGTGAGTGAGGAGAATGCTTCGGGCGGTCGTATCGTCACAGCACCTACATGTGGCTCGTCGGGTGTGCTCCCCGCAGTCCTCTACCACCTGTGGAAGACGCGCGAGTTCTCTGATACGCGCATATGTCGTGCTCTTGCCACCGCCGGCCTAATAGGTAATATCGTCAAGGAGAATGCCTCAATATCTGGTGCCGAGGTGGGCTGCCAGGGTGAGGTGGGTGTTGCGTGTGCTATGGCTGCTGCGGCAGCAAACCAACTCTTTGGTGGTACACCCGCACAGATTGAGTATGCTGCGGAGATGGGTCTCGAGCACCACCTTGGCATGACGTGCGACCCTGTGTGTGGCCTTGTGCAGATACCATGCATCGAACGTAATGCCTATGCTGCAGCACGTGCCCTCGATGCCAACCTATATTCGATGTATACCGACGGTCACCACCGCGTATCCTTCGACCGTGTTGTGGAGGTCATGAAGCAGACAGGTCACGACCTGCCCTCTATCTATAAGGAGACGGGAGAGGGAGGACTAGCAAAAGACTTCATGTAGGATAAAGAAGTTGCCTTGTTATCCAACTTCTTTAGTTAGCACATGTCATATAATCTATAGAAAAAGGGGGTGTTTAAGCGAACATCCCCTAATTTGTTTAAATAAAGTCTCATGCTACCGCCATAGTTTGCTGATGGTGGCAATGAGGCTTGTGGCGCGTTGGTAGGCAAGGACTATGATGGTGCTGACGTCGTATATCGTATTTAGGCGTTGCTGCAGTCGTCGTATGGTGCCTCGCAGCGACGTGACATATATTATGCCCGATATTAGGAGCATGGTCATACCCACGGTGATGAGTGCTGCGAGGATACTGCCCAAAAGCTCTGTGAGCAAGAGCACAAGTGCAAGGCTCAACAGGAGTAGTGCTACGCATAGCATAACAACGAACATCAGCGGTGCCATCATAGTCCAAGGTTAGGTGTTACTCCTCGTCGTTGCAGTGACAACCCTCGCCCTCACAGTCGCAGTGGTGGCGCATTCTGCGTGCCGCATCATCTATCGATGAACGAATCTTCTCGCGTAGTTCCTTACCCGACTGTGGGGTGATGAGCACGGCGATGGCAGCACCTACGATGGCACCTCCGAGTGCCGAGAGTAGGCATAGTGATGAATTTTTCATAGTCGTAAATTTTAAGTGTTCCACACCCTGAAATGTGCAAACATTGCGCCATGGTGGTGCGTAATAAATAAATTGTTGTATCTTTGCAGAATGAATAGGGAGTCTGACATAGTCGCCTTTTCGGGACATCGCAACTATGACGACTCGGGGGGTGATGCCCTCCGGGAGGCTATAGCATCGCTATATGCTGCTGGTGCGCGTGAGTTCCGTGTAGGCATGGCCGAGGGTTTCGACCTTGCGGCTGCCGAGGCGGTGCTGGAGTTTAAGAGGGGGCATGGTGATGTGCGCCTTGTGGCAATTGTCCCCTGGCCGCTATTCTTTGCGAACTTCAAACGCAAGAATGAGCTACGCTACTTCAAAATTCTCGCTGCAGCATCGGTGATACGATATGTGGCGGCGGTATACATAGATAATATCTTCCTTAAGCGTAACGATATGCTTATAGATGGTGCCGACTACCTTGTGGCGTGGTGGCATGGCAGACCAAGTGGCACGGGATATACCGTGCGCCAGGCGCGACGACAGAGAATAGAGATAATAAATTTGTACGACAAGAGACAGCTGACGCTTGACTTTAATGGCTGATTAGAAGCCTACAGTACTGCGTGTCACGCTGTTTAGGTATTTATACTAACCCGGAAATTGCAAAATTACAGTAACTTTGCAACCGAAACAGAAAAGAAGAAACTATGAGAATTAGACATTTTCTATTAGTGGCGATGATGCTCACCTTCGCCATCTCAACCTATGCACAGACAACGGGCGAGAAGATAAAGGAGTTTGCAGATAAGCACATGAGACTCTCTGGTTACCTCCAGGGTGGCTATCGCTATGATGGCGGCATCGACGAGGCCTCTACATTCTATCTACTACGTGCGCGTGTGAGCCTCACGGGCGACTTCGCACAGGATAGGTTGGACTACCGCCTGCAGGTAGACATGGCTGGCTCGCCAAAGATATGTGACCTCTATGTGCGCTACAAACCACTCAACGCACTAAACCTCGAGCTTGGTCAGTTTAAGATTCCGTTCTCATACGAGAATGAGAATTGTGGCCCTACAACCGTGGAGTTTATCGACTACTCATACATCACAACATATCTTGCACGTAACAATGGTCGCTATGATGGCATAGCGGCAACAGGTCGCGACATAGGTCTTCAGATTTATGGCGGCTTTATCCAGAGGGATGGCTATAGCATCATCAACTATAATGTTGGTGTATTCAATGGCTCGGGAATAAATATTAGGGATAACAACATGTCGAAGGACTTCATTGCGCGTCTTATCATCAAGCCATTCAAGGGCTTCGCTGTGACAGGCTCGTATATGTATGCCGAGACAAACTATGATGATGCGAAGTATATGAAGAGTCCACGCTGGGCTGTGGGTGCTCTCTATGACTCGCGTCACTGGATAGCACGTTCGGAGTATGCCGAGGCTGACTTCGGTGGTAACCTCACACGTGCCTTCTATGCCATGGCGGCATATAACTTCACATGCCCCGTGAGTGTCATGGCGCGCTACGAGTTCATCAACGATGAGCTCAAGATTATGGACGAGCAGAGGGTTACTATAGGTGCTGCATATAAGCCTTTTAAGTTCCTACGTCTGCAGTTAAACACATCCTACACACTGCGTGATAAGATTGCGGGTGAGTGTCGCAATTCGTTCGGTGTAAACCTCCTCGCCACGGCGATGTTCTAAAGTGACGTGCGAGATAAACATTTGTGAGTATGAAAAAGTTTAAAACAGAAGATTGGGTTGTTACATTTTTGAGCATACCGCTACTCGTAGTGGCAGGTCTCGCATCACTCTTGCCCAATGGCGGCCCATCAATACCCAATACGCTACTTACTGGCAACGCATGGTTAAACATAGGTATATTCTTCGTCATAGCCCTTGTGTTGCTGTATGTTGGTAACCGTCTGTTGGATAGACCACTCAATGGTCTGCTGCGTTCGTTTATCGTAATCTTTGCCCTCGCCATGCTTGCACAGTGGGTTGCCAAGCTCGAGGTGGTGAAGTTCTACGGCTTCGAGGCGGTTTTCTTCTCTGTAATATTCGGCCTTATAGTCCGCAACCTCTTCCGTGTTCCCGAGTGGCTGAAGCCAGCCATACAGGGTGAGTTCTTCATTAAGATAGGTGTCGTATGCCTCGGTGCCACGGTGCTCTTCTCGGATGTCATGAAGTCGGGAGCTGCAGGACTCATTCAGGCGGTACTTGTTGTTGCCATTGTGTGGTTCTTTGCCTACTGGGTGGCACGCAAGCTCAAGGTGGAGCAGGCCTCGGCGATGACACTGGCAAGTGGCTGCTCTATATGTGGTGTGTCGGCATGCATCACCGCTGCGGGTGTTGCGGGCACAGATAAGCGTCAGTTGTCGTATATAATATCGTTGGTGCTCATCATCGTGGTGCCTATGATATACCTCATGCCATGGCTCGCCAGCATCGTAGTGCCAATGTTTACCGACGATGTGCATATACAGCAGGAGATTGCTGGTGCATGGATTGGTGGTACTATAGATACAACATCGGGTGTCGTAGCCTCTGCCGAGGCTGCTGGACAGATTGCCGAGAATACTGCTATCGTGGTTAAGGCTACGCAGAATGTGCTCATCGGCTTTGTGGCATTCTTCATCGCCCTATACCTATCGGCACGTAGCCAGAGTAAGCGTTCTAATGTGCCATCCTTTGGTATCGTGTGGGAGAAGTTCCCCAAGTTCATCCTCGGCTTCATCGTCGCCTCGGCGATATTTAGCCTTCTGCAGACCGAGGAATTGCTAACCATTAGTGGTAGCGGTAAGATTATGGAGACGTCGCTTGCCAAGACATTCTCTACCTTCTTCTTCTCGCTGTCGTTCGTATGTATAGGTATGGATACGCGCCTCAAGGATATCATCTCGCGCGAAAACCGCACGGTGCTATGGTCGTTCGTTGGTGCGCAGCTTTTCAACATCGTTGTCACCTGCCTTATCGCGTGGCTAATGTTCGGCATCGTTAAGCCAGCATTGTGGCCAACAGCCAAGGAGGAGGCCGTGGAGGAGAGAGTGGAGCAGCCACGGGTGCGTAAGCCACATGGTGTTAAGCATCCCGAGGTGGAGATGCAGGATATTGTTGTGGAGGTTCAGGAGAAGTAGTTATTGTACTGCTACATCCCCACTACATAAATAGAGAGTGGACAGCCGTATTGCCAGGCTGTCCACTTCTCTTATATATTTAGCGTAGCCTCTCGAGGAGTGTTGCGCAGCCATCCTCCAGAAGGTCGAGAACAAGTTCGAAGCCCTCATGTCCCTCGTAGTAGGGGTCGGGGATGTATGACCACTCGGGGTGGTTTGTTAGGAACTCGCGGAAGCGGAATATCTTACTCTGTGCCGCACGGTCGGGGGCGAGACGGAAGAGAGCCTCGTAGTTATTGTCGTCCATGGCTATTACCATGTCGAACCTCTCGAAGTCCTCCTCGCGCACCTGGCGTGCCAGATGTGTCATCTCTATGCCACGTGCTGCTGCGGCACGACGCATGCGTGGGTCGCTACGTTCACCACTATGTCCTCCGTATGTTCCTGCCGAGTCTATATCTATGTTTGCTGCCATGCCACTGCGTTCAACAAGCTGGCGCATCATGGCCTCGGCAGCCGGAGAACGGCATATGTTTCCGAGGCAGACAAAGAGTATGCGTGTTATCTTCTTATTATCCATACAAATACAATTTTAATTAATTATTGGTTTACGTTATATATTGTCTCTCTTTAGAGGGATGTTCTGTAAATCTACAACAAAGATAACACATTTAGCGTAAGCGACAAAATAGGATATGGTGACAATTAAAATAGTATAAACTATAGGATATTAAAAAAATATGGTTACCTTTGCATTGAACTCGAATGGTGGTGTTAGGGAATACCGCTTGGTTACCCTGGCTGAGATTATACACATTGCACCAGTACAGATAATGCTGACGCTGGAAGTTTGGAGTCATCTTTAATGGTACCTGCCGTACCACTATTTTGAGCATATAGAGTAATGTAAAAAATAGTGGTATGAACTCTAGAAGAAGCTATCCCGTAGTATTGTCAATAGCAGGCTCCGACTCATCTGGCGGAGCTGGTATTCATGCAGACCTTAAAACACTCTCGGCACTCGGCGTCTATGGCGCAACAGCCATCACTGCCATCACAGCACAAAATACTCAAGGCGTACATTCGCAATTAGCCATAGATCCGCAGATGGTCTATGACCAGATTGTTGCTGTCGTGGATGACCTGCACCCCTGCGTTGTTAAGATTGGCATGCTCTCCAATCGCGACATCGTCGAGGCTGTTGCTGAAGCCCTCGGCGGCTACTCCCTTCCTATCATCCTCGACCCTGTAATCGTATCATCCACAGGACATCGTCTATTGTCATTGGAGGCACAGGATGTCGTCAAGCAACGACTCGTGCCTATGTCAATGCTCATCACACCTAACATCCCCGAGATGGTTGCCCTCACCAACCTCCCCGTGACAACACAGCAAGAGAGGTTAGAGGCATCAAAATATCTCTTTGACTGCGGTGCCAAGGCGATACTGCTTAAGGGTGGTCATGAGCAGGGTGAGCAGAAGAGAGATAGGCTTTTCATCCACTCTCAATCGGGAGTAGAGACCACAATATTTACATCCCCAACTATTGCCACGCGTAACACTCACGGTACGGGTTGCACTCTCTCGTCGGCTATAGCGGCATTTATGGCGCGAGGTTGCAGTATGATTGAGGCGATAGAGAGGGCTAAAGGGTATGTGACAGAGGCAATCCGCGGTGGCGCCGATGTGACGATAGGTCACGGCATTGGCCCTGTAAACCACGGTTTTAACCCATCAAAAATGACAATCCATGAAGAGCACGAACTATAAGTTGCAGTTTATCACACACTGCAATGCCTACTACTCCTATGTCGACTCTGCACGAATGGCCCTGGAGGGTGGTTGTAGGTGGATTCAACTGCGCATGAAGGGTGCGAGTGAGGCTCTGTTGGAGGAGACAGCCATCACGGTGCAGAGGATGTGTAGGGAGTATGGTGCCACCTTCATAATAGATGACAATGTTCTACTCGCCAAGAGGATAGGTGCTGATGGTGTGCACCTCGGTAAGGGGGATATGCCCATAGCCCAGGCGCGAGATATCCTTGGTGCGGAGGCAATCATCGGAGGCACGATAAATACCTTTGAGGATGTTGCCACATATCTGCATGGCGCTCCCGACTACTTCGGTTGTGGGCCATTTCGTTACACTACAACGAAGCAAAATCTTGCCCCTATACTTGGTGTCGATGGCTACCGTGAGGTGATAGGCAAGATGCGTGAGCAGGATATAGAGATACCGCTTATTGCCATTGGCGGTATTGGCAAGGCTGATATTTCGCAACTCATGGCGTGCGGTGTTGATGGTATTGCCATCAGTGGCAGTATAATAAATGCAGAGGAGCCTGTGAAAGAGATGCGCGCGGTGGCAGAGATTATAACACAGCATAAAACCCATAACAATAAATAGAATATATTATGATTGAAAGAAATGTATCACACGGTATTATCTCTACTTATTTCGAGAAGTTAGAGAGGAATTTGGATTTGGATGTAGCCATCGTAGGTGGTGGCCCATCGGGTATTGTTGCCGCATACTATCTTGCGAAGGCGGGATTGAAGGTTGCGCAGTTTGACAGAAAGCTATCACCGGGTGGTGGCATGTGGGGTGGCGCTATGATGTTTAACCAGATTGTCGTTCAGCAGGAGGCCCTCCATATTATCAAGGAGTTTGATATCAACTACGAGCAGTATGATGATAATCTCTATGTTATGGACTCCGTGGAGAGTACCGCAGCACTGCTCTATAAGGCTGTTCATGCAGGTGCTACAATCTTTAACTGCTACTCTGTGGAGGATGTGGTCTTCAAGAACGATGTTGTTAGTGGCGTGGTCGTTAACTGGACACCTGTGCTTCGTGAGGGTATGCACGTAGACCCACTAAACATCATGGCAAAGTGTGTTATTGATGGCACGGGTCACGATAGCGAGATGTGTCGTACGGTGGCACGAAAGAATGGCATACGCCTTGCCACAGATACGGGTGATGTCATCGGAGAACGTTCGTTGGATGTGGTATCGGGCGAGGCAGAGGTTGTGAATGGCACTAAAGAGATATATCCGGGTCTCTATGTGTGTGGCATGGCTGCTTCAGCAGTAAGTGGCACACCCCGTATGGGCCCTATCTTTGGCGGTATGTTGCTATCGGGTAAGAGGGTTGCTGACCTCATCATCGAGAGACTTAAGTAATGAGAATTATTGCTCTGACAACACCAAAGGTCACGGATGATGATGCCTACATTATCAAGGGGTTGCTTGATAAGGGTGTAGATGTAATCCATTTTAGGAAGCCTCTGTCGAGTGTGGATGAGTGTAGGGCACTCCTCTCGACCATAGATGAAGACTATAGGGCGAGGATTATCGTTCACGACTATTCGGAACTATACTATGAGTTCTCTCTGAAGGGTATTCATGTAAATAGGAGTGTAACTCGCTTGCCCGATGGATATGACGGTTTTAGGAGTCGTTCGTGCCACACATTCGATGAGGTGGTGCGTTATAAGAGTGACTACGACTATCTATTTATAAGCCCCATCTTTGATAGCATATCGAAGGTGGGGTATAGGTCGGGATTTGATGAGGGTGAGCTGCAACGCCTCTCAAAGGAGGGTGTGATAGATGATAGGGTTATCGCATTGGGTGGTGTGACATTTGATAAAATTGCCTACCTTAAGAGCCTGCACTTTGGTGGCGCTGCAATGCTCGGTGCTCTGTATTGTGTTGATGCAGTTGATGGTTTAGACGATATAAATAGATACAGGTAGTGTCATATTTTTTATTTAGCAAAAGTGCACGTTGGTTGAATTATTGTTCCTATTTGCGCATAATTGGTCATAAAAGAACAAATATGGGTGGCTAAAGATGGGTATTTTAACAATATTTTACTTACCTTTGCTGCGCAATCAACTTAATCGGTTAATTTGTAACGCTAAATAACTATGAAAAGAGTATTGTTTATTATCTGCATGGCGCTAATATGTTCGGCTGTGGTGGCAGAGGCGCAGAGCCTACCACGTAAGGTGCGTAATGTTGAGGTTCAGGACCTCGATGCACAGAAGGCACGTTTGCCATGGTGGGGTGAGAAAAACCTCATCATCTTCTACGTCGACCCCGAGGTGCCACGCCAGAACCATGACTTTATCACCTATATCGAGGAGACGGCTCGTCTTGCAGGTCCAAACATCGAGGGCTTCGGTATCGTAAACCTTAAGGATGCGGTATATCCTAACGCCTTTGTGCGCAACCTTGCGGCTACACGTACAGCACGTAATGGCGCTACAATCCTCTGTGACCCAGACCACTATATAAGCAGTGCATGGCGTCTTGGTGACTGCGATAATAAGTTCGTTATCATGCTTGTAAACAAGGCGGGTGAGCTCGTCTACGTACACAAGGGCGAGATGTCGGAGGAGGAGCAGCAGCGCTTCATCGCTGCCGCAGATCCTTTGCGATAGCATAACGCTAATCTCTAAATATCATGTTGCGTAGACTCATCGTCGCAGCACTATTTATCATCATATCAGACACCTTATCGGCGCAAGGCGATGAGGTGTCGATTGTTAATGCCGATACGTTACACTACGAGTATACGCCACTCAAGGGTGTCACGACAGCCTCGCAGCGTTTCGATAACTTTGCCGAGTCGTTGGCTACATACATGACCGAGGGCATTGCTACGCAGCGCCCCGTAAACTTCACAATCATTGGCGGTCCTGGATACTCTGCCGAGACAGGATTGCGCCTCTCGGCGGTGGGAAATATGCGCTACCGCACCTATGGAAACGAGATGCTGTCACACAACCTATCACTGCGCATTATGGCATCATTGAGGGGTGCTTATGGCGTAGATATAGATGGTGTGAATTATATTGCTAATAGCCGTAATAGACTGAAATTCAGTGTGGCATATGCCTCTGTGCCAACACTCTTGTATGGCTTTGACTACGACACTTCGGCATCATGCATGGCGGGTAGCTACACCGCAAAACGAGGTGTGGTGGAGGTGCGCTATGACCGTCGTATCGGCGAGGTGTTCGATATAGGTCTATGTGCCGACTACCGCTATGACGATGCAAGAAACATCGATGTCAGAGCCCGCGAACTGTTGGGCGACAGGGCGACACTATACCATGGTGCTGGCGTGGGCATAGCTGCCGCGGTGCACCATAAGCATACGGAGGCGATAAACGTAATCCGCGGTGTGGAGCTCTTGCTTGAGGCGACTATGAGGCCAGCATTCATGGGTAACACCACCACCTCGTCGTGGCAGTTTAGGGGCCAGGTGGATTGGTATCAACCGCTGTGGTATGGTGGTCTTGTGGCGCTGGATGTCTATGGCGAGTACCACTCGCAGGCTACACCCTGGCAGCTCCTTGCGCGTATCGGTGATGATTGCCGAATGCGCGGTTACTACCCTGGACAGTATAATGGTAATAGTCTCATTACCACGCAACTCGAGGTGCGACAACATATCTGGGAGGGTCTCGTTGGAGTGCTCTGGGGCGGTGCTGGCGTTGTGTGGTCGGAGCACGATAGTGTGGCGTGGCGCAAGGTGCTGCCAAACTATGGTGCTGGCATACGTTGGTACTTGAGTTTAAGCACCGCGATACGCATAGATGTGGGCTTTGGTCGTGGCTGCTACAACTTTGTTGTGGGCATGAACGAGTCGTTTTAGGGGCGTCGCGCAGCCTCTCTATTTATCCGCCTAAATAGTCATTTTTGAAGTGTGGTGCTCTGTGCCACACTTTTTACTATTCTTCTTTGCCTATTGACAATTTTTTACTATCTTTGCCGCCGTATAACTATACCATAGGTATAGAGGGTGCTAAATGGTCTCTATTTGGTCTCTGTTTGCGGGTTAAATCGGTGCGCGAGGTTATGTGTCGCGACATGTTGATTAGTCGAAGCTCTATATTTGGTTGGTTGTATTTGTTTTGTGAAGCGATAGATGAACTTTAAACTATGAGAATAGCATTAGCACAACTTAACTTTACGGTTGGTGATATCAAGACCAACGCCGATAAGATTATTGCTGCCATAAAGCGTGCGAAGGAGCAGGGTGCCGACCTTGTTGTGTTCGCTGAATTTGCTGTGTCAGGAACACCTGCATATGGACTCCTCACCAAGACAACATTCCTTACGTTGTGCGAGGAGGCTGTGGAACGTATCGCAGAGTCGTGCAATGGCATCGCAGCAATCGTGGGTACGCCATACCTCACTGCGGAGGGTCCCGTGAGTGCCGCAGCATATATCGATAACGAGGGTAACATCGAGTATATCGGCAAACGATATGTTACTGCACGTCGTGAGATGGGCTACATCGTAGGTTCGTCTGTGGGTCACCAGAATATCAAGATTAAGGATAAGGCGCTGAAGGTTATCGTGGGCGACGACTTGAGCCGCATGGAGGATCTCGAGGAGGATGTAGATGTTATCATCTCGGTGAATGCACGCCGCTATGGTAAGGGTATCCTCACGCGCCGCTTCGATAAGATTAGCCGATTGGCATTTGCCGAGGGTAGAACAATAGTCATGATTAACCAGGTTGGTGGTGCTGGCGATATCGTCTACGATGGTACCTCGGGTGTGCTCGACCGCGATGGTCACCTCGTTAAGCTCCTCAAGAGCTTCGAGGAGGATCTTCAGGTGTTCGACACCGAGATAGATGTGACACCTTTCGATGTGCCCTTCACCACATACAACGACCGTACTCGCATGATATATGAGGCTGCGTGCCTCGGTCTTCGTGACTACTTCCACAAGAATGGCTACAACAAGGCCTGCGTAGGTCTCTCGGGGGGTATCGACTCGGCAGTTGTGGCATGCATAGCTGTAGGTGCTCTGGGTAAGGAGAATGTACGAGTGTTGCTCATGCCATCGCCATTCACGCCTAACGACAGTGTGGAGGATGCCAAGCGTCTTGCTGAAAACCTCGGCGTGGAGTATAGCGTGTTGCCCATCATCGAGGCATACAACGCTATGGTAGGCACGCTGCAGCCCGTAATTGGCGGTACAGAGTTTGATGCTACGGAGGAGAATATCCAGACGCGTATCCGCACAACGATGCTCATGGCATTGCAGAATAAGACAGGATATATGCTTCTTAACTCCTCGAATAAGAGTGAGAATGCACTCGGCTGGTGTACTCTCTATGGCGATACGGCTGGTACGTTCAGCCCTACAGGCGACCTCTACAAGGGTGAGATATACGACCTTGCGCGCTACATAAACGCTGCACATGGTGATGTCATCCCTGATGCTATCATCGACAAGGAGCCATCATCGGAGTTGCGCCCCAACCAGAAGGATAGCGACTTCTTGCCACACTATGAGGTTATCGATGCCATCCTCTTCCGTATGATTGAGAAGAAGCAGCATCGTGAGGAGATTATCAATGCCGGTTTCGACTCGGCAGTGGTGGAGAAGATTCACAAGATGGTTATGGAGAACGAGAAGAAGCGTTACCAGTTCCCTCCTGTGCTGCGTCTGTCGCCATGTGCCTTCGGTCATGAGTGGCTCATGCCCCTTGTAAATCACTACTGCGACTAACGCGAGGCATGGCTCATACAATACAGCATAGAGGCAGGGTGGAGTCTGTTGAAGGCGACAAGGTGATGGTCGTCGTGGAGCAGCAGACGGCTTGTGGCGGATGTCACGCACGTGGCGTGTGCGGCGAGAAGGGTAGGCAGCGCACTATAGTTGTCACCACGCCTTATGCCCAGCAGTATGGCGTAGGTGAGAGTGTCATCGTGGCACTTATGAAGCCCTCAATGGGCTTCTCATCTGTTCTGTGGGGATATATATTCCCCCTTGTGGCACTCCTTGTGGCACTCTTCGTAAGCAAGCTTTGTGGTGTGGCGGATGGCCCTGCGGCATTAATAGCCATAGCATCGGTGGTGGTATACTACGTGGTGCTATATGCTATGCGTAATATATTCGAAAGAGAGATACACTTTACAATTATTAAGGAATAGTGATGAATACTTTAGTATTGACAGTAGTAACACTTGGTGTGTTAGGAATACTTCTGGCTATAATCCTCTACTTCGTAGCACAGCGCTTCAAGGTAGAGGAGGATCCACGCATCGACGAGGTGGAGAAGATGTTGCCTGGTGCTAACTGTGGTGGCTGTGGCTTCGCAGGCTGTAGAGCAATGTCGGAGGCTCTCGTTAAGCGTGACGATATATCGGCGTTGTACTGCCCTGTGGCGGGTGCCGATGTCATGGGTAGCGTGGCGTCGTACCTCGGCAAGGCGGCACCCGAGAAGCAACCTCTCGTTGCGACAATGCGCTGTGGCGGTAGCTGCCAGAAGCGCCCCAAGGTAAACCACTATGATGGTGCCTTAAGCTGTGCCGTGGTTAACACCTTCTATGTGGGTGAGTCGGGCTGTGCCTTCGGTTGCATAGGCTATGGCGACTGCGTGCATGCTTGTAAGTTCGGAGCTCTTGAGCTAAACCCCGAGACAGGACTCGTGGAGGTAGATCCAGATAAGTGTACAGCGTGTGGCGCATGTGTCAAGGCGTGTCCCAAGGGACTCTTTGAGTTGCGTAAGAAGTGGCCAAAGAATCGTGCCGTATATGTTGCTTGCCGTTCCAAGAACCGTGGCTCGGTGGTGACAAAGGTATGTAAGGCTGGTTGCATAGGCTGTGGTAAGTGTGTTAAGGTGTGCCCATTTGGTGCTATCACCGTGGATAACTTCTTGGCATATATCGACCCCGATAAGTGTAAGTTGTGTCGTAAGTGTGTGAATGAGTGCCCAACGGGTGCTATCCACCTCGAGAATATGGAGCCTCTGCCCAAGGAACCAAAGACTCCTGCGGCTCCAAAGGCTACGCCTAACGTGGAGAAGAGTGAGGCTACAAACAATCAGTAATGTAAGAGTATGAGAACATTCCCTATAGGCGGTATTCATCCGTCAGATAATAAGAAGTGGAGTAAGGATCAGAGTATCGAGGTGCTCGACCTTCCAGATGAGGTTAAGATACCTATGATACAGCACATTGGTGCTCCCTCGACACCACTCGTCAAGAAGGGCGATAAGGTGCTCACAGGTCAGGTCATAGGTCAGTCGGCAGGTTACGTGTCGGCAAACATTCATGCCACGGTGTCGGGTACTGTTACTGCCGTGGATGCTTATCCTAACGGCCAGGGCCAGCGTCGCTTGATGGTTGTCATCAAGCGCGAGGGTGACGAGTGGATGCCCGAGATAGACCGCACACCAGAGCTTAAGCGCGAGTGTAACCTCGCCCCCGAGGAGATTGTTGCCAAGGTTCGCCAGGCGGGTATCGTAGGTCTTGGTGGTGCGCAGTTCCCAACACATGTCAAGCTCTCTATCCCCGAGGGCATGACTGCCGAGGTGCTCATCATCAATGGTGTGGAGTGTGAGCCATACCTCACCTCCGACTACCGTAATATGCTGGAACGTGCCGAGATGCTGCTCGTAGGCGTCGAGGTGCTCATGCGTGCTGTGGGCGTTAAGCGTGCTGTCATAGGCGTGGAGAATAATAAGCCCGATGCTGTTGAGCACCTACGTGAGGTTATCAAGCGCGATAACTATGCCGGCATAGAGGTTATGCCTCTACAGTTGCGCTACCCCCAGGGTGGCGAGAAGCAGCTCATAGCGGCTGTCACAGGCCGTCAGGTGCCACCCCCACCAGCACTCCCTATATCTGTGGGCGCTGTAGTATGTAACGTATCTACCGCCATTGCTGTATATGAGGCTGTGCAGAAGAATAAGCCTCTCATAGAACGTGTTGTGACAATCACAGGTAAGGAACTTAAGAGCACACATAACTTCATGGTGCGCTTCGGCACCTCTGCCGAGAGTGTCCTTGCCCTTGCAGGAGGTCTGCCCGATGGCGATGTTAAGCTTCTCAATGGTGGCCCAATGATGGGACGTGCCGTTGTAGATGTCACCGCCCCCTTCATCAAGGGTTGCTCGGGTATCACAGTGCTCTCTGGCAGCGAGGCGCCACGTGGCAAGGAGCTTGCCTGCATAAAGTGCGCGAAGTGCGTAGCGGCATGCCCTATGGGTCTCGAGCCATACCTGCTGTCACGCCTCGCGAAGCTTCAGCGATGGGATGATTCAGAGGAGCACTACAATGCCGAGTGTATCGAGTGTGGCTGCTGCTCATACAGCTGTCCTTCGAACCTCCCGCTGCTCGACTACATACGCATCGGCAAGCAGATGGTGATGTCGAACATACGCGCACGCGCGGCTGCGAATAATAAGAAGTAGTAGCACCCCACGTAAACGGAAAATAAAAGAAAGAGAATATTATATGGCAACCAGACTTTTTGCAGCACCCTCGCCACATATCCATGGCGGTGAGAATACGCGCCGTATCATGGCCGATGTGGTGCTGGCACTACTCCCCGCATTGGCAGTCTCAATATATGTGTTGGGCTGGCGTGCACTCCTCGTAACGGCTATCTCGGTGGTTAGCTGCGTGGCTTTCGAGTATCTCATCGCCCGCTTCTTGCTTAAGCGCCGTTCTACAATTGGCGACCTCTCGGCAATTGTCACTGGCCTCCTTCTGGCCTTCAACCTCCCTGTGGGTATTCCATGGTGGATTGTCATCATAGGTGCTCTTGTGGCTATAGGCATCGGTAAGATGACCTTCGGTGGCTTGGGCTGTAACCCCTTTAACCCCGCCCTCACAGGTCGTATCTTCCTGCTCATAGCCTACCCAAAGCAGATGATAGACTGGACAACAGGCGTGCCTGATGCCCTCTCGGGCTCTACACTCCTCGAGAGTGTTAAGTATGCTCCCGAGACCATCAACAACATCGACTTTCTGCAGATGCTCGGCGGACATATGAATGGCTCGCTGGGTGAGATTGGCTCGTTGGCCCTCATCCTCGGTGGTCTATACCTCATCTGTCGTAGGGTTATATCATGGCATATCCCTGTTGCGGTGCTCGGCACCATGGCCATCTTCGCGGCATGCGTGGGTGCTACATATGGCGGTGCTATGATATATGAGTTCCCCTTGTTCCACATCCTTGCTGGTGGTGCGTTGCTCGGTGCTATATTCATGGCTACCGACTACTCTACATCTCCTATGACGCATAAGGGAATGATAATCTTTGGTGTGGGCATAGGTCTTATCACCATGATTATACGTCTGTGGGGTAGCTATCCCGAGGGTATGTCGTTCGCCATATTCATCATGAATGCTGCGACACCTCTTATTAATAAATATTGCCGCCCCAAGCGCTTCGGCACTAAATAATCGACGATGTAGAGTATGAAGAGTACATTGAGAAATATGGTTGTGGTGCTATGTGGCATCACTGTCATCACAGCACTCCTCGTGGCTGTTGTCAACAACATGACAAAGGATGCTATCGAGCAGAGTAAGATAAATGCAAAGAATGCCGCAAAGTTCAAGGTCGTGGGCGTTGATGATAGCCAGGCTTATGTGTCGCGCGACACCACACGCACCATCGGTGACTTCAACATCACGGTGAGCACCGTAGTGTCGAAGGCTGATGACAGCATCGTGGGCTACGCCGTGGAGGCACCAAGCATCCTTAAGAGTGGATATTCTGACCGCATATACCTCATGGTCGGCTTCGTGGAGAGGGAGGGTGTAACCTCTGTTTGCGACATCGAGGTGTTGTCGCAGAAGGAGACTCCAGGCCTCGGTGCTAACATGGAGAGGGAGGATAACAGCCTCATCCGCAGCATCGTGGGTCGCGATATGTCTACCGTGGTGTTCAACGTCACAAAGAAGGATAAGGATGCTACGTTTGATGCCCTCACAGGCTCTACGATATCATCTATGGCATATGTAAATGCTGTGGAGACGGCATATGCCGGTTATCTATGGGCTACAGGACAGCTCAATATGGATGAGGAGGCTATCGAGGCAGCACCATCGGGTGCATCTGTTGCCCACGATGATAGTTATAACGAGGAGCCAGAGGCCCAGAAAGGAGATGTAGATAATGAGTAAGTTGCAGATTATAAGCAAGGGTATCCTCAAGGAGAACCCTACATTTGCCCTTGTGCTTGGTATGTGTCCCACGTTGGGTGTAACATCCTCGGCGATAAATGGTATGGGTATGGGTGTCGCTACTATGGTGGTGCTCATCATGTCAAATATATCTATCTCGCTTATTAAGAGCCTTGTACCCGATAAGGTTCGTATCCCAGCATTTATCGTCGTCATAGCATCCTTTGTTACAATCATCGAGATGCTCATGCAGGCGTATGTGCCATCGTTGTACGCCTCGTTGGGTGTATTCATCCCCCTTATCGTTGTTAACTGCGTAATCCTTGGTCGCGCAGAGGCCTTCGCCTCGAAGAATAATGTTATAGACTCGGCTCTCGACGGCATAGGCATAGGCCTGGGCTTCACACTCGCACTCACCGCTGTGGGTGCTGTGCGTGAGGTGCTGGGTATGGGCTCAATCTTCGGCTTCACCTTTGCCGACGGCGTGATGCCCCTGCTCTTCATCCTTGCTCCTGGTGGCTTCATCGTCCTCGGATACCTTATGGTCTTGTTTAATAAAATTGCTAAAAGATAGAGTATACTATGAGTTCATTTAATATACTAATAGGTGAGAATATATCTGCCGAGGTTCTCGAAGGCTTCGCTACGGGCAACATCACAATGCCTGTTGTGACACTCTTCGCCATCGTTATCGGCGCTATCTTCGTTAACAACGTCGTGCTCTCGCAGTTCCTCGGTATATGTCCCTTCCTCGGCGTGTCGTCAAAGGTGGAGACATCGCTGGGTATGGGTATGGCCGTAACCTTCGTCATGGCACTATCGTCTGTTGTTACATGGTGCTTGCAGACATATGTCCTCAACCCATTTGGCATAGGATATATGCAGACCATAGCCTTCATCCTTGTCATTGCCGCCCTCGTGCAGATGGTGGAGATTGTCCTTAAGAAGGTGTCGCCAGCCCTCTATCAGGCTCTCGGTATCTTCCTGCCTCTTATCACCACAAACTGTGCAGTCCTCGGTGTTGCTATCATCACCATACAGAAGGAATTTGACCTCCTCACAGGTGTCATCTACTCTGTCTCTACAGCCTTGGGCTTCGCCCTTGCCCTCGTGCTCTTTGCCGGCATCCGCGAACGCCTCGATGTTGAGGATGTACCACAGGGTATGCGTGGTGTGCCCATCGCACTTATTACTGCTGGTCTATTGGCTATGGCCTTTATGGGCTTTGCAAACTTGTTGTAGAGTGGCATTTGTGCCTAACAATAAGAGTCCGAATGGATATTATTCCATTCGGACTCTATCTTTAGAGGCTGTGCCTCACGTTAATGTTATTGTGGTGCTGTTGTGGATATGAATGAATAGGCGTACGTTGCCCTCTCTTTCATGTCAGAGTGGCGTAGTAGTGGCGCTGACATGAGAAAGCCCTGCGTTGAGGTGATTGATTATTTTTGATTTTAGTGGAGCATATTTGGTTTTTCGCAATAAAAAATCCCCTCGGGATAGTACCTACGTACAGCCCGTGGGGATTTGTTTAGGTCTCTATTGTTGTATGTCTTTCATGTCAGAGTGGTGCAGTTGTGGCGCTGACATGAGAAACCCTTGAGTTAAGGTGATTGATTATTTTTGATTTTAGTGGAGCATATTTGGTTTTTCGTAATAAAAAAATCCCCGCGGGATAGTACCTACGTACAGCCCGTGGGGATTTGTCTGTGAATGGAGTTAGGTCTCTATTGTTGTATGTCTTTCATGTCAGAGTGGCGTAGTAGCGGCGCTGACATGAGAAAGCCTTGCGTTGAGGTGTTTGATTATTTTTGATTTTAGTGGAGCATATTTGGTTTTTCGCAATAAAAAATCCCCGCGGGATAGTACCTACGTACAGCCCGTGGGGATTTGTTTGTGAAGGACCAAAGGTGCCCTCTAAAATCGAAAAGATATTAGATGATACCCTGCTCAAGCATAGCCTGTGCCACCTTCATGAAGCCGGCGATGTTAGCACCCTTAACGTAGTTAACTGTGCCGTCAGCCTGTGTACCGAACTTCACGCAAGCCTCGTGGATAGACTTCATGATGAAGTGGAGCTTCTCGTCTACCTCCTCACCTGCCCATGAAATGTGCATACAGTTCTGTGTCATCTCAAGACCTGAAGTTGCTACACCACCAGCGTTAACTGCCTTACCTGGTGCGAAGAGGATACCTGCATCCTGGAATGCCTTGATAGCCTCTGGAGTACAACCCATGTTAGAAACCTCGGCGCAGCACCAAGTGCCGTTAGCCAAAAGCTCCTTCGCGTCAGCCTCGTTCAACTCGTTCTGGAATGCGCAAGGAAGTGCGATGTCACACTTTACTGACCAAGCCTTCTTACCAGCTGTGAACTTACA
>JAGCMF010000019.1 GCA_017646625.1 Alistipes sp. | reverse complement strand
TGATGCACTTTGTGTACTTCTTTGCATTACCCGTCTTAAGGGTTGCAACTACTTTCTTTGCCATACTTTACCTACTTGTTAAAATTACTTAATCTCACGGTGTAAAGTTACTCGCTTCAAGTAAGGATTGTACTTCTTACGTTCCAAACGGTCGGGAGTATTCTTCTTGTTCTTTGTGGTGACATAGCGTGACATGCCTGCAACGCCACTCTCCTTCTGCTCGGTGCACTCGAGGATCACCTGCACTCTGTTACCTTTCTTTGCCATTTTCTGTTACTTGTTTTTAGTAAACCTTCTTCGCAGCCTTTGCATCGCGGAGTGCTGCAGTAAGACCCTTCTTGTTAATTGTTTTGATGCCAGCAGCTGATACCTTTAAAGTGATCCAGCGGCCCTCCTCCTCCGACCAGAAACGCTTTGTTCTCAAGTTAGGAGAGAACGTACGCTTGGTGCGGATGTGCGAGTGAGAAACATTGTTACCCACCATCGCTACCTTACCAGTGATTTCACAAACTTTCATTGTACTAAATTTTACCTTTCATGCCACCGCGGCACAAAAGCGCACAAAGATACACAATTTTTTTTATTCTGCAAATAGCTGTCCTATGCTTTTGTCTCTAAAAGGGCTAAATAGTAGGGCTGTGGCTCTAAATGATACCACAGCCCGCTATGTTCTATGCTTAAACGCAGGGTTATAGCTTGACAATTAGCTTGTATGGCTCGCCGCCGAGACTAACCTCAAACCTATATACTCCATTTGGTAGCGATATAGTGCCATTCTCATTTGCTGAAAAATCACCTCGACCAGCAAGACTCTCTGTGGCGGTGTCATATATCTCTATGTGCATGGCATTAGAGTTTACTACGCCTACTCGTTGTGCGGTCTTGTCGTAGTAGAACGTTAGACCATCCGCCATATCTTCGGGTGAGGCTACAACGATAACCTCATCTATATCCACAACAGATTTCCTACGTAGCCACTCCCAACTATTCGAGTTTTGACTCTTATAGTATATCCTTATGCGGTCACCCTCCTCAAAAGTCTGGGTTATTGTACAGTCAACATCTGTATAGATATAACTTCCAGGATTCAATGATACAGCTTCTCCCCATAGCTCCTGCTTCCATACTCCATCTTCATTACATACAACAAGCTTTATGTCGCCATTGAATGTTCCGACGCCATAGTTTGCAATACCACCAATTGAGCATCTAAACTCTGTGCCTGGCTGATAGCCTTTAGCTGTGCTCGTGATGCCATTATATGCTATTACGCCGTCGCTATAATATAGAGATGTTAGAACTATATTATCGGTGTACTGCGATGTGCCATTAGGGTCTGGCTCAAGATTTAGTATAACCTCCTGACCCCAATAGAACTCTATGTTAGGGATTAGGTAGTAGCCATTGTCATATCCACTCCAGCCGAAGTTGAAGTGGAAATAGTTATCTGCATCAAAGCCATCTACAACAAAGGCGTGACCTCCCGCGTCACCCTGACCGCAGAATAGCGTAGGACCATAGTTGCGAATATTCTCACGTATAATGTCGTTCCACTCCTCGGCGCTATAGCTGTCGCCAAAGGCGAGTTTTGCGCCTTTCGAATACTGGAAGTGGTTGACAAATGCATTGATGACCTGTATTGAGGTTGCACCTGATCCCTCGGGGTGGTAATTCATCATCACAGATGTGCCCATATCCTTCATAAGTGCAGCTACTGCATCACCCTCTCTCTCGGTATAGCCATTTCTATAATCCATGAGCATGTAATCATACTCATACTTTCTACCCAGGGTGTTTGCCTCAACGTAGCGTGTTACACCTTTCATGTCTACATATTCATAGGCGGGTGTTGTGCCTACGCCTCTCTCGGGCCACTTGTTATAGTAGCATATGATTGACATGGCCGTAGCTGCACAACCTGTTAGTGATCGATAGCCTTCGTAGACGGGAGCCTCGCGGTTATAGGGCTCACTCTGATCCCAAAGGGCTGTCTCGTAGAGTATAGCGTCGTTGGCACGTGTGGCATGGCGCATGGCACCACTGATGGGCTTTGCTGTCTCGCGTACATCCTTAAGCTGGCGACACCATGCATCGAGGATGGCCTCGGTGGCCTCTGCCATGTTATTCATGTCGAACGTCGTGTCAAACGAGTATGCCAAAATTGGCTCTACGTTGCTATCTCCAGCAACAACAACGAAGCCATCACTCTCGCCTCGTGTATATACGTATACGAGTGATGAGTCGAGAAGACTGCCTGTATCGCAGGGCGTTGTAATATCGCTACCTGCCCACTCAAGCTCTATGCTGCCCACAGCGGCACGTGTGGTGTGCTGTGCGAAGAACTCGGTTGCTATCTGGCGTGCACGCTGCTCACCAATAGGGCCAGCCATAAGCGTGATCGTTGTAAGTAGTAGACCTACAAGTATAAATATCTTTTTCATAGTCGCTATTCAGATTAGAAGTTAGTGAGGTCTATCTCGCTGACACCAGCACATGATGGCATCGTGAAGCGTGTGGCACCTTGTGCCTGAATGGTTATGGTGTGCGACTCCTGGGCATCTTGGTATACATACGATGTTAGGGTGTTTATCTCCGACATGTAGTTGTCGCCCCAATATATGTATCCTGTGAGAGAGCTGTAGCCAAAGAGAGCTGGCGCTGCGATATCTGTGCCTGTGTGGCTGATGGTTACACTCTGCCATATGGTCCCTCCATCCGTGGCGATGCACGTCATAGGCTGTATGGTGTTACGTTCTATATCTATCCTCTTCGATGTACTCTTGGGGAATATGCTACCATCGGTGAAGACAACCTCAATGCTTATGCCCTTCTCAAAAGTTGTTGGCGTCAGAGCAAAGTAGAAATCCGTAGGTTGGTCGGTGAGCTGCACGCCATCGCCACAATTTAGAGTCATACTATATATAGGATCAGAGTACCAATCTCCTATATTGATATCCTCCTGATGTATATATCTTATACCAGCCAATATCTCATCGTTGTTACCCTCAAGGGTGATACTCTGCACCTTCTTGTCGCCCGTGAGACTCAATCGCAGGTAACCCATAACATTTCTGAAGGTGAAGTTCTCGGCATCCTTGCCTATGCCAAGCATAATGTTACTCGAGGTGTCATAGCTGTTAGGATGATAGTTCTGCTCCTCGAAGACTTTGTAGAACATTGCCAGGTCGCCATTATCGAATACGCCTGTTCCGTAGTATATTCCATTTACGTATGGGTATAGGGCCAAATACTTACCGCCGAAGTCATGGTCAACAGTATTATTAAAGCCTGCATATCGGTGGAATTTGCCACCTCTATCTCCCGTCATGCCGTCGAACTGCCACACGTCGTGTATGTTGTCACCAAGGCGTATAAACATGTCGTCCTCGGTCCATACGGTCTGCTTCTTGTCGTTAAGCTCAACACGTGTTTCATCCTCAAATGAGGCGTATACATACTCTTGTTGTGGACTATTGTTGTTTATCTCATCAATCTCATTCCTTGTACACGCTGCAAGCATCGTTGCGGCAAGTACATAAAGTAATACCCTTTTCATACTACCAATCCATCTCTTCATTTTCACTTGGATCCTCCAGCGAGTTCATAAAGCCGAACTCCACCACAACCTCTACAACCTCCATCTCTGGAGCATTGTACTCTCCATTTCCATTACATTCGCTTCTCATAATTATATGATATTATATGTGTTATGCCTTTGATGATTGATTGCGTAGTAAGTAGCGGTATACGGCAACCTCCTGTGGGTCGCCCATCTCCTTGCCCTCGACATCCGATAGCTTGACGCATAGCTCGATAGGCTGGCGTGAGTTTATCTGACATGACGATAGCTTCATGACGATGTTGCATGAGGCATGACCCGTGTCGCACGTTAGGTTTGTGCCTATGCCGAACATGCACTTTATACGGCCCTCGCACGCCTTCTTAATCTGCACGCACTTCTCAAAGTTTAGCGAGTCGCTGAAGACGATAGACTTTGTCATAGGGTCGATGCCGAGCTCCTTATATCTGTTTATGGCCATGTCGATGAAGGCTATAGGGTCGCCCGAGTCGTGGCGTACGCCATCAAAGAGGCAGGCGTGCTTCTTCGAGAAGTTCTTGAAGAATACCTCCGAGCCGAAGCTGTCGGTAAGAGCTGTGCCGAGGTATCCGTCGTATACCTTAACCCAGTCCTCCATGGTTAGGTAGTTGGCCATACGTGGGCCACCCTTGACTGCTGCGATGAACATGGGCAACTCATGGGGATATGTACCTATCATCTTCATGTCGAGCTCCATGGCGAGGTGGCAGTTAGATGTTCCTGTACATCCGCATGGGTTATTCTTGAGGTGCTTGACAACCATGCGCTGCACGTCGTACGAGAAGCGGCGGCGTGTGCCGAAGTCCGAGAAGATGATGCCATTGTCACGTGCTATCTGCTCCTTCTTCTCGAGGCGTTCTATCATCGCCTCGGCATCGTAGCTGTTGCGTAGGTGGAAGAGCTCCGATACGGTGGCAAGTATAGGTATCTCGTAGAGTGTAACCTTATACATGTAGTCGGTGACGTTTATCTGTAGGTGGTGCTCCTCATCGAGCCATACGTTTATCTTCGAGGCGTCGAAGCGGAAGCCCTTGAGCCACTCGAAGTAGTTCTGTGGTATGTACTTACAGTTTTTTATCATGTACAGGAACTCATCATCCGATAGTGCTATGCGTTCCAGCGCCTTAAGCTCGGCCTTGAGGTCGTCAAGGAAGTCTTCATCGAAGATGGTCTTGGCACGATCGTTGAATGTGAAGGTGCCTATGGCCTGTGGGTAGAGCTTGAAGTAGGCGTACGATGTCGTAAACTTGTAAAGGTCGGTGTCTAAAATTGAACGTATCATAGTTTAGTAGTTTTATGTCATCTCTTCTTTAGTTCGTCGTATAGCATCTCTATGGCGTATGCCGAGGCGCGACTTATTATCTGGCCGCGGTCTGTGCCGGCATTACGTAGTACGGCACGTGTGCCCTGGGGTGTCGCCACCGCCATCCATACCGTGCCTACAGGCTTTGCCTCGCTGCCTCCTGTGGGCCCTGCGATGCCAGTTGTCGATATGGCATAGTCGGCATGTGCCACACGGCGTGCTCCCTCGGCCATGGCTATTGCCACCTCCTGGCTCACTGCGCCATGCGCCGCTATGAGGTCGGCATCTACGCCCAGGATGTCGCACTTCGCCTCGTTAGAGTATGTCACCATGCCCGCCATGAAGTAGTGTGATGCTCCAGCCATCGCTGTGAACTTTGAGGCTATGGTACCTCCCGTGCAACTCTCCGCCACGGCGAGTGTAAGGTTGTTTGTCGTAAGTATGTCGTGACATAACCTCTCTACGGAGGCATCCTCCATGCCCACTATGTTGTCGCCAATGATGGCGTGTAGCCTCTCAAATTGTGCCTCTATCTCGCGCTTTGTCACCTCGCCCTCAACGTCATATGCCGAGAGGCGTAGTCGCACGATGTTGGGTGCGGGGAGGTATGCCAAGTGCAGATGGTGGGGTAGTGCCTCCTCCCATGCTGCTATGCGTTCTGCGAGTATAGACTCTGCGATGCCGCGTGTTATAAGGGTGCTGTGTACTATGCTCTTTAGCTCGTAGCGTGCCTTTAGGCGTGGTATGACCTCATCATCCATAAGGTGCTCCATCTCGAAGGGTACGCCTGGCAGCGATACCACGACGCCGCCCTGGGGTGTCTCGAACCACATGCCTGGGGCTGTGCCGTGGGCGTTGTGTAGCACCGTGCAGCACTCGGGGAGCATCGCCTGGCCACGGTTTAGCTCCGTGAAGGCTATGCCGCGACGTGCCAGGAGTGCTCGTACGTGCTCACCCTCGGTGTCGTTGTAGCGTAGCTCGCTGTGGAATATGCGGGCAAGGGTATGCTTCGTTATGTCATCCTTTGTTGGCCCGAGGCCTCCTGTGATTATCGTTATGGTGTTCTGCTCCATGGCACTCGTCACTGCCTCTGTTATCGCCTCGGCAGTGTCGCCTATTGATAGCTTCGAGCCTATGGTTATGCCTATGGCATTTAGCTTGCGGGCTATAGATGTGCTGTTGGTGTCGACAATCTGACCTATCAGTATCTCGTCACCTATGGTTATTATCGTAGCTCTCATGACCCTCTGTTATTCGTTTTTAGGTGTTATGGCGCGTGCTGCGTGGCGCAGTAGGCGTAGTCCATTCTCGCGTATGCCGGTGTTAAGTGCTACAAGTGATGCTCCCGCCTCCATCATGCGTCGCACGTCGTCGGGTGTCATCATGCCTCCCGAGCCAATGATGGGGTAGTTGTGCTCCGTTCGCTGAGCTATGTAGCGCACAACCTCTATGGCGCGTTCTGTCAGCATGGCGCCTGTCACGGCACCCCCACCTTTGGGTGCCATGTCGCACGAGCCTGCCACAGCCTCTATGCCGTCGAGGGGTGTCTCTATGAGCACCTCTATCACGGTGTCGAGCTCTGCCTGCGATAGGTCGGGCGATATCTTAAGAAGTATAGGGCGGTAGTCGAGCTGTCCGCGGCGGAACTCGAAGAGTGGCTCTATGAGGTCGAGTAGCTCGTGGCGTGTGCGTGGCACATACTGCTTCGAGGCGGTGTTGCACGCCACATTTATCACGAAGAAGTCGACATATTGATACATATTACGGAAGACGCGCAGATACTCCTTCGCTGTGTCGTCTATGTGCGATGCTGTGAGCTTGCCTATGTTGCAGCCTATGACAAGGTCGCGCGTATGCTTCGTGCGCCTACGCACATTGTCCAGCACATGCTCCATGCCACGACTCGGATATCCCGAGTTGTCGATGAGTGAGTCTGCTATGCGTAGTCTCTTGAGGCGTGGGCGTGGTGTTCCTGGCTGTGGGCGTGGCACCAGCGAGCCTATCTCAACGAAGCCGAAGCCCACGGCAGATAGCTCATTGAGCCTATCGCCATTGGGGTCGAAGCCCGCAGCGATGCCTATAGGGTTGCGGAAGTGCACACCAAATACCTCGCGTTGCAGTAGCTCATGTTTGGGTGCATGACACACCTTGAGCCACCACTTGCCAGTGGGGATCTTGCCTGCCACCCCCATGAGTGCCATACGCACATTGTGCGCCACCTCTGCGGGCAGCACCCACAACATATTTTGGAATAGTGATCGTCTCATATCGAGGGCGTTTGCCAAATATTATACAAAGATAGTAAATTTTGACAAAATTTACCATGTTAGCTCATAAATAAGATAAGAGTGTATCTAATTAGACACACTCTCTCTGCTTGTGGTTATTGCTATGTTAGTCGTTTCTGCCGACCTCTGCTCCTCCAGATGTGTTTATATTTGTGCTTGTGGGGTTGCCCGAGTACTCCACATCGGCACCACCCGACGCATCTACCGTAAGCTGCTTCGTGGCGTATACTTGTATATCCGCGCCACCCGATGCTGATGCTGTGACAACCTCGGCTATTAGCTCATCAAGGTCTATATCTGCGCCTCCCGAGGCGGTTGCCATAAGCGTGGTGCATACTCCCTTTATCTCGATATCTGCACCTCCCGAGGCGGCTATTGCAAGGGTCTCGTTGGCGCAGTTGTTCCACTCCACGTCGCTACCTCCAGAGGCGGCTATGCTGTTAAGGTTATAGGCAGGTATGCGTATCGTGAGCTGCTCTGGGCGTATGGGGCATGACTTCATGCCGAGGTTCAGGGTGTTATCTATGACCTCAACCTCTACGTACTCGAAGATGTCGGAGTTGGTGAGTACGCGCACCTGGCCATAGGGTATGGCGTCGTCAATTATGACATTCAATCCTCCAGATACGGCTATCCCGGTGATATCCTCCGATGTTGTTATTGTGCGCTCCTCGACAGGCCCTTTAGCGGGGCTGCTGATGATGCACGAAGTGAGTGCAAGTAGTGCAAATGATAGTGCTATAGTTCTCATAGTATGTTGGTTTTATTATCTGTTTTGTTGTTATTGTCCCGATCCAGATCCTATGCGGCTGCGATCGTCAGCCGAGCCACTCTCCACACTCCTTGCGCGGAACTGCTTGCCCGAGTTGAAGCTGTAGGATATGGAGAACTTTGCTGTGAGTCTATTCCATGGCTGCATGATGGTCATTACGCGGCTGAAGCTATCCTCTGCGATGCGTATTGTCTGTGGTAGTGGGATTATGTTCTGTGCGCTAATGCTCAATGTTAGTTTGTTGTCGAGCATGCGCTTCTTCAGTGTTAGACTCATATTACCCATGTCGTCGAGACGTGTGTTACCTGCCTGTGCACCATGCATATATGAGCCGTCAACCTCGATGAAGAAGTTCTTGGGTAGTGTGAACGACATCTGGGCATTTCCCACGCACATGAAGTTGCGGCGTATAGGCTCGTCAGGGTATATGCGCTGTCCCATATACATTGCTGTGAGGTTGACGTTTGCCGACCACCAGCGTGTAATCTGGAATGGTAGGTTTACCGAGGCGAAGTAGTTGTTCAGCGTGGGGTAGTTTATGGTCTGTATGATGAGTACCTCGGGGTTTTTGGCATCAGCAAGTGTGGTCTGCTGTATGGCGTTCTGCATGATGCTTATGCCGAGGGTTATGGTGTACTTGTACTTGAGCACTGCGGTAAGCGATACGGAGTTGTTGTATGAGGGCTTGAGGTTGGGGTTGCCACGCTGTATCATATACTCCGATATCTTTGTCTCGTTGGGTGATAGTGCCCAGAACGAGGGACGAGATATTGTTCGTGAGTACTGCGCCACCATAGAGTATGCGCCATCCTTCGTTAGCATGTATGACACATTGGCATTGGGGAAGAGGTCGAAGTAGTTCTGCTTCACGCTGTTGTCCTTTGCTCTAAACCATGTGTACTCGCCACGAAGACCGCCCACGAGGCTCACCCTGCCGAGAGTTGCCCTGGCAGTGATGTACGCAGCACCTATATTCTCGCTGTAGCCTATGTCGTAGCTCTGCACATCATTGAATATCCATATATCATCCTCGAGGTACTCGTATGTGCCGTTGTTGAGGTTATTGTTGAAGGTGTACTTCGCGCCCGCTGTGATGGTGAGCTTGGGCGATATTATCTTCTCCATGGCCAGTGTCGCCGTGGCAAGCTGATAGCGGCTTAATGATGCGCTGCGGTATGTCGAGTCGCGTAGTATGTCGGGCGTGATGCTGGTGTATGAGCTGTCGAAGTAGTCGTTGGCACCAGGGGTGTTCGAGAGGGTGTAGTCGCCTATGAGCTTGAGTGTGGAGCCCATGTCGTCGAGCTTGTATATATAGTTCAGCGTTGCCGTTGCCATGTTGGCATCCGTAGTGCCCTTATAGTCACCATCGGTGCGTGTTGTTATGCCCTCGAGTGTGCGGTCTGTCCACGTATCTGTGGTGCTACGCTCTCCCCAGTAGTTGTACTGCACCTCGCCACCTATGCTGTGACGATTGTTGATGTCGTATACCACACCTATGTTTCCGCCAGCCCATGTGGAACTATCGTTCATCTCTGTCTGGGCATCTATCACAGTGCCTGCGGTGTAGTCCGTATGCTCCGATGAGTTGTACGACTGACCATTGATGCCTGCCCACGCACGGCCATAGGCGTTGAGTTTGCCCTGATTGTAGTTTAGTGATATAGAGGGCATTATTCTATATAGGCCCTTTGTTCCCTGCAGTCCGAGAGATGCAGAGCCTATGAGGCCCATGTCGAGACGGCGCTTGGTGGTTATCTTTATTATGCCACCAGAGGATGAGGCGTCGTAGTCGGCACCAGACTGTGGTATCACCTCTATGCGCTGTATCTCGTCAGCACGTAGCGAACGTAGGTAGTCCATCAGCTGTGCATCCTCAAGTTTCACCTCGCGGTCGTTGAGGTATATCTTCGAGCCCGATGAGCCGTTTATAGATATCTTGTCATCCTGAATCCATACGCCTGGAGCACTCTTGAGTAGCTCCTCGCCATCCTTGCCTATTGCTACGGGTGAGTTTGCTACATCCACCACAAAGCGATCTGCCTCGCGGCGTATGAGCTGTGCTGTCACTACCACCTCGTCGATTGCTGTGTCGTCACTCTCGAGGATGGTCGTGCCCATGTCGGTCTCTCCTGTGATGCTCACCTGGTGTGTTATGCTCTTGTAGCCGAGGAAGCTTATGCGTATTGTGTAGTCGCCAGCGGGTACGGCAAGGGTGTAGTCGCCCATGTCGTTCGTTGCGCCACCGGCCACCTGACTGTCGTCTGATAGTGCCACCACCGTGGCATATGCTACCGCCTCGTTGCTGCTGTTTGCCACATGTCCTGTGAGGTTATATCTCTGTGCTACTGCGCTGCCAATTGAGGTTAAGACGAGTAGTAGCGCTGCGGCTATGATACTGCTAATTCTCATACTAATATGTTACGTTTTTTTGTTGTTCCTGTGGTTGACTGTTGACTACTTACAAAGATAATGATTTTTTAGCTTTGTAAATCATCTTCTAATTACTTTTTTTAATAGCGTCTCTATCTGCTCTTCCTTAACATTATTGATAAATTCTATTACACCTTTAGTAGTGTATTACATAACTAATACACTGCAAATATATCTTCTATTTCTTAAACCACCAAATTTTAAACGGTCTTTTTTTGTTAAATATTGCATACCTATTTATATATAGAATATATGGTGGTTTTGAGTGCTTTTTTTTTGAAAAAGTGTGTTCGGGGTGTTGTGAGAATAAAAATAATTACTACCTTTGCAGTGTATTACATAACTAATACACGTTTTTTTTAAGACTTGCTATGTTATACAAAAAGGTTTTTGGATTATGATTACCACAAAGAATCTGACATTTGGATACTCGTCGACGCGCACTGTTCTTAAGGATATCACGCTTGAGCTTGGCGAGGGTCACATTCACGGTCTACTGGGTTGCAACGGCATAGGCAAGACCACGCTGCTAAAGATAATATGCGGCATCATGCGCCCAACGCATGGTGAGGTGTTGGTAGATGGCATTTTGCCATCATTGCGCGAGCCACAGCTCTTCAGTGAGCTGATGATTATCCCCGAGGAGTTCTCGTTGCCAAACATATCGCTTGAGTGTTATGCCAAGATAACATCGCCACTATATCCTCACTTCGACATGGGTCAGATGCGTGGCTACTGCCAGGAGTTGGGTGTTGATGTTAGCGAGAGGCTGCACTCTATGTCTATGGGTCAGCGAAAGAAGGCATACATAGCCTTTGCTCTGGCCTGCAACGTGAAGATGCTGATTATGGATGAGCCGACAAATGGCCTCGACATACCCTCAAAGAGCACCTTCCGCAGGCTTCTTGCGGGCTATGTAGACGATAGCCGCATGGTGCTCATCTCTACGCACCAGGTGGCAGATGTAGAGCAGTTGCTCGACAACATAGTCATTCTTGATGGTAAGGGTGTGGCGCTTAATGCTACCACTGCCGAGATATGCCGTAGGCTTAAGTTTGGCAGGGCAACGGAGGATGATGTTGTGCTCTATGCCGAGCGCACCATAGCTGGTGATATGGCGGTGATGGCGAGTGATGGTGGGGCCGACACACAGCTCAACATCGAGCTACTCTTTAATGCTGTGTCGGCAAACCGTGCGGCTATTGTGAAACTTTTTAACCGTTAGAGTAATGTGTAACTATTCACTTCGTAGGGTAGCGCAGTATGCTCGCTACCACTACACATCGATGCGTAATAACTACTTCATGATGTTGCTTGTGATGGTGGGTCTCCCAGCACTCTTTGGCATCATGAATAGGACCTCGCTGGTGGCGGTCGATTGTGCTGGTGCTATATATCTATTGGGTGGCGTAGCCTTTGCCTACCGCCAGACATTTATGTTGCGTGACCGAGGTAGTCATATCCTTGAGGGTACACTTCCTGTCTC
This sequence comes from Alistipes sp., assembly GCA_017646625.1. Lineage (GTDB taxonomy): Bacteria > Bacteroidota > Bacteroidia > Bacteroidales > Rikenellaceae > Alistipes. Next base: position 82,336 of record JAGCMF010000019.1, on the reverse strand, counting down.
GGCATTGGAACGCTTCACCTTCATGCTTGTCAACCTCACTGTTCTACTACCGGCGTGTAGCATCATTACAGGTCTACTCTCTATACTCATCGTCACGCCATTCTGTTATGTAGATATCAACCTCGCGGTGTCGGTATTTTTTGACAACTACCTCGCTATATGGCAGATATATTGCGTAGCACAGATTATATCGTCGTTGTGTCTCATGCTCAACCTCCTTGCGGGTCGTAGGCTTATGTTGACATATCTCATTGCCATTGTATCATTCATCCTATTGGTATATGGCTTGATAAGGACTTTGGATGATGTGACTATGGTTGTTGAGGTGTCAAGAGGAATGGAGGATGTGATTACGGCTGTGTTGTTAACGGTGCCTATAGTCATCTTCTATGGTCTCGCGTATCTGTTGTTGCGTCGTCGTCAAGTAAAATGGTAGTCTATTATGCAGTTTAACGAGGAGAAGCCTATATGGCGACAGATATATGAGCTCATCGCTATGCGTATTCTTGCGGGTGAGTGGCCCGAGCAGGAGCGCATAGTCTCGGTGAGGGAGATGGCGCAGATGGTGGGTGTGAACCCCAATACCGTTATGCGCAGTTATGAACGATTGGAGGGCGACGGCATCATCTTCAACCGCCGTGGCATCGGCTTCTTTGTTGCCGAGGGTGCCAAGGAGCATATCAAGCAACTTGAGAGGAAGAAGTTTATGGACGAGGAGCTGCCCAAACTACGTGAGAGATTGGTCTTTTTAGGACTATCCATTGATGTTGCCGTCAGGGAGTGAGTTGTCTAATGACCTACAGCCTTTAAGTTTTAGGGGCGGGGTGGTGGCAATAGTGTTGAGGTGTGTGAATCAGCGTGATATTATCGCGAGGGTTTACACATCTCTTTTTTCCTTTTTTTATCGCTGTGTGGTGTTCCGCATTTTGGAAAAAATTTGTATCTTTGCACGATTAAAGTAAATGTAAGATTCTAACAACGTTTATTATGTTAAGTATTCTCTATTATCTCGTGGTTTTGGTGGTGGCAATAGTGTTGTATGTCGCCTCTTTTATCGCCCTTGTGGTGTGCTATCCCTTTGATAAGAAGCGTGTTGTGGTGCATACTTTATCGAAGTGGATTACGGATGTATTCTTTGGTCTGCCACCTCATATGCGCCGCGAGGTTATAGGTATGCAGAATATAGACCCCAAGCAGCCATATGTCATCGTGCTGAACCATAACTCTATGGTCGACATTATGAGTATCTACAACCTGCCTCTTGTCTTTAAGTGGGTGTCGAAGAGGGAGGTATATAGAATACCTATCGTCGGCCGTCTTCTCTTTGCTCATGGCGACATTGTCATCAATCGTGCCAGTGCCAAGGAGGCTATGCAACTCGTACACCAGAAGGGTATGGAGTGGTTGGCAAAGGGTGCCTGTGTATCTATCTTCCCCGAGGGTACACGTTCCAAGGATGGTGAGATACACAACTTCAAGGCTGGTGCCTTCATCCTGGCCAAGGATGCTGGTGTGCCCATCCTGCCCATAGTGTTGGAGGGTACTAATAGGGTTACACGCGGCTGGAAGATGAATTGGCGCAATAAGATTACCATTAAGGTGTTGCCTGCGGTTAGCAAGGAGCAGGTGGAGGCTATGTCTATCAAGGATGTCATGGCGCAGGTTCACGACGATATGGTTGCGGCACTTGCCGAGATACGCGCTAACAATGCAAAATAGTAGAAGCAATATATGGCAGAGCAAAATAACACTACAGCAGTAGCTTACGACAAGGACTCCATCGTCACGCTGTCGCCACGTGAGCACATACGCCTACGCCCCGGTATGTATATCGGCAAGCTCGGCGATGGCACACAGGCTGATGATGGTATATATGTGCTCTTGAAGGAGGTCGTGGATAACTCTATCGACGAGTTCATCATGGGCGCAGGTAAGCGTATCGAGATTACTATCGAGGGCGATAAGGTGTCGGTGCGCGACTATGGTCGTGGTATACCCCTCGAGGCACTATCGGATGCTGTGAGCAAGATGAATACGGGTGGTAAGTATGGTGGTGATGCCTTCAAGAAGACTGTGGGTCTGAATGGCGTGGGTGTCAAGGCTGTAAATATGCTCTCGAGTCACTTCCTCGCACGTTCTGTGCGCGATGGCGAGGCACGCACGGTATCCTTCTCGCAGGGTCTCGAGCTTACAGACCGTAGGGAGAGTGGTGTTGCGGAGCAGAATGGTACATATGTAGAGTTTGTGGTTGACAGGGAGGTCTTTGGTGAGTATGCCTATAACCTCGAGTTTGTGGAGCAGATGGTCAAGAACTACACATACCTAAACCTCGGCCTCACGGTGGTGCTCAACAGCAAGCCATATATCTCGAAGAATGGTCTTCTGGACCTTGTGAACGATAACCTCTCGAATGAGCCTCTGTATGCTCCTGTGCACATCTCGGGTGAGGATATAGAGGTCGTTATAACCCATGGCAATGGCTATGGTGAGGCATACTACTCCTTCGTCAACGGCCAGTATACTCCCCAGGGAGGTACTCACCAGGCTGCCTTCCGCGAGGCTGTGGCCAAGACTATCAAGGAGTTCTACCGCAAGGACTATGAGCCTGCCGACATACGCACCTCCATCATCGCTGCCATATCAGTGAGGGTCGATGACCCTATCTTCGAGTCGCAGACGAAGACGAAGCTCGGCTCGAAGGATAAGGAGGCGGGACTAACAATGCGTCAGTTTGTTGGCGACTTCCTCTCTACGAACCTCGATAACTATCTGCATAAGCACCCCGAGACGGCGCAGATACTACAGAAGAAGATTGTGGAGAACGAGAAGGAACGTAAGGCTATCTCGGGAGTGCAGAAGAAGGCGAGGGAGGCGGCAAAGAAGGTGTCGCTGAACAATAAGAAGCTGCGTGACTGCAAGATACACTATACGGATAAGCATGAGCTCGCGGAGGAGACGATGATATTTATCACCGAGGGTAACTCGGCATCGGGCTCTATAACCTCGAGTCGTGATCCACGCACCCAGGCGGTATTCTCGTTGCGCGGTAAGCCGCTTAACTGCTACGGTCTGACGAAGAAGGTGGTATACGAGAATGAGGAGTTCAACCTCTTGCAGGCGGCACTCAACATCGAGGAGGATATGGATAACCTGCGCTATAAGAAGGTTATCATCGCTACGGATGCCGATGTCGACGGCATGCACATACGCCTGTTGTTGACCTCGTTCTTCTTGCAGTTCTTCCCCGACATCATACGTCTGGGTCACCTATATATCCTTCAGACACCGCTGTTCCGTGTGCGTAACAAGAAGGAGACGCACTACTGCTATACGGAGGAGGAACGCCAGACTGCAATAAAGAGGTGTGGCTCGCAGGCCGAGATTACGCGCTTCAAGGGTCTCGGTGAGATATCTGCTGCCGAGTTCAAGGAGTTCATCGGCGAAGGCATGCGTCTGGATAAGGTGCGCCTGACGAAGGATGATCCTATACAGGACCTCCTGGACTTCTATATGGGTAAGAATACGCCCGACCGTAAGGACTTCATCGTGGGTAACCTGCGCGTGGAGGAGGATATTGTTGAAAACTTGAAATTGGTTGACTAATGAAGGATGATAAGGATATAATCGCAGTTGAGGATAGCGTTGTTGAGGCTGTGGAGAGTGAGACCGAGGAGGTAGATGCGCCCAAGGGTAAATATGGTGCGTTGACCTCTACGGAGGATGGTGTTCGCCGCCTCTCGGGCATGTATAAGAATTGGTTCTTGGACTACGCCTCGTATGTCATCCTCGAACGTGCCGTGCCCCACTTGGCTGACGGTCTAAAGCCTGTGCAGCGCCGCATCCTTCACGCCATGAAGTGCGTTGAGGATGGTAGGTACAATAAGGTTGCCAATGTCGTAGGTCAGGCTATGCAGTACCACCCTCATGGTGATGCCTCAATCAAGGATGCCCTCGTGCAGCTCGGACAGAAGGGTCTGCTCATAGATATGCAGGGTAACTGGGGTAACATCCTCACGGGTGATGAGGCTGCTGCGGCTCGTTATATCGAGGCACGCCTCTCGAAGTTCGCCCTCGATGTTGTCTACAACAAGAAGACTACGGAGTGGATGTTGGCCTATGACGGTAGAAAGGAGGAGCCTGTGACGCTGCCCGTTAAGTTCCCGTTGCTCTTGGCGCAGGGTGCTGATGGCATTGCCGTAGGTCTCGCCTCGAAGATATTGCCCCACAACTTCGTAGAGCTCATAAACGCCTCTATAGCCTACCTTCGTGGTGAGGAGTTCCAGCTCTTGCCCGACTTCCAGACGGGAGGTATCATGGATGCCAGCAACTATAACGATGGTCTGCGTGGTGGTGCTGTGAGGGTGCGTGCCCGTATCTCGAAGATTGATAAGCGTACGCTTGCCATCACCGAGATACCATACACCACAACGTCGGAGTCTATCAAGGAGTCCATCATCAAGGCTAACGACAAGGGTAAGATAAAGATTAAGAAGGTCGATGACAACACGGCAGAGAGGGTGGAGATCATCATCCAGGTTGCTGCCGACGAGTCGTCGGATAAGACCATAGATGCGCTATATGCCTTCACCGACTGCGAGGTGTCAATATCGCCTAATGCGTGTGTCATTGTCGACGATAAGCCTGTGTTTATGGGTGTTAGTGACATCCTGCGATACTCTACGGACCATACGAGGGCGTTGCTCGGCAAGGAGCTGCAGATAAAGCTCGACGAGCTCAATGAGGCGTGGCATGCAGCATCACTCGAACGTATCTTCATCGAGAATAAACTCTACCAGCTCATCGAGGGATGTCGCACACGTGAGGCTGCCTACGAGGCTGTGGATAAGGGTCTCGAGCCCTTCAAGGCGAAGCTGCGTAGGGAGGTGACACTCGAGGATGTGCAGAGGCTCACGGAGCTTAAGTTCATCCGCATCTCGCGCTACGACTCGGAGAAGGCCGATAATGAGATAAAGCAGATAGAGAGGGATATAAAGCAGACGAAGCACGATATAGATCACCTTACGGAGTATGCCATTGCCTACTTCGAACGTATCCTTGCAAAGTATGGTGAGGGCAAGGCTCGCCGCACGGAGATTAGGGAGTTCGATACCATCGAGGCGTGGAAGGTGGCATCGTCGAATGCAAAGCTCTATGTAGATAGGGCAGAGGGCTTCTTCGGCTATGGCAAGAGCATGAAGGACTCGGAGTTTGTGTGCGACTGCTCGAACCTCGACGATGTGATCATCATCCTCAAGGATGGTAGGTATAAGATTACGAAGATCTCGGAGAAGGCATTCTTCGATAAGGGTATATATTATATAGGTATATATAAGCGTAACGACGAACGCACCATATATAATATGCTCTACCGCGATGGTCGTGGTGGTGCGATCATGATGAAGCGTTGCGCCATTAAGTCCGTAACACGCGATAAGGAGTATGACCTGACAAAGGGCACTGCGAAGAGTGAACTTCTATACCTCTCTGTTAACCCTAACGGTGAGGCCGAGGTGCTTAAGATATACCTGCGCCCACGTGCACGCCTCAAGAAGTGCATCATAGACCTCGACCTTGCAACCCTCGCTATCAAGGGTCGTCAGAGTGTCGGTAACCTCGTTACGCGCTATCCAATAAATAAGATTGTGCTTAAGGAGAGGGGTGCCTCGACCCTGGGTGGCCAGAACATATGGTACGACGAGGATGTACGTAGGCTCAACACTGATGGTCGCGGCTTGCTCCTTGGCGAGTTCAAGGGCGACGATAAGCTCGTCGTGTGGACGGCGAAGAACCAGTACTACATCACGGGCTACGATGTGCAGCAGCACTTCCCCGACGACACTATACGTGTGGAGAGATATGTTGAGGGTAGGGTATATGCCGTATGCTACTACGATGGCGAGCAGAACTACTACTACATGAAGCGTTTCGCGCTGGAGATGGGCGATAAGACACAGTTCTTCTTGGAGGAGGGTGCTCCTATGCGCTTTGTTGCCATGACCATGGCGCGTGGTGCGAAGCTCGAGATTCTCTTTGGTGGCCAGCATGAGCAGCGTGCTGCCGAGATTGTCGATGTTGATGAGTTTATCGCTACGAAGAGCCACAGGGCGAAGGGTAAGCGTCTGACCACCTACGAGGTCTCTACGCTGCGCTTCATTGAGCCCGAGGTTGTAGAGGATGAGGAGCTGGAGGATGATGATATGCTCGGCGACGAGGCTATGGATGATGCCGAGGCGTTGGATGTTGAGGATATCATGGGTGATGACATCAAGGCGGAGCCGGGTGTCGACTATAGCCAGCGCATAGATGACGAGGCTATACTCTCGGCATCGCAGTTGGATCTATTCTAATGTAGGGTATGATACTATTTTTGGTGGGATATGCTGGCTCGGGTAAGAGCTCGTTGGGCAAGCGCCTGGCACGTCGTCTCGGTGTGCGCTTTGTGGACACGGATAAGGCTGTGGAGCAGAGTGTTGGTGCCTCTATTGCCGACATCTTCCACTATGAGGGCGAGGAGTATTTCCGCATCGCAGAACGTGGTGCTGTGGAGGCTCTGGCTAACGAGGGCGTAGATATGGTCATTGCAACGGGTGGCGGACTACCCACATGGCGCGATAACATGGAGTGGCTTATGCGGTGTGGTATAGTGGTCTATCTGCGTCGTAGCCCCGAGCAGATATTGTCACGTCTTACGGAGCATGGCAGAAATAAGCGCCCTATGTTTAGAGGTAAGAGTGACGATGAGTTGCTCACATTCATGAGGGAGCAGATGGCGCAGCGCGAGAGGTACTACGCCATGGCACACTACGCCGTGGAGTGTACGTCGATGAGTGATGACGAGGCTGTGGAGTATATAGTAAACAGGTTGTAGGGATGAATAATGCACCCATAGGAGTCTACGATTCGGGCTTTGGTGGCCTCTCGGTGTGGCGTGAGCTATATAGGCACTTGCCACATGAGTCGCTGCTGTACCTTGGCGATGGCAAGAACTGCCCCTATGGTGGTAGGGCGAGAGAGGAGATAGAGTCCTTCGCTGTTGCTGCCGTAGAACGCCTTGTGGCGGAGGGTGTTAAGATGGTTGTCGTGGGGTGTAACACTGCCACAACGGCGGCTATTGCCCATCTTCGCGACCGATGGCCCGAGATGCCTATTGTTGGCCTCGAGCCCGCTGTCAAGCCTGCGTGCATGACTACGCAGAAGCGACGCATCGCGGTGCTTGCCACGGAGCATAGTCTGCGTAGCGAGATGTTCCTCTCTACGGCACAACGCTATGCCGAGGATGTGGAGGTCATAAAGGTTGTTGGCGAGGGCTTCGTGGATATCGTGGAACGAGGCATGGAGGCTACGGATGAGGCGCGCGAGGCTGTGCGTCGTGTTGTCGAGCCACTGCTTGCCAAGGATATAGATAAGATAGTGTTAGGATGTACCCACTACCCCTTCCTCACGCCACATGTTGAGAGTGTTGTGCGTGGTTGTGGTATTGATGTCATAGACTCGGGTGAGGCTGTGGCACGACGTGTGGCATGGCTGCTGGAACGCTACGATATGGCGAGTGATGGTAGTGAGGGTGCGCAGTATAGGTTTATGAGCTTCGCCGATGAGGAGTATAGGATGAGGCTCGAGAGCCGTGCTCGGGCGATAATGGCTGCTGAGCAGGGCATAAGATAGTTTGGTTTAACGTGGTATATGCCACATTAAGAGTATATTACGTATGGCAAAGGATAAGAATAGTAAGGTTGAGGCTTCGGCTGTGGATGCTGCCACGGGCGATGCTCCACTATCTACGAAGGATAATGTACGCCTCATTGCGGGCTTCATCCTCATGCTCATTGCAGCCTTCATCTTCTGCTCTATAGCCTCGTATCTCTTCTACTGGAAGGCAGATATGAGTGCGTTGCAGGAGGTGGGTAAGCCTATGAGTAACCCACAGTTCTATAACATATGTGGTCAGGGTGGTGCGAAGGTGGCGAGTGGCCTTGTTGGCGGAGGCTTCGGTCTCTTTGCTCTTGTCATACCCCTCGTCATAGGTGTCATCGGCTGGCGTCTATTCCGCTATAAGCCTCTGCACCTGCACAAGTTCTTGCTTATCTTCACGTTGGTGTTGCTCCTCGGCTCACTAACTCTCGGTTATATATTTACCGATAGCTGGGGACTCTTTGGCTCGGGTCTCGGTGGCCGCTATGGTATACTCATCAACGAGTCGTTGCGTAGCATCGCGGGCGTCATAGGCACGCTGCTCATTATCATCGCGGGATGGATACTCACGGGGCTACTCATCAACCGCAACTTCTTGCATGTGGTCGATAATGCCGGTACACAGGTCGCTGGCGGCATATCGAATGCTACACGCCGTGCCTTCAAGCGCCTAAACCGTAAGGGCGAGGAGGTGGATGCTGCGGATGCAGATGCAGATGTTGAGAGTGACGAGGAGCAGTATGAGGAGGCTACGGAGGATGCCGTGGAGGGTGTTGATGCCGTGCCACAGCCCGCAGCGGATGAGGAGCCTATGTTTGTCACTGTGCCATGTGATGAGGATGGTGAGGAGCAGGTGGAGGTGGAGGAGCCAAAGGGGGATGCTCCGATGACACCTTTAGAGGTTGATAAGCTCCTCGGCGTGGATAGCGATATGGTCGCTATGGCAGATGACGAGGAGGATACGACGGAGGATGACGAGGAGGATACGAAGGAGACAGCAGAGGATGGTCTTGTTGTCACCGTTGTGCATAATAGGGTTAAGAAGGTGGATGAAGATGGCATAGAGAATGACCTCTATGACCCACTCCTTGACCTGGCACACTACACGCCACCAACGCCACAACTGCTTGTAGACTATAAGGTTGTGGATGCCATAAATGAGGATGAGATATTCCAGAATAAGGAACGCATACGCCAGACGTTGCTCCACTTCCACATCCCCATCATCAGCATGACGGCCACCGTTGGCCCTACGGTCACGCTGTATGAGATTGTTCAGGAGCCAGGCGTTAAGATTGCCCGCATCCAGGGTCTCGAGGATGACATAGCGCAGAACCTCAAGGCCGAGAAGGTGCGTATCATAGCCCCCATCCCCGGCAAGGGCACTGTGGGTATTGAGGTGCCCAACCAGACCAAGCAGACGGTATCTATGCGTTCGGCGATATGCTCCGAGGAGTTCCAGTCGTCGAAGGCGGAGCTGCCCATCGTCATCGGCCGCACCATCCAGAATGAGAACTACACGTTTGACCTTGCCAAGCTGCCACACCTTCTTGTTGCCGGTGCTACAGGACAGGGTAAGTCGGTGGGTCTCAATGCTATCATCACCTCGTTGCTCTATCGCAAGCACCCCGCAGAGCTCAAGTTTGTGCTCATAGACCCCAAGATGGTGGAGTTCTCGCTGTACAATAAGCTCGAGAAGCACTTCCTGGCGAAGATGGAGTCGGAGGATGAGTCTATCGTTACGGACCCTCGCAAGGCGGTATATACGCTTAACTCGTTATGCACGGAGATGGCAGCACGCCTCGAACTATGTAAGAGGGCTGCGGCGAAGAACATTGTGGAGTATAATGAGAAGTTTGTTGCCCGCAGGCTAAACCCCGAGAATGGCCATAGGTACTTGCCATATATCGTTGTTGTCATCGACGAGTTCGCCGACCTTATAATGACTGCCAAGGAGGTTGAGGCCCCTGTGATGCGTCTTGCGCAGAAGGCACGTGCCGTGGGTATACACCTCATTGTGGCTACGCAGCGCCCTGATGTTAAGGTTATTACGGGTGGTATCAAGGCTAACTTCCCTGCGCGTATAGCCTTCCGTGTTATGCAGATGACCGACTCGCGTACCATCATTGACCAGCCGGGTGCCAACCAGCTCATCGGCCGTGGCGATATGTTGTTCCTGTCGGGTGGCGTGCCTATACGTATACAGTGTGCCTTTGTCGACACTCCCGAGGTGGAACGTATAGTGGAGCATATTGGCAAGCAGCAGGGCTACTGCTCGGCATACAACCTACCAGACTATACGCCCGAGAGTGGTGCTGACATGCCTATGATGGGTAGCGACGAGTGTGATGCCCCACAGAAGTATGACGCCAAGTTTGGTGAGATAGCACGTGCTGCGGTGACAAATGGCGTGATATCTACATCTATGATACAGCGTAACTTCGAGGTGGGCTTCAACCGTGCCGGTCGCATCATGTTGCAGCTCGAACGTGCTGGTATTGTAGGCCCACAGATAGGCTCCAAGTCGCGTGAGATAAAGTTTTATGACCTACAGTCGCTGGAGGCGAAGTTGCAGGATCTTGGTGTGTCATAACATGATGATTTGTAGTATGAAAAGAGTTATATGTACGCTTTTGCTCCTCATGCTGTCGTTGCCTGCCATGGCGCAGACCACAGCCCGTGAGTGGCTCGATAGGCTCGATGCGTCGCTTGGCGCACGCTATGCCATGCAGCTATATGTCGCCCTCGGCGAGGTGCGCAATGTTGCCGACCAGTATAGTGGCTACTTCATCGTCGATGGCGATGCCTACTATATGAACCTCGGCGTGATGGAGGTATATAGCGACGGCAAGTTGCGCTACGAGGTAAACAACGAACGTAAGGAGGTGACAGAGGATAGGGTAAACCTCGAGGCTGTCGACCTACTCTCTAACCCCACCCGTGCCTTCGACTTTGTGGATGAGGAGTACGATGTGAGGGTGGTGTCGGTGGCGGGTGATGTAGCCACCATAGAGCTTAAACCCAAGAGTGCCGACCTGGGCATCACGGCAATACTCCTTACCTTGCAGCGCGAGGGTAGAAGTGTGATACCTACTCTAATATGCTACGACTATGAGGGTGACGAGATACGTATAGAGCTCACTATGGTCGATGCAACGTCGGCACCTATGCCACGCTGGGATGCCAAGAGCTACCGTGCCTACGACATAGTGTCATTCCTGTAATTAACTAATCTATAGAACTAAAGATGATTAAAAAGTACCTTTTTGTTATACTTGCTGCGGCTGTTGCCGTGGGCTGTAATGTTGATGTAGATTCTCATGACTCATCTGTTATAACCGTTGTCGAGCAGTTTGAGGCTCCAATCTCTGGTGATGAGGCATACGTATATGGCTATGAGAGTGGTGATTTGGAGTTCCAATACTTCGTTGATGCGGAGTTCGGATACTGGGGAGGCTTTGCGCAGTCTGCGTCGTACGATATGGCTGATGGCACATACGTCAACCAGTATAGCGTATATAACGCCGCTGCGGCATCGGGCGATAGCTATATGCTATACTACTACGATAGCTACAATGCGCCATGCGACATATTGTGCCGCCATGCTGCGGAGTATGCCTTCCTCTCTGTGCGCCTGAACCTTACCACCTATACCTATAAGTCTATCACCGAGGAGGATGTGAACACCTATGCTCGCGCCTTCATCGAGGGCGACTACCTCAAGGTAACCTTCACAGCACTATATGAGGATATGACGGTGGGTAATAGCGTAGATTGCTATGTCGTTGACTACCGCGATGGTAAGCGCTTCGTGGCAACAGAGTGGGATAAGTTTGACCTTACAGCATTGCAGGGTGAACTTGCGGGTGTACGTGTTACTATCGAGACATCTGACGTTGGCGAGTGGGGCGCTAATACACCTCTATATATCTGCCTCGATGACCTCACATACACCTATAAGATGAAGAGAAATTAGCTCTATGTAGGTAGTCTAATAACTCTAAAGAGTGGGGTTGTCCGACAGGTGTGTTGGATGACCCCTATTGTTTAACCTCTGTTATGGTCGCTTCACCGCCATGTTGTGTCGTTTGGCATGGCGTGTAGCTGTCATTTAGGTGTCGGTGTGCTAACTTTGTTATACAAACATCAAAACATTAGCACTATGAGACATCTTATCACACTACTTCTTGTTACCCTTGCAACGATGGGCGTGGCATATGCCCAGGAGCCATTCACCGTCTACTGCAAGCTCTACGGAGCATCCTATTCGCTGATAGACTACGGCCAGGAGACGCTGCGTAAGAACACCCTTGTCGACGAGAAGGGCGAGTCAATCTACTTCAACTCCGTAATCGGGGCTATGAACTATATGGCGGCACGTGGCTGGCGCTATGTAGACTCTATCGTGGAGCACTCGCAGTCACTCATGGACCCACAGCGACACACAGTGAGTCAGTATCTTATCTTTAGTAAGGAGGTCACATCACTCGAGCATGTTGACTATGGCATTACCACGCGCCTGACATACGGCAACGAGGAGTAGCTGCCCACATAGGTAGTTTAAGGAGATTGGGGAGTTTAAGGAGGCGACAGACTTTACCGACTTATCGGCATGGTCCCTCCCTAAATTCCCTAATTTCTCTATATTCACTAATGACTACACATCTTTTGTTTCTTTGACGCAACCTGTCAAAATATAGCCGTTACTTTGCACTCGGAAACAAGTGATAACCTAAAACAATAGAGATATGGGACTTAACTATACTATAAACTGCCGACACTGTGGTCACCACACCGAGTTGCACACAACAACAAATCGTCGCACGATGCATATTGCTGGTGAACGCCTTGCCGACCACGTAGATACAGAGTGCGCAATACGTTGCCCAATATGCCGTTCACGACTTAACAATACGGAGGCTGACTTCCGTGCGCAGGTCACCATACGCCTCGAAGCATAGGTTTTGATTATAGTGCCATAGATAAAAAGTCTAAACTATATTTCTTGGTTTAAGAAAAAAAGAGTAACTTTGAGAGTGTTTTTAAGAAATATAGTAATTGTAAATATAGTGAACTATGAATAAGATAGATATTGGCAGTTTGATTCCTGATTTTAAGTCGGTTACACAGGAGGGTGTTGAGTTTGGTCTCGATGAGCTTAAGGGATCACCAACGGTGTTGTACTTCTATCCCAAGGATAACACCTCGGGATGTACTCTTGAGGCAAAGAGCCTGCGCGATGGCAAGGAGGAGTTGTTGAGACGTGGATATAAGATTGTGGGCGTTAGTCCCGACTCGGTGAAGTCGCACCAGAACTTCTGCACAAAGCATGAGCTTAACTTCACGCTGCTTGCCGACACCGACCACTCGTTGGCAGAGGCGATGGGCGTGTGGCAGCTGAAGAAGATGTGCGGCAGAGAGTATATGGGTATTGTGCGCACGACATACCTCTTGGATGAGGAGGCACGCGTGACACATATAATCAAGAAGGTGGACACGAAGGACTCCTACGGTCAGATTATCAAGCTTTTGGATAAGTAATATAAACGAAAAAAGGATATAGATATGTCAGAGAAAGTACAGGTTAATGCCGACAAGCTGAAGGTGCTATCGGCGGTTATGGATAAGATTGAGAAGGACTTCGGTAAGGGTTCTATCATGCGTATGTCGAGTGATACGGTTGCCGATGTGCCAGTAATACCCACAGGCTCCATTACCCTCGATGTAGCCCTCGGTGTGGGTGGCTATCCCAAGGGTCGTGTCATTGAGATTTTTGGCCCAGAGTCGTCAGGTAAGACTACGTTGGCTATACACGCCATTGCCGAGGCGCAGAAGGCTGGTGGTATCGCAGCCTTCATAGATGCGGAGCACGCCTTCGACAGCTACTATGCACAGAAGCTCGGCGTGGATGTAGACAACCTCCTCGTGTCGCAGCCCGACAATGGTGAGCAGGCACTCGAGATTGCTGACACGCTGATACGTTCCAGCGCCATCGACATCATCGTCATCGACTCTGTGGCGGCACTTACGCCCAAGGCGGAGATTGAGGGCGACATGGGAGACTCGAAGATGGGCCTCCAGGCACGCCTCATGTCGCAGGCGTTGCGTAAGCTCACAGCATCTATATCGAAGACAAAGACGGTATGTATCTTCATCAACCAGCTGCGCGACAAGATTGGCGTGGTATATGGTAATCCCGAGACAACAACGGGTGGTAACGCCTTGAAGTTCTACGCCAGCGTGCGTATCGACATACGTCGTGCCTCGGTGATTAAGGATGGCGAGGAGCAGCTCGGCACACGCACCAAGGTTAAGGTTGTGAAGAACAAGGTGGCACCTCCATTCAAGAAGGCGGAGTTCGACATCATGTTCGGCGAGGGTATCTCGAAGCTGGGTGAGATTATAGACCTCGGCGTAGACTACGAGATAATCCGTAAGTCTGGCTCATGGTTCTCGTATGGCGACAAGAAGATTGGTCAGGGACGTGATGCCGTGAAGGAGGCGTTGAAGAGTGACCCTCAACTTATGGAGGAGATAGAGCTTCGTGTGCGCGAGGCTATGAACGAGGAGCGCAACAACAGATAGTCTTGCGACTATCATGCTATGAAGACGAACACGACTGCCCATGAGGTAGTCGTGCTTCGGCGTATATATTGCTACATGAGGAGTATTACAACTAAAGAGTGATGTTATGGAGTACACCCACGAGGATGAAGTGTTGATTGAGGCGAAGTGGCAGGAGCTTGTTGAGGCGTGCCACAAGGCAAAGGTGTTCCGCAGGGAGGATGACTTCCAGTTTGTGCGCCGTGCTTTCTTCTTGGCGAAGGAGGCACATAAGGGTGTGCGTCGTCGTTCGGGTGAGCCATACATAATACACCCTATAGAGGTGGCCCTCATCGCTGTGCGTGAGATAGGCCTCGGCAAGAAGTCGGTGGTGGCGGCGCTGCTGCACGACGTGGTGGAGGATACGGAGTATACCGTGGAGGATATATCGCGTATCTTCAGCCCCAAGATTGCATATATGGTCGATGGACTAACCAAGATGGCGGGGGTCTTCAATGCCGACACATCAGAGCAGGCGGAGTACTTCCGCAAGGTGCTCCTCACGCTGTCGGACGATGTGCGTGTTATCATCATCAAGATTGCCGACCGCCTGCACAATATGCGCACGCTGGGTGCCATGCCTCACCATAAGCAGATAAAGATCACAAGTGAGACCATCTACCTCTTCGTGCCCCTTGCCTACCGCCTCGGCCTGCACGCCATAAAGAGTGAGCTCGAGGATCTGTGTATGAAGTATCGTTTCCCCGAGGAGTATGCCACTATACAACGACAGATAGACGATACGCGCAGGGAACGTGACGACTATATAGAACGCTTCATGGCGCCTATACGCGAGGTGCTTGACCGCAATGGCTTCCAGTATGAGATGACTGCGCGTGTGAAGAGTATATACTCCATATGGAATAAGATGCGCCGCAAGGAGATACCCTTTGAGGAGATATACGACCTCTTTGCCATACGCATAGTCTTCAAGACGCTGCCCTTCCCCTCGGAGAAGACGCAGTGCTGGCAGGTCTACTCGTGTATCACCGACATATATACCCCCAAGCCCGATAGGCTACGTGACTGGATAAGCATCCCCAAGTCGAACGGCTATGAGGCGTTGCACTCCACCGTCATGGGCCCCGATGGCATATGGGTGGAGGTGCAGGTGCGCACACAGCGCATGGATGAGATTGCCGAACGTGGCTTCGCGGCACATTGGAAGTATAAGCATGCCTCGTTAGCAAAGGAGGAGGAGGGTCTTGATAAGTGGCTCAAGAGGGTGCGTGAGGCGTTGAGCAGTCCCACGGAGAATGCCCTCGAGTTCCTCGATAACTTCAAGCTGTCACTCTATACCAGCGATATCGTCGTCTTCACGCCCAAGGGACAGGCGCACTCGCTGCCCTATGGTGTCACAGCCCTCGACTTTGCCTACGAGATACACACCAAGATAGGCAACCATGCCATCGGTGCCAAGATAAACCATAGGATTATGCCCGTCACAACACGCCTTAACAGTGGCGACCAGGTGGAGATTATCACCGCCGAGACGGCACGCCCCAAGGCAGAGTGGCTCGATGCTGTTGTCACAAGCAAGGCACGCCAGGCAATACAGGACTTCCTTAAGGGGGAGAGGCAGGATAACATAGAGTATGGCATGCGTATGCTTGAGGAGAGCCTCGCAGAGCATAATGTCACGTTGAGTGGTAGGGTGCTGCGCAAGCTTATGCCTGCCTACGACTGTAGGAATAAGGATGAGCTCTATAGCAAGATTGGCGCTGGCATCGTCAAGCTCGATAACCTCGGCAAGCTGCTCAAGGAGAACTCGTCGAGGAAGATTCTTAAGTTCTGGAAGCTGCTGCTGCCTGGTAGTGGCGATGTCGAAGATGTAGACGTAGACCTCGAGGATGAGGCTGCCACGCTTGACGACACGGCTATGGAGGCGAGCCAAGAGCCCGAGTTTATTATGGCAGAGTGCTGCGAACCTATACCCGGAGATAAGGTTGTGGGGTATAGGGATCCCGATAGTGGCAAGATTGTGGTGCATAAGTCGACATGCGATAGGCTCATTAAGCTCGCTGCGCAACATGGCGACAACATCATCAAGGAGGATATAAAGTGGTCGCAGCAGAAGGCTGTGTCGTATCTGGCCTCTGTGGAGATTCGGGGCATCGACCGCCCAGGCATCGTTCTGGACATCACACGCCTCATAACCCTCGATTTCAGCATCAATATGCGTTCTATTAGTGTGCAGTCTCACGACGGCATCTTCGAGGGTACCGTGAGTCTATATGTTAAGGATATAGATGCTCTGAATGTGTTGCTCGATAACCTGCGTGCCATTAAGGGTGTGGAGGGTGTTAAGCGACTCCTCAACACCTGATTTGTGGGCGTGAGACGGTAACCTCGGCATGCGACTTTTATGGTCTTTTTCACTCTTGCTATAGTTTGCGTAAAATCCTTCGCACTTCGTGCTTGAGGTGTATGTGTGGCGCAAGATGATAATACATCGATGGATGGTGTTGTTGGTCGAAGCAAGGGTAGCGAGGAGGTGAAGATGCAAGATGAGGGGCTGTGTGAAGGAGGGATTATTTGTAATATAATATATATGTACTAATTTAAATAACAGACTATGGCAACTATTTTTTCACGTATTGTAGCGGGGGAGATCCCTTGCTATAAGGTTGCGGAGAACGACAAGTTCTTTGCGTTCCTCGACATCGCACCATTGGCCAAGGGCCACACGTTGGTCATTCCCAAGCGCGAGGTCGACTACTTCTATGACTTGGAGGACGACGAGCTCCAGGAGATGATTCTTTTTGCGAAGAGTATTGCGAAGAAAATTCAGGCAACTACAGCGTGCAAGAAGGTCGCAACGGTAGTTTTGGGCCTTGAAGTGCCCCATGCACACATACATTTGGTGCCTATGAATACCGAAAATGACGTTGATTTCAAGAAGGAGAAGCTATCTCTAACCCCCGAGGAGTTCGCAGAAATAGCAAAGTCGTTGCAGTAAACACGGCTGTTGATAACTTGTAAGTTATTGAGTAATAGGGTGGTGGAAGTTATTAACATTCCGCTACCCTATATTATTTAACATAATCTTCTCTTGCTGCGTATCGCACACACTTTTCTACTTTGCAGCGTATAATTCGCAGATATTTTCGCATTATTTCACACCTTCACATTACAAATGTAAAACGTTGACATCTGTAACGCCTGTTACATTGTTACAATTGTATATGTAAAGATGGCTGTTTACAACTGTTAATTGTTACAAAAGTTAAATAGGTGTTACAAATAAACATCCGTCTTTTTCGGGCTAAAAACGCTGTATTTACATATTGAACTTTATTTTTTACACATCATAAAATGAGGTGGTTACGTAGTTTACATGTTGTGGCGTGTAGTTAAATAGTGTCTAAATGCTGTATTTAATATCTATTACGAAAATATAGTATGTAATAATATGTAAGTTGTTGTATTATAGTGTTAATACGATTTTTCACATAAACTATATTTTAGGTAGTTTGATTTTTGTAATTTAACCATAACGTTGTGTGTTACAAATGTAATAGTTATCAACAATTATCAACACGTTACTTTTGTAAAATAAATTTGCTTTACAAAATTAAAGTTTGTATATTTGTAAAAAATATAGATTATGGGTGAAAAACTCGAATTTTTGATTAAGCAGAAGCGTTTAACTACTACTTCATTCGCCAGGATGCTCGATGTGCAGCCCTCGGGAATATCACATATCATATCGGGAAGGAACAAACCGAGCTTCGATTTGGTGGTAAAAATCCTTAAGCTCTTCCCCGATGTAAACCCAGATTGGCTATTGCTCGACGACGAGAATATGTGGCGTGAGGCGGGCGCTGGTGAGTCGTTAAGTGCTACTATGGGTGCTGCCACCACCGCTACTTTGGGTGGTCATGCTACAGCTGCGGCTGCTGCCATGGCATCGGATGTTGTGGCTGATGGTTTGTTTGCCGAGGGGCGTGATGCTGCGCCTCATGCTACGCAGATGGTTGATGTGGGAGCTGCGGCTGTAGGTGTGCCGTTTGTTGCTGCCGCGGGCAAGAGTGTGGAGAGGATCATTGTGCTATATAGCGACAGGTCGTTCGATAGCTACTCGCCAACGAAGCGTTGACGTGTTATCAAAATGCGAAGAATATATTCTTTTTAGATGTGGTATAGACGCTGCCCGATGGGTGGCGTTTATTCGTTTTAGGGTGTGAGGTCTCTAACCTTTCTGACCTTTTTCATTGTCGGGTGCCAAAGGGCATAAAAGGGCATAAAAGGGCATAAAAGGTAATGCGTTGACGCGGACAATTCTTGTGATGCCCGACCTCGCTTTGTCTCGTTGTTTCGCTGTCTCGGCGTTGCCCTATGTCTCTTGGTCTTCTACCTTTGCTGCTCGAGGAGCTTCTGGAGCTCGTACATCCTGTCTCGGTGCTTTATGGCATCTGTGAAGTTGAGGTTCTTTGCTGCCTCCTCCATTGCTGTGCGTGCCTCCGCTATGAGCCTCTCGATATTCTCCTCAAGCACTGTGGGTGTATTCTCTCGAGTTGAGGTATTGGCTGTAGTGCCATTGGTTGCTGTGTATGGTGCCATATCCTCGGCAACGATGGTGGTCGTTTTTGGCTCCTCTGGGCGCATCTTTCTCTCGGCCATGCCACGTGACATTATGTTGTCGTTAAAGGCTGTGATGCTCTTATTTGCCTCCTCACGGGAGCCAGATGTCCTCTCGGTAAGGAGTGTGCTCTGTCCGTTGCCACTCTTCTTTGCGCTGCGTGGTAGCACCCCATGCTCATAGTTGTAGTTAATCTGTGCTGTGCGCCTTGCGTTGTTCTCTTTGATGGCGTCTTTGATGGCGTCAGTGACGTAGTTGCCGTAGAGCACTACCTTGCCATTCTTATGTCGGGCGCCACGGCCAGCAATCTGTGTTATGGAACGCACGTTACGTAGGAAGCCCTGCTTGTCGGCATCAAAGATAACCACGAGGGCCACCTCGGGGAGGTCTATACCCTCGCGTAGGAGGTTAACGCCTACGATCACATCGATACGACCTTCGCGTAGGTCCTCGAGGATCTCTATGCGGTTTAGGGTCTCCACATCGGAGTGTATATATCTGTTGCTTATGCCTATACGGTCGAGGTATCGCGACATCTCCTCTGCGTTGCTCTTCGAGATGGTTGTTATTATCACCTTCTCGCCGCGCTTGATGGCTCCATTAACCCTATCCACCATATCGTCAATCTGGTTGCTCTCGACATGTAGTTCCAGTGCGGGGTCTATGATGTGCGTGGGGCGTATCAGCTGTGTTACTGTGCCACCCATGCTCAACTCCGTCTCATACTCTGCAGGTGTTGCGCTCACATATATTATGTTGCGTGCGAGCTCCTCGAACTCCGAGAAGTGTAGGGGTCTGTTGTCGAGTGCTGCGGGGAGGCGGAAGCCGTACTCCACGAGGTTTTGCTTGCGTGCCTTGTCGCCGCCCGACATACCGCGTATCTGTGGCACTGTAACGTGGCTCTCGTCGACCACCACCACGAAGTCGTCGGGGAAGTAGTCGAGGAGGCAGAAGGGGCGTGTGCCTGGTTGACGGCCGTCGAAGTAGCGTGAGTAGTTCTCTATGCCGGAGCAGTATCCTAACTCGTTAATCATCTCGAGGTCATACTCCACGCGCTGCTTTATGCGCTGTGCCTCGATGTCGCGCATCTGGGTATCGAAGTGTGCTATCTGTTTGTCGAGGTCTTCGCGTATATATGTCATGGCATCAACCACCTTCTCGCGTGTTGTCATGAAGAGGTTGCTGGGGTATATCTTTATTGAGGGTATGCTATCGCGGCGCAGGCCTGTGTCGGGGTCGAGGATGTGTATCGACTCCACCTCCTTGTCGAAGAACGATATTCTGAAGCACTGCATGCCATACTCGCCGTAGGAGGTCATGATATCTATGACCTCGCCATTGACACGGAATGTTGAGGGCTCGAGTTTACCCTCTACGCGGGTGTATAGCAGCTCTACGAGTCTCTGCAGCAAATCTTTACGGAGGATATGTTCGCCCACATTTATCTCGAGGGCCATCTCGCGGAAGTCGTAGGGGTTACCGCAGCCATATATGCACGATACGCTGGAGACGACGATGATATCCTTACGTCCTGATAGTAGGGTTGTCACGGCCTTGAGGCGCATGCGTTCTATATCTTCATTTATGGCCAGATCCTTCTCTATGTATGTATCTGTTGAGGGTATGTATGCCTCGGGCTGGAAGTAGTCGTAGTATGATACGAAGTACTCCACGGCGTTGTTGGGGAAGAAGTTCTTGAACTCGCCATATAGCTGTGCTGCGAGGGTCTTGTTGTGGCTTATGACGAGTGTTGGGCGGTTGAGGCGTGCTATGGTGTTGGCTATGGTAAATGTCTTACCCGAGCCTGTCACGCCGAGGAGTGTTATGCCATGCCTTTTGTATGTGGGCAGTGTGTTGTTGTCGCGTGCTGTGATACGAGCATCCTCATCCTCCTTGGCTGCATTATATACATACTCAAAGAGTCTCTCTATCGCCTCTGGCTGGTCGCCTGTGGGTTGGTACTCTGATGCTAACTCGAAATTCATGACACAAAGGTATATAAAAATACCGAGAATAGGAAATTCTACTCTCGGTATTACAAGGTGTGTGCCGTGACTACCTCTGGTATCCCGACATGGGCTGTAGTCCCACTACCCAAAGTTGGTAACGGGTGTTACCCTTGAGCTCTATGGTGCCTGCGCTGCTCATAGATACGCTGTACTCGTTGAGCAACTGCTCCTTGGGCTCTGTCAGGAGGTCGTCGGAGTCGGTAATCCATAGGCGTGTTATGAGGCCTGTGGCGTCGTCTATCTCGTAGCCCCAGAGTGTTGTAGCATGGTGTCCCGAGGCGAGGTTGGCAGAGAGAGCCACCGCCATAGATGCAACACCCTTGCCCATGACATCTACCACGATGTCGCTGAAGGCCTTGAGACGGTCTGTGCCTGTAAGGCCCGAGCCACCACCCCATTTGTAGTAGTTGTTAATCTCACCAGAGTATAGGTCGGTGAAGTATAGGTAGTCATATCCGCAGTACATATGTGCGCGAAGGTCTGTCATGAGTGACGAGTAGTAGCCACCCGCGCCCACAGGCTGTGCCGATGTGCCAGGTGAGGCATCCTTGCAGAGGTTTGTGCCCTCGAAGTACCATGTCACGGCCTGGAATACCTGTGCGCCACGTTCGAGTGTTGTCCACTGCTCCTTGAAGAGCTCCATGGTCTTGAGCTCGTAGACCTCACCAGGGCCTGTTGTAGCACCCTGTGGGAGGCTCTTGCCCGCCGCCTGGTATCTATCCTGCCACCACTCGATGATGTTGGCTGCAGATGCTGCCCAGCACATCATGATGTCGCCATGTGTCTGTCCGTTACCGCGCTTGTTGGTGTCGTACCATCCCGATGTGAGGGTCACGCCCTCGGCAAAGACTACTCTCTTGCCTGTGTTTGTTACCTCCTCGGCAGTGATGGTTATCTCGTTCGACCTCATGCCATGCCTCTCGGCATATATGGTGTATGTGCCAGGTGTTGTGGTTAGGAAGGTGGTGCTCTGCAGACGTGTGCCTGTTGTAAGGTGCAGTGAGCACTCTGTGGTCACATCTGTGCCATCCTCCTCCGTCACGCGCAGTGTTGCACTCTCCACGCCGTTAGCCTTAATCCTCGTGGCTGTGGTGTGCAGCGTTATAGGCTTCTGCACAATCTCACCTCCGCCACCCACGCTGTTCTTGTCGCTTAACGTGATGTTTATCGTGGTGCTCTTGCCGGGGCTCATCTTCAGGCTCTGCAGCGTGCCACTCTCGGGCTTATGTACCACGTGTCGCAATGTGCCATCTACATATATAGATATTGTCAGGGCTACGTTGCGCATGGTGTTCATAGGGAAGAGCATTGTGCTTATCGTGCTACCGCTACCATATGCTGTTATACTCTCTGTTGTTGTTCGTGTCGTGAGGGAGTTTGAACGTATGTTCAGCGCTGCGGTGTCGCTGAAGGCTACGGTCTGGCCGTTGGCTGTGGCACTCATCTCTATGGCTATGCTGTTGGCATCGAGGGCATCGGAGAGGAAACCATCAGCGAGTGCAATGTTGAAGTCCACCTTGTGCATAAGGTGTGACAGCGCTATCGGTATTCGGGTGTTTGTACCGATGGTTATGGGGTTGTACTCGTAGCTCTGGAACGACGATAGGAAGATGTTGTCGGGGGCCTTACGGTCGAGGAGTATGTTTGCCGAGGGGCTCTCCACGGCGGGGTATAGCGCCGTTATGCCGTAGTATGTGCCCTGGGGTGCGCTGCCGCGGAAGGTGGCACTCTTGCCGTCGTGCGATATGTCGCTGGGGCTCTCAATGGCGAGTGTGGCATATGCTGCCGAGGAGTATCCCGAGATGAAGCATAGTGTGAGTCTGTCGCCCACCTGCCACACTGTGGTGTTGCCATCTACGGCAAGACGTGTGTCATCGGTGTCGGCAACAACGGCTATGGGTACATACTCGAGTGTTGGCGTTGCGGGTATTGAGGTATCCTCTGTGGCGCAAGCACTACATATCATCGCTATGATGAGTGCTGTTATGAATGTTAGTCGCTGCATCGTCGTGGTCTTTAGAGTTCATTCTCGGTGTCGAAGTCGGGGGCCTCCACGCCACTTATGTTGTAGCCAGCCTCGACGACGCACTCGACGATGAGGAGTGTTGGTGGTGTGTAGTCGTTGTGTATCATGGCAAAAAAAAGTGAGGAGTTGCTATTTGTTTAGCAACCCCTCGCTGATAAACTATAACATGTATCCCGACATAGGCTGTAGTCCCACTACCCAAAGCTGGTAACGGGTGTTACCCTTGAGCTCTATGGTGCCTGCGCTGCTCATAGATACGCTGTACTCGTTAAGCAACTGCTCCTTGGGGTCCTTTACGAGGTCGTCGGAGTCGGTAATCCAAAGGCGTGTTATGAGGCCTGTGGCGTTGTCTATCTCGTAGCCCCAGAGTGTTGTTGCATGGTGTACCGAGGCGAGGTTGGCAGAGAGAGCCACCGCCATAGATGCTACACCCTTGCCCATGATATCTACCACGATCTGGCTGAAGGCCTTGAGACGTTCTGTGCCTGTGAGTCCCGAGCCACCACCCCAGATGTAGTAGTTGTTAATCTCACCAGAGTATAGGTCGGTGAAGTATAGGTACTCATATCCGCAGTACATGTGTGCGCGTAGGTCTGTCATGAGTGACGAGTAGTAGCCACCCGCGCCCACAGGCTGTGCCGATGTTCCAACAGTTGCATCCTTGCAGAGGTTTGTGCCCTCGAAGTACCAAGTAACGGCCTGGAATACCTGTGCGCCACGTTCGAGTGTTGTCCACTGCTCCTTGAAGAGCTCCATGGTCTTGAGCTCATACACCTCACCAGGGCCTGTTGTAGCACCCTGTGGGAGGCTCTTGCCCGCCGCCTGGTATCTATCCTGCCACCACTCGATGATGTTGGCTGCAGATGCTGCCCAGCACATCATGATGTCGCCATGTGTATTGCCGTCGTTACGCTTGTTGGTGTCGTACCATCCCGATGTGAGGGTCACACCATCAGCAAAGACAATCGTTCTGCCCTCGGCAGTAACCTCCTCGGCGGTGATGGTTATCTCGTTCGACTTGATGCCACCTCTCTCGGCATATGCTGTGTATGTGCCAGGTGTTGTTGTCATAAACTTGTAGCCCTGGAGTTTGCTGCCGTCGATGAATATCATAGATGTAGATGTGACATCTGTGCCACCCTCCTCTGTCACGGTGAATGTCACGCCCTCTACGCCATTAGCCTTGAATGTAGAGGCCGATGCGGCGATTGTTATAGCCTTGGGCGTTGGTGTAGGCTCCTCCTGCTTGGGTGTTGCTGTGACCTTAACATCGTTTGAACGCACACCCTCATAGAGGGCATAGAAGGTATACTCACCCTCGGTTGTTGTTGTGAAGGCGTTTGTGGCAAGTGCTGTGTTGTCAGCAGCATTGTATACGGTAGCCTCCACAGCCTCGCCGTTGCATGTAGTGCTGAAGATGGCAGCACTCTGGCCGTCGGCAACGATAGATGCGGGCGCTACAGATAGTGTCACCACCTTTGTATCTGCTGTCACCTCCAACGCCTCGATGGTTATGGTGTTCGACTTGTTGTTATCCTTCTGTGCGTAGAAGGTGTATGTGCCGACATACTTTGTCTTGAAGGTGTTACCCTCGAGAGCCTCGTTGGTATCTGCGAAGTATATCGTTGCACCCTCCACAGCCTCTCCCGTGCTATCCTTCACGGTGAATGTCGCTGTCTGTGTGCCGTCGGCATATATCTCTGTGTTGTCAGCCGATAGCTGCAGTGTCTGCTCCACTACGGGAGCTGCTGGCTCTGTCTCGCAGGCGATGATGCCGAGCATAGCTACGAGAGCAAATAGTAGTCTTTTCATGATAATAGGTTATAGTAAGAGAGTGAATAAAAAGATCTAGTTTTAGGCTTGCGAAGCTCGAAAAAGCGGAGTTTACTGAACGTAAATGAGCATTTTGAGAGCAAGCGTAACGACAAAATAGACTTTTTATTCACTCTCTCTTGTTGTTATTTTACTCGCTTGAGAACGATGTCTGATGTTGCTATTGCCCATGGCTCCAACTGCGCAGCATCGCGGAATACTGCGGGGCGGTAGTTGCCGAAGCCGAACTCCTCACCTGCGCGGCACATGCCGATGGTTATGGTGTTGCCATCTGCCGATACTGTCACAGGGAATGAGCATGGCGCTGTTGGGTTGTCGCTGTCTGCACCTACCCACTGGCAGCCGAAGAAGAGCATTGCGAGACCATCAGATGCCCAGCCGTAGAGAGGCTCCTTGCGTGATGATGGAACGCTTACTGTGCCATCCTGGGCAATCTCGAGGAAGATCTTTGGACCATAGTCGCGGTATGCCAACGATGGGTGGTCTCTCCAGTACTTGCTCGACTCCATGAGGTCTGCAGGGCTCATGAATGGCATTGGTATGAACTCGTTGAATGCATCTACCTGGAATGGCCAGCCTGTTATCACGAGGCGGTTCTGCTCGCGGTACTCCTTGGTGCTTGTCTCGTCGACACCCGCAGCGATAGTGACACGTTCACCCGAGATAGATACCTCCTTGAGGTTGAACTGCACGAGTGTGTATGACACCTCCCACTCGCCGAGGAGTGTTGTGAAGAGCTCTGATGATACAGGCGCAGCTGCTGGGCGCACGTGTGTCTTTGCCTTGGCACGTGCTGTGGTCTCTGTGTAGTCGGCGTTACGCACGCTGACGAGTGCTGTGTACTCGGTGTTAGGCCATAGGTCAGTCATGAGGAGTGTGAGACCGGTAGTCTTTATAGCCTCCACCTGCTCTGCCGAGAGGTCCATGCCGTTGCTTGCTATCACAGATGAGATGTCCGAGAACTCGAGTGCCTCGTCGATGTCGGCAGTAGGTGCGAAGGCTATTCGCACGCTTGCGGCCTCTGCCGAGAAGATGTTGATGTTGAGGTTCTCATGTGGCTTCTCCGATGTTGTCACCACAGATGCCTCTACCTTTGGTGCTGGTAGGTCGCTGACGCCTGTTGTGAAGCGTGTTGTCACGAGTGACTCGCCACCCGCAGCATCCTGAATTGCTATGGCGAGGTAGTACTCGGTGTTAGGCATGAGGCCAGACCATGTGTTAGAACTTGGACCCTCAAGCTCAAGACCTGTGCCGTAGGCCACCGACTTCTTAACCATGTCGATGGCAGTGGCAGTGCCATACTCGAGAATCTGGTCGAAGTTCTTGATAGAGTTTACGTGTATCCAGTACTTCACGATGTTCTCGTCAGGTGTGGTGTTGATGCAGACGCTTGTAGGCTTGATGTCTGTAAACTCGTATGTGATACCACCCTTGGCCTCGGCCTTTGAAGGTGTTGTCACTGTGCGCACGAATATCTCGCCTGTGATGTTGTTGTTGCTGTCGCACTGCGCCGCGATGATGTAGTGTACCATGCCTGGGTATACGTGCATTGTGCGACCCGAGTATGAGCCACCATCAGACCATATGAACTCCTGTGCGCCGCTGCATGGTATGCCGATACCCGCAGGCTTGATGTACTCCTCGGGGCTCTTCACGTTGAGCTGGTCGAGTGTCGCGTAGTCCACAACCTGAAGGAGGTATGTCGCTGCGATGTTAACCTCGAAGGTTATAGAGTCGTATGTGGTGTTGAGCACGGTGATGGGGTTTACCACGCCATCGTCGGGTGTCGTTGTCTTGAGTGTCTGTGGCATGCTTAATGTGCCGTCAGCCTTTGCACGCAACACTGCATATATCACATATGCGCAGTTGTCCTCAAGGCCCGAGATTGTCACCTCTGTTGTAGACTCCACGTCGCCCGAGTTCTGTGTGAACCAGTCGTTCATGTGTGGCGCGCTGAAGCCCTCACGCACGATGCATATACCATACTCGCTTGGGGTGTTTGTTGCGAGCTTGAGTGTCACAGAGTCGTAGGTAACCTCCGCCAACTCCATCTGAAGCTCTGGCTTTATGCCACCAGGCGTAGGCTGTGGTGTGTCAGTCTGTGGGTCCTCGCCACAGCCGACCATTACCAATGACACAACGAGTGCCAAAAGTGCTGCAAGTCTTTTCATAAGATTAGTTTAATTGGTTTTTTATTAGTTTAATATTCTCATTTACCGTTGATGTATACCACACCAATATATAACGCGACAAAGTTAGTAAAAAAGTTCTAAACTGCAAAATGTCACATCAAAAAGAGTCGCTACACCCCTTGTGACATTGTGACATTGTGACATTGTGACAAGGTAAAAGGGTAGAAAAGGTCAAAAAAGGGCAGAAGGGTCAAAAAAGGTAAAAACAAGAGTCCGCGTCAACGCCTACCTTTTATGACCTTTTATGACGTTTTATGCCCTTTGGTACTATCCACAGGAAAGGGCAGAAAAGGTCAAAAAAGGGCAGAAGGGTCAAAAAAGGTAAAAACAAAAGTCCGCGACAACGCCTACCTTTTATGACCTTTTATGACGCTTTATGCCCTTTGGTACCCGTCAACGCCTTGCCCTTTGTCACCATCCACAGCAAAATATTTTGTTAAAATACTTGACAACGCTGTTCAAATGTTATATATTTGCAGTGCGTAGTAGCAATTAAGCGACTACCGTATAATAAACCCATAACTATATGACTGATAGCGTAATTATTACAGGAGTAAAAATGAGTGGTGTGCAGGAGTCGCGTACCGTACTGCCACCAGCGTTTAAAAATTTAACAGGCGATGCCCTTGCCAGAGCCATACGTAACATGGAGCTGGATGAGGCCGAGGAACGTCTCAAGCCCTACATCGTGGATATGACCAAGGAGCTACCAGAGGTAAAGCCCATCATTAGTATTGATGGTAGCTGTGTATGCTCCGTGGGTAACATATCGGCCATCTGCGGTGAGGCAAAGTCGCGTAAGACATTCCTTGCCTCGGCACTCGTAGCCTCCGCCATGGCCTACGATGTTACGTGGCTAAATAACTTTAAGAGTGTAGGTAAGAACAGCGACCTGGTGGTCTTGTGGGTAGATACCGAGCAGGGTGAACGTCATGTGCGTAAGGTTATACAGCGCATGAGTCAGATGACGGGAGCAGCACACGGTGGTGTACCCGAGCCACGCCTCATAACGCTTGCTCTGCGTGAGCTTGCACCCAAGGAACGTAAGCAGCGACTCTATGATGCGCTATTTACCATGCACTACGACCTCGTTGTCATTGATGGTATTGCCGACCTACAGCGCAATACTAATGACCTTGAGGAGAGTGATGCTTTGGTCACGGAGCTTATGGCAATATCTACTATTGCCCAGACACATATATTATGTGTGTTGCATACCAACCCTGGTAGCGACAAGGCACGTGGCCACCTCGGCTCATCGTTGCAGCGTAAGAGTGAGTCTGTACTCTTCGTGCACCGTGTTGGCGATGTATCGGTTGTGGAGCCACAGTTCTGCCGTAATGAGCCCTTCGAGAGGTTTGCCTTCACCATAGATGATGATGGCATACCTATGTTGTGTGATGTACCAGGCGTGTCGGATGGTAGGCACCCTGCTGTTGCCATCCTTGAGGATACCTTTGGTGGTGCTGTTGAGAGGCCTACGCTTGTAAACAAGCTCATCGAGGTGCGCAGCCTGAAGCGCACGACGGCAGCCATGCAGATTAATAGACTTATAGATAAGGGGTTGTTGATTGCCGATGGTAACATTGTGCGTAGCGCGGGTAGTGTCACAATGTCACAATGTCACAATGTCACAGTGTCACAAGGGGTGTAGGGTGATGGTCGGGTGTGACAGGTGATGTGTGAAAGGGCAGAAAGGGCACAAAAGGTCACAAGGGTCAAAAGGGTCAAAAAAGGTAAAAAAAAGTCCGCGACAACGCCTACCTTTTATGACCTTTTATGACGTTTTATGCCCTTTGGTACTCGTCAACGCCTTACCTTTTCTGCCCTTTTACCTCTTCTCCACGAATGACCTGTTGACTATTACGCGCACGGCGCGGTGTAGCACACGGCACTCTATAGGGGTGTCGCCATAGAGCTCACCGTCAATCTCAAGGGGTGTCTCGGGTGTCGACTCTATGCGTATCTTACTGCCTCGGGCATGCATGACATGACCTATGGAGTATATCTGTCCGTTGAAGATGCGGCGTATGCGGAAGAGCACATGCCACCAGTGTAGTGGTCGTATGAGGGTTATGTCGAGAAGACCGTCGTCAGCCACAGCGTCGGGCAGCTGCTGTATGCCACCGCCGTTATACTTACCCACGCCCATGGCCACGCTGAAGAGTAGGTTGTTGTATATAAGCCTATCGTCGACCCACACCTTCACGCCAGTATCCTTATGGCCGAAGAAGCTGCGTATGAGGCACCATAGGTAACCACTACGTCCCAGGTGTCTCTTTATGCTGCTCTGCTGTGTGCGCCGTAGCACCTCGGCATCGAAGCCTATGCCCGCAACATTCGCCATGTAGCGCCTCTGTTGGTACTTCGCCTCCTCGTATGTCACCTCTGCCACATCCTGCAAGAAGGTGTAGCCCTCCTTTATTGCGCGTATGGCCTCGGAGTATCGGCGTGGTATGCCGAACATACGTATCCAGTCGTTTCCTGTGCCCGCCGATATCACGGCTATCGTCACGTCGTCGGGAGCTACGGTGCGCTGTATGAACAGACCGTTTATCACCTCGTGGAGTGTGCCGTCGCCACCCACAACGATGATATCTCTATAGCCGCTATCTATGGCCGATACGGTGAGCTCCGTGGCGTGGTGCTTATGCTCGGTGAATACCGCCTCGTGGGCTATGCTATTGTCGCGCAGCAACTTCGAGATGAGAGGGTAGTCCGTCAACCCCTTGCCGGCACCTGCCGTGGGGTTGACGATGACGAACCACTTGGTGTTGTGCGTGTCAATGTGACTATCTACCATCTCCTGTCTCATCGCTGACTACTTCTGTGGTGCGTTTTTGATGGTGTTGAGCAAGAAGTCGTAGAACTTCTCCACAGAGGCGATGTTTACCTTCTCATCTGGTGAGTGAGGGTAGCAGATTGTTGGGCCGAACGATATCATATCCATGCCGGGGTACTTGGCACCTATGATGCCGCACTCCAAGCCTGCGTGGATGGCTGTAACAGATGGCTTCACACCGTATAGCTTCTCGTATGACGAGAGCATGGTGTGGAGTATTGGTGACTTCATGTTGGGGTTCCAGCCGCTGTATGAGCCCGATAGCTCGACGTTGGCACCCGCAAGCTCAAAGACTGAAGATATGGCACCTGCAAGCTCACCCTTCTCTGTGTCTACCGACGAACGCAACAGGCACTTAACCTCTATTGTCGAGCCGTTAGATACCACGATTGCGAGGTTTGAAGATGTCTGCACGAGGTTCTCCATGGCTATCGACATGCGCTGCACGCCGTTAGGACAGCCGCAGATGGCGCGGATGAGAGAGTGTGACTCGAGGTGTGGGATGATGGCCTTTGGGCACTCCACCTCCTCGGCGAATATCTCTATAGAGTCCTCGATGCCCTCAAACTCCTTGATGATAACCCTCTCGTATGACTTCACGTTAGCCTCGAATATAGCCTTCTCGGCCTCGCGTACCACGACGATGGCCCATGCCTCACGAGGTATGGCGTTACGCATGTTACCACCCTCCACGGCAGCTATCTCCAAGCCGTAAGACTCTGTCTCCTGGCGCAATAGGCGGAAGAGCACCTTGTTGGCGTTAGCACGCTGTGTGCCAATCTGGATGCCCGAGTGACCACCCTTGAGGCCCTTCACTGTGAGCTTGTATGCTGCGAACTTACCCTCCAAGGGCTGCTCACGATACTTGAATGTCACGTTCACATCCATGCCACCAGCGCAGCCTACGTACAACTCGCCCTCTGTCTCCGAGTCGAGGTTTAGTAGGATGTCGCCCTTGAGCATGCCACTCTGTAGGCCGAAGGCTCCATCCATGCCTGTCTCCTCTGTTGCGGTGAAGAGACACTCCAATGGGCCGTGTACGAGGTCTGCATCCTCCATCGCCGCCATTGCTGCTGCGAGGCCTATGCCGTTGTCGGCGCCGAGTGTTGTGCCATTTGCTGTAACCCACTCGCCATCGATATATGCCTCGATAGGGTCTGTCGAGAAGTTAAACTCCTTGTCGTTGTTCTTCTGTGGCACCATGTCGGTGTGTGCCTGGAGGATTATGCCCTTGCGGTCCTCCATGCCTGGTGTCGCTGGCTTATATACATATACATTCTGTGCCTCGTCAACCTTGTGCTCAAGGCCGAGCTCCTCTGCCCACTTAACGATGTATGCACGTATAGCATCCTCCTCGTGTGATGGGTGTGGGATGTCGCATATCGCCGCGAAGTGCTTCCACACCAACGCTGGCTTCAAACCTTTCAAATTCTTGTCCATAGTTCTATTATTTTAGTTAGTTGTTTAGTTGCTTTTCATTCTCGGGTATCAAAGGGCATAAAGCGTCATAAAAGGGCATAAAAGGTAATGCGTTGTCGCGGACTTTTGTCTTGCTCCTTGTTGCCCCCTCTTACTCGTCGCGTTTGCGGAGGCTGTTTTCTAACTCCTCGCGCTTGTCGAAGGCCTCGACGATGTACTTCACCAGGCGGTGTCGCACGATGTCGCGCTTGTCGAACTCCACGATGCCTATGCCCTCCACATCCTTCAGAGTCGTCATCGCCTTCGTAAGTCCGCTGTCCGACCTTCGTGGTAGGTCTATCTGTGTCACGTCGCCCGTTACAATGAACTTGGCATTGCGGCCCATGCGTGTGAGGAACATCTTTATCTGCGATAGTGTGGTGTTCTGCGCCTCGTCGAGTATCACAAAGGCGTTGTCTAATGTCCTACCACGCATATATGCCAGGGGTGCTATCTGCACCGTGCCCTCCTCGAGATACTTCTGTAGCTTCGCCGCAGGTATCATGTCGTTCAGCGCATCGTATAGTGGCTGTAGGTAGGGGTCGAGCTTCTCCTTCATGTCGCCAGGGAGGAATCCGAGCTTCTCGCCCGCCTCCACCGCGGGGCGTGTGAGTATTATGCGTCGTATCTCGCGTTCCTTGAGTGCGCGCACAGCGAGTG
The DNA here is from genome assembly GCA_017646625.1 of Alistipes sp. Classification (GTDB taxonomy): domain Bacteria; phylum Bacteroidota; class Bacteroidia; order Bacteroidales; family Rikenellaceae; genus Alistipes. Next base: position 50,439 of record JAGCMF010000019.1, on the reverse strand, counting down.
CTATTGCCGTATATGTCTTACCCGAGCCTGCGGGGCCCACGGCAAAGAGCAGGTCGTTACGTTCTGCGAGCTTCACCAGGCGCTGCTGGTTAACTGTGCGTGCACGTATTATCGCGCCATTGTTGCCGTATACTATCACATCCTTATCCACCGCTGGGGGCTCTGTCGCAAGCTCCGTGATGCTCGATGAGAATGCCTGTGCTACCACCTCCGAGGATATGTGTCCATACTTAAGATAGTACTCCACGAGTGCCTGCATCTTACGTTCGAAGGCTGCAATGTCGCCCTTGGCACCTATTGCCTTTATCTTGTCGCCACGTGCCACAATCTTGAGCTTGGGGCACAACTCGCGCATCTCGTCGAGGTAGGCATCCTGTGCGCCATATAGCTCTCGGGCATCCACACCCTCGATGATAATCTCTCTTATAATCTCCTCACTCATAGTCTCATGTGTTGCTAAAAAAGGAGTGTCAGTCCTGCCGTTATGCGGTATTGACGACTCTCGAACTCTATGCCCGGCGCCGACTCCTTGCCACCAAACTGGTTGTAGGTCTCATCCAGCGGGTGTATGTATCGTGCCTCGATGATGAAGCTTCGACTTATGCGTACACCTAATGCTGCGGCTATGTTCCATGTTGGCGATACGGGGCCATATAGGCGCACGTCGCCACCCTCGGTATACTCACCCTTGGAGAGCACCGTGAACTGTGGGCCTGCCGATAGTCGTATACGTCCGCCAGCCATGCGTAGCGATAGCAACACGGGGATGTCGAAGGTGCGTGTGCGAATACGATGTTCGAGGCCCTCTGTGGCAACATCCATCGTGCCACCCTCATACGACAGCTCTGTCTCTATGGCGAAGTTACGGCCGAAGCATACCGCCATCTCGAGGTGTCCCTGGATGCCGAAGCGTGGGCTTATGCGTATGTCGGGTGTCGAGAGCTCATATATGCCCGTAAATACGCCACCTACGCCTATTCCCCACTCGGTGTGTATGCGTCGTCGTTCAGACTGTACGGTGTATCCGTTGAGGTCGTAGCCCTGTGCGCATGCCTCACCAGCACCTGCCACCATCGCCACAACAGCCATCACTGCGCCTATGATAATCTCTCTATACCTCTTCATACTATCCCTCAAAGGTAGTTACTTTTACTAAATAAACCAAAATAATAGTTAAATATTTTATAAAGTTTCCAAAATTCGACTAATTGTCTTATCTTTGTCGCGTCGTATGTAGATATATGTAGAAACGAAGAATAAAAATATATATAATTATGAGTCTTGTAGCAATTGTAGGTCGCCCAAATGTGGGTAAGTCGACACTCTTCAATCGTCTCGTAGGTCAGCGTCAGGCCATCGTCGATGAGACGGCTGGTACAACACGTGACCGCCACTACGGTAAGACCGATTGGAACGGTAAGGAGTTCTCTATCATCGACACTGGTGGTTATACCGTAAACTCGGAGGATATCTTCGAGGATGAGATACGTCGCCAGGTGATGCTCGCCATCGACGAGGCAGACCTTATCCTCTTCCTCGTTGAGGTCAAGACAGGCATCACCGACCTCGACATGATGATGGCCGACATCCTTCGCCGTTCGGGTAAGAAGGTGCTCTTGGTGTGCAACAAGGTAGACACCTACGAGCTCATATACTACTCTCACGAGTTCCATGCCCTCGGCCTCGGCGAGCCATTCTGCATCAGCTCAATGTCGGGTAGCGGTACTGGCGATATGATGGATGCCATCCTCGCCAACCTCCCCGAGGATACCTCTGCCGAGTACGATGCCACACTCCCACGCATCACCATCGTGGGTCGCCCAAATGTCGGTAAGTCGTCTATGACAAATGCCCTCCTTGGCCAGGAACGTAACATCGTCACCAACGTGGCGGGCACTACGCGCGACTCCATACACACGCGCTACAACATGTACGGCATGGACTTCTACCTCGTCGACACCGCGGGTATGCGTAAGAAGGGTAAGGTCACCGAGGACCTCGAGTTCTACTCTGTGATGCGCTCTATACGTGCCATCGAGAACTCCGATGTCTGTGTCCTCATGCTCGATGCCGAGCAGGGCATAGAGTCGCAGGACCTCAATATCCACAACCTCATTGTGCGTAACCGTAAGGGTTGTGTCATCGTCGTTAACAAGTGGGACTTGGTGGAGAAGGATAGCAACACCATGAAGGTGTGGCGTGAGTTCCTCGAGAAGAAACTTGCTCCATTTAGCGATATTCCTATCGTCTTCACCTCTGTTATCAACAAGCAGCGTATCCTCGACGTGCTCCAGACGGCCATCCGCGTATACGAGTCGCGTAAGCGCCGCATCTCCACCTCCGAGCTCAACGACTTCTTCTTGCCTCTCATCGAGAACTACCCACCCGCAGCCATCAAGGGTAAGTACATCAAGATCAAGTATGTTACGCAGCTCCCAACCCCTACACCCCAGTTCGCCTTCTTCGTGAACCTTCCCCAGTACATCAAGGAGTCATACCGTCGCTTCCTTGAGAACAAACTGCGTGAACAGTGGGATTTTTCGGGAGTGCCAATTCAGATATACTTCCGCCAGAAGTAATTTCTTGTGATAAGGGGTCATTCTCGACCTCTCAATCATTCGGCTGAATGGGAAATACGCCAAGTATGTCCCATCCAGCCGAATCTCTTTATCGAGGCCAAGCCTGACCCCTTCTGACAAGAAATTGGTCTCACGCTGGCGAGGTTGAAAATATTTGAGCTCTTTTGAGACATCGGGGCAGTGAGACAAGTTGTCTTGCTGTCCTTTTCATTCTCGGGTACCAAAGGGCAAAAAAGGTCACAAGGGTCAGAAGGGTCAAAAAGGTAAAAACAAAAGTCCGCGACAACGCCTTACCTTTTATGCCCTTTTATGACGCTTTATGCCCTTTGGCGCCATACACAGCAACCGCGACAACGCCTACCTTTTATGCCCTTTTATGACGCTTTATGCCCCTTGGCACTATACACAGCATCCGCGACAGCGCCTACCCCTTCTGCCCTTTGTCTCCCTCCTCTGCTGCCGAATATAACCCACTCTTATACCTATATAAAAAATAAAGATTGATAATATTTTGTTGTTGTGAATAGTTTTTGTTACCTTTGTGAGATATAATTGTTATAAGATGGAAAAGACAACAAAAGATATAATTCAGGAACTTGAGACGGGCGATTATAAGTATGGCTTTGTCACCGACATTGAGACCGAGACTATTGGTCGTGGATTGTCGGAGGATGTCATTCGACTCATCTCCGAGAAGAAGGGTGAGCCCGACTGGATGCTCGAGCGCAGACTCAAGGCATACCGTCATTGGCTGACCCTCAAGCACCCCGAGTGGGCACATCTCGACATCCCAGAGATTGACTTCCAGGATGTCATCTACTATGCTGCGCCCAAGCAGAAGAAGGCGTTGAACTCCATGGACGAGGTAGACCCCGAGCTTAAGCGCACCTTCGACAAGCTCGGCATACCCCTCGAGGAGCAGATGGCACTTGCGGGTGTTGCTGTCGATGCTGTCATGGACTCTGTATCTGTGAAGACTACGTTCCGTGACACGCTGGCGGAGAAGGGCATAATCTTCTGCTCCATAAGCGAGGCTATAAAGGAGCACCCCGAGCTCATTAAGAAGTACCTCGGCTCGGTAGTGCCATATACCGATAACTTCTACGCGGCACTCAACGCTGCGGTATTCTCCGACGGCTCCTTCTGCTACATACCCAAGGGTGTGCGCTGCCCCATGGAGCTATCTACCTACTTCCGCATAAATGCCGAGGGCACAGGACAGTTTGAACGTACGCTTATCGTAGCGGATGAGGGCTCATATGTTAGCTACCTCGAGGGATGCACAGCGCCACGCCGTGATGAGAACCAGCTGCATGCTGCCGTTGTGGAGATTGTCGTGGAGAAGGATGCCGATGTAAAGTACTCTACGGTGCAGAACTGGTATCCAGGCGATAAGGAGGGCAAGGGTGGCATCTATAACTTCGTTACGAAGCGAGGTATATGCCGCCAGGGAGCACACCTCTCGTGGACACAGGTGGAGACAGGCTCGGCCATCACGTGGAAGTATCCGAGCTGTGTGCTTCAGGGCGATAACTCCTCTGGCGAGTTCTACTCTGTGGCCATGACCAACAACTACCAGCAGGCAGACACGGGCACAAAGATGATACACATAGGCCGTAATACACGTTCACGCATAGTGTCGAAGGGTATCTCGGCGGGAAGGTCGCAGAATGCCTACCGTGGTCTTGTGCGTGTTGCCAAGGGTGCCGACAATGCCCGTAACTACTCGCAGTGCGACTCGTTGCTCATAGGCGATAAGTGTGGTGCTCACACCTTCCCTGTTGTCGACTGCTTCAACCCCACAGCAGTATTGGAGCATGAGGCTACGACGTCGAAGATATCGGAGGAGCAGCTCTTCTACTGCAACCAGCGAGGTCTCACAACGGAGGATGCTGTGGGTCTCATTGTCAATGGCTATGCCCGCGAGGTGCTTGCCAAGTTGCCTATGGAGTTTGCTGTTGAGGCGCAGAAGCTGCTGTCGTTGAGTCTCGAGGGCAGCGTAGGATAGTAGGGTGGCGGTGTCGCCAATGTGTTTAACGATAAGAATAAAAAGTAAGATATATGCTAAAGGTTGAAAATCTACACGCCACGGTTGGCGATAAGGAGATTTTGAAGGGTATAAACCTCGAGGTTAAGGCTGGCGAGGTACATGCTATTATGGGCCCTAACGGCTCGGGTAAGTCGACACTTGCCTCGGTGCTTGCGGGCAATGAGAAGTTCACCGTTACGGAGGGTAAGGTGGAGTTTGAGGGTGAGAACCTCTTGGAGTTGCCCATCGAGGAACGATCACGCAAGGGTCTATTCCTCGGCTTCCAGTATCCTGTTGAGATTCCGGGTGTTACCATGGCTAACTTCATGAAGATTGCCGTTAACGAGCAGCGTAAGTCGCGCGGTCTTGAGCCGTTGACTGCTGCCGAGTACCTCAAGATGATGCGCGAGAAGAGTGCTATCGTAGAACTCGACGCCAAGCTCACCTCGCGTGCTGTGAATGAGGGCTTCTCGGGTGGTGAGAAGAAGAAGAACGAGATCTTCCAGATGGCCATGCTCGATCCGAAGCTCGCCATCCTCGACGAGACAGACTCTGGTCTTGATATCGATGCGTTGCGCATCGTGGCTACGGGTGTCACACGCCTCAAGCGTGAGGATAACGCCACTGTTGTCATCACCCACTACCAGCGTCTGTTGGACTACATCGTGCCCGACTATGTGCATGTGTTGTACAAGGGACGCATCATCTACACAGGCGATAAGACGTTGGCGTTGAAGCTCGAGAAGGAGGGCTACGACTGGCTTATTAACGACTATAAGGAGGAGTAGTGATGACGGAAAGATTGAAGGAGTTACTGGCAACGCGTGCGCTACCACACGACGGCATCATAGGTGCTGGGTCGTGGTGTGCGGAGGTGTGTGGCGATAGTGACATCACCGTGCGTGAGGGTGTCGCAGCACAGCTTCTCATTGTCGATGGCGACTGCACTGCCGAGGTAAATATAGATGTTGAGAGGGGTGGTGAGCTACGCATCTTGCATGTTGTGAGCCACCGTAGTGCTGTTAATGTTGCTGTTGCCATGGCCGAGGGTGCCAAGTGCATCATGTCACAGCTTGTTGTCTCGCCCTCGGATACACGTGTTGTTGCGAGCCTCATGGGTCGTGATGCGCAGTTCGACTTCGGAGGTGCCTTTGTCCTTACGGATGACGATGCTGCGAGTGTCGCGGTGGATGTAAACCACATCTCTAGTGACTGTGTGTCGCGCACGGTGGTCAAGGGTGTTGCGTCGGGTGAGTCGCACGGCAGCTTCTCGGGCTTGGTATATGTTGCGCCCGATGCGCAGCGCACTAACTCGGAGCAGTTGAGCCGTAACATAACAATTGGCAATGCGCATATCGAGACGCTACCACAGCTCGAGATATATGCCGATGATGTTAAGTGTAGCCATGGTGCTACTGTCGGCCAGATGGATGCCGATGCCATCCTCTATATGCGTCAGCGCGGCTTGAGCCTCACTACAGCCAAGCGCCTGCAGATTGAGGGCTTTGTCGACGACGTGGTGTTGCACCTCTCTATTGCGGGTGTCGAGGATGTGCTCATGGAGCTCATGGCCGAGAAACTAAATAGACTGTAAGAGATTATGGCATTTGATGTAAGCAAGATACGTGAGGAGTTCCCTATCCTGGGTCGCCGTGTCAACAACCGCCCGTTGGTCTACTTCGATAGTGGTGCTACGGCGCAGAAGCCGCTGGCTGTCATCGAGTGTGTGGATAGGCTCATGCGCGAGTATAATGCCAACATACACCGTGGTGTGCACCACCTCTCGGGCAAGATGACCGAGATGTACGAGGAGGCGCGTGAGACGGTACGTCGCTTCATCGGTGCCGAGCATAGGGAGGAGGTTATCTTCACTGCGGGAGCTACAGCATCCATAAACCTTGTTGCTGCGGCGTGGAGTGATAGGTATCTGCACGAGGGTGACAATATCGTTGTCAGCGAGATGGAGCACCACTCGAACATTGTGCCATGGCAGCTTGCTGCACAGCGTAAGGGTGCCGAGTTGCGCCTCTTGCCCTTCGACGATAGTGGAGCTCTATGCATGGAGATGCTCGACAGCCTCATAGATGAACGCACACGCCTTGTTGCTGTTACGGAGGCCTCGAATACGTTGGGCACACGCCCCGACCTCGAGCCTATTGTGCGTAAGGCTCATGCTGTGGGTGCTGTTGTTATGGTTGATGGCTGCCAGGGTATCGTGCATGGTGGTGGCAGGGTGGCAGATAGGGGTTACGACTTCTACGCCTTCTCGGGTCATAAGTTGTACGGCCCCACAGGCATAGGTGTCCTCTATGGTCGTAGGGAGCTACTGGATGCCATGCCCCCATATATGGGTGGTGGCGACATGGTCGATAAGGTAACCTTTGCCAAGACGACATATGCACCTCTACCCTTGAAGTATGAGGCTGGCACCTCTAACTTCATTGGTGCTGTAGGCCTTGCCGAGGCTATCAGGTATGTGGAGTCTATAGGCATGTGTGCCATCGAGGAGCACGAGTCGCAGTTGCTCACCGCGATGACAGATAGGCTGTCGGCCATCGAGGGACTACGCATCTATGGCACTACGGCAGATAAGTGCCCTATTGTTAGCTTTACGGTTGAGGGTACCCATCCCTACGATGTAGGTATGATTCTGGATAAGATGGGTGTTGCTGTGCGCACGGGACACCACTGTGCCGAGCCTGTAATGACGCACTATGGCATCACGGGCATGGTGCGTGCCTCTATAGGCCTCTACAACACTTTGGAGGAGGTAGATGTGTTGGCTAACTCCATACAGCGTGCTGTCATGATGCTTAAATAATATATATAAGTATGTTTATTGTTCTTGAAGGTCTCGATGGCGCAGGTAAGTCTACGCAGATAGCTCTGCTGCGTGATATGTTTCGCAGCATAGGCGTGGAGTCGGAGTATATGCACTTTCCACGCTTCGATGCCCCCATCTATGGTGACCTCATCGCCCGCTTCTTACGTGGCGACCTTGGCACCGTTGAGGGTGTTAACCCCTATCTTGTTGCGCTTTTGTATGCTGGCGATAGGGCAGATGCTGCTGCCACCATCCGTGGCTGGCTTGCGGAGGGTAAGGTCGTCATCGTTGATAGATATGTATACTCCAACATAGGCTACCAGTGTGCCAAGATTGCTGATGCGGAGGCTCGTGCTGCGTTGCGCGAGTGGATACTACGCACCGAGTTTGAGGAGTTTGGCATACCTCGCCCCGATGTGTCGTTGTTCCTCGATGTGCCCTTCTCGTTCACCACGAAGAAGCTCACCGAGGTGCGTTCAGGCGATGATAGAGCCTACCTTCAAGGTGGCAAGGATATCCACGAGGCGTCGTTGGACCTCCAGCGCCGTGTGCGTGAGGTATACCTTGAGGCTGCTGCCGCAAGCCACGACATCATGGTTGTGGATTGCTCTACGGAGGATGAGGGTATGGCTGCGCCCGATGTCATCTACCAGCGTATCATGCAGCATGTAAAACCCCTTATCGGCAGATAGATATGTCACCTCGCTTTAAGAGTATATCGTTTGTTGTGCTTCGCTGGCTCCTCGGCGCACTCTTCATCTTCTCGGGTGCTGTAAAGTGCGTAGACCCTGTGGGCACATCGTTGTATGTAGATAAGTACCTTGCTGCCTACGGCATGGAGTTCATGCTCCCCGCCTCGCTGACGTTGGCTGTGGCGCTATCTGTCGTAGAGTTTACCCTCGGTGTGATGCTTGTTGTAGGATATCTGCGCAGGTATGTCGCCCCTGTTGTCTTTGCTCTTGTTGCACTCTTTAGTGTCGTTACGCTGTTGAGTGCCACGGTGTTGCCTATCGGCGACTGCGGATGCTTCGGTAGTGTTATCATGCTCGAACCCTGGATGTCGTTGCTCAAGAACCTATGCCTGCTCCCCGTAGCATGGTTCGTGTGGCGTGGCGTTAAGGATGAGTCGAAGGAGGAGAGGTGGCACTTTGCCGTCCTCGGTGTCGCCATGTCGTTGCCTCTTGTTGTGTCGCTATATGCTGCTGCCCACCTACCTCTTGTCGATGTCTCGCCATATAGGGAGGGCACGGCGCTGCGTGATGCTGTTGTTGCGGAGCAAGCTATGCTTGTCGATGAGGGTCGCTGTGTGCTTATCTTTGAGGATATGGCTACAGGAGAGGTCGTCGAGTCGGAGACGTGGCTCGATGAGGGATATGAGTATGTAGATGCACGCCTCGAGTTCCCCGATGTGGAGACTACGTATGGCGACCTTGCCTTCTATGACGCTGATGGTGCGGAGTGTAGTGGCGATGTGTTGATGCGTGGTGGGCGTGTTGCTCTGCTCTGCGTGAATGATGGGGATGCAGTGGATAACTTCGGTAGGGGTATCGCCGTGTTGCGTGCCGCATATCCCGATGAGGCTATCGTCGTGCTCTCGGCAGTGGGTGATGTGGAGGCCTTTGCGGGGCTTACAACCTATGCTGTCGATGCTCTTCTGCTGCGCAGCATGATAAGGGCCGATGTGGGTGTCATAGTGCTCAACGATGGCGACGTGGAGTTTAAGTCACATATACGCGACATAAAATAGTAGGGTGTTGTGCTCTTGGCAAGATAATTGACCGCTTCAGCAATGAAACGGTCATTTTTTTTGTTATGCGTATCTATATACCTATTCTTCTCTCTCTTGTGGCGTGTGGTGGAGCACCCTCGGAGGCTGTCGTGCAGCCCGTTAAGTGTGTCACGGCAGAGCCCTTGAGCTACGTGTGCCGTGACTTCGCTGCGCTATCTACTGCCGACGATGCTGTCACCCTCGCCTTTAAGGTTGCAGGGCGTGTTGTCGATGTGCCTGTTGCCAAGGGTCGTGCTGTTGTGCGTGGTGAGCTCCTCGCACGCCTCGATAGCCGTGATGTGGAGTTGGAGGTAGAGGCTGCACGTGCTACATATGGCGAGGCTCTCTCGCGCCTTCGCCGTGCCCAGCGTCTCTTGGAGCATGGTGCCATCTCGCAGCAGGAGGTCGAGACCATAGAGAGTGCTGTCGTTCAGGCCTCCTCGGCATATGACTATGCACGTGGCATGCTTGCCGATATGAGTATTGTGGCACCCTTCGATGGTGTTGTCGAACGTGTCTATGTTGATGCTTTTCAGCGTGTTGCTGCTGGCGAGAGTGTCGTACGTGTTGTCACCCCACGAAGCACTACTGTCGGCTTCACCGCCCCCGAGGGTCTCGTCGGCAGCCTCGATAGCCCCACTACGCACTTTAGTGTTGTCTTCGATGCGTGGCCAGATGTTAGCTTCAAGGCTGTTATCAAGAGCTTTGCCCGCACCTCGTCGGATGCTCTGGGCTTCCCCGTGTCGTTGCGCCTTGTCGATGTCGACGATGCCCTCTATAGCATATCTCCAGGCATGACGTGTGTTGTCACCGTTGCCATGCCCGAGAGTGATAGAGATGCTGTTCTTCTACCTCTGGAGGCTATCTATGCTCCTGTGGGTGGTGGTTGCTACGTGTGGGTCGTCGAGGATGATGTCGTGAGTCGTAGGGCTGTGGTGCTGGGCTCGCTTGCCGGTGACGATGCTGTTGTTGTGCTGCACGGCGTAGAGTCGGGAGATAGGGTTGTCGTGGCAGGAGTATATAGGCTCTACGACGGCCAGCGTGTGCGTGTTATTGAGTAAAGAGCTGTGCGTATGAGGTTTAATATTTCGGAGTATAGTGTAGGGTCGCGTTCCGTCATCACCTTCTTTATGGTGGCCATGCTTCTTGGTGGCATCTATGCCTTCGCCACCCTCGGCAAGCGTGAGGACTCGACCTTCACCATCAAGAGTGCTATTGTCACCTGCTCCTATCCTGGTGCTACACCCTCGGATGTCGAGGCTCTTGTCTCTGTGCCTCTGGAACGTGAGCTCCGCACGCTGGGCTCTGTATATAAGATAAGCTCGGAGTCGCATTTCGGCTATGCACGTCTTGTTGTGGAGTTGCATCCCAAGACCCCCGCCTCGCGCATACCGCAGCTGTGGGATGAGTTGCGCAGAAGGGTAGATGCAGCACGGCCTCTCTTGCCCGATGATGTGGCCCATATCACTATCTCTGACGACTTTGGCGACGTATATGGCCTCTACTACGCCTTGGTCTCTGATGGTGGCTACTCGTGGGATGAGATGCGCCACTATGCGCGCCTTCTGCAGTCGGCATTGTATGGTGTGGATGGTGTTGCCAAGGTGTCGCTATCGGGTCTCCAAGACCCCGAGGTGAGTATCCTCTTTAGTGCCTCCACCCTCGCTGCCTTCGACCTTCGCCCCGAGGATATTAGGGCTGCTGTTGCTGGGCAGAGTGATGTCGTGGGTCTCGGTGTTCACGATGCTGGTCAGGTAGATGTGGAACTTGTTGAGGGTAGTCTGTATGGCAGTGTGGATGATATTGACAATCAGCTTCTTATGGCGGCTGATGGTAAGCAGTACCGCCTCGGCGATGTGGCACGTGTAGTGCGTGGCTATGAGGAGCCTGCGGAGTATATCCTCAAGGTCGATGGACGTCGTAGTGTGGGTGTTGCCATCGCCGCAAGAGAGGATATGGATGTGGTGAGTGTCGGCGATGCTGTTGCTGCCGTTGTTGCCACCACGGCGAGCTCGCTGCCCGCGGGTCTCGAGGTTGTTGCCCTATACCCCGAGGGCGAGATTGCCCATGAGGCTACTAATACCTTCATTGTCAACCTCATGGAGTCTGTTGCCATCGTCATCCTCCTTGTCATGATAGCCATGGGCTGGCGTGCTGGCATCATTGTAGGTGTGTCGTTGGTGCTATCTATCTGTGGCACACTCCTCCTCATGCTCTTTGTTGGCGAGGGTCTCAACCGTACCTCCCTTGCTGGCTTCATCATCGCCATGGGCATGCTTGTTGACAATGCCATTGTCGTGGTGGATAATACGTCGCGCTATCTGCGTGGTGGTATGCTTCTGCGCAGTGCTGCTGTTGCGGGTGCCACACAGCCACGCCTCGGTCTGCTTGCCGCCACACTCATCGCTATCATCTCGTTCCTGCCCCTGCAACTCGCCCCCTCCTCTGTCGCCGAGATTATACGCCCGCTGTTTGTTGTCATCGCCCTCTCGTTGCTCTTGAGTTGGCTTTTGGCCATTACGCAGGTCCCCGCCATGAGCCTCGGCATGCTACGAGCCACCACTGCGCCACGTGATGGAGGTGTCGCTGCGCTGTTCGGTAGGGCTGTTGCTGTGGCACTCCGCCACCGCTGGGTTACGGTAGGTGCCGCTGTGGTACTCCTTGTGGGCTCTCTTGTTGCCATGCGCTATATGCCGCAGAACTTCTTTCCGCAGCTCTCCAAACCCCTCTTTCGTGCAGATGTGATACTCGCTGATGGTCTCGATATTGATGCCACGCAGCAGCGTCTTGATGCTATGACAGAGTGGCTTATGGCGCAGCGCGAGGTGCGTAGGGTCTCTACCACGGCGGGAGGCACACCTCCGCGCTACTACCTTGCGAGTGGTAGCTATGCCAACCGCCCAAACTATGGTAACATCCTTGTCGAGACCTCCTCGGCAGATGTTACTGCGGCTGTCGAGGCACGCTTCGATGAGTGGGTCAGTGCCACGATGCCCGATGTGTGGCTACGTTCCTCACTCTTCAGGCTGTCGCCCACGCCCGAGGCAACCATCGAGTTTGGCTTTGTGGGTGATGATGTAGATAGCCTGGCGCGCCTCACAACGCAGGCTATGGATGTCATGATGCAGGATGAACGTGTTGTTAATGTGCGTAACAGCTGGGGTAACGCTATTGCTGTGTGGGAGCCTCGCTACTCGCAGCTCAAGGCGCAGCGTATAGGCGTGTCGCGCAGTGCCATGTTGGAGCTGTTGCAGATGTCCACGTCGGGACTGCCTCTCGCTACCTACCGCGAGGCGGATATGGCCATGCCTATCCTTCTGCGCATGGAGACTATGGGTGGTGGTGCGCTGTCGGCTCTCGAGACCATGCCCCTCTTCTCGCGTAGTGGCAGTAGCTATGCTCTTGAGCAGGCTGTCTCATCGTTCGACTTTAGCTTTGCTCCCTCGGTGATACGGCGTATTGATGGTCAGCGCGTTATGAAGGCGCAGTGTGACCCAGCACGTGGTGTCAATGCCATTGCTCTGCTTGCCGACCTTGAGACAAAACTTCGGGATGAGATAGATATCCCCGAGGGCTATGCCATGCACCTATATGGCGAGCAGGAGAGCCGTGAGGAGTCTAATAGCGCCCTTGTGGGTAGACTCCCCATCACGCTACTCATAATATTTATCATCCTGATGCTCCTCTTCGGTAACCTCCGTGAGCCTGTAATACTTCTTGTCACCCTGCCACTCATCTTTGTGGGTGTCGTTGCGGGTCTCGCCGTTACGGATAAGATGTTCGACTTCTTCTCGCTACTCGGTCTGTTGGGACTTGTTGGCATGAGCATCAAGAATGGTGTCATCCTGCTCTCGCGTATCGACGAGCTGCGTGCCTCGGGATATGAGGCGTATGATGCAATACTCCTTGCTGCCCGCGACCGCTTCATCCCCGTCGTTGTGGCCTCGGCAACCACGGTGCTTGGCATGCTGCCTCTGCTCTTCGATGCCATGTTTGGTAGCATGGCGGCAACAATCATGGGCGGTCTAATCTTTGCCACGCTTCTCGTGCTTGTCGTGCTGCCTGTAGTATATTCATTCTTCTATCGTGTAAAGTTATGATTGTTAGGTTATTGATGTTGTGCTGTGCCTCCCTTGTGCCTATGTGTGCTGCTGCGCAGATGAGCCTCGAGGAGTATAGACGGGCTGTCATGGAGTATAGCCACGAGGTACGTGCCGCCTCTGCTGCAAGTGTGGGTGCGCATGCCGAGTTAAGGTATAGGCAGCGTGAGGCATACCCCTCGTTGTCGGCGGGTGGCGATGTTGCTCTTGCCTTCGATGATGTGGGCACTGCGGGTAGGTGGAGCTCGCAGCTACGTGCTGATGTCGAGCAACCCATATTCGAGGGTGGTGGCATCAAGGCCGCAGTGCGTAGTGCTGATGCGGAGTATGAGGCCGCGCAGTATAGAGAACACTCTGTATACCTTGCTGTTAGGTATGATGCCGAGGTGGCGTACTGGAGGTTGTCACGCATGACCATATATATGTCTGCCATGAGTGACTACCGCGATATCGTGCGCGCACTGTATGAGGTTGTTTCGTGGCGCTTCAGCGAGGGCTACACCTCGCGTAGCGACCTGTTGCAGGTGGAGTCGCGGTTGAGTGATGCCGAGTATATGGTTTCGCAGGCTACGCAGCAGTGGCGTGTCGCCCTCCACGACTTCAACGTGCTGCGCGGTGTAGACCCCGATGTCGAGGTGGTGCTGGCGTGTAGCATAACCGATAGCATGGCTATGCCTCTACGTAGTAATGTCGAGGATGTTGTCTCTATGCACCCCGACTACCTCGCTTCTGTCGCCTCGTGTGATGCTGCACGGTGGGGCGTTAAGCTTCGCAATGCCGACTTCATGCCCTCTGTGGGTCTAGACCTATATGGCCTCTATGCTCCATATATGGGCGCCTCGCAGCAGGGTGGTTCACGCCTCGGTGGTGGTGTTGCCCTCACCCTCCGCACCCCCATCTTCCACTTCGGACAGCGCACTGCCGCCCTCACCACAGCACGTAGCAATCTTCGCCGTGCAGAGCTTGACGTTGAGAGTGTTACGGATGCTATAGTGCGTAATGAGAGCAACGGCTGGACAAACCTCGAGCTCACACACCAGCGTGTCGATGCTGTGCGCAGAAGCCTTGATGTTGCTCGCGAGAATCTCGATATCAGCACCTATGCCTACCAGGAGGGTATAGCCACCATCCTCGATGTCCTCCAGGCGCAGATAAGCTGGCTTCAGATATATCAAAATAGTATCGCCGCCCACTACGACCATGCCGTAGCTATCTCATCCTATAAATATATAATTGCCGAATAGGATAGAGAATACAAATATATAATTGCCGAGTAGCCAATAAATGAATAGAGAGTGAATAAAAAGTGTATTTCGTTGTTATACTCGCCCTCAAAATGCTCATTTACGTTCAGTAAACTCCGCTTGTTCGGGCTTCGCAAGCCTAAAACTACATCTTTTTATTCACTCTCCCAACATATGAAGGGATGACTAACTTACTTTTTAGTCAGTCCCTTTTACTCCCCCTCCCGTAGATACTGTCGATGTCTTATGGGTGAGTGGTGCTATGCATCGCAGCATCTGCACCAGGCCGCAGTATTTGTCGTGTGCGAGGTTCACGGCACGGCTTATTACTATCTGGTCCTTGAGTGTGGGGCACTCTGCGGCGTAGATGATGTTGAAGCTCGTGTACTTGCTCTCGGCAATAACGGTGGGTGTTGAGAGTGTGCCCTCGAGTGTTATCGTGAGGCTCTTGAGTGTCGATGTGTGCTCCTCCAGAAGGCTCACTATGGTGCGTCCTGCGCAGTCGGCAGCGGCATACAACAACATCTCCTTGGGGTTTAGCTCGTCGAGCATACGGCCGTCGTCGAGTCGAAAGTGTCCCTCGCCGTCCATGTAGAGTGTGATTTTGACTATCATATGAAGAATATTTTTATTGTTACGACCTTTAGACGACAATAATCGCGCCTCGGAGTGGTGTCGTTTACGGAAAAAATCGTATATTTGCACGTAATATATATAATAGAGTGTAAGCTATGCAGAGAAAGATATTAAGAGTCATAATGATAGTTGTGGCGGTGGTCATCTCCACCTCGACGCTTGTGGCACAGCCATCAGATGTTCGTGATCGCAGGGATATGATTGAGACCATGCTCGAACGTAGGCGTTGGGGTGAGGCGCGTGTGGCGTTGCGTAACCTGATGCAAACCCTCGACCCTGTGCGCGATATGCATACTGTGGAGTGGGCAGCATATAGCAGTGTGCGTTGTGCTGTGGAGCTCGGCACGGCAGATGCCCAGCCTATGATGGTGCGCTTCATCGAGGAGTACCCCGCAAGCGTATACTGCAATAGCGTGTCGTTCATGATGGCGAGCTACGTCTGCGATAATGGCGTCTTCGACGAGGCGAGCATCCTCTTCGATGAGGTGGACTATAAGGCCTTGAGTGCCCGCGAACGTGAACGCTACGACATACGTGTGGGCTACATACGCTTCCTCGAGGGCGACTATCCAGCTGCCGAGAGACACTTCGGCAAGGTGTCGAAGCTCTCGGAGTACTATCCTCATGCGCTGTACTACCGTTCCTATATAGCCTATAAGCGTGGCGATAACATCATCGCAGCCGATGGCTTCACCCAGCTTAAGGAGTATGACAGCTATCGTAGTCTTGCCCCCTTCTATCTTATGCAGATTGAGTATCGCAAGGGTAACTACGACTATGTCGTGACAGAGGGTGTGGAGCTCTTGAGCAACGCCTCGGCACATACATCCGACGACCTTGAACGTATCATCGCCGAGAGCTACTTTGTGGGTGGTGACTATGCAAATGCTATACGCTACATCTCGCTATACCCCGAGGCACGTATGGGTCGTCAGGAGAACTATATCTTGGGCTACTCGCTATACCGCATGGCACGCTACAAGGATGCTGTGACACCTTTAGCAAGGGTGTGTGGTGCGGAGGATGCCCTCACGCAGAACGCCTCGTACCACCTTGGCGACTGCTACCTGCGCATTGGGGATAAGTCTCACGCTGCCGATGCCTTCGCCATGGCATCTGTTGAGGGCTTCGACCCCGCCATTGCCGAGGATGCGCTGCTGAACTACGGTAGACTTAAGTATGAGCTCGGTGGCGGTACCTTCAACGAGGCGGTGAACGTCTTGCAGGACTACCTACGTCGCTACCCAGGCTCTGTACACGAGAAGGAGGTCAAGGAGTTGCTCATCGCAGCATACTATAACTCGGAAAACTACGACATGGCATATACAGCCTTGAAGAACTATCCAAACCCCGATAACGAGATACGTGCTGCGCACCAGAAGGTTGCGGTGTTCCGCGCCGTGGAGGCTATTGAGGCTGGCGAGTGGGGTGTTGCCGAGGAGTTGCTTGCCGAGGCTGCGGCTATAGGCCTTGTGCCCAAGTATAACGCCCTGACACTCTATTGGCAGGGTGAGGTGGCGTGCCACAATGGCGACATGGCACTTGCTGCAGAGAGGTATCAGGATTATATACGTCGTGCCCCAACGACAGAGATGGAGTACCACTATGCACACTATGGTGTGGGATATGCGCACCTTGCTCTTGGTAATATGACTGATGCCCAGGATGCCTTCCGTAAGTTTGTGCGCGACTACACCATGCGCGATGACTACCTCTACGATGCTCACAACCGTTTGGGTGATGCTCTCTTCACCACACGTAACTTCGGTGAGGCGCGTAAGACATATAGGGTTGTTGCGCAGTCGGCAACAGATCATCGCTACTATGCGCAGTATCAGCTGGCAATGGTAGATGGCATCGACAATAAGACAAAAGATAAGATAGACCGCCTCAAGAGCATCGTTGCGGAGGGCAGTGGCCCATATGTCGATGATGCGTGGTATGAGCTCGGTAGAACATATATAGGCCAGCAGCGCTACTCGGATGGTGCTAAAACCCTTGAGGAGTTCGTTACGCAGCATGGCGCAAATTCGCCATACTATGTCTCTGCACTCTCGGATCTCGCCCTTGCGTGCTATAACCTCGGACAGAAGGGTACGGCACGTGGCTACTACGAACGTGTTGTGGAGTATGATGCGCAGTCGTCGGCAGCCCTCGAGGCTATGCGTAACATCCGCGAGATATATGTCTCGGAGGGTAGGGTAGATGACTACTTCGCCTACGCAGAACGTAGTGGTGTGCAGAGTGATATGAGTGCTGCGGCGCGTGACTCGCTATCCTTCGCTGCGGCAAAGGGCATCTACCTGAATGGCAATATGGAGGGTGCATGCGAGAAGCTCAACGACTACCTCGCCACCTTCGAAAATGGCTATAACCGCACCGAGGCACTCTTCTACTTGAGTGACTGCTATGTGCAGCTTGAGGATAACGACGAGGCCCTTGCCGCCATGCGTCAGCTCATCGACCATGGCACCTCGCAGTATAGCGAACGTGTGCTTGGCGTCTATGCACGTATGAGCTTCGATGAGGGTGATTATGAGGCCTCGGCAGGAGCATGGCTTGCATTGTTGGAGTATGCCGATAGTCGTAGTGCCAAGCAGCAGGCCATAGATGGCTATGTTGAGGCTACGTTATGCTACGCCCAGGGTGACGATATCATAGCCATGGCTGATAGGGTCTTTGGCATGGGTGACGCCTCGGAGTGGGCACGCCGCCAGTCTATGATGGCCAAGGCTGATGTGTTGCGCACACGTGGCTCGCGCGATGAGGCGATAAGACTATATGCGGAGCTTGCTCACGACCGCATGACTGCCGAGGGTGCCGAGGCATACTACCGCCTTGTGGAGAACGACTACCTCAATGGTGAGTATGAGGCTGCCGAACGCAAGGTCTACGACATGGGCAACTGTGGCTCGGTATATTGGCAGGCGAAGATGTTCTTGATACTTGGCGATGTGCTTGTTCAGCAGAACAACACCTTCCAGGCACGTGCCACATACCAGAGTATTGTCGACGGCTACACGCCTACGGATGATGGCATCGTTGCCGAGGCACGTCAGCGCATAGCGTCGCTTGCAAAGTAGTAACCAACTAAAGTGAAGAGTATGAGACGACTAAATATGAGAATGAGACTCGTTGCGGCAATGATGCTCGTGGTCTCTGTTGCCACGGCACAGGAGCATAAGCGTGTTGAGGTGACCACGCTATATACGCCCGAGCTTGCTGCCTCCTCGAAGATTGTGGCCCCAGCCACCATCGCCGATAGACCCGAGATAGAGCCCGACATAAGGTATGGCATCAACCCCGATACATGGCAGATAGAACTTGAGGATCATGACTTTAAGCCTGCCACTGCGGGATATTGGGACTTTGGTCGTGCACGCCGCTTCTACACGGAGCTTGCGGGCGGCTATCCTTTGGCTTCGGATGCCACTTTGCGCTTTGCCGCGGGCAATGTGCGTGCCGGCTTCTTTGGCGTTGGCGTTGAGCATGATGGCAGCTACTCGCCCCGCGAGAATGCTCTGGGTGCTGTGCGCAGCATGGCCTCGAGCTACGATATGCGCAATAGGGCATATCTGCATGGTGGTGTTATCACAGGCTGTCAGGTGCTGGAGGTTACTGCCGACTACGACTACGACATCTACAACCGTTATGCGGAGCTTGGCGATAACCCTGCGCGTTTGATGTTTCACGATGTAGACCTTCAGGTGCGCTATGGCGATAACTTCGCTGACCTTACACGCCTTAACTTCGGCATAGAGGCTCATGGTGGCTATTGGAGCCATGTGCCCCCTCACTTTGCACAAGATAGAGATGCCACTCCAGAGTTTAATGCTGGTGGCTCTGTGCGTCTTGCACGTGCCATGGGCGAGAATGTTGTGGGCTTGCGTGCTATGTATGATATGTGGCAGTCTACATATAGCAGCTACCGCGATATGCGCTTTGGCATCACCGCCGAGTACTCGCGCCACTTCGGCATCATAGACCTCGAGGCAGCCATAGGATATATCTACGATAGGGTTAGGGATAGAGAGAAGGCGTCTCACTTCGTAACACCACGCCTCAAGATGCTCTTCGACTTCGGCCTCAAGGCTATAGTGCCATATGTGGAGCTCGATACCTCGGTGTCGCAGAATGGCCTTGCGGCGTTGTATGGTGCTAATCCATACCTCGATAGTCACGCCTCGAGTAATGCACTTCTTGCTATGCCCAATACACGCAGCTACAACTTGAGCATCGGCTTCAACGGCTCGGCAGCATCCTCGCGCCTTGCCTACCGCCTATACCTGGGTGCTAACTTCATGCGCGACGAGGTAGTGTGGTATATCAATAGTGTAGGCACGTTCGGTGTCGCTACGGGTAGTAACAATCGCCTCTTTGTAGGTGCCGAGATTAGCTATCAGCCTGTCGGTGGCTTGCTTATTGCCGCCTCGGTATATGCGCGTGCCAACAACTCCGATGCCGAGTACTATGTAAATGATGCAAATATAAATGCCGACCTTGAGGTGGAGTATAGCATCAAGCGCTGGAGGTTCTACGCCATGGGTGAGGTTATAGGCAGGCGCAACTGGTCGTGTGTGGCAGATGTCGAGGGTGCGACTACCGACATATTCACCGCACCTCTTACTGTAGATTTGCGTGCTGGTATTAGCTTCCGTGCATCGCGCATGGTGGAGATATATGCCGATGGCTATAACCTCCTTAATAGCCGCATCTACGACTATGCCTACTACTACCGTAATGGTGCAGGCTTCATGGCAGGTGTTAAGATTGACTTTTAAAATTGTGTAGTAATATGTTTTGGGGAAATAGTACAGGCGATGTAGCCTCGGAGTCGTTCATGATGAAGCTTCTGAACCGTCCTGCAGTGTTGAGTCCTACACATGCGCTGCTCAAGGGTGTTGCATGGCTCATCGTGGGAGTAATCATGGGGTGGTACTTCCATCTTATACCCACCTCTGTTGTAAGCTTCACCTGGGCCGATGTACCTCTGATGTGGCACCTGGCCTTGGCTCTCGTGTCGTGGATATCCTCTACGGTGTTACTCTTTGCTGTGGCGGCACTACTGAATAGGCGTGTTGTTATCACAGAGCTCTTCGGCCGTATGCTCTATGCCCATTGGCCCGTGTTGCTGATGATGCTTCCAGGTGTTGTTGACGATAAGGTTGCCTATTCCACCTTCATGCAGTCGCCCGAGTTGGCCTTTAGCGGCCACGCGTTGTATGCGTCGTGCATGAGCCTCATGTGCATAGTTATCATTGTGTGGTACCTATACTGGGGATATGTAGCCTTCAGCCGTTCTGCCATGCGTAGTAATGCCATCGTTGTGGTGTTGTACCTTGTGGCAATGGTGGTATCATGGTATATATCGAATGTGGCCCTCGATGCCGTATATGCGGGTCTTGTGCAGCAGATTTAAAGAAGTTGTAGTAGGTATAAAAAAAAGAGGGTAAGCTACTTATATCGCACCGCTACAACCGCATACCCTTGCTCGATTCCTCGCCTGGGGGGTTCTGCAGGAGCTGGTCGTATAAGACTTACCCGGGTGCAAAAGTACAAAAAAATTGTATCTTTGCAAAAAAAAATGATGAAATGAAGAAGAAAATTGTTGTTGTAATGCTTGTTCTTGCTGTCATTGTGGGAGTTACAGGCATTTGGTCTTATCATATGTTTTATAGTCCTGCCGTCGAAGATAGGGTTACGGTGATACTTCGTGAGGATGAGTCATACGACAAGATGCTCGAGAAGGTAAAGAGTTGTGTCGCCTATCCTATGGCTCTCGAGATATATGCTCGACATATAAATCTCGATAGGGGCATCGAGCCAGGTGCCTATACCTTCGATGAGGGCATGAATGTTATAGCTGTCGCCCGCACCCTCAAGTTCGGCTCGGAGAATACCGTGCGCCTCACAATAAACAATGCTCGCACCCCCGAGATTCTCGCTGGTAAGATTGCCCGACAGATAGATGCCGACTCTGTAGCCATGCTCGGTGCCCTACGTAGCGATGTTCTCGTTGCGGAGTTGGGCTTTGATAGTGCCGAGGCCATGTTCGCAATATTCATCCCCAACACCTACGAGGTGTATGCCGACATTACGCCCGATGCCCTTGTTCGCAAGATGAAGCAGGAGTATGACAGGTTCTGGAGCTCGGAGCAGCGTAGTGCACAGCTTGAGGCTCTCGGCATGACGCCATATGAGGTTATGGTGCTTGCCTCAATCGTTCACGAGGAGACCAATGCTACGGAGGAGATGGCGCGTATTGCGGGTGTATATGTAAACCGCCTCAAGCGTGGCATGCCTCTTCAGGCCGACCCCACGCTGAAGTATGCTGCGGGTGACTTTAGTATCAAGCGCGTGCTTAATAGACATAAGGAGATTAACTCACCATATAACACATATATGTATGCTGGCTTGCCACCTACGCCTATTGCTATGCCCGACATGGTGGCTATCGAGGGTGTGCTCAACTACGAGAGGCACGACTACCTATACTTCTGTGCACGTGCCGAGATGGATGGTCGTCATAACTTTGCCCGCACGTTGAGTGAGCATAACCGCAATGCCGAGGCCTACCATAGAGCACTAAATGCCTTGAATGTGCGTTAGTGGTGTGTGTGAAACGTATTAAATGACTAACTATGAATAATAAAACCTTCTTTAGTGATGCGATGATGGCTGGTGCTATCGTGGGTGTCGTGATGGCCCTCTCGCGCATCTTTGAACGCTACGAGCTATTCTTCAGCACCTCGGAACTCTTGTCTGTGGTCACTCCATATGCCATCGAGTGGGTTCTCATGGTGGGCATCTTCGTGTGGTTGCTCTTCTTCTTCACACGTCGCAGAGCCAAGGCTGCGGATGCCGAGGTGGGCTTCAGCTATGGTCAGGCGCTGTCCTTCGTGCTCGTCGTATCTATGCTTGCGGGCATCATCGTGGGTCTTGCCGACACCATCTTCATCAATGCCATGGGATATGATGTTTATGTAGATGGCATGGTCACTCGTATCGCCGAGATGCGTAACCTATATATCGAGGCGGGACTAACACAGGCAGATGTCAAGAGCTTCGATGAGATGGCCGCAGCAGCACGCATGACCGAGCAGCCATCAATCTTTATGAACATATTCGTGGACCTATATAACTATATACTCTTTGGCGGTCTGCCAGGTCTCATCATCGCCGCTATCGTACGTCGTCAGCCAGAGTATAGAGTGAATAACGACTAACCTATGGAGCAGAAGTTAGATATATCTGTTGTTGTGCCTCTATACAACGAGGCGGAGTCACTACCAGAGCTTGTGGCGTGGATAGATAGGGTGGCGAAGAGTAATAACCTTGCCTACGAGGTTATAATGATAGATGACGGCTCTACGGATGGCTCGTGGAGTGTCGTTGAGAGCTTGCGTAGTGAGTATCCTTCGGTGCGTGGTGTTAGCTTCATGCGCAACTATGGTAAGTCGGCAGCACTGTATGTAGGCTTCGAGATGGCCGAGGGCGAGGTGGTGTTTACCATGGATGCCGACCTTCAGGACTCTCCTGACGAGATTCCTGCCATGCGCGACATGATACTCGATGAGGGCTACGACCTTGTCTCGGGATGGAAGCGTCGTCGCTACGACCCTATAGGCAAGCGTTGGCCAAGTAAGTTCTTCAACCTCACGGCACGCATAATGTCGGGCATCAAGCTTCACGACTTCAACTGCGGCCTTAAGGCCTACCGTCGTAAGGTTGTAAAGAGCATTGAGGTGTATGGCGAGATGCATAGATATATACCCATCCTTGCCAAGCATGCTGGCTTCAGGCGTATCGGCGAGAAGGTCGTTGCGCACCAGGAACGTAAGTATGGTAAGTCGAAGTTCGGCATGGAACGTATGATTAAGGGATACCTTGACCTCATATCCATCACCTTCATGTCGTGGTTTGGCCGTTCGCCTATGTATCTCTTTGGTGGCCTCGGCACGCTTATGTTCCTCTTCGGAGGCATCACGGCGCTGTGGATAATCATCGATAAGATATACTCGCAGGCCTATGGTCTTGTGTGGCGTGGTGTCACCGAGCAGCCCATGTTCTACCTCGCGCTGCTGGCCATAGTCCTCGGCGTGCAGCTCTTCCTTGCGGGCTTCCTCGGCGAGATGATTAACCGCCGTTCTACGGATAGAAATAACTACTTAATTGACAGAAGATTGTAATAATGTAAAATGTAAAATACTATGATTCAGCGTATTCAGACACTCTACCTGCTGCTCGTCACAGCACTCATGACCCTCACCCTCTTCCTCCCTATCGCCTCGTTCACGGGCGATAATAGCGAGGTCTACACACTCACAGCCTTTGCCTTGACGGGTGGTGGTGCGTCGCAGAGCTCTATATGGTTGGGTATCATCCTTGCCATCGCTACTGCTGTGCCTTTCGTCACCATCTTCTTGTTTAAGAATCGCCTCTTGCAGTTGCGCTTGTGTATAGTTGAGGTTATCTTGCTGTTGGGTGCTACGGCGTTTGTTGCCATCTACTTTTGGTTGTCGAGTGCTAATGCCTTGGAGGATATAGGCGTTGCTCATCGTCAGTTCAGCTGGGCTGCCATCATGCCTGTTGTCTCTATCATCATCACCGTTCTTGCTGCGCGTGCCATCTTCAAGGATGAGGCACTCGTGCGTTCGTTGGATCGTATTCGTTAGTTTGAATGTTACTGTATGAAGAGTTTTGAGACACAGATACGTGTTGAGTATCATCACACCGACCAGATGGGCATCGTGCACCACTCGAACTATGTTAAGTTCTTTGAGGTGGCACGTACCGAGTGGTTGCGAGCTGCGGGTCTTACATATGCCGAGATGGAACGTAGGGGCGTTATGATGCCCATTGTCGACGTGCACATCAAGTACCGCATGCCAGCATACTACGACGAGCTTATACGTGTCAAGGCTATGGTCGAGCAGATGCCCATGGCACGTATGACCTTCAACTATGAGATTCATGGCGAGGATGGCAGGGAGATAGCCTCTGGCTCCACAACCCTCGGATTTATCGACAGCGTAACACGTCGTCCCCAGCGTGCTCCCCAGTGGCTTATGGAGGTGCTCGAGAGGGAGTTTAATAAGGAGTAAGTATGAGCAGTATCGCAGACTACCTACGCCTTGTTAAGTTCTCGCACACGATATTTGCAATGCCTTTCGCACTGCTGTCGTTCACCTATGCCATACTCACTGCCGATGAGCCTGTTAACCTATGGCTGCTACTCTTGCAGGTTGTTGGCTGCATGGTCTTTGCGCGTAATGTGGCTATGGGCTTTAATAGGTGGGCAGATAGGGATATAGATGCTGCCAACCCACGTACTGCAGGCCGTGAGATCCCCGCCGGCAAGGTGTCGGCACGTGGTGCTATGCTCTTCGTTGTTGTCAACGCACTCCTCTTCATCGGTGTTGCGGTGACCATCAACCCGCTGTGCGGATGGCTCTCGCCCGTTGCCCTTGCCATAGTGATGTTCTATAGCTACTGTAAGCGCTTTACGGCACTCGCCCATATTGTTCTCGGCGTGTCGCTTGGCATAGCGCCTGTGGGTGCCTATATGGCCGTTACGGGCAGCTCGTGCATGGAGTGCTGGCTGCTGGCAATTGTCGTCACCACATGGTGCTCGGGCTTTGATATCATCTATGCGCTTCAGGATGCCGACTTCGATCGTCAGAGAGGTCTACACTCCATACCGTCGCACTTCTCGGCAACAACAAGCCTAATAATAAGCGCTGTGCTGCATGTCGCCAGCGTCGCAACCCTTGTTGTCTATGCCACATACCAGCCACACACCTGGCTACTATACCTCGGCTGTGGTCTCTTTGGAGCTATCCTTACACTCGAGCATATCCTTGTTACGCCCACGAAGCAGCGTAACATAGGCATCGCTTTTGGTACTCTTAATGCCCTGGCAAGCATGTCGTTGGCCATGGCACTCATTGCTAACCTGCTTATCTACGCATAGCAATGTGGGTGGGTGCAGCATTCCTCTCGGCACTTCTTCTCGGCCTCTATGATGTTGCCAAGAAGAGGTCGTTGCATGGCAATGCTGTTATCCCCGTGTTGCTGCTCAATACACTCTTCTCAACCATCCTCTTCCTCCCCGTGATTCTCGATGCGGAGTTTGCGTTGGGGTGGTTCGATGGCACCTCTTTTGCCTCTACGCGCGGTAGTGTTGTAGACCATGCCCTTGTGGCGTGTAAGGCAGCCATAACACTCTCGTCGTGGCTATGTGGCTACTACGCCATCAAGCACCTACCCTTGACCATCGTTGGCCCTGTGAATGCCACACGCCCCGTCGTTGTGCTCATCGGTGCCATGCTTCTCTTTGGCGAGAGACTCAACTTGTGGCAGTGGGGAGGTGTGCTGCTGACCATAGTGTCGCTGTACCTCTTGAGTCGCGCTGGGCGCATGGAGAGCATCAACTTCAGCCGTAACCGTCATGTGTGGGCACTCTTTGCCGCCATGCTTCTGGGTGCTGTTAGTGGCTTGTATGACAAGTATATCATCAGCCGCCATGCTCTCGACCCACTCTTTGTGCAGAGTTGGTTTGGTGTATATCAGCTCGTTATGATGTCTATCATCGCCCTTGTGGTGCTCCCACGCACCGAGCATACACCATTACGCTGGGTGTGGACCATACCTCTTATCTCCATCTTCGTGTCGTGTGCCGACTTCTTCTACTACCACGCCATCGATGCCCCGGGATCTATGATTGCCGTGGTCTCTATGATACGTCGTTCCTCTGTTGTTGTAACATTCCTATGTGGTGCTCTGCTCTTTGGTGAGAAGAATCTCCGTGCCAAGGCGCTGGATCTGCTACTTATCATCATCGGTATGGCGCTACTTGCCATAGGTAGTGTGTCGTCCTAACATATAAAAAAAATGAGAGTGAATAAAAAGTGTATTTTGTCGTTACGCTTGCCCTTAAAATGCTCATTTACGCGCAGTAAACTCCGCTTTTTCGGGCTTCGCAAGCCTAAAACTACATCTTTTTATTCACTCTCCCAACATATTGAAGGGATGACTAATTTACTCATTAGTCATCCCTTCCTTGCTTTTGAAGAGGTCGGTGAGAAAGGTGTCTAAAAATAGCAGTTCGCTATCCTCCTGCACCACACTGTTATACAGCATCTCCTCCTCGCTGTAGAGTTGTAATGTTCGTGGGTCAAGTTCACTCATAGGCAGAACGTTTTTTGTGGAATTTCATACAACTAACGCCCTGCGTCTACCTTTTATTATGCTCTTTCCCTAATTTAATGTTATATTTTTCTCCTTTATCATGCGTCGTAGGTTGATAAGGGCATAGCGCATACGTCCCAGCGCGGTGTTTATGCTCACCTCCGTATGCTCGGCTATCTCCTGGAATGATAGCTTTGAGTAGTAGCGTAGGCGCACCACCTCCCTCTGCTCGTCAGGCAGCAACTCTATGAGGTTGCGTATCGTCTGCTCCATCTCGTGGTGCATCATCTCGTCCTCTGTTGTTGGCTCGGCAAAGCGCATGGTGCCTATCACGTCGTATCCCGCCTCTGCCTCGTTAATGTTGGGGCTCGCCTTCACACGACGAAAGTGGTCGAGCACACGGTTGTGCGCTATGCGTAATACCCACGAAAGGAACTTACCAGAGTCGGTATAACGACCCTCGTCAATAACCTTCACGGCCTTAATAAATGTCTCCTGGAAGATGTCGTCGGCAATGTCGTCATCCTTGACCATCATGCCGATGTAACTACGCACACGCCTCGAGTGGCGTTCGATAAGTTCAGATATAGCACTCCTATCGCCCGAAAGATAGTTATTAAGCAATACACGATCACTTAATGTTGTCACGTTCATACTCCTCTTATTTTAGTTGTTAAAGAGCAGAATTTTCTCGATAGGCAGTACTTTTTAGTAGTTAATAATTAATCTTTTCGTCTGCAAGATATAAATAAATTTCCAAATAGCAAAATCTTTTATTCCTCGCCACACCTCTCCGCCCTTCGCAAAACTCTCGCGGCATAAGGGCAAAATGTGTGCCACAGTGCGCTGTGATGGCGTTTTTGCGATGTGTGATGTGTGTTATGTTGTGCGGTGAAACGACAATATTTTGGGGTGAAATTACGCCCCGCTGCGGGAGTCGCTGTCGGCAAAGTAGTATAGTATGGCCTCGGCACGCCTCATTCCCACAACCTCGGCTATCTCCTCGAGGCTTGCCTCGCGCACCGCCCTTACACTCTTGAACCTCTTGAGCAGTGCCACGAGGCTCTTGTCGCCAATGCCGGGTATGTGTGATAGCTCGCTGTCGATGAATGCCTTTGTGCGCTTCTGGCGGTGGAAGGTGATGCCGAAACGGTGTGCCTCGTCACGTATGTGACATATCACCTTTAGTGGCTCACCGAGACGTGATAGGTAGTATGGCTCGGGGTCGTT
The DNA here is from genome assembly GCA_017646625.1 of Alistipes sp. Classification (GTDB taxonomy): domain Bacteria; phylum Bacteroidota; class Bacteroidia; order Bacteroidales; family Rikenellaceae; genus Alistipes. The sequence goes on along the minus strand of JAGCMF010000019.1, from coordinate 22,839 downwards.
GGGGTAGAATACCTCCTCGAGTCTCTTTGCAAGACCCACTATGGGCACACGGTGTTCTATGCCAAGCTCCTTGAGTACACCATAGGCACTCGAGAGCTGACCCTTGCCACCATCCACGATGATGAGGTCGGGGAGCTCCTGACCCTCGGCTATGAGACGTGAGTAGCGGCGGTATACAATCTCGCGCATAGAGGCGAAGTCATCGGGACCCTCCACGGTCTTGATGTTGAAGTGTCTGTACTCCTTGCGTGATGGTTTGCCGTTGCGGAATACCACGCACGATGCCACAGGGTTTGTACCTTGCAGGTTGGAGTTGTCGAAGCACTCTATGTGTCGTGGCTCATGCTCGAGACGTAGCTCGCGCTGCATCGTTGCCATGAGCTTATCTATGTGACGTTCAGGATTTTTAATCTCCATGTTCTTGAGCATCTCGGCACGATATATACGCGCACTCTTGAGTGAGAAGGCCAGTAGGTCAGCCTTCTCGCCACGCTTCGGTATGGTGAAGGTGACGTTGTTGAAGAGCATCGCTGCCGTGGGTATCACGGGCACTATCACCTCGCGCGCGAGCTTGACGTCAAACTGCTCGACGATGTACTCTATGCCTCGCGATAGGAGGTCTGCATCCTCTGCCTCTATACCTGTTGTCATACGTACTGTCTGCACCGCAACGATGGAGCCGTGACGTATGCTCACGAAGTTGCAATACGCCATGTCGTCGTCACGCAATAGCGAGAATATGTCGCTGTCGATAATCTTGGAGCTTACCACAACAGATCGTGACTGGTAGTCGGCAAGGGCACGTAGTCGTCGCTTGTAACTCTCCGCAACCTCAAAGCGTAGCTCTGCCGCTGCGGCATACATCTCCCTTTCGAGGTGGCTGCGCACGGGGCGTAGGTCGCCCTTGAGTATCGATTCGACAAGCTCTATGCTCTGGTTGTACTCCTCCTCGCTTTGTTCGCCTATGCATGGCGCCTTGCAGTTGCCTATGTGGTACTGCAGACACCTCGTGTACTTACCCGCCTTAATCTTTGACTCCGAGAGGTTTAACTTGCATGTGCGTAGTGGTATTACCTCGCGTATGAAGGCCATTATTGAACGCTGCGTGGCTATTGAGCCGTAGGGTCCGAAGTAGTGTGAGCCATCACGTTGTAGTATGCGTGTGGACTCTACACGTGGGAAGGGCTCACGGCGTATTACTATCCATGGATATGTCTTGTCATCCTTGAGTAGGATGTTGTACCTCGGCTGTAGACTCTTTATTAGTGAGTTCTCCAGGAGCAGAGCATCTTGCTCTGTATCCACGACTATGTGTCGTATGTCGGCAATTTTACCCACCAGCACACGCACCTTTGCCGAGTGGTCGCGGTTATCCACGAAGTACGACGATACGCGGCGCTTAAGGTCCTTGGCTTTGCCGACATATATTATCGTGCCACCCTTGTCGATGAATTGGTATACACCTGGGCTGTGGGGTAGTGCTGCCACCAGCTCCTTGATATGTTGCCTCTCGCTACTAATCATGTTCACAAAGGTAATATAAAAAATGATAATTCTTAAAAACTTACCCTCGGGCTGCCGAAAAAACGTTTACAATTTGCTATAACCATGAATTTTTCCTATCTTTACACGCTATAATTATTAAAGGACTATGAAAACAGGCGAAATACAGACGCTGAAAGTGTCGCGCATATCTGACTTCGGTCTATACCTAATCGATGAGGAGGGTGCCGAGGTGTTGTTGCCCAACCGATTCACACGATTGGATATGAAGGAGGGTGACGAGGTGAGTGTCTTCGTATACCACGACTCGGAGGACCGCCTTGTGGCATCTACCGAGAAGCCTCTCATTAAGGCTGGTGAGGTTGCTGCTCTCAAGGTTGTGGATAAGAGCATTCATGGCGCATTCCTCGACTGGGGATTGTCGGGCAAGCACCTATTCCTCCCCAATCGTAATCAGCAGGGTAGCGTCGTTGCGGGACAGAAGACAGTCGTCTACATGTATATTGACGAACGTACGGGCCGTTGTGTGGCGACAAATAAGATTAAGCCCTTTATCTATAACGAGGAGCCTCTCACGGTGAAGGTGGGCGATGAGGTTGATGTGCTTGTTGCCTTCGAGACGCCCATCGGCTATCGTGTTGTCATCGATAACCGCCATTGGGCAATGATATATAAGAACCAGCTCTTCCGCCCTATACGCATGGGTGATAGATGTCGTGGCTGGGTGCGTAAGATTACCGAGGATATGCGTATCGACGTGAGCCTTCAGCAGACAGGTCTTGCCGAGGTTGAGACCTCTGTTGTTCGCCTCGAGAAGATGCTGGGTGAGAATGGTGGTCGTCTATCGGTTAACGATAGGAGTGAGCCTACGGAGGTGGCACGCCTAACAGGTATGAGTAAGAAGGTGTTCAAGCGCGCCCTCGGCATGTTGCTTAAGCAGGGTAAGGTGCGCCAGACGGAGTATGGCATAGAGTGCATAAAGTAGATTATGGCTACGGCGGAGAGAGTATCACGCGAGGTTAGCGACAACTTCGTATTTCAGCGTTCACGTCTTGCGTATGTCGAGGCGGCGAGGCTGGTGCGTGGTCGTGTGCTGGAGATAGGCACAGGCACAGGCTATGGCATAGATGTCATAGCTCCATGTGCCGAGCACTTCGTTACGCTTGATAAGTTTCGCAGTGCGGAGCTCGGTACGCTACCAGCAAATGTGGAGTTCTGCGAGGCGAAGGTGCCCCCGCTGCCCTTTGCTGATGCTACGTTCGACTGCGTGGTGTCGTTCCAGGTCATTGAGCATATAAAGCGAGATAGAATCTTTGTCGATGAGGTTAGACGTGTGCTAAAGCCTGGTGGACTATTCATCGTGAGCACTCCCAATAGGCCTATGTCGCTTACGCGTAACCCCTGGCATGTTAGGGAGTATACGGCGGCGCAGTTCGATGCGTTGCTCTCGTCATTTAGCGAGGTGCGACGTATGGGCGTTGAGGGTAATGCCAGCGTATGGAGGTATTACGAGAAGAATAGAGCCTCCGTGCAGCGTATCATGCGCTTCGATGTGTTGAGGATGCAGTGGTGGTTGCCACGCTGGTTGCTGCAGCTGCCCTATGATGTTATGAATAGGCTCAACCGTAGACGCCTGCATAGCGCTAATAGGGAGCTTACGGAGGGTATTAAGATGAGTGATTACTACATTACGGAGGTTAGCGATAGGTGCTTCGACCTCTTCTATGTAGCAAAAAAATAGTGTGTTATGCAGCGTGTAGTTCTTGTTCAGCATGATATCGTGTGGCAGGATGTTGATGCCAACCTTCGCGCCATAGAGCATATGCTCGAGGGTGTTGTGGCAGATGTCGTCGTGCTCCCCGAGATGTTTCAGACAGGCTTTGTTGTGGAGCCCTCATCTGTTGTGGGTGCTGCCGCTGCTACGCTTGAGTGGATGTGTCGTCTCTCCAGAGGTATGGATGCTGCCGTGGTTGGCTCGTTCGCCGTCGAGGAGGCTGGAAGGTGTTATAACCGCATGTACTTTGTGCGCCCCGATGGTGCTGTTGAGTACTACGATAAGCGCCATCTGTTTAGTCCTGGTGGCGAGGCGGAGTGTTTCACTGCGGGTGCAGAACGAAGGGTTGTCGAGTGGCGCGGTGTGCGTTACCTGTTGCAGGTGTGCTACGACCTTCGCTTCCCGGTGTGGAGCCGTCAATGTGGCGACTACGATGTGGCGCTATATGTGGCCTTGTGGCCCAAGCCTCGTAGGGAGGTGTGGCGCACGCTGTTGAGAGCACGTGCCATAGAGAACCAGGCGTATGTCATAGGTGTTAACCGTGTGGGCATGGAGCCAGGGTTGGAGTATTCGGGCGACTCGATGGTTGTTGATGCCTATGGCAGGATGGTCATGGATATGGAGTCGCGCAGGGGTATTGCCGTTGCGGATATAGATATAGAGGCTCTTGGGGCTTTTAGGTCGAAGTTTGCGGTATGGCGCGATGCCGATAGTTTTGTTATAACTAAAAGTTGATAGGTATGAGTGTTAATGAGATAATCCTACTGTTGGTATCAGGAGTGTTGGTAGGCATCATCAATACGTTGGGTGGTGGTGGCTCGGTAATAACCATGTCGTTGTTCATGGCCATGGGAATGCCTATAGGTATTGCCAATGGTACAAACCGCATAGCTGTCCTCATGCAGAATCTGTCGGCTACCGTTGCATTCCTTCGTAAGGGCATGCTGCATGTTAAGAGTGGTCTGCTGTTGTCGTTGCCAGCCATCGTGGGTAATATCTTTGGTGCGCTTGTTGCCACGGAGGTTAGTGAGTCGATATTTAAGATATGCTTGAGTGTTGTGCTTGCCATAATCCTCATATACCTCGTGTTGGGTAAAGATAATGAGCAGATTACGGGTGGCCATAGCTTGAAGATAAAGTGGTGGCACTACATATGGTTCTTCATCATAGGTTTCTATGGTGGATATATATACATTGGCCTCGGTTTCTTGATTCTCGCGGTGACGATATGGACCATGAATCTCGATATCATCACGGCGAATGTTATCAAGGGATTTGTCATCTTCCTCTCTACGCCCTTTGCTCTTGCGGTGTTCATCTACAATGGCCAGGTGGAGTGGATGGCAGGTCTGCTGCATGGTGCTGGTAATATCATTGGTGCTCTGATGGCATCACATTGGGCAATGAGCTGGGGTGTTAAGTTTGTGCGATGGTTTACGCTTGCCATCATCGTTGTATTCTTCGTCGACCTTATGGGTTGGATATCGTTGGAGTCGTTGCTCACACACTTGTTATAAATGTCAATGGCAAAGAAGCAGATAGAGGTTATAGGTGCGCGTGTACACAACCTTAAGAGTGTTGATGTCACCATCCCGCGTGACTCGCTTGTCGTCATCACCGGACTCTCGGGCTCGGGTAAGTCGTCATTGGCCTTCGACACCATCTATGCCGAGGGTCAGCGTCGTTATATGGAGACGTTGTCGTCGTACGCACGTCAGTTTGTTGGCAATATGGAACGCCCCGATGTGGATAGGATTACGGGCTTGAGTCCTGTTGTTGCCATCGAGCAGAAGACCACGAATAAGAATCCACGTTCCACGGTGGGTACCGTCACCGAGATTAATGACTTCCTACGTCTGCTCTATGCTCGTGCCTCACGTGCCTACTCACCACGTACGGGTGAGCCTATGGTGCGCTATAGCGACGAGCAGATATGCAACCTCATGATTGAGAACTTCGAGGGTCGTAGGGTAGCCTTCATGGCACCTGTGGTCAAGGGTCGTAAGGGTCACTACCGCGAGCTCTTCGACACTATGTCGCGTAAGGGATATATATATGCACGTATCGATGGCAAGATAGAGGAGATATCTGCGGGTATGAAGCTCGATAGATATAAGGTTCATACCATCGATATGGTCATTGACCGTCTTGTTGTTGGCGAGGCACACCGCCAGCGTATGATGACCTCACTCTCGGAGGCTATGCGTCAGGGTAAGGGTACTATGGTGCTCTACGACTATGCCACCGAGGGCCTGCGCTACTACTCGCGTAACCTCATGTGTCCCACTACGGGTGAGGCCTTCGAGGAGCCGCAGCCCCACACCTTCTCCTTCAACTCGCCCAAGGGTGCATGCCCACGTTGTAATGGTCTGGGTCAGATGGCGGTATTTAATATCAGCAAGATTATTCCTGATGGGTCGCTATCGCTACGCGAGGGAGGCATCGAGCCCCTTGGTAAGTATCGTTCCAGCGTTCTCTTCGCCACACTCGAGGCCCTCGGTCACCGCTATGGCTTTGCGCTGACCGACCCTCTCGACGCCCTCTCGGACGAGGCTATGAATGCCATCCTCTATGGCGATGCCGAGCCTCTTGCTGTCAATGTTCCCGACTACTCGGCAGGTGGGAGCAATCATCTGTTGCAGTGGGTGGGATTATCCGAGTATATAAATGGCGATGTGGATGAGGAGTCGAAGCGTGGTCAGAAGTGGAGGGAGCAGTTCCTTGTCATGCAGGAGTGTGAGGTGTGCCACGGCTCACGCCTTAAGGCCGAGGCTCTACACTTCCGTATTGGTGATAAGAGTATCGCAGATGTCTCGGCTATGTCCATCGTAGAGTTCTCGGAGTGGATAGGCGGCATCGAGGAGCACCTTAACGATAAGGAGAGGGTCATTGCAAGAGATATCATCAAGGAGATTCGTGAGAGGGTAGGCTTCCTCATAGATGTAGGTCTTGGCTATCTCTCGCTGTCACGCGCATCGCGCACCATCTCGGGTGGCGAGGCGCAGCGCATACGTCTTGCGACGCAGATAGGCTCGAAGCTTGTCAATGTGCTCTATATCCTCGATGAGCCGAGCATAGGTCTGCACCAGCGCGATAACCAGCGCCTCATACGCAGCCTCAAGAGCCTGCGTGATGCAGGTAATTCAGTCATCGTCGTGGAGCATGATGAGGATATGATGCGTGCTGCGGATCATATCGTCGATGTGGGACCTGCGGCGGGTCGTCGTGGTGGTAGGATTGTCGCCTCGGGTACGTTTGAGGATATATGTGCCAGCGATAGTGTCACTGCCGACTACCTCACGGGTCGACGACGCATAGCGCGCCCCGAGGTGCTGCGACAGGGCAGTGGCGAGTATATAACGCTGCGTGGTGCTGCGGGCAATAACCTTAAGGGTGTCGATGTGAGAATCCCTCTGGGTAAGCTCGTATGTGTTACGGGTGTCTCGGGCTCGGGTAAGTCGTCACTTATAAATGGCACGTTGCGCCCCATCATCTCGCGCCACCTATATAGATCCTTCGACCAACCTCTTAAGTATGACTCTATTGAGGGTCTGGAGAATATAGACAAGCTCGTTGTTGTGGATCAGTCACCTATAGGACGCACGCCACGTAGCAACCCCGCAACATATACTAACGTCTTTGCCGACATACGTAAACTCTTTGAGATGACTCCCGATGCGCAGATTAGGGGTTATAAGTCGGGTCGCTTCTCGTTTAATGTCAAGGGTGGCAGGTGCGAGGAGTGTAAGGGTGCTGGCTTCCAGACCATAGAGATGAACTTCCTACCCGACGTATATGTGAAGTGTAAGGTGTGTGGTGGTCATAGGTATAATCGCGAGACGCTGGAGGTTAAGTATAAGGGTAAGAGCATCAACGATGTGCTCAATATGACCATTAATATGGCTGTTGAGTTCTTCGAGCATATACCCTCCATCTATCAGAAGCTACACGCCATACAGCAGGTTGGCCTCGGCTACCTTACCCTTGGTCAGCCATGTACTACGCTGTCGGGTGGTGAGTCGCAGCGCATCAAGCTCGCCACGGAGCTCTCCAAGCGTGAGACGGGCCGCACTCTCTATATCCTTGACGAGCCTACCACGGGTCTGCACTTTGAGGATATACGCCAGCTCCTTGATGTGATAAATAGACTCGTTGACTGCGGAAATACGGCTATTGTCATCGAGCATAACCTCGATGTTGTTAAGGTTGCCGACTGGATTATAGATATGGGCCCCGAGGGTGGTCGTGATGGTGGTTGTCTCGTTGCCGAGGGTACACCCGAGGATATAGCCAATGAGCCCAATAGTTATACGGGTCACTACCTTAAGCCCCTACTATAGAAAAAGAGAGTGAATAAAAAGTGTATTTTGTCGTTACGCTTGCCCTCAAAATCCTCATTTACGATTAGTAAACTGCGGTTTTTCGGGCTTCGCAAGCCTAAAACTACATCTTTTTATTCACTCTCTTATGGGGCTGGCTATGTTACTTTTTAGTCAGCCCCTTTATATAAGGACTATATTCTCCGCACCTATATCGCGAATATGTTTCCCGTATACTGCACGCTATTGTAGAAGGGTGAACTTATGGTAAGCGTAGCACCGCCATAGCGTGAGTATATCTCGAAGGAGAAGGTGTATTCGGAGGAGGAGAATAGCGAGGATGAGAAGGTCACATGCCAGCCGTCATATGTCTGCTCGGCGACATATCCCGTAACACTCGGCAGCACATAGTTGAATACAACAGGGTAGTATGGTGGCACATAGCCCTTGATATAGGGCATGCACACATCTACCGCCTCACTCCATACTATAATCTCATATTCGGGATTTACAATGTTGCGCATCATGCCTGCGGGCATCTGCTGTATCGTCTGTGGCACAAAACGGTAGTTGTGCGACAAAACCAGTGAGTCTACATACTTCTCGTATGCCGCAAGCCTCTGTGCTCGCCTCTGCTGTCGTGCCTCCTGCTGCGCACTCTTTTGCGCACTCTGCTCCATCTGATAATCACTCTTGGCCTCCAGGCCAAAGGCTATGCCTACTATCATCACAATGATGATTGATAGCGTTATTAATGTTGTACGTTTCATGTGGTAATATGGTTTTATGTTCAAAGTGTATTAAACAAACACCATACCACCATATAAAAGAGAGAGGAGACAATCTCCTGCCCCCTCCCATCTTTCAATTATGTATATCGTATGTTAACGCTTCACGAAGCGGTCTACCACGGCAGCACATGCCGCGTCACCGGTGATGTTAAGCGTTGTGCGCATCATGTCGAAGATACGGTCGAGGGCGTAGAAGAGTGGTAGTCCCTCGAGAGGTATGTCGGCTGCCACCAATACTGCCGCAGCAAGGAGTGTAGGGCCTGGAACGCCCGCCTGACCGATAGCACCAAGGGCACATACTATTGTTATAGATATGTAGTGGCCCATGGTGAGGTCTATGCCGTAGAACTGCGCAAAGAAGGTGGCGAGTAGGGCATAGTATATCGCATTACCCGACATGTTGATAGTAGCACCAAGAGGTAGTACGAAGCCCGATGTCTGCTTTGATATGCCCATCTCGTCGCAGGCATTCATGTTCACAGGTAGTGTTGCGAGGGATGATGCTGTGGAGAATGATACTATCTGTGGCTTTATCATGGCACGGAAGTAGTCCTTAAGTTTCACGCGTGAGAAGAGAGCCACGGTGAGAGGGTAGAGACCAAGGCCGATGATGAGTATTACGATGATGTCTATCCAAAGCACGTTGGCAACCTGCAAGAGTACTTCGAAGCCGAAGGTGCCTGTGGCATCTGCTATAAGGCCGAACACGCCGAGTGGTGCCACGAACATAACCTTGCCTATGCACCATATGAGAGCCTCGAGGATGGTGTTTAGGCCGTTGCAAATTCGCTGTCGCTTCTCCTGTGCGAGTGCCGATACGCCAAAGCCGAAGAAGAGGCCGAAGATGATTATCTGCAGGATGTTACCCGATGTTAGTGCCTCTATGGGGTTTGCTGGTATCATGCCTATCACGGTGTCCCAGAATCCCATGGCTACGGGGGCTGCAGTATCTGCTGTCTCGTATGTTGCTGCAAGTGATGTCACCGTTGTCTGGTCTACGCTTACACCTGGCTGGAAGAGCTCGCCAAAGAGGAGTGCGAGGAGTATAGATATCACCGTTGTGATGAGCATATATCCGATGCTCACCGTGCCTATTAGTCCTGCTGACTTTGTCTCGCCAAGGGCTGCAGCACCACTTATGATAGAGACGAATACAAGTGGCACCACGAGCATCTTGATGAGCTGTATGAAGAGGTCGCCAAGAGGCTTAAATGCCGAGGCGTCGGGGCCCATGAACACGCCCACGATGATGCCGACAATCATGGCGATGATGATCCATACGCCAAGGTTCTTGAGAAGTTTTTTCATTGTGTCTAAAAGTTATAACAGTGTCTTATTTTGGCAAAGATACGATAATTGATGCGTATATACAAAGCGTTATAGCAAAAATTATTACAAAACCATCACCTATGACTCTTTTTTGAATCACTTAAATTATATAATTTTGTCTAATAAACCATCTCTATTATGAAACCAAGAATTGTTGTTTTTACTGGTGCTGGCGTAAGTGCCGATAGCGGTATCGCTACATTCCGTGATGCTAATGGTTTGTGGGCTAACTATCGTGTTGAGGATGTGTGCACTCCCGAGGCGTTGCAGAGAAACAGAGCACAGGTCATCGAGTTCTATAATATGCGACGTCGTGAGGCCCTCACCAAGGAGCCTAATGCTGGTCACCTTGCCATAGCCTCCATGGAGGAGTGGGCTGATGTGTGCGTCATTACCCAGAATGTTGATAACCTGCATGAGAGGGCTGGCTCGACACGTGTCTTGCACCTTCATGGTGAGCTTATGAAGCTATGCTCGGAGAAGAACCATGACCTTGTGTACGATATCAACGAGGGCTGGGAGCAGGATCTCGATGCGCGTGGTGAGGATGGAGCTCTGTTGCGCCCCTATATCGTCTTCTTTGGCGAGTCGGTGCCTATGTTCGACCCCGCCAGCCGTATCGTTGAGCATGCCGATATACTTATCGTCGTGGGCACATCGTTGGCGGTATATCCTGCAGCCTCACTCGTATACTTCGTGCGTGACCGTAAGGTGCCCATCTATCTTGTAGACCCTGGTACTCCCGATACGAATATGATACGTAACCCTCTTACACATATCCAGGAGAGAGGTAGTGTCGGTCTTCCACAACTCGTTGAGCAGCTGAAGAATGAGTTTGCGAAGTAGGGTTGAGGCGCGTGCTGCATCATTACTCGACTACTGCCGCAAGGGTGGATATAACTGCCAGGTGGCACTCTTTGTCGACCTGTCGCGACACTCGGGGCGCTGTAGGTTTGTGGTGTGGGATTTTGAGGCTTCACGACCGCTGCTCATGTGTCCTGTGAGTCATGGTAGTGGTGCGCAGAAGTCGCACGTGAGGTCGGCATATGCGAGAGTCTCAAATGAGGATGGCTCACACCTATCATCTGTGGGTCGTGCCCTTGTTGCCGAGAGGTATGAGGGCCGCTATGGTGTCGCCTATAGACTCGATGGCCTCGATGCAACCAACTCGAACCTCCGCAGCCGCTGTGTGGTGCTCCATGGGTGGAGGTATACGACATCACTCCCTATATGGCCCCTCGCTACCGTCGGTAGCTTCGGCTGTCCTGTGTTGTCGCAACGTAATATGAGGCGTGTGGATGAGCTGTTGAGGGGTGCACATCGAGTTATTATTGATATCTTCATTTGAAATGATTGTGTAGAAAAAGAGGTGCTGGTAACTCAACCAACACCTCTTATCGTCATCTGTGGTAACCCTCTATTTGAAGTATAGATCGAGAAGCTCCTTCGCTGCTATGAACGACGATAGCTTCGCATCGAGAACACGCTGCTCCACATCTGCAATCTTCGCCTCAATCTCGGGGTTGCTGTAGAAGCTCGACTTAAGCGTCTCGTTTATCGTCTCATACATCCAATACTTATTCTGGCGGTTTCTGTTTGTTGTGAAGTAACCGTTTAGCTCAATGTGTTGCAAGTACTGCTCTACACCCTCCCATACCTCCTTTAGGCCAGTGCCCTCGTGCGATGAGCAGGTGTATACCTGTGGTCGCCACTCCGAGTCGGGCAGAGGGAAGAGGTGTAGTGCTCCCTGGTACTGCGCCTTGGCAAGCTCCGCCTTGGTGACATTCTCGCCATCAGCCTTTGTGATGACCATCATGTCGGCCATCTCCATGATGCCACGCTTGATACCCTGGAGCTCATCACCAGCACCAGATATCTGAAGCATCATAAACATATCGACCATGGAGTGTACGGCAGTCTCCGACTGACCCACACCTACGGTCTCGATGAATATTACATCGAAGCCCGCAGCCTCGCACAAGACGATGGTCTCGCGTGTCTTACGTGCTACGCCACCCAACGATCCTGCCGATGGTGAGGGGCGCACGAAGATGTCGGGGTTGTGGCATATGCTCTCCATGCGTGTCTTATCACCGAGTATTGAGCCACCACTACGTTCCGAGCTGGGGTCTATGGCTAACACTGCAAGCTTGTGTCGCAACGATGTAACCATGTTGCCCACAGCCTCTATGAAGCTCGACTTACCAGCACCTGGAACACCCGTGATGCCGATGCGCACGGAACGTCCAGAGTGGGGTAGACATCTCTCGATAATCTCCTGTGCTTGAGCATAGTGTGCTGGGTTGTTGCTCTCGATGAGTGTTATGGCTTGTGCCAAGATGGTGATGTTACCCTCAAGGATTCCTGCAACATACTCATCCGTAGATAGCTCTCTACGCTTACGTCGCACGAAGTAGGGGTTTACAACGGGCTTATCCTCGACGCCAGATGCCACGTTTAGCGCGCTGTCGTGGTGCATGTCGAGATACTCCTTCTCGTAGTGTTCTATTTTTGTAAAAGCCATAGTATCTGTTAGTTATTTGTTATTTCAAGTATTATATCGCGGTTTAGCTGCTTCACAGGGCCGAACCACTGTGCCTTGCAACGTCGCTTATCAAAGATTACGCAGTAGGGCACATAGTTTATGCCGAACGACTTGAAGGTCTTTCTCTCGGTGTCGAATGCCAATGTCATGCCGAGGGTGTCTATACGCTGTGCAATATCACTCTCGATGTCGCGCTGCTCGGCGGTGACAAGCACAATGTCGAGGTTTTCCAGTAGCGTTGTGCGCACATCTCCCATGTTGGCAAATGCATCTATGCAAGGTGTGCTCTCGGAGTGTATGAATATCATGCACACATACTCCTTTGTGCCGAGGTTTAGCTCTTTGCCCAACTCGGAGTCCAGACTTATGGCGGGCACCTTCTCGCCGAGGCGTAGGTTCTGTGCCTCGACATTTGTTGCTACGGCGAGCATAATCGCAACTATGATAGCTATACGTTTCATTCTCGATGTTCGATTATTATGCGAAGGTAACTAAAATTCCTCAATAATCAATCCTCCGAGGGTGATTTTTTCACGCCCAGGAGGTGTAAAAATTCAATTCTCGGGAGTAGTTGTGATGATGTGTCAAAAAGTTGAAAAAAAGAGTGGAAAATATTTCGTCGTTTCAAAAAGTTGCAGTACCTTTGGGTGATTTTTGAGATATCAAAATTGTAAGGACAACAACAAAAAAATATTAAGTTAAACTTTATAAAAACTAAACATTATGAAAGTATCTCACATTGAGCACCTCGGCATCGCCGTGAACAGTTTGGAGGAGTCAATCCCTTACTGGGAGAACGTATTGGGTCTTAAGTGTTACGCCATCGAGGAGGTAGCAGACCAGAAGGTAAAGACTGCATTCTTCATGCTTGGTCAGACAAAGATTGAGCTCTTGGAGCCTACATCTCCAGAGTCAACTATCGCAAAGTACATCGAGAATAAGGGTGTGGGTATCCACCACATGGCTCTCGCTTGCGAGAATATCGAGGAGCAGCTTGCTGATGCAGAGGCTCATGGCATCCGTCTTATCGATAAGACTCCACGTAAGGGTGCAGAGGGTCTCACTATCGCATTCCTTCACCCAAAGTCAACACAGGGTATCCTTACAGAGCTTTGTGAGAACAAGAATAAGTAGTATTGTTTGATTGCCTTGACGTTGCACGACGTATGTAGGCAATGCAAATAGCACAACTTATGACTTTACAATAAAACGAAATTAACTAAAACAATAAAACAAGATTTCATTATGAGTGAGATTCAGAAGGCTATCGAGAAATTGATGGATAACCGTCAGACAGCTCGTATGGGTGGTGGCCAGAAGGCTATCGACAAGCAGCACGAGAAGGGTAAGTATACTGCTCGTGAACGTATCGCTATGTTGTTGGATGAGGGTAGCTTCGAGGAGTTCGACATGTTCGTTACTCACCGTTGCTATGACTTCGGCATGGATGCGAAGCATACCTTTGGTGATGGCGTGGTAACAGGTTACGGTACCATCGCAGGTCGCTTGGTTTACGTATTTGCACAGGACTTCACCGTTACAGCTGGTTCTTTGTCTATCTCTTTGGCTGATAAGATCTGCAAGGTTATGGATATGGCTGTTCGCAACGGTGCTCCTTGCATCGGTTTGAACGACTCTGGTGGTGCTCGTATCCAGGAGGGTGTTAACGCCTTGGCTGGTTACGCTAACATCTTCCAGCGTAACGTTATGGCATCAGGTGTTATCCCACAGATCTCTGCTATCTTCGGTCCTTGCGCCGGTGGTGCTGTTTACTCTCCAGCGTTGACTGACTTTATCATCATGCGCCGTGAGACATCTAACATGTTCCTCACAGGTCCAAAGGTTGTTAAGACCGTTACTGGTGAGGATGTGACACAGGAGCAGCTTGGTGGTGCTAACATGCACACTACAAAGTCTGGTGTTGCACAGTTCGCTGTTGATTCAGAGGAGGAGGGCTTGAAGCTCATCCGCGACCTTCTCTCATACATGCCACAGAACTACACTGCTCTCGTGCCCGATCAGCCATGTACTGACGACATCGCACGTAAGGAGGATATCCTCAACGAGATTATCCCTGATAACCCTAACAAGCCATACGACATGATGGAGGTTATCAAGGCTATCGTTGATAATGGTGAGTTCTTGGAGTCTGCAGCTGCTTACGCAAAGAATATCATCACAGGTTTCGCACGTTTCAACGGCCAGAGTGTAGGTATCATCGCTAACCAGCCAAAGTTCATGGCGGGTGTTCTCGATATCAACGCTTCACGTAAGGCGGCTCGTTTCGTACGTTTCTGCGACGCGTTCAACATTCCATTGGTAACATTGGTAGACGTTCCTGGCTTCTTGCCTGGTACAGCACAGGAGTATGGTGGTGTCATCACTCACGGTGCGAAGTTGCTCTTCGCTTACTGCGAGGCTACAGTGCCAAAGGTTACTGTTACATTGCGTAAGGCCTACGGTGGTGCTTACATCGTTATGTCATCTAAGCATATCCGTGGTGATGTTAACTACGCATGGCCAACAGCCGAGATCGCCGTTATGGGTGCAAGTGGTGCTGTTGAGGTATTGCACGCGAAGGCTTTGGCTGGCTTCGAGAACAAGGAGGATAAGGCGAAGTTCGTTGCAGAGAAGGAGCAGGAGTACCGCGATAAGTTCTCTAATCCATACAATGCAGCTCGCTACGGCTACATCGACGATGTTATCGAGCCACGTAACACACGTTTCCGCATAATCCGCGCTTTGGAGTCTTTGCGCAACAAGCGTTTGGAGAATCCTGCAAAGCGTCATAACAACATTCCATTGTAGTATATAAATATTGGATAAGTTATGATGATACTTGCAACAAACTGGGTTAACGCAGTTCTTATAGCACTTGTGAGCATCTTGTTGGTGTTCGTGGTGCTTATTCTTCTTATCTTCATCTTGAAGCTCTTCGGATTGATATTTAAGGAGAGAAAGAGTGCTGCTATCGCGCCCGCAGCAACATCATCTGACGAAATCACTGACGAGGAGGTGGCAGCCATTGCTATGGCTGTCAACCTCTTCTTCAACCGTCATGATGAGGAGAGTGACGTACTTACCTTCCGCCAGAACCACGATGTTTCGGCATGGCAGGTACGCAATATTCACAAGCAATTGTAAAACACAAACACTTCGATTAACTAACGCTTATTATGCAGAAATTCAAATTCAATATTAACGGCAAGGGCTACGAGGCTATCGTCGAGGAGACAGATCGCAACACTGCCCGTGTCGAGCTTAATGGTAAGAGCTACACAGTGCAGATCGAGAAGGAGGAGGCTATTGTATCTCCAAAGATCGCTGCTGTTAAGCCTTCATCTTCAAGTGCAGACTTCGTAGATGCTCCTGCACAGCCTCTCACAGGCAATGCTGGCTCAATCAAGTCACCACTTCCAGGTAACGTGTCAAAGGTTAAGGTTAAGGAGGGTCAGGCTGTTAAGGCTGGTGAGGTTCTCATGACTCTCGAGGCCATGAAGATGGAGAACGAGATTATGGCTCCTGCAGCTGGTACCGTTAAGAAGATCTACGTTACCGAGGGTAAGGCTGTTCAGCAGGGTGAGGCTCTCATCGACCTCGAGTAATACTAACTCTTTAATTATTAACGTAATATGAAGAGTGTAAAATTCTATTTCTCATTGCTCCTCTCGGCTGTGATGCTCGCAGTTGCTACGCCAGCAATGGCTGTTGAGACTGACGAGGTTGCTGCAGATGTAGAGTCTGTTGAGACGGTTGCTCCTGTCGTTGAGGCGGAGGCTGTCGAGGAGGCTCCTGTTGTGGCTGTCGAGGAGGCTGCAGCTCCAATGTCTGGCTCACAGGGCCGTGACAACGCTGCTATAGACAACGATTTTAGCGTGGGCAAAGCTGTGGGTGACTTCGTTGACCAGGCGGGCTTCAGTGGCTTTGCCAAGGATTGGCGTTATGCTGTGATGATCCTCGTGGCATTTGTGCTCCTCTACCTCGCTATCGTTAAGAAGTTCGAGCCATTGCTCCTTATGCCTATCGCATTTGGTATGTTGCTCACTAACCTTCCAGGTGCTGGCATGTTCCACTCGGAGTTTTTCGCTGGTGGCCATGTTCACTGGGGCGACTTTGCTCTCGGTTCAGCAGGTTTGTTGGACTACCTCTACCTCGGTGTTAAGCTCGGTATCTATCCTTGCTTGATCTTCGTGGGTGTAGGTGCCATGACAGACTTCGGTCCACTCATCGCTAACCCAAAGAGCTTGTTGCTTGGTGCAGCTGCGCAGATTGGTATCTTCGCTACATTCCTTGGTGCGTTGGCTCTCGGCTTCAACTACTGGGAGTCTGGCTCTATCGGTATCATCGGTGGTGCTGATGGTCCTACGGCTATCTACCTCACATCGAAGCTTGCTCCCCACTTGTTGGGTCCTATTGCCGTTGCGGCATACTCTTACATGGCCCTTGTTCCTGTCATCCAGCCTCCTATCATGAAGCTCTTGACAACAGAGAAGGAACGTAAGATTGAGATGAAGCAGCTTCGCACTGTGTCACAGCGTGAGAAGATTATCTTCCCTATCATCATCACCGTTATCATCGCTATCCTCTTGCCATCTGCAGCACCACTTATCGGCTGCTTGATGTTGGGTAACTTGATGAAGGAGTGTGGCGTTACTGAACGTCTCTCAAAGACCGTGCAGAACGAGTTGATGAACATTGTTACTATCTTCCTTGGTATCTCTGTAGGTGCTACAGCAACTGCTGATGCGTTCCTTAACTGGCAGACCCTCGGTATCCTTACATTGGGTATCGTTGCCTTCTCTTTCGGTTCAGCATCAGGTGTTATCCTTGCCAAGATTATGAACTTGTTCTCAAAGGAGAAGATCAATCCACTTATCGGTTCTGCGGGTGTATCAGCCGTGCCTATGGCAGCTCGCGTATCGCAGACCGTTGGTCAGCAGTACAACCCTGGTAACTTCCTTTTGATGCACGCTATGGGTCCTAACGTGGCGGGTGTTATCGGTTCAGCAGTTGCTGCGGGTATTCTGTTGGCTTTCCTTCCCCTGTAATTTAAAATTATAAGGCAGACATCTACTGCCTCTAACAAAAAGTGCCGTCAATGGGACGTACGCATAGTACTACCCATCGACGGCATTTTTGCCGAGAGTTGTATCTGCAGCCTTCTAATCCTAAATCTAAATTTTCATTTTGACGCTTATTGGCAAAATGATACTCTACCTTTGCTCTACGAACAAGTAATAAAAGTAGGGTAGTATGGAAAAGCAGACAGGTATTGTATATCATAAGGCGAGTGCCTATGATTGTGACATTGACCTTATAAACCTTAAGGCGAGGTGCGAGGAGGTCTATGACGATGATGACGAGTTAGATGAATGTAGTCAGGAGGAGACAAGTGAGGAGAGGTTAAGACTTGCACGCGAGGTGGGGGATAGCCTACATAGGGTTTATAGAGCACATCTCCGTTATGCGCGCATGTGTCTCTTGGAACACACCATTGTTCTGCTCATCGTTGCAGCTGTAGTGTGGTTTTGGGGTGATATATGTGATGTTGATGGCCCTGTCAAGTGGATAACGGCCATCTTCTCGGGACTATACTTCACGCTGATATTGTGGTGTAACCTTAAGCGCACCCCCATAACCGAGTCTTGGCCTTTAGAGCGCAGGGCGAGTGGTCGTGATTGGATAAATGGAGGCTTCTTCACCTTCCTGATATTCTTTGTCGTTGGTTGCTTCTATGTCGATGGTCTCAAGTTAATATATATATGGTATGTTGCCTCGCTATCTATAGGCGTGCTTACAACCATATTATGGAGAGTCGCGAAGTCGTTTTCTGATGCCTTAACTGATGAGGGTCCTTTAGAATATGCTGTAAGACTCTTGGATGCTAACAATCGACGTGTTGCACGCAAGCATATGTGGCGAAAGATGAAGGATATATTATTCGACTGGTAGTATGTCGAAGCTGTCTAACTGTTATATAGTCTCTATAAATATTGGAGGCTGACTAAAAAGTAACATAGCCAGCCCCCATAATTAGAGAGTGAATAAAAAGATGTAGTTTTAGGCTTGCGAAGCCCGAAAAAGCGGAGTTTACTGTGCGTAAATGAGCATTTTGAGGGCAAGCGTAACGACAAAATAGACTTTTTATTCACTCTCCTATGATGTTATAGCTTGTTGAAGTACTCAAAGAATCGTTCCTTATAATTCTCGCCGAGAGGTATATACTCGCCGTTGTCGAGGAATATGCGACCCTTCGTGTAGCTCGATATTCGCTTTATGTTTACGATGTACGATCGGTGCACGCGCAAGAATAGATCCTGTGGCAACGATGTCTCCATGTTCTTCAGACGGAAGAGTGTCGTGATTGTAGAGCTACCCTCAATATGTAGGCGGACATATTCGCCAGCACTCTCCAGATATACGATGTCGGCAATTTTCACAAGCTGTGTCTTATAGTCTGCCTTCACCGATATAAACTCCTTATCGGTACTCTCGGCCTCATTCTTCGCTATGGTGCTCTCGGCAGCATGACAGCGTTCAACGAGGTCTACAAGTGAGATGGCCTTCTGTGATGCCTTCATAAACTCGTCATATGTGAAGGGCTTAAGTAGGTAGTCTATGGCATTTAGCTTGAAGCCCTCGAGAGCATACTCCGAGTGCGCGGTGGTGAAGACGATGTAGTGTGTCGATGTTAGTGTGCGCACAAACTCCAGACCTGTCATGTCGGGCATGTTAATATCCACGAAGATGAGATCCACGTGTTCACTCTCGAGCACCCTCTGTGCCTCAATTGCGCTACGACATGCCGCAACAAGCTCTAATTGTTCAGTGCGTTCTATATAACTCTTGATGTGACGTAGTGCCAATGGCTCGTCGTCAATTGCGATACATCTAACCATACTATTTATCTGTTATAGGTATTATTAATTCGACAATATATATGCTGCTGTCACTCTCATCTGTCGTCAGCGAGTACCTCTTGCCAAAGAGTAGGTCGAGACGTTTGGTGATGTTGTTGATGCCTATGCCACTATGTGGCGATGCAGGCGTGTGGTGGCGGCTGTTGGCCACAACACATGTTAACTCGTTGTCATCGGCCGTGATGTTAATGGTGATAAACGAGTCGCTATTATAGCTTATGCCATGCTTGAAGGCATTCTCCACGAGCACGATGATGAGCAGTGGCGGTATTCTTATCTTGCGACATGTGGTAATATCGGGGGTGTTGAACGTAACCTTCACCTCGTCGATAAAGCGTATGCGCATGAGTTCTATGTAGTTGTGTATGAAATCAACCTCCTTGTCGAGTGTTGTATGCTGCTCCCCAGAGTCGTAGAGCACATGGCGTAGCATGCGCGATAGCTCCATGATACTCGTCTTGGCCATCTCGCTGTCGAAGTCTATCATCGCATAGATGTTGTTAAGCGTGTTCATCAGGAAGTGGGGGTTTATCTGATACTTCAGATACTGCATCTGTGTCTCGATGTTCTGCTTCTCGAGGAATGTCATGCGGCTCTCTGTCTCAAGGGATTTGTAGTAGAGCTTGATCATGGAGTTAGCTCCCGACATGAGTATACATATCACAATGTTCCAATACCACTCAAGGTCGGTGAATGATGCCTTATCACGAAGGTTTATATCCGACTGCCAATATCTGAAGTCGAGAATCTCGATGGCACCGAATATTGAGCATACAACGGTAAGGAGTAGGATGCTGTATAGCCAGTAGCGGTTGCGTAGCAGCAGACGTGGTGCGAGCAGTGTGGTGTTGATGATGAAGATTAAAAAGTAGGGTGATATCTTACCCCACGAGATGATTACCTTGTTGAAGTCCACCTCGTGCTCCGACATGAGCTGTGCGTTCATAAAGGGAATAAGAAATATCGCTGTCCACACGAGTGTGTATAGCATATTCTCACCCAAACTCCATTTTTTAAATCGCTTCATAATGTGCAAATGTAACTATTTTTGTTTAAAATTACAATATGTTGACGATGGTATCAAATAGGCAGTTAAAATATTTAAACAAAAATGTTACCTTTGTGCCAAAATAGGATGTTATGAAGGGAATACTTAAGGGTTTACTATTCGATATGGATGGTGTGCTTGTTAATAACCTCGAGGTGCACCGTGCTGCCTTTGCAGAGTTTTTTCGCCGTTATGGTGTCGAGAGGTCGTTCGACGAGTTGAGCCGAGTCTTCGGTAAGGGTAATGACGACATCATGGGTGAACTTATGCCAGCAGATGTTGTCGCACGTGTTGGCATACGCGAGCTCGGCAACGAGAAGGAGGCTATATATCGTGAGATATATGCGCCTACCATTGTGCCACAACCAGGTCTTGTTGCCTTCCTTGAGGAGGCAAAGGGCGAGGGACTACGATGTGCTGTTGGCTCATCTGGATATAGGGCTAACGTAGACTTTGTGCTCGATAAGTGCCATATCAGGGATTACTTTAGTGCCGCTGTCGCTGGCGACGAGGTTACGCGCTGTAAGCCCGATCCAGAGATATACCTCACTGCGGCGGCCAAGTTGGGCCTCGAGCCATGCGAGTGCGTGGTGTTTGAGGATGCCGAGGCAGGCATTGAGGCGGCAAAGCGCGCAGGAATAAAGGTGGTGGCCCTCGCGACAACATTCAGCCGTGAGTTTCTCGCGTCGACGGATGCCGATGTCATCGTCGACGACTTCAGGGATGTAAGCGTGGCTATGCTACGCGAACTTGTGGAGGGTTAGACCCTCTCGAGGAGCCTTTTGATGGGCTTTATGCGTATCATGATGTCGAGGATGCGTGCTGGTAGTATGGCACATACGCCGACGACGAACTTGGTGAATAGGCCAGGTGTGAGACGTCTACGACCACGCATCATGGCGCGTATGCCACGGCGCGCAATGACCTCGGCGGGGAGCATAACGCCCAGACGCACAAAGGTCTTGCGGAGGCTTGGCTTAAGGTTGTAGAAGGGTGTGTCGACAGCTCCTGGGAATACAGCGGTGACACTCACACCGTGGCGGTGTAACTCGTACCACATGGCAAAGGCGAGACTCTTGATGTATGCCTTCGTCGCGCTATAGTGCGATATGGTGGGGTATGGAAGCCATGCTGTGGATGACGACATGAGCAGTATGCGGCCCTTGCGCTGTGCCTTCATCTTCTCACCAAAGTAACGACATAGGAGTGTTGTGGTGGTGCAGTGTAGACCTATGATGGTATGTAGCCTTGCGGGGTCGGTCTTCATGAGTGTGGAGAAGAGTAGCATGCCAGCATTACATATCAGTATCTCGACACACCATTCCTCTGCCTCGCAGCGCGCAAAGATGCTCTTTGCGGCATCTGCCTCTGCAAGGTCGGCATAGAGGGCATGTGCCGTGATGCCGAAGTCGTGACGTAGCTCCTCCGCCACAGCCTCAAGCTCCTGCTGCTGGTTGCTGACAGCAATAATATCGTATCCTCGTTTAGCTAACTCACGGGCGTAGCAACGACCTATGCCCGACGATGCTCCTGTAATCAACGCATAACTCATACCGCAAAGATACTCATTTTTTTGTATCTTCGCACCCATAAAGGGATATTACTATGGCAAAGAAGATAGAAAAGACCAATGCTGCACGCCTATTGGATAGGGCGAAGATAGCCTACGACCTAGTACCATATACTGTTGATGAGGATAACCTCGCAGCGACACATGTAGCCGAGGAACTCGGTGAGGATATAGCCACGGTATTTAAGACCCTTGTGCTACGTGGCGACCGCACAGGCCTCTTCGTATGTGTAATACCTGGTGATATGGAGGTGGACCTAAAGGCTGCAGCACGCATCTCGGCAAATAAGAAGGCCGACCTCATACCAATGAAGGAGCTACTACCAACAACGGGCTACATACGCGGTGGCTGCTCGCCCATAGGCATGCGTAAACCATTCCCTACATTCATACATGCTACCTGCCTCGACCATGACCGTATTTATATAAGCGCTGGTGTACGTGGCCTGCAGATAGCCATCGCCCCCAACGACCTGATAGCGTATGTTGGTGCCACGGTGGCAGATATAGCACACCACGCCGAGGCGTGAAAAAGAGAAGATTGTTAGCTATTATTTTGGTATAATAAAAATAATTGCTATCTTTGCACCACCAAACGCGAAAGCCTTTGGTAATCGGAGAATCCGTAGCTCAGTAGGTAGAGCACAACACTTTTAATGTTGGGGTCCCGGGTTCGAACCCCGGCGGATTCACCAAGTCATGAACGAGCAACAGAGTTAGTCTCTGTTGCTTTTTTTTGTTATGTTTTATTTTGAGCAAGCCTCCACTAAAACACAACAAAAAAAACTACTTGTACAAACAAGTAGCTCGTTCTTTTCTCCTCCGTGCTTTCTCACTTAATGCGGGTTGCGGGGATAGGGTGTGATTTATTGCTCGACCTGTGGTCTGCGCTTATATGGCATCCCCGCTACGGCTAAAGCCGTTCGAACCCCGGCGGATTCACCAAGTCATGAACGAGCAACAGAGTTAGTCTCTGTTGCTTTTTTTTGTTATGTTTTATTTTGAGCAAGCCTCCACTAAAACACAACAAAAAAAACTAC
>JAGCMF010000018.1 GCA_017646625.1 Alistipes sp. | reverse complement strand
TTTTCAGTCCTTTGCTCTACCAACTGAGCTATGGCACCATCATTATGTTTTGCTTAACTTTCCTTAAGCGAGTGCAAAGATAAGCACTTTTTTTTTATCTGCAAATTTTTTGGCGATAAATTTTTAAAAATTTTCGCATAAAATACCGAGGTTAAGGTTAATTACCTAACACTCTTATTATTATGTGCGGTGCTTATTTTTCGCGCACACAACGTATTGGAAGGGCGTTTGCGCGGTGCATGGCGTGTGCACTCTCAAATCCATTCCATGTGCGTGTCTGTGTGTTGAGGTCGAAGTACATGGCATTTGCCTTTGCACCATTAGTGTTTGCTGTCCAATAGTATCCTGACCATGGCACAGGAAGCTCCATGTCGTCATTCATATTGTCGAGGCGGCCATCCATGTAATTGCGACGTCCCGCAGCAGAGAAGAAGTAGCTACTGCCATTTGTTGTGTCCTCAAGTCTCCATCCATATAGTGGCTGTGCCTCGGCCCATGGCATGTTGTCATCTGCAGCTGCTATTGTCAGGGTCTCATATACCGAACCATCGGGTACTCGCCAGCCGTGAGGACATGGGTCATCCTCACTCTTTGTTGTAGCATCCCACAGCGTGTCGTTTGTACCACTATATATCCAATCGTAGTTGTTTTCGGGATTACCAAGGATTATTGTTAGTGGGTTACTACGCAGCCACTCTGTAGTGCCTGTTTCGCTTGATGATGCCACATACTCGAGGTATAGGCGCTTCTCTGCATCGTTATAGAGGTTTGCATCCTGGTTACCATCAAAACGCCATGAGAATGGGCCAGGTAGTGGATCTTTGCGTCCCCACTGGTAGTATGTGCCGTATGAGTTGTGTATCTTCTCATGGTCGGTGCTGCCATTGCTGTTGCATGAGGCGCCGAGGTTGATGTTCATGAGTTCCTGGCCGTTGATGGTGACGATATTCTCTGTGGCTGTAGGGTCGGTGCTTGTTACCCATATATGCCAGCTCCAGATGAGTTCTCCTGCTTCGTTGTATGCGCCAATTACGGCGTTACCATCGTACACGCGGTTGAGGGCGTTATCATCGTCATCCATGGCATTCTCAAGGTAGAATGTTACATAGCCATCACGTAGGTCGAGGTACTTAATAAGGTCCACACGTGTCTGCCATAGCAACTTAACGGATGCTGTGGCCAGTGGTGTCGAGCTACCGCCAGTGTATGGGTCGAATTTGTAGCGTGTCTCGTACTTTGTTGCCACGTAGCAGTTTGCTGGTGCTGCGCTGTAGTCTACATCCTCATTCTCGAGTATCGCCACGTATATTGTCACGCTTGCTGTTGCTCCTGTTGGGGTGTAAGCAGTAAGCGATATGTTACCATAGCGTGCCTCGTCGTTGTCGAAGGATGATGGCGCTGTCACGGTGATGGTGCCCTTATACATATCTATATCGTTTATCACCCATCCCACGGGCTGTGATGTAACGCTAATAGATGTAATGTTGGCACTCTCGAAGTCTGTTGTGCCTGTCTGTCCTGGCATAGAGACGAGGATGCTGCCCGAGGGCACCACGAATGACTTTGTCTCCTCCTTGCTACATGCGCCGAGGATAAGTGCCACGCCAAGTGTGAGCATCACTGCGATATTACCTAAACACTTTCTCATATATTGTCCTTTTTTATTATCGTTAATTGTAGTCTATAACCTCTATTGTTGCCACCATGTCGGGGTACTTATCGGTGAGTGCTGATAGTAGCATGTCGGCCTCGGAACGTTCAGAGAATGTTCCTATGGCGAACTTTGCACCGCGGCGCGATATCATCTTGTCGGGCGAGGTGTTGTTTATTGTTTCGCGCATCTCGTCACTCAACGTCTCGCACTCTATCATCACGATATATCTGTTGCCCACGGGTGTTGTTGTCTCCTCTTCCTGGTCGTCACTCGTCTCGGCGGTGATGTTGACCATCACACCATCATACCATCGACAAATCTCGGGTTTCTTGAAGCCCTTCTCCTTGAGGAAGAGGAGAGCCTCGTTAGCCTCCTGTGGTGATGAGAAACCACCAGCATAATAGCTGTAGCTGTCATCCTCGTTCTGTACTATGTATAGTGGCTGTACGCCCTTGAAGAGTGTCATAGGCTGCTTGCTACGGAATGTGCCGAGGAGTATGCGGTACATTAGTCCTCGTTCATATACCTTGAGCTCGGGAACGGGGTTTGTTGAGTTGTAGTAGTTTGTGCGGCCGATCACTATGGACTGGTAGTCGAGGAAGAGACGTCTCTCGAGACGAATGTCATCGAGTCGGTAGTCGGGCAGCTGCATACTGTTACGCACGCCCTGCAATGAGTCGGCAGCCTCCTCAAGACCCATCTCGCGCGAGAAGTCAATCTCGAAGTCGAGGAGTGTGGGGTAGCCCATCACGTAGTGTGCGAGGCCATCCGAGGCGTAGAAACCATCCTCTCGTGCGCTACGCTGCTGCATCTCCGAGAAGTCGGCAGATGAGCTGTCTAGAAGGTCGTAGCGGTGGTTAACCTCAAGGATGTAGCCGTATGCGTAGTACTTGGCGTCTATCACGCGGTGCCACTGCGATGCTATCTTGGCATCGAGGCTATCTATATCGTTGCGTAGCGTGCCGTAGATGGCGAATAAAGAGTCTGCTGTAGCCTCACTCTGCGTCGTAGTATATTCCGATGCTGTGGTGCGTAGGTGACGATATGTTGTTATGTAGGCGTCAGCGAGTGCTGGCATGCCACGGTCGAGCTCCTCGGCAGCACATAGCTCCTCATAGTCCTCCTTATTGAGGGTGTTGCGTATTATGTCGTTCTCTATGAGGTTGCGTACGCCACGGCTTGGTGCCACCTCGATGCTGTCGGCCTCCTCTATACTGTTGTCGGTGAAGCTATTCTCGGCATAGTTGAGCTCTGTGTTTGTGCGGGCATACATATGCTCGATGATGTATGTCTGCTCCATGTTGTTTAGCTCAGTGATGACGTCGCCACGCTGCTGGCGTAGCTCGAATACCTCCTCCTCGAGGGCGAGGATATATGTTGAGAAGCCCTCCATGTCGAAGTTCTCTGCTGTGAGGGTGTCGCGACTAATGCTGAACTGCTCACGTGCTGACGCTATGATGTTCTGCACCGAGTCCTCTTTCTCCAGTAGAAGGCTATTCTGTCGTTTAAGCTCCACATAACGAGGGTTGGTGTCGAGGCCCGGGAAGTTAGGCTCATCGTTTGTTGTTAGAGCCATCGCTGCTACCGAGAGAGTCGCAAGTATGAGTGTTGTTATATATCGTCTATGTATCATATTCTATCTCTATAATCGATGTTAACGCCAAGAACGTATGAAGAGTAGCTGTATGAAGCCAAATATCTCGAGACGTCCGATGAGCATCAGCATCGTTGAGTTCAACTTAAGTATTCCAGGCAGGTTGGCAAAGTTATCCAACGATCCAACCTCGCCGAAGCCTGGGCCCACATTGCTCAAGCACGATATCGAGGCGGTGAAGCCTGTGAGAAGGTCGCATCCGAAGATGGTGTATATTATCGTGCCAATGAGCACGAGCATTATGTATGACACTATGAATGTCATTACGAGGCTCTGCACACCATCATCCTGCACCATGCCGTCCACCTTTGTGCGTATCACGGCGTTGGGGTGTAGTTGTATCTTCATGCGGTTGCGTATCACCTTTGAGGCTATGAGCAGTCGGTCGACCTTCATACCTCCAGATGTTGAGCCCGCACATCCGCATATCACCGAGCAGAATACAAGTAGTACAATGGCTACAGGCGTCCATGTGTTGGTATCTGCCGTTGCAAAGCCAGAGGTCGATGATATGCTTACCACCTGGAATGATGCATGACGCATTGCCTCACCAAATGTAGGGTATATATCCTGTGCTACAAGGCTTATGGCGATGATAATCGATATGACGAGCATCATCACTATAAACGTACGAACGACCTCGGAACGGAAAATATTGTTTCTACGGCCTGTGAGTGTGGCGTAGAGGATGCCGAAGTGTATCGCCGACAGTGTCATCGCTGTCATCATTATAGCCTCAATCCATGGGTTGTCCCAGAAGGCTACAGATAGGTTCTTGGTGCTAAATCCGCATGTTCCGCACGACGACATGGCGTGTGTTGCGGCATCGAACCATGTCATGCCTGCATACTTCAGTGCGAGTGTTGTTGCGAGTGTCAAGCCGGCATATACAAGTACGAGGATGCGGAATATTACCATCGAACGGTAGTGAAAGTTATCCTTGGCTATGGAACTCATCTCCACGCTTGTGAGCATGTGACGACTCTTGCCCATTGATGGCAGGATGACGAGGGCGAACATAACAACGCCAATACCGCCTATCCAGGCAGATGATGCTCGCCAGAAGAGAAGTCCTCGCGGTAGGAATTCTATGTCGTTGAGTATTGATGCTCCTGTTGTTGTGAATCCCGATACACTCTCAAACCATGCATTTATCATTGTGAACTCGCCGCCCCAGATGAGGTAGGGAAATGTGCCTACGATGCACGCTACGAGCCATGATCCTACGACAATGCCGTAACCCTCCTTTGTGGTAATCTCACTAACCTTCTCTACGAAGAAGAGTGGGAAGATGCCAAGTAGGGCAGTCATGAATGACGATAGTAGCAGTGGGTAGTATGCAGAGTCGTAACCATTGAGCATCGACACTACTGCCGATGCCAACATGAAGGCTGCGATAAACTGCATCACCATGCCTATGTATCGTATCACAACATGTACTCTCATGATGTATGCTCTCTATCGGAATTTTGCTATTAGTGCAGCTATGCGTTCACGCAACGTCTTTATCTCGTCACGACAAGGTATCGTAGCATCAAAGTGTGTGCGGTAACGTAGATAGTCGCCAAGCTCATCGTTGATGCGTAATACGGGTTTTACGAGGTAGTGGTGTAGGAAGTAGTAGAACATGAGCACCACGACAATCATCACTACCAACGAGATGAATACGGGTGTCACAGCACGACGTGCTGTGTGACTCAATCTGTTCACATCGGGGCCGAGGGTGCTCTCCGAACCTGTCATGTAGCGTGTTATCTGGTTCGATACGCTTACATACTCGGGTTTATACTCCTCGATGTACCACATATGTGTCGAGTTGCTCGCTATGCTGTCGTATGCTATGGCACGGTGAATATCTCCGTTGATATATGCTTGTGCCAGGGTGTTTATCCTGCTGGCGTGTATTATCAATGAGTCTGTAGCCATGGGTGTCTCCGTCTTGCTCATTCTGGAGTGTGCCTCCTCTACGGCTGTTGAAAGACGGTTTATGGATGTTTCACAGTGACGGTAGTGTGACGATATGTCGTTCAGTGTGCCGCCGATTACAGCCATAGATATCATGGCATCGTTCTGCTCATTGAGTGCAGATATCATCTCACTTGCCAGGTCTACATTCGCCTTACTTGCGCGAAGAATCTCCTCTGTGTCGTGACTCACACGTTCGAGCTCGAATAGCGACATGGCGCCCGAGAAGAAGAGCAGAAGGATGATACTAAAAAACGATAGTCTCACACGGCTCTTCACCGAACCTATTGTAAAGATATCTTTCAGCCAGTTTAGCATGTTCTTATTGCCGAGTTTAGTCTGTTATACAAACGAGCAGTGGGGTAGCTGTGCTGCCATGCTCCAAATCCCGACAAAAGTAATACTTTTGTGCGAATTATCCAATTATTTCGGAGCTAATGTTACCCTCGTCGTCAAATGCCACAAGGCGAACACGGCAAAAATTGTTTATGTAGGCGGTGTTGTATGGTGCCGATACGCGAAGGTAGTTGTCTGTGTAGCCATACATCAGACCACTGCGGTCGGTGCTCTCAAAGAGTACCTCACGTTCCGTGCCTAAATACTTGCTGGCAAACTCCTTGTGTAGTCTGTTACTCAACTCCTCAAGGCGACTAACACGTTCTGTCGAAACTCTCGACTGCACCTTGTTAGGCATCTCCACGGCAGGTGTTCCGGGGCGTTCAGAGAATGGGAAGATGTGTAGGAACGATGCTCCTACCTCTTCCAAAAGACGATATGTCTCTAAAAACTCCTCCTCACCCTCGCCAGGGAAACCTACTATCACATCTACGCCGAGGAAGGCATCAGGCATCAGACTTCGTATCTTTGCTATACGTTCGCGATAGCGGTCTGCAGTGTAGCGGCGGCGCATGAGTCCGAGGATGCGTGTTGAGCCACTCTGTAGTGGTATGTGAAAGTGAGGAACAAATTTAGGTGATGCTGCGCAAAACTCTATAATCTCGTCTGTTATGAGGTTTGGCTCTATACTAGATATTCTATATCTCTCAATGCCCTCTACCTCGTTCAATGCCTTCAGCAGGTCGATGAAACTCTCGCCTGTTGTGCGTCCGAAGTCGCCAGTGTTGATGCCCGTAATTACAATCTCCTTCTGTCCTGCTGCGGCTATCTCCTCCGCCTCGCGTACAATCTCCGAAATAGCGATATTCCTACTTGACCCGCGGGCATAGTGTATGGTGCAGTATGCGCACTTGTAGTCACATCCATCCTGCACCTTGAGGAACGAACGTGTGCGGTCGCCAGATGAGTATGCTGCGAAGAAGCGTGTCATGTTCTCTACTGCGCAGCTGTATACCTCGGCCTTGTCGCGTGTGCGTAGCTCCTCCACGCGACGAAACATATCGCCCTTGTCGTTGTTGCTCAATACTATATCCACACCCTCAATGGCGGCAATGTCGTGGGGCTTAAGCTGTGCGTAGCATCCCGTAACGGCGATTATGGCATCTGGGTTTCTGCGGTGTATCTTGCGTATTATGTTACGACACTTCTTGTCTGCGTGTTCTGTCACGGAGCAGCTGTTGATGATTGCCACGTCTGTGGGCTCTGACGGCTCCACGCGGCGGTATCCGCCACGTTCGAACTCACGTGCCAAGGTTGATGATTCAGAGAAGTTGAGCTTGCATCCCAACGTGTGAAAACTTACCCTTTTTGGTGTCATATTTTGTCGTTTTACAATGAAATTGTAATCGCCATAGACGACTACTTTCAGGGGCGAAGTTACAAAAAGTTATACGAAAGTGAAAAAAAGTTTTCATAGTATTACAAAAAAAAGTAAATTTGCACGTTTGTAATGATATGTATGCTGGCATTTTTTGATAACATATTTTCGTATGACTTTCTGACTAACGCCTTTATCGCGTGTGTACTTTCGGGTATAACGTGCGGTATTGTAGGTAGTTATATCGTTGCGCGACGTATGGTATTTCATAGTAGCGGCATAACACATGCCTCCTTTGGAGGCCTCGGCATGGCCCTCTATTGGGGTATCAATCCGCTTCTTGGTGCACTCCTCTTTGCGGCAATATCCTCTGTGGGCATCGAGTTTGCCTCGCGTCGTGGTCGCATAAGGGAGGATTCGGCAACGGGAATAATATGGTCTGTGGGCATGGCTCTCGGTGCGCTCTTCATGTCGCTTCGTCCAGGCTATGCTACCGACCTTACAAGTTACCTCTTTGGGAACATACTACTTGTTACCGATAGCGATATTATGTGGCTGGCGCTGCTCACCCTCCTTCTCGTCGTTGGCGCTGTAGTGTGGCTTCGTAAACTCATGTATGTGACCTTTGATGAGGAGTATGCTCGCAGCCAGGGTATCCCTGTTGTGCGTGTAGCATATATCATGGCGATGATTATTGCCGTGACCATAGTGATGTCCATTAAGGTTATGGGCATCATCCTTCTTCTATCGCTTGTGACTATCCCTGTGGTTGTGGCAAATGCCCTGACCAAGGATTATAGGGCCATTGCGCCCATTGCTGCGGCAATAGCTGTTGTGGGAAACATTGCTGGCTTCATGTTGAGTTACGCCTGTGACCTGCCTACTGGTAGCTGCATAATATTCATCCTTATTTTACTCCTTGTAGTTGTGAAACTTGTCACACTACGCCACCGTAGAAGCCTATGAAAAAGATACATAAACTCGTGCTTAAAGCCTATGTAGGCCCATTGGTAGCCATCTTCTTCATCGTACTCTTCGTGCTGATGCTGAACTTTGTATGGCGATATATTGATGAGCTTACGGGTAAGGGTCTCGACTCGGGTACCATCGCCGAACTCTTCATTTGTGGTACTATCAACATGGTGCCTCTGGGTCTGCCTTTGGCTATGTTGCTCTCGGCAATCATGGCTATGGGTAACCTCGGCGAGAGCTTCGAGCTGCTGGCTATGAAGTCGTCGGGATTGTCGCTTATGCGCATCCTCAAGCCTCTTCTTGTGGTTGTATTTCTCATATCTGTAGGCGGCTTCTTTGTCTCTAATAACCTTGTGCCGTATGCCAATCAGCGTATGTACGACATCCTTTTCGACATACGTGAGCAGCGCCAGGAGCTTAAGTTCCAGGATGGCGTCTTCTTCAACGGCCTCCCCAATATGAGTATACGTGTTGGTCATCAGGACCAGGAGTCGGGACTCTTGCATGATGTGCTCATCTACGACACGCGTTCACGCAATGGCGATATGACAACAACTATTGCTGACTCGGGATATATACGTATGTCGGCAGATAAGGCATACCTATATGTCACACTTTACAATGGTCACACCTATGAGCATACACGTAGCTCACAGTGGTATGATAGGAATACTATGCGTGAGCATGTCTTCTCGCGCCAGGATGGCACCTTCCCTGTTGATAAGGTGGCAAAGCGTGATGGCGATATGTCGCGTGAGTTTAGTGAGTCGCAGACACGCAACATGTCCGAGCTTGAGGAACTCATGGACTCTCTCCATATCCTCATAGATCGCAGTACGCTTGCTACGTATGAGCCGCTACTCAAGCGTCAGATATTTGTGCGAGATACGACGATACTTCCTGATGATAGTGTACGCTTTGACCGCACGGCATATCAAGCCTTCAACTTCTATGACTCATTGCCCGATGTATCTATGCGTCAGCGTGCCAAGATATACTCTACGGCATCAAATAATGCGCGTTCGGGACAGGGTTCTTATAGTTTCGATGAGCAGTCGTCGAAGGTTGCCCTCACACAGCTATACCGTGCCGAGACAGAGTGGCACCGTAAGCTTGTGCTCCCCATCTCTATAATTGTCTTCTTCATGATTGGTGCACCGTTGGGTGCCATCATCCGCAAGGGTGGTCTCGGTACGCCTATCGTCATATCTGTATTCTTCTTCGTCATCTACTATGTCATAAGTCTTTCGGGTGAGAAGATGGCAAAGGAGGGTACGTGGGAGGCTGTGTATGGTATGTGGTTGCCGGTATTTATCCTCACTCCCGTTGCCGTATACCTCACATACAAGGCTACTAACGACTCATCGTTGCTCGATATGGATTGGTACGATGTGCGTATACGTAAGTTCCGTAAGGCGGTGTCGAAGCGTCTGCCAGCATGGATGAAGAGATCAAAGGGTCGTAATAAGTAAAATAACATAGATGATGGAAGCCAAGAATTTGAGAATAGTATTTATGGGTACTCCCGAGTTCGCTGCAACGTCGTTGCGCCGACTCGTAGCGGAGGGTTATAATATCGTTGCTGTTGTAACTACGCCTGATAAGCCTGCTGGCCGTGGCCTGAAGATACAGAAGAGTGATGTGAAGGTTGTTGCCGAGGAACTCAACTTGCCTATCTTGCAGCCAGAGAAGTTGCGTGATGAGGCATTCCTCGCAGCCCTCAAGGAGCTCGATGTAGACCTCGGTATCGTCATCGCCTTCCGCATGCTTCCAGAGGTTGTGTGGGCCATGCCACGCCTTGGCACCTTCAACCTTCATGCCTCGCTGCTGCCCGAGTACCGTGGTGCCGCACCTATAAATTGGGCTATCATCAATGGCGAGAGACGCACAGGTGTCACCACCTTCCTTCTAAACCATGAGATTGATAAGGGCGCTATCATCGAGCAGACTGTAGTAGACATCCTTCCAGAGGATAACATCGGTACACTCTACGATAAGCTTATGTATGCGGGTGCCGAGCTTGTCACACGCACTGTAGATAAGCTCGCTACGGGTGATTATGAGACCATCGAGCAGATGCATATAGATGAGACTACGCTTAAGCCAGCTCCCAAAATCTTTAAGGGCGATTGTTGCATAGATTGGAGCCGTGGCGTTGAGGATATTCACAATATGGTGCGAGGCCTCTCGCCATATCCCTGTGCTTGGTCACCAATATTTAAGGCGGGTGTAGAGTCGGGTAGTGCGAAGATTTATACTACGCATGTCGAGAAGTGCGCTGTCTCTGTTGCTCCGGGTAGTGTTCGTTGCGATGGTAAGGGTACTCTCGCTATTGCTGCCGCTGATGGCTGGGTCTATATTGACGAGATACAGATGGCTGGTAAGCGTCGTATGAATATCAAGGAGCTACTCATCGGCTGGCGCGATGCTGCGGAGTGCACATTTGCATAGAGGCTAACACTATTCCCATTACACTACCCATGAAGAGACTTTACATAATGCTGTTATGTAGCATGCTGCTTGTTGTGCCGCTATACGCCTCAACCGAGGGTGTGGAGACAAGTGATGGCGTGTCGCAGTTCCCAGCTTCGGGCATTACTCTTAAGCTGAATGGTGCCTATGCGGTCGTTGGTGTCATCAACCCGCAGGTGGAGTTTCGTCTATCACCACACTCTGCCTTCCAGACGGAGATAGTATACTCACCATGGCGTTCTATTGACGGCTACCATATGCACTTTGGTATCTTCCTCAATGAGTATCGCTATTATATTTCGGAACGTACCAAGGGCTTATATGTGGGAGCTCATGCCGGCATGATGGCCTTCGATATGTCCAAACCATATCTAAATAATGGATCTCTCGACTTCCAGAAAAGATACTGTAAGGGTCATGGCTTTATGCTGGGTGCTGTTGTGGGCTACGAATGGCGCTTTGCACGCCGCTGGATGCTCGATGCCTATGCTGGCTTCGGTTATATGCATAGCAAGTATGTTGGTTACTCTATGGATGGCGTTGTTGATATGTACCCTCATCGCCCACCACATAAGCAGCCCGCATCCCCCGATCCTCTTAATGCCTCTGCCGAGTGGCTGCCAACAAAGATTGGTTTATCTATTGGCTTACTGCTGTGGAGTAAATAGTGTGTGTATAGCGTGGCGCAACGTTACTATGGTGCCTATGTACTGAAAAAGAAAAATGTCTGTTCAAAACCTTGAACAGACATTTTTTAGTAGCGAGAGAGAGACTTGAACTCTCGACCTCATGATTATGAATCATGCGCTCTAACCAGCTGAGCTATCTCGCCATTGCTCTTAAAGCGAGTGCAAAGATAGAGCATTTTTCTAAACTTGCAAAATTTTTAGCAACTTTTTTATAATTTTTTTTATAAAATAGTGGGGCATCACTCGGGATTTAGAACTGTGTTGTGAATAAGGTGTTGCTCCTCAAAGTGTTAGTGTTACGATAAAAAAAAGTAGAGCCTAAACCGATATTTTAGGTTTAGACTCTAAAAATTACTTGTTAGCTTACTACTCCGCCTTTGACTCACAGTATACGCAGCGAATAACATCCTCCGACTGCTCAAAGCGTGGGCGTACTGGCTCGAGGTTCGAGATGCAAAGTGGGTTAGGACACTTGCATGTCATAGCCTCACCACCATGGTCGAAGGTGCGCGATGCATCATCCTGCCACTCGAGGAGCTTAAGGATAAGTGCCATGCGCACAAACTTACCATTCTCCACCTGACGGAAGTATGCCGCACGTGGGTCGCTATCTACGTCTATTGCAATCTCGTTGACACGAGGTAGAGGGTGAAGAACGGCCATATGCTCCTTCGCACCACGCATCTTCTCGGCGTCAAGGATAAAGCAGTTCTTAACACGTTCGTACTCCTCCATGTCGGTGAAGCGTTCCTGTTGCACACGTGTCATATAGAGGATATCAACATCGCCAATGACGCTTTCTATATCTGTTGCCTCACGGTATTCCACGCCATATCTGTCGCACACGTCGCGCTTGATGTAGTCGGGGAGTGCCAACTCGGGAGGCGAGATGAGCACAAACTTTGTATTCTCGTAGCGTGTCATAGCCTTTATAAGCGAGTGCACGGTACGGCCATACTTAAGGTCACCAACAAGGCCTATTGTTAGGTTGTTGAGTGTTCCGAGTTCGCGCTTTATTGTTAGCAGGTCGGTCATCGTCTGCGTAGGGTGGCTGTGCGATCCGTCACCGGCGTTGATGATAGGCGTACGTGATACCTCTGTTGCTGCGAGGGGTGCACCCTCCACCTTGTGGCGCATGGCGATGATGTCGGCGAAGCAGTTCATAACCCTCACGGTATCCTGCACCGTCTCACCCTTCGATACTGATGACGACTTGGCATCGGCAAAGCCCAAGACGTTGCCGCCAAGCTCCATCATAGCTGCTGTGAAGCTCAAGCGTGTGCGTGTGCTGGGCTCATAGAAGAGTGTTGCGAGCTTCTTGCCACGACATACGTCGCTATACTTCTCGCGATTGGCAATGATATCCTCTGCTACAGCGATAATCTCGGCGATCTCACCTACTGATAGGTCTGTAGGGTCTATTAAGTGCTTCATGCTGTCACCCCTCCTATTTAATCCAACTCTCGTCTGAAGGGTTGTTTCTGAACTTCAAGATGCGCTCCTTATCCTCGGCCTTGATGTAACCCTCCTCTGCTGCTACCTCAACAAGAGCATCGAGGTTAGAGAGTGAGTAGTTCTTTGCCTCGGCTGCTGCCAAGCGGTCGAGACCCTTCTGCATGCCGTATGTGAAGATGCTCACAATGCCGAGTACATCAGCACCAGCATTGCGCAGTGCCTCAACAACCTCTATGCAGCTACCGCCTGTAGAGATTAGGTCTTCAACAACAACAACCTTCTGGCCCTTCTCGAGCTTACCCTCAATCTGGTTGCCACGACCGTGGTCCTTTGAGCCAGAACGAACGTAACCCATAGGGAGGTTGAGTATTGTAGCTGTGATGGCTGCGTGTGCGATACCTGCTGTAGATGTACCCATGAGAACCTCTACCTCGGGGTAGTGCTTGCGGATTAACTCAGCAAGGCCCTCCTCCACGTGGTTACGTACCTCGGGAGCAGTGAGTGTTAGACGGTTGTCGCAGTAGATAGGGCTCTTGATGCCACTTGCCCATGTGAATGGCTGCTCGGGGCGCAAGAATACAGCGCCGATAGACAATAGGTCTTTTGCAATCTTCTTTTCCATAATATTCTTGTTTTTACTTTTCGTTTCTTGTTGACTACTCCTCGGCAAACTCTCTCATGCAGCGTTCGTATGCCGCAACAGGGTCATCGGCAGCGGTGATAGGGCGACCTACGACGATGAAGTCGGAGCCAATCTCGCGAGCACGTTCAGGTGTTGTTACACGCACCTGGTCGCCTACATCGCCATCGGCGAAGCGCACACCAGGAGTAACTGTCATGAACTCCTTGCCACATGCCTCCTTAACCATCGCAGCCTCAAGTGGAGAGCATACCACGCCATCCAAGCCGGCAGCCTTTGCATTCTCGGCATACTTAACGATAGTGTCGTTGATAGAAGCGCCGATGAGCAACTCCTTCTGCATACGCTCCTCGGATGTAGATGTTAGCTGTGTCACGGCGATGAGCAGAGGACGTGTGCCATCCTCGCGTGTGAGCCCCTCAATAGCGGCCTTCATCATATCTATAGTACCTGCTGCGTGTACGTTTGTCATGTCCACGTCGAGGTTACGCAATACCGACATTGCCTTCTTTACGGTGTTTGGAATGTCGTGGAGCTTGAGGTCGAGGAAGATGCGGTGACCACGCGCCTTGATTGTACGCACGATCTCTGGACCCTCGGCATAGAATAACTCCATGCCAATCTTCACAAATGGCTTACGGCCTGTGAACTTATCAAGGAAGTTAAGTGTCTGCTCCTTGCTGCTAAAGTCGCAAGCAATAATTACATCACGCTTACTCATAATATCTCTTTTTGATTGTTCTTTACTATTTTACTATGCCAATTATGTCGCGGAGGCGTTCTATGCCGAGGCGTTCCATCTCCTGGGGTAGTGCCTCGATAATCTCCTTTGCCGCATATGGATTCTTAAGGTTTGCTGCACCCACCTGAACGGCAGTAGCACCCGCCATCATCATCTCGATGACATCCGAGGCAGAGCTCACGCCGCCACAACCCATAACGGGAATGTTACAAGCGTTTGCTACCTGGTATACCATGCGCACGGCAACAGGGAAGATAGCATCTCCCGAGAAACCGCCCATCTTATTTGCGATGACAGGTTTGCGGCGCACGGTGTCTATGCGCATGCCGAGTAGTGTGTTGATAAGGCATATACCATCAGCTCCTGCCTCCTCGCATGCACGTGCTATAGCCACTATGTCTGTTACGTTGGGGCTCAACTTGATGAATACGGGCTTTGTAGTCACTGCCTTAACACGTCGTGTAACCTCGGCTGCCGACTCTGGCTGTGTGCCGAAGCTCATGCCGCCATTATGCACGTTGGGACACGATACGTTAACCTCGATTATCTCCACCTGCTCCTCCTTGTCTATCTTTGCGCAGCACTCCTCGTACTCCTCCAGCGAGAAGCCACTGATGTTTGCCACGATAGGGTTGTGGAAGATGTTGCGTAGGTTTGGCAGCTCCTCGGCGATAACTTTGTCGATGCCTGGGTTCTGAAGACCTACCGAGTTGATTAGTCCCGATGTACACTCTGCGATGCGAGGTGTGGGGTTGCCAAAGCGCGCATCACGTGTTGTGCCCTTGAATGATATTGCACCGAGGCAGTCGAGGTCGTAGTACTCTACGAACTCACGGCCAAAGCCGAAGGTTCCCGATGCGGGAATCACAGGGTTGTTGAGCTTCACGCCGCAAAGCTCAACAGATGTATCAAAGTGCTTTACCATATAATCTCCTCTCTTTTAAGTACTGGGCCATCCTTGCAAATACGCTTGTAGCCATACTTTGTCTTACATGAGCAACCCATGCACGCACCAAAGCCGCAGCCCATGCGTTCCTCGAAGCTGAACTCCGCAGGTGTTGCCGTAGCGTCATATAGCGCCTTGAGCATTGGTAGTGGACCACATGTGTATAGGTAGTCAAACTCTATTGCCGCCTCGCGTATAGCGTCAGTCACAAAGCCCTTGATGCCCTGTGAGCCATCTGCTGTTGTCACATGTACATCCACGCCTAACGCCTTGAACTCCTCGACATAGAACACCTCGGCAGCAGTGTTGAAGCCAACGATGATGGTAGGTCGCTTGCCCTCTGCCAAAAGACGCTTGCAGAGGTTGTACATGGGTGGCACTCCTACGCCACCACCCACAAGTAGTGGGCGCTGTGCCTCGTTCTCGGTAGAGAAACCGTTGCCAAGACCTGTGAGTACATCGAGCTTGGTGCCCACAGCCATCTGTCGCATCTGCTCTGTGCCGCTACCCACTACCTTATATATAATAGTAATGGTGTTGTCGTCGTAGTCGGCAACAGATATTGGGCGGCGCAAGAACTTTCCCTCGAGCTCAATGTTGATAAACTGTCCCGAGTGAGTGATGTACTGCGTATCGCCCTCCAACACCATGCGGTATACCGCAGGTGTCAGAGGCTCGTTACTAACTATTTTGTATATTCCCTTCTTATACATCGCTATTCTGCATCGATTGTCGATACACCAAGTGTTATCTCCTCCAAAACGTCGAGAAGCACGCTTACAGTCTCCAGAGCTGTGAAGATTGTTACGTTATTCTCCACGGCGCAACGACGAATGTCGTAGCCGTCGAGACGTGCACTGTGCTGGTTGATATCGATAGTGTTGATAACATAGTTTACGTGACCCTTGCGTATTGACTCGAAGATCTCTGTCGAGCCCTCGCTGAGCTTCTTGAGCATACGTGTGCGGATGCCATTCTCGCGGAGGAATGTCGCAGTACCACCTGTAGCCTCGATGTTGAAGCCGAGTTCGTAGAAGCGGCGTATGAGAGGCAGGGCACGTGGCTTATCTGCGTCAGCTATAGATACGAAGATTGTACCGTAGTTGGCAATCGTCATACCCGATGACTGCAATGACTTGTAGAGTGCACGGCGCAATGACGTGTCGTAGCCGATAGCCTCACCCGTAGACTTCATCTCTGGAGATAGGTATGAGTCTACACCGCGAATCTTGGCGAATGAGAAGGCTGGGGTCTTTACGTACCAACGCTTCTTCTCATCTGCAACAATCTTATCTACGCCCTGCTCCTTTAGTGACTTGCCGAGCATAACGTTTGTTGCGATGTTGGCCATAGGTGTGCCTGTAGCCTTTGAGAGGAAAGGTACGGTACGTGATGAACGTGGGTTAACCTCGATAACGTATACCATATCTTTGTCGTCGGCAATGAACTGTATGTTGTAGAGGCCTACAATGCCAATCTCCTTACCGAGGCGTATTGTGTAGTCAACGATTGTATCCTTCACCTTCTGGCTTACGCTGAATGTGGGATATACGCTGATTGAGTCACCCGAGTGGATACCTGTGCGTTCAACGTGCTCCATGATACCTGGGATGAATACGTCGGTGCCGTCGCAGATGGCGTCAACCTCCAACTCCTTACCCATGATATACTTATCAACCAATACTGGCTGGTCCTCGTTAATCTCAACAGCTGTCTTTAGGTAGTGACGCAACGCCTCTTCGTTTGATACAATCTGCATGGCACGACCACCGAGCACGTAGCTTGGACGTACCAACACTGGATAGCCGATGCGTTCTGCTGCAGCAACACCACGTTCGATATCTGTGATAGCCTCTGCATCAGGCTGTGGGATGCCCGCACGGCGCATGATAGCCTCGAAACACTTTCTATCCTCGGCATTGTTGATTGCCTCGATGCCTGTGCCGATGATGTTAACACCAAGGTCAGCAAGTGGCTTGGCGAGGTTGATGGCTGTCTGACCACCGAGAGATACTACCACGCCTGTGGGCTTCTCAAGGTCTATGACATTCATTACATCCTCCACTGTGAGTGGCTCGAAGTATAGCTTGTCACTTGTTGTGTAGTCTGTAGATACGGTCTCGGGGTTATTGTTGATGATGATGGCCTCGTAGCCTGCCTCGCGGATGGCCCAGATGGCGTGTACTGTAGAGTAGTCGAACTCGACACCCTGGCCGATACGTATAGGACCAGAGCCGAGTACCACAATCTTCTTGCGGTCAGTGACGATAGACTCATTCTCCTGCTCGTATGTAGAGTATAGGTATGGCACCTTTGAGTCGAACTCCGCAGCACAAGTGTCAATCATCTTGTATACGGGGAATATGCCATTCTCCTTACGCATGAGGAATACCTCACTCTCTGTCATGCCCCAGAGCATGCCTATAAACTTATCGCTGATACCCATGCGCTTTGCGTCGCGGAGCACATCTATATTCTTGATGTTCTCCCTTACCTGACGTTCCATCTCAACGATGTTCTTGAGCTTCTCGAGGAAGAAGAGGTCAATCTTTGTGTTGTCGTAGACGTGAAGGAGGTCTACGCCACGGCGTATAAGCTCGGCGATGGCATATATGCGGTCGTCAGTACCCTTGCGTATGTATGCGAGGATGCCCTCAACAGACATTGTGTCGAACTTCTTGTGGTATATGTGGCATACGCCAGTCTCCAAAGAACGTACTGCCTTTAGCAGACCCTCCTCGAATGTGCGACCTACACTCATCACCTCACCTGTGGCCTTCATCTGTGTGCCAAGCTCATTCGATGCGTCGCTAAACTTATCGAATGGGAAGCGCGCAACCTTTGTTACGATGTAGTCCAATGTAGGCTCGAAGCTGGCAGGTGTGTTGGCGATGCGTATCTCGTCGAGAGTCATGCCTATGGCAACCTTTGCTGTGACACGAGCAATAGGGTAGCCGCTGGCCTTCGATGCGAGGGCTGATGAACGGCTCACACGTGGGTTAACCTCGATGATGTAGTACTTGAACGATAGTGGGTCAAGTGCAAACTGCACGTTACAGCCACCCTCAATCTTGAGGGCGCGGATGAGCTTAAGGGCACTTGAACGGAGCATGCTGTACTCCTTGGCTGCCAATGTCTGGCT
This sequence comes from Alistipes sp., assembly GCA_017646625.1. Lineage (GTDB taxonomy): Bacteria > Bacteroidota > Bacteroidia > Bacteroidales > Rikenellaceae > Alistipes. Next base: position 7,992 of record JAGCMF010000018.1, on the reverse strand, counting down.
TGGCGCAACAACTATAGAGTCACCTGTGTGAATACCTACTGGGTCAACATTCTCCATTGAGCATATGGCAATGGCTGTGTCGTTGCTGTCGCGCATAACCTCGAACTCAATCTCCTTGTAACCCTTGATGCTCTTCTCTACGAGCACCTGGTGGATAGGTGACAGAGCAAGGGCATTGCGCATAACGTCGCGCAACTCCTCCTCGTTGTCCGCAAAACCGCCACCCGTACCACCGAGTGTAAAGGCTGGACGCAATACTACAGGGTAGCCAATCTCCTTTGCTGCCTCGATACCCTCCTCAATAGAGTTGGTGATATGTGAAGGAATCACAGGCTCGCCTATGCGCAAGCACAACTCCTTGAACAACTCGCGGTCCTCTGCCTCCTCGATAGAGGTGAATGATGTACCCAAAATCTCTACGCCACACTCCTCAAGGATACCCTTCTTTGCGAGCTGCACGGCAAGGTTAAGACCTGTCTGTCCACCGAGACCTGGAACGATAGCATCAGGACGTTCGTAGCGGATAATCTTGGCTACATACTCCAATGTTAGAGGCTCCATGTATACCTTGTCGGCGATGTGCGTGTCGGTCATTATGGTTGCAGGGTTAGAGTTCACGAGGATAACCTGATATCCCTCCTCCTTAAGCGCAAGACACGCCTGTGTACCTGCGTAGTCGAACTCTGCGGCCTGACCGATGACAATAGGGCCAGAGCCGATAACCATTACTTTCTTTATATCTGTTCTTTTAGGCATATTCTACTCCTCCATCATTTTAATGAACTTATCGAAAAGATATGTGCTGCTTGACTCTGGCGCGCAGTCTGGCTGATACTGTACAGAGAATGTCTTGTCAGTGATAGCCTCAATGCCGGCAACTGTGCCATCCAAGAGGTTGCGGTGTGTCACAGCAAGTGGTGTACCCTCGAGTGACGACTCCTCAACTGTGTAGCCGTGGTTCTGTGTCACTATCTCTATCTTGCCGTTCTCCAAATACTTCACTGGGTGGTTAGCACCACGGTGACCGAACTTCATCTTTGTGATGTTAGCGCCATAGCTCATCGCTATTAGCTGGTGACCGAGGTCTACACCGAACATGGGCAAGTGGCCGCGCAACTCCTTCAATGTGTTGCATACTACGGCAGCATCTGCAGGGTCGCCTGGACCATTAGAGATGAAGATGCCATCTGGGTTGAAGGCTGTGATCTCATCGGCGGTAGAGTTGTAAGGCACGATTGTCACGTTGCAACCCTTGGCATTAAGCTGGCGCACGAAGCTGTACTTAATACCGCAGTCGATAGCCACCACGTCCCACTTGTGGTTTGGTGTACGTGAGAACCAACGCTTCTTGCAGCTTATGCGTTCGAGCATGTTGCGACGCTTAAGCGTGGTGCGAATGAGCTCCATCGCCTCGTCGTGTGGCATGTCGTAGTCTACGATAGCAGCCTTCTGTGTTCCCTCGTTGCGGATGATGCGTGTTATCATGCGTGTATCAACGCCGCTGATGCCTGGAATGTTAAGCTCCTCGAAAGTCTCGTTCATAGTCTTTGTATAGCGGAAGTTGCTTGGTGCATCGCAGCACTCGCGCACAACCATACCGCCCATCGAAGGGAACTTACTCTCATAGTCCTCATCCATAAATCCGTAGTTACCCATGAGTGGGTATGTCATAACTACAATCTGGTCGGTGTACGTCGGGTCGGAAACAATCTCCTGATAGCCTACCATCGAGGTGTTGAAGACAATCTCACATACGGCATTGTTCTTTGAACCAAAGCCGTATCCCGGAAACTCCTTGCCATTCTCAAGTACAAGTTTCTTGGTAAAAGGTCTCATCTACTTTGTGTTTTTATATTATTTGTTTTTGTTGTCGTATACTACGTTGCCGCGGTGTATGGTCATCACCACGTCGCCTGTCATCTCTCTGCCATCGAACATTGTGATGCGACCCATAGAGTAGAAGTTATTGCTATCTACGCGCCACTGATGGTCTGTGTCGAGGAGCACCACATCTGCCCTGTCGCCAATGTTTAGGCCACCCTCGATGCGGAACACCTTGCGTGGGTTGATGCTCATAATCTGGATGAGGTGCTCGAGGCTTATTACACCCCTCTTTACGAGGTGTGTGTTTAGCGCTGCAAAGGCAGTCTCGAGGCCTACGATGCCCATGGCACTATCCTTAAGGCCACGTGACTTCTCCTCAACGCTATGTGGGGCATGGTCTGTGGCTATCATGTCGATGGTACCATCCTTGATGCCTTCGATGAGTGCTGCGCGGTCCTCTGCTGAACGAATAGGTGGGTTCATCTTCCAGCGTGCATCCTCCTGTAGGTCCATGTCTGTGAAGATGAGGTAGTGTGGTCCGGTCTCGCATGTCACCTTAACACCGCGTGCCTTCGCCTCGCGTACAAGTGCTACCGTCTCCTTTGTTGAGATGTGGCATACGTGGTAGCGTGCACCGAGCTTCTCGGCTATCTCTATGTCGCGGCGTACCTGCTCCCACTCACTCTCCGAGCATATGCCCTTGTGTCCATGTGTGCGAGCATACTCGCCATCGTGGATGTAACCACCCTTGAGTAGCTCCTCTACCTCGCAGTGCGCAGCTATAAGCTGGTCGTGTTTAACAGCCTCGGTCATGGCTCTCTGCATCATGCCGTCAACCTGCACGCCACTACCATCGTCAGAGAAGGCGCAAACCTTGCCGGCGAGAGCTGCTACGTCAACGAGCTCTTCGCCCTTACGACCTATGGTTATTGCGGCGTATGGTAACACCTCTATCTTGGCATCGCTATCGATGATGTCCTGTTGTACCTTGAGGTTCTCCACGCTGTCGGGAACGGGATTAAGGTTGGGCATCGAACATACGGTAGTATATCCACCACGTGCTGCTGCCATTGTGCCTGTTGCGATGCGTTCCTTGTAGCCATAGCCAGGCTCACGAAGGTGAACGTGAACATCCACAAATGCGGGTGCAACTACCAATCCTGTGGCGTCGATGACTTTGTCATCAGCCATAGGCTCTATACACTTTGCACGTTCAGCGATCTTGCCGTCAACTATTGCAATATCCTCACTTCCTGCACCTATCACAGTGCCGCCCTTGATTACTATTCTCTCTTTTCCCATATATAAAAAAACAGCGACCCTGAAGGTCGCTAATATCAATTAAAAACAGTGATTCCAAATGAGTTGAAGCATCGACGATAACCGCGAGACTGCTTGTTTCGCAGGCTACAATTCGGATGGTTATTTATCGATCGCTTCATATACTTATTATATTTCGTGCAAAGGTAAGAAAATTTTATGACTCTCGCAATAGTTTTTTGTAATATTTTATGACGTTGAGATGGTGTTTAAATCATAAGTACAACTTTTGTATGGAACTTGCTAATGTTGGAATATTTTGTTGTCCTCCTACCTCTATCTTTGGGGTTGTATGTTGAGGCCTTATCGGGGTGTTTTGTCGTTGATAGAAAGATGGTGAGGCTTACGCAATAAACGGCAAGCCCCACCATGTAAAATTATACTTTATGTAAATATTATAATCTACTGATTAACTCATGATTATTATAAACTTAATCATAGAATCCAATCTGCTCTAATCTGTTGTCTATCTGCTCTATGAGAGCCTCTTTCCTGTCGCGTAGAGCATTGTATTCTTCATTGAACTCCTCGTCGTTTTTATCGATAATCTGATCAGCCTCATCCTCCCAATGGTCGAGTAGTGGAAAGATGCTTATGAAGTCTATGTCGTCAAGATTATACAACTTCTTATAGAAGTCTATTCTCTGCTCTGATGTATGTTCCAGATTTCTCGCCTCGAGCACTAAAATATCCTTCTCGAAGGCCTGAACCTTCTCGATTGCTCTCTCTGCACTATTGCTGCAACTGGTCAATGTGATGGTGGCTAAAGATATAAATAGGAGTATAAATATCTGTTTCATAACTATCTCTGTTTTGTGGTTGATACATTTCGTTCTGCTATAGGTCCAGTCTGTCGGCTCTTCTATATACCTGCTCCTCGAAGGTGTCCGCTTGCTCCTCGAGGTTATATGCATCTCTAAACTCCTCATCCTCGAATATTTCGAGCTCGTCTAACCACTCCATGCGTGCTTCATCATACTCCCATATATACTCTATGGCTTTTGCGAACTCGTTATCGTCTTTTATGGCAAGGATATACTCCAAAATCTCAATCTCTCCCTCTAATTCAGTAATGGTCAAGTCGTTGTCGTTCATCTCCTCGTCGACATACACGCTGACGAACTCGTCGTGTAGCTGCTCCTGATTGCTCTTGCAGCCATACAGCATCGCTGTGGCGAGTATGCAAAGTGTTAATAGGTATACTCTCTTCATAACTCTATAGTGTTTAATTGTTTATCTGGGGTTTTTTGTGCAGTGTGCAATGTCATCTGTGAATTTGCACCACACAAATATACGAAAAAAATGTGAGTGGTGAAATATGCTGGCGACTTTTTGTCAGTTTGTTGTCTATTTTGCTCGATGGGTTATCGTCTCTATGGTCACTGTAGCCAGCTATCTACGTAGAAGTGTCCTATGGCCCAACATATGTATCTTCCACATTTGCCAACAAACATCCATAGTGCTGATGGCCAAAATTTTGCCTTGTAGAATCCGAGTACTATGGCGAAGATGTCACCGACGAATGGTGTCCATGTTAGCAGGGCGAGTAGCGGCCCCCATTTCTCTACCTTTGCTTTGTGTCTTTCGAGTGTCTCATGCTTGACTTTGAACCATCTCTCGAGCCACTCTAGCTTGCCGAGCCATCCCATCCAGTAGCCCACAAGGCCACCTATCCAGTTGCCCATTGTTGCCACCACTACACTGATGACTGGGTCGCCACCAGCAATGAGCATGCCGAGGAGTAGGGCGTCGGAGCTGAACGGAAATATCGTAGCAGCGAGCAGCGATCCGAAGAAGAGTCCTATGTATCCAAATTCGAGTAATCCGTTCATCCTTTTGTGTAGTTTTAGGCATCCGCGATGCTGCCGACAAAGATAGTGCAAAAAGTGCGATATAGAGTTGCAAGATATCCTAAAGATAAAAAAAATGAAAAAAAGTTACACTTTGTGTGTTAAATTAGGATAAAATGTGTATTTTTGTTGTTGATTGGACAATAGAATATTGTCAAATAGAGGATAATAAGCTGAAAACAAAATACATAACTAACGTTAAACCTATTCAATGAAGCGCATTTTGGTTTTGGGCGCCGGTGGTCAGATCGGATCTGAGTTGGTGCCATATCTTCGTTCAATCTATGGTGCATCTAATGTCGTTGCTACAGATGTTAAGCACAACCCCGTATTGGCAGAGGCAGGTCCTTTTGAGTCTCTCGATGCCCTCGATGCAAAGCAGTATGCCGAGCTTGTAGGTAAGTATAACATCGACTCTATCTTCAATCTCGTTGCTCTTCTCTCTGCTACAGGTGAGAAGAATCCACAGTTGGCTATGCGCATCAACATGGGTGCTTTGGAGAACTCACTTGAGATTGCTCGCGAGAAGAACTGCGCAGTCTTCACTCCAAGCTCTATTGGTGCTTTTGGTGGTGACTTCCCACGCGACAAGACTCCACAGGATACTGTTATGCAGCCCAACACCATATATGGCGTATGCAAGGTTACAGGTGAGCTCCTCTCTAACTACTACCACACTCGCTTTGGTGTAGATACACGTTCTGTACGTTTCCCAGGTATCATCTCTAACGTTACACTTCCTGGTGGTGGTACTACTGACTACGCTGTAGAGATTTACTACGAGGCGGTTAAGGGTAATAAGTTTGTATGTAACATCGCGCCAGATGTATATATGGATATGATGTACATGCCTGATGCATTGCGTGCTACTGTTGAGCTTATGGAGGCTGATCCAGCGAAGCTTAAGCACCGCAACTCATTCAACATTGCAGCTATGAGCTTCACACCAGAGATCATCCGCGAGGTTGTAGAACGTCACGTTCCAGGTTTCCAGATGGAGTACAATGTAGACCCTGTTAAGGATCAGATTTCACGCAGCTGGCCTAACTCACTCGACGACACATGTGCTCGCGAGGAGTGGGGTTGGAAGCCACAGTGGGATTTGGAGTCTATGACAGAGGATATGTTGCGTGCGGTACGTGCGAAGCTTAACCTCTAGTTATATTCCATAAACTAAAATGCCTGTCTAACATCGTTAGGCAGGCATTTCTTTTTATTCATATTGGTAAGTGGGGTAGCACTACTTTGCTGGTGCCCACTTGCAACGTACTGGTGATACGATTGCTCCCTCCTCCTTGAGCTCCTTCATCGCCTTGTCCACCTCCTTGCGGTCTAGGCCACTCATCTCTGCGATCTTACCAGCATTCATAGGCTCACCAGCCTCTACCATTGTTGCCAAAACCTTCTCTTTTGCATTCATAATCTTAATAGTTTTAATAGTTATTATCTCTTATCTCAAATGTTATTTCCATGTATGACCTTCGTCCCTCGATGTAGTCTTCGTAGACAATCTCTGCATCGCGACCTTTGAGAATGCTACACTTGCCACATAGCTCGCAGTTGTGTAGGCATCGCCACCTGTCAACCACATAGTCGAGTCGCTGCTCGCGTGTGCTATTCTCTATGCTTGGCGCATTCATCACTATTCTCTCCCTGCCCCAACTCGGGTCTCTTATTTGGTCATTCTACACTTAATCCTTTTAGTTTTCTGTTGCAAAAGTAATACAAATTATTATAAGCTGCAAATCGGAAATTTTGATTTACATATAAGTAAAAACTATGTGTGTGATGGCGATAAAAAAGCGTAGATCCTAAAAAGGATGGGTCTTTTAATTTTTAACTGATTGATTTTCAGTGTGTATTTTTACGAAAATTGCGAAATCCTACATAGAAGACTACATGGATGTCGTAATAGAGCCAACTAACTGCGAGTACAAAGGTATATAAATCTTTTGAAAGTAAAGCACTGAAATCAAGCATCTTCCAAAGATGTATTGTAAATAGACAACGGTGGCGTATGAGCGAACTACAAAGTTCACTACATACGCCACTTTGTCTTTAATTGGTTTGTATTAATTCAGACTATTTTGTAGCCAGACTATGGTTAGCAGTCTTCGCTCGCAGCCACGCACAATGCTGCTCGTGTAAACTCCTCCGGAAAGTGGGTTTTGAGGTAGGCTGTGAGATATACTAATCTAGCGAACTCCGCCGTCACAGCCTTCGGGAATGACCAGCCGCCCTCGTTTATCAGTTTTTTGAACAATCCTTTATGTCTGCTAAATCGGCGGCGGTGGTTGTTGTATTCCTGTTTCTTGCGTTTTGATAACACCTTGCGAAACTCCTCTGCCTCGCTCGGTGTATAGCCAACAAGTTCGGCAATAGCATAGACCTGCTCGTTGTAGAGTATATCGCCGCTGGTTTCTCTCAATATCGCCTCGACCTCCGGTGTAAATTGTGGCTTCCACTCGATGCCATATCTACGCGAGGTATAGATATGGTTTGTTGGACGAGGTATTATACTCGCTGCGCATAGTGGAATTAAATCCTCAAAATAGGGTTTTGCTTGCGTAAGGTACTCCTGCAAAACCGTTTCATCATTACAGCCATACACGCCAGCTAAGTCATTTGAGCGCAACAAGGTGTAGAAAGTCTCTCGGTCATCAAATGATATGTAGTCAAAATTGACTTTATCGCTAAAATATCCCAATAACTGTGCAGTGCGTTGGCTCGGATAAATTATCAACGCAGGGGCGTCATCATTGAGTTCTCGTTCACCTAAACGCTCCCTATCCTCATCAAACTCGAGGTTCATAATCTCGGTTTGAATCTGCGATTTTGTAGCATTGGTGGCCAAACCAATCTCAGCGAAACAAGGTTTGTCGGTCTGCATAAAGCGGTTGAAATCAAGCCCCAAACGAATAGGGTCAACCTCCGTAATTCCTAACGCATAGCACACGGCCGATGCGTGGGCAAGAGTACGATAAGGCATAATATAGTA
>JAGCMF010000001.1 GCA_017646625.1 Alistipes sp. | reverse complement strand
TGAAGCGAGTAACTTTACACCGTGAGATTAAGTAATTTTAACAAGTAGGTAAAGTATGGCAAAGAAAGTAGTTGCAACCCTTAAGACGGGTAATGCAAAGAAGTACACAAAGTGCATCAAGATGGTTAAGTCAGAGAAGACAGGTGCATACGTTTTCCAGTCACAGAATATCTTGGATGACGAGGAGATTAAGAACTTCTTCGCACAGAAATAATTTGGATTAGCTGCCCTCGTGGCACTAATACTAAAGGCGACCTTCGGGCCGCCTTTAGTGTTTTTATATGGCGGGGGCAGTATTGAGACAAAGAGACAATGCGATACCTTTTATGACGTTTTATGCCCCTTGACACCCGAGAATGAAAAGGGCACAAAGGGCACAAAGGGCAGAAGGGTCAGAAAAGGTAAAAACAAAAGTCCGCATCAACGCCCCACCTTTTGTGCCCTTTTATGACGTTTTATGCCCTTTGATACCCAACCTCGCTGTGTCCCTCTGCCTCTCTCCTTACCACAAAAAAAAAGCGAATGGCAGCACATTTGCGCTGCACATTCGCACATACCAAACCTCCACCCACGAAGGGAGAGACGACACTAAAAGTACTTTATATCCTTATCCTCGATAGCCGAGATTAGGTTATTTGCGGCCGACGAGGCACCGATACGGAAGAGGTCTGTTGTTAGCCACTCCTCGCCGAGAACCTCCTCAACGATAGTATAGTACAACGCTGCATCCTCGGGAGTCTTAACACCACCAGCAGCCTTGAAACCCACCTTACGACCTGTCATATTGTAGTAGTCCTTGATAGCGTGACACATCACGAAGGCAGCCTCGGGAGTGGCCGCAACATCAATCTTACCTGTAGATGTCTTAACAAAGTCGGCACCCGCAAACATAGATATTAGTGATGCGCGACGTATTAGCTCGGGGGTCTTCAAAGCACCCGACTCTATTATGACCTTGAGGACTACATCCTTCGCCTCCTCACGGAGCAATGCCACCTCGCCCGCAGCCTCCGCCTCGTGACCCGAGAGCATCATGCCAGGGGTGAGTACGATGTCGATCTCGTCGGCACCATTCTCTATGGCCATAGCCACCTCGAGAGCCTTCACCTCGATGAAGCTCTGCGACGCGGGAAATGCACCTGCAACACTTGTTATACGCATGGGTGTGCCATCAACCTCAAGACCTACAGTCTCAACAAATGGAGGATAGACACATATAGAGGCAACATTAGGGATGTGGGGATACTTCTCGTAGAAGTCCACAGCCTTTCGCACAAATGCCTGAACAGACTCCTGCGAGTCGTTGCACGACAATGTAGTAAGGTCGATTGCCGAATAACAGAACTTATATACATCGACATTACCATTGCGATTAGCCGCCATCTTAATCTTTGCTACCTCCTTGGCCACTTGAGCCTCGGTATGTGCGGGAGCATATTTCTCTAACTCTTTAACGTAATCCATAGTCACACGTTTTTTCTAACTACAAATATACAAATTTTTCATCAATAATACAACAACTAACCCACTTTTTACATTTTTTAGTGACAATAGGAAACAAGAGAGGCTGCCGAGCAATGCCCAGCAGCCTCATTATATGCAATCTAATTAGATTAGAATACGAGTGACTTCTTTGCAACAGAGATAGTCTCAACAGCATTGTATGAGCATGCAGCGGTCTCAGGATCCTCAGGAATAATAACTTCATCTGAAGTCTTTACGAGATTCCATGAACCTGAGTAGAATGTTTTATCCCATGCAGCGACACCTTCAGCATTAAAGCCAAAGAGACCTATAGAAAGAACATCGATTTTAGCTTTTAAAGCCTCACCTGCTTCATTCTGATATTCATATCCAATAGACAATGGCTCTGCAGTGATTGCGCCATCAGCAGCCTTAACTACACTATAAGCTGGCCAGAAATCGTCGAAGACATATGGGCCTTGCTCATCCAAAATCCATGCTTGCGTTGTTTCGTCCCAATCACTCCAATTACCAAAGATTGCTGATTTAACCTCATAACCCTGAACTGTACCAAGTCCGATACCAGCATAAATCTCGAGTGTACCCTCATCGTTAAACCAAGCGAGTGTAGGAGCAGTAACACCAAATGCTGCGCTAATACCGCCAACAGCAAGAGCATCATTTGCTGGATCATAATCCATGATCAATGTGAACTCGCCAGTAGTATCAGTGATAGTACCATCACCTGATACCAACTTAGTGTATGAAGCAGTGTATGTACCAATCCATGGCTTAAATGCCTCAGGAACAACGACCTCTGTAGTCTTTGTAGTCTTGTGAGTAAATACAGATGCACCATCAGCATTCTCTGCCAAAGCATAGAAAACAAACTCCGTATTTGCTGGGCAAGGCTCTACCACGCTGAAGAGACCCTCTGCAGTGTTGATAGATGCAATGCCGTCAGCACCTATAGGCTGGAGCTGTGACAAAATCTCATCAGTTGTGTAGCTTGCAGCGATCTCGGCTGTTGTAATCATTACGCTTACAGAAGTGACATTTGTACCCTTCATTGTGTAGAACACTGAGTTGTAAGAGTAGTAACCCTTTGACGCATAGTCATTAGTAACGAATACTGAAAGCTCGAACCACTCTGCAGAAGTAGCACCCTCAACAGCTGTAGTAGCCTTTGCGTAGTCAGAATCCTTGTAACCCTCGTTAGCAATAGCCTTAACACTTACAGTGTAAGTACCAATACCAAGGCCAGAGAATGTAACAGATGTCTCAGTAACATTCTGTGTCTCTGTCTTTGAGCTGTTAGCCTTTGACAAAACTACAGAGTAGCTCTTTGCGTTCTCAACAGCACCCCACTTTGCAGTGAAACCATCCTCAACTACGTCAGAGATCTCTACCTGTGGAGTAGCAATCTTTGTACCCTTTGAAGGAGTTGGCTCCTCTGGAGTACCATTCTCACACGCAGCGAATGTAAATACGGCAGCCAAAGCTACCATCATTGAAAAAAACTTTCTCATTGTGTTTAAAAATTAGTGATTATAAAGTAAAGTTATCTATATTAATATACCAATTAATTATACCCTCCTAACGCACATATCCATGACGCAATAGAATATCATTCAGCATCTATAATACGTAATTAGACACACGCGCATTTTCGATGCGAAGATAAACAAAAAATTCTATATTGACGAAAAAAGTGTAAGAAAAATCGTCTATACCTCCCCCTTACTACACGGACAAAGGGCACAAAAGGTCAAAAAAGGGCATAAAAGGTAATACATTGTCTCTTGGTCGATATGTCTAACTGTCTCATTGTCTCTAACCTTTCTGCCCCTTGTGACCTTTTTGCCCTTTTTTCATTCTCGGGTACCAAAGGGCACAAAAGGGCATAAAAGGGCATAAAAGGTAATACATTGTCTCTTGGTCGCTATGTCTAACTGTCTCATTGTCTCTAACCTTTGTGCCCCTTGTGCCCTTTGTGCCCCTTTTTATTCTCGGGTAGCAAAGGGCATAAAACGTCATAAAAGGGCATAAAAGGTAATGCATTGTCTCTGGGTCGCTGTGTCTCATTGTCTTGACCTACCTAACCATCGTGATACCAATTTCTTGTCAGAGTGGTGCAGATGTGGCGCTGACATGAAAAAAGCCAGGATGGATAGTACTTGACGTACATTCCATTCTGGCGTTTGATTGAAGCGTCGCAGATGCGCCGCTATCACGAGAAATTAAATTTCTTGTCAGAAGGGTGCCGAGTGCTACACTCGGCAAAAATGCCGTCGATGGGTAGTACTTGGCGTACGTCCCATTGACGGCATTTTAGTTAGGGGCCGCAATCGACCCCTTATCACAAGAAATTAAAGGTTGATCTCCTTACCAATGTAACCACGAAGATTTACATCCTGACGGCAACGGTCTGCGTATGACGCATCCTTCGCAATAGCACTCTTAAGCTGTGCCTCGGCAGTAGCCATGTCACCCTGCTTTGATGCGATAACAGCACGGAGGTAGTCAGCCTCGGCAGTAGTGTCGTTTGCGATGAACTGCTTTGCAGCTGTGTAGTCAGCGTTCATGGTAGCAGCGATAGCAGCGTTGTAGCCAGAGAGCTGTGACTGCGCCTGTGCGTAGTTACCCTCGGCAGCAGCAGCAAGAGCACGTGCCTCGACTGAAGCATTTGCTGTGTATGCCTTCGCAGCAGCTGTGTTACCGTTCATAAGGTTAACAAGTGCAAGGTTGTTGTTGAGCTCTGATGCATTGCCACCAGCATTTACCGCTGAAGCAAAAGCAGCAGCTGCCTTCTCGCCCTCACCAGCCTCGGCATATGCTACACCAAGGTTGTTGTAAGCAGTAGCACTCTTATACTCGTTTGCTGCAGCCTCCAAAACGGCGATCTTCTCGTTCAATGTGAGCTTGTCTGTAGAGGCGATGTGAAGCATCTCCTTCTCATCCAAAGCTGCGAAGTTACCCTCACGTACGAAAGCAGCCATCTCATCGTCAGTCTTACCTGTGATGTCTGAAGAGTTAACGAGCTGTGCACGACGCAACTGTGGAAGGATGTCACGCTTCAATGCCTCGAATACCTGTGACATATTCTTAATCTGCTCCTCGCGCTCTGATGATGACTCATAGCTGTTCAACACTGAAAGGATAAGCTCCTTGTCCTCGATGTCTGAAGCAGCAACAAGAGCCTTGAAGCCCTCCCAGTCCTCACCATAAGATGCAGCGTCGAGTGACAAGCCAATCTCGCTGAGCAACTCCTCTGCAGCCTTGCGACCTGACTCGCTACGTGCAGCAGCAAGACGATCGTTGAACTTCTCTGGACCATCAGGTGAAGCATAACCGTTTACGTAGATGTGCTGTGCGATGCGATCGTTAGACATCTGATCTGCTGCCAACTGCTGGAATGCTGTGAGCTCGTCGCTTGACTTTGCGCTACGTGCAAGACGTGATGAGTTGATAGCATACATGTAGTTAGCACGTGTCACCTCGGTGATAACATTCTTATAACCAGATGCCATGTTCTGCATTGCAGAGGCATAGTCGAGGTCTGACTGCAATGTGTTAACACCCTCGGCGATAGTCAAACCGAAAGCACGCTTCAATGCCAATGCATCGTCGCCACCAGCTGCCAAGATAGCTGCCTCATCCTTTGTAGGAATAGCACCTGTGTTCAAGTTAACCAATGTGAACTCCTTGCAACCACCCTTTGGGCACTTAATCTCCGCACGAAGCTGGAGCTGGCTGCATGCCATACGTGCATCGTATGGGAATGATACGTGCATAGTGTATGTACCACCATTGTTCTTGTCGATAACTGTGTAGTTGTCATCAACCTTTGAACCCTGGAAATACTGTGTTGTGCCTGCTACCTCGCCGCCTTCGAATACCATAACGGGAGTAACCTTCAATACTGCCTTGGCATTGAAGTACTTAACTGGGAAGTTCACAGTAACATCAGCCTCAACGACGCCGTTGTTAAGTACCAAAACCTCAGGAGTGCATGTAAGCTGCACATCATCACGGTTCTTGGCCATCTTCTTGAAGCAATTACAGCTTGAGAGGGTCAATACCGCAACTGCGAGTACTGCACTCACTTTCAAAAGATTTTTCATAAATGTCAAAAAAGTTTTGTTAGTAAATTATTGTAAAAAAATTATCACTCTTAATCATCGCCGTGCACCATACATATTATATATAGGGTACACGACGAATATCATTACTACTTGTGATCACGACGTGGACCGCGCTTCTCACCCTCGCGAGGCTTACGATCACGTGGCTCGCGAGGCTCACGAGGCTCACGTTCTACCCAACCCTCGGGCTTGGGAAGAAGAACCTTGCGTGAGAGCTTGAGCTTGCCGGTCTTCTGGTCCTTGGCGATGAGCTTAACATCTATCATATCGCCCTCCTTAAGACCTGTCTCCTCCATAGTCTCGAAACGCTTGTAGTCAATCTCCGAGATGTGCAGCAACGCATCCTTGCCAGGAAGAATCTCAACAAAAGCACCGAAGTCGACGATAGAACGAATCTTACCGTTGTATGTCTCACCAATCTCTGGAACAGCAACGATGCCCTTAATACGTGCCAAGGCAGCATCCAACGCCTCCTTATTCTGGCCGAAGATGTCTACGATACCCTTCGACTCAACCTCTGTGATGGTGATGGTAGTACCTGTAGTCTTCTGAATCTCCTGGATAACCTTACCACCAGGGCCGATGACAGCACCGATGAACTCCTGTGGGATGCTAATCTGCACGATGCGTGGCACGAATGGCTTGTAGTCCTCACGTGGCTCGGCGATAGTCTCAACGAGCTTGTCGAGGATGTGGAGACGACCCTGACGTGCCTGCTCCAAAGCCTTTGACAACACCTCATATGAGAGGCCGTCAACCTTGATATCCATCTGTGTAGCTGTGATACCGTCACGTGTACCTGTAACCTTGAAGTCCATATCGCCCAAGTGATCCTCGTCACCCAAGATATCAGACAACACTGCCCAACGACCTGTCTCCGAGTCAGAGATAAGACCCATGGCGATACCTGACACTGGCTTGCGGAGCTTAACACCAGCATCCATAAGTGCAAGTGTACCAGCACATACTGTGGCCATAGACGATGAGCCGTTAGACTCCAAGATATCTGATACTACACGTACTGCGTATGGGTTCTCCTCGCCAAGTGGCACCATAGGCTTCAACGCACGCCATGCGAGGTGACCGTGACCAATCTCACGACGGCTCAAACCTCGTGCTGGACGCGCCTCGCCAGTAGAGAATGGAGGGAAGTTGTAGTGCAATACGAACTGCTCGCTGCCCTGAACCAGCACCTCATCCTTCTGCTTCTCATCGAGCTTCGTGCCGAGAGTTACAGTTGTGAGTGACTGTGTCTCACCACGTGTAAAGATTGCCGAGCCGTGTGCACATGGCAAGTAGTCGATCTCGCACCATATAGGACGAATCTCATCTGTGCGGCGACCATCAAGACGCTTACCCTCATCGAGGATCATGTTACGCATAGCCTTCTTCTGAACATCGTCGTGGAAGTACTTGTGGATGAGTGGAGCCTTCTCCTCGAGCTCCTCCTCTGTATAGCGAGCTGCGAACTCCGCCTCCAAAGCATCGAAGGCATCCTGACGTTCGTGCTTCATAGTACCGCTTGTAGCGATAGCATATGCCTTGTCGTAGAGCTCTGCGATGATTGTCTGACGAAGCTCCTCATCGTTAGTCTCGTGGCAGTAAGTACGCTTAACATCCTTACCGAGCTCCTTCATAAGCTCAATCTGCACAGCACAGTGCTTCTTAATCTCCTCGTGAGCAAACATGATGGCACCGAGCATAACCTCCTCCGATACCTCATTCATCTCACCCTCAACCATGAGGATGTTGTCGATAGTACCACCAACCATGATGTCGAGGTCGGCATCCTTCATAGCCTCGAAGCCTGGGTTGATGACATACTCGCCACCGATACGCGCTACGCGAACCTCCGAAATAGGACCACCGAATGGGATGTCAGATACGGCGAGTGCTGCAGAGGCAGCAAGACCAGCCAATGCATCAGGCTGGATATCCTTCTCTGCCGAGATAAGATTTACGGTTACAAAGACCTCGGCATGATAGTCTGCGGGGAATAGTGGACGCAAGGCACGGTCGATAAGACGTGCAACGAGAATCTCTGCGTCACCAGCCTTACCCTCACGCTTCATGAAACCACCAGGGAAACGGCCACATGAGGCATACTTCTCCTTATACTCCACCTGCAATGGCATAAAGTCAGTACCCTCCTTGGCATCCTTTGCGGCAACAACAGTAGCCAAAAGCATTGTGTCGCCCATACGTACAACCACCGAGCCATCAGCCTGCTTTGCGAGCTTACCGGTCTCAATCATAATCTCGCGACCATCGGCAAGAGTGATTGTCTTCTGTACAGCATTGTACAACTTGTTAACTTCCATAAAAATTCTAAAAACCTCTAAAAAATTGTCGTCAAATATATCAATCAAATTGTTGATTTCACTGCAAATGAAGGCAACGCCGAAGTGTTGCCTTCATTCTTTGCACACTCTTACTTACGGAGATTGAGTGTCTTAACGATCGCACGGTAGCGCTCGATATCAACCTCCTTCAAGTACATAAGCAACTTACGACGCTTACCTACGAGGCGCAACAACGAACGCTGTGTGCCGTAGTCGTGACGATTGCTCTTCATGTGCTCGGTAAGGTGGTTGATACGGTAGGTGAATAACGCGATCTGGCTCTCGGGTGAACCTGTGTCGGTTGTAGACTTGCCGTACTGGCCAAACAACTCCTGCTTCTTTTCAGGTGTCAAATACATAAAATTTAGTGTTTTATGGTGCGCCTCCTTCTCATTTCCCGAGGAGTACGCCCCTGGTTCCACTCCACGACAGATTATCCTTACCTGATAATCCTGCCGGAGCGTGCGGCAAAGATACGCTTTTTTTTTGACACCACAAACCCTTTTTCATAGAAAAAGATAAAAAAGATAATATTTAGCACAATAAGCATACCGCAGCAGCCACAGCTGATGCATTAAAACCACTCAATAAAAACGATATTTAAAATGAAAAGATGATATTTTTAGTTTAGTATTTTATTCTAAATACCACATTTTTAATCTTAATAAACAGCAATACTACCCCACTACATGACAATATTTGCAGAGTACACACAACTGCAATTCAACTTATTTTCTACGAATAAGCATTTTTTTAAGGTAAAGATGGTTGAAAATTGTGATTTTTTACTACCTTTGCTCTTCAGATTAACATTTTGTTACAATGGCGAAGGTGCTTACCAAAAATTTATTCATCGCAACACTCCTCATGGCGGCAATCCTAACTGCAGGATGTACGTCACCCAAACGCTACATGACCATTGAGGGCACAGCACTCGGAACATTCGTACAAGTAAAATGTAACACCTCTACCCCAGAGAGTGATATCCGCCAGATGATAGCCCAAGTGGACAGCGAAGCAAAGGTATCGATGTCGATATTCAATGCTGACTCGCGCATTGCTCGCCTGAACAGCAACGACACCGACAGTCTCGACAGCCACCTGGCATTCAACATTGAGCTTGCGGGGCGCTTCACTCAAATGAGTGATGGCGCATACGACATAACAATAAAGCCGCTGACAGATGCGTGGGGATTCGGCATTGAGGATGCACATGACAACCCCAACATCGACTCTATACTCACCTTCGTGGGCTACGACAAGATTGCCATCGACGGAATGCGTCTTGTCAAGCAGGACCCACGAGTGCAGATAGACCTCAACTCGATAGCCAAGGGCTATGTCGTGGATGTGATGGCGTCGCATCTCGAGGAGTTGGGCATTGAGGACTACATGGTAAACATCGGCGGCGAGATACGCTGTCGTGGAGTAAACAGCCGCGGCGAGATATGGTCGATAGGCATAGAGACACCCTACGATGGCAACATGGCGATGGACTCCTTCGAGAAGATAATAGCGGTGAAGGATGCTGCCGTAGCGACATCGGGAAACTACCGCCGCTTCTACCTCACAGAGGATGGTCGTAAGGTGGCACACACCCTCGACCCACGCACAGGCCATAGCGCAGTGAGTGACCTTCTATCGGTGACCATCATAGCGCCAACATGTGCCGAGGCGGATGCCGCAGCGACGATGTTCATGTCGATAGGCTCCGAGGGTAATGCAGTAGAACTTGCCCAGGAGTGTGAAAGGGAGTATGGCTGGAGCTACTACTTCATCTTCGCAGGCGAGGATGGCTACGAGGTTGTATGTTCCGAGATATTTGAGTAACAGGATGAAGGCTCTACTGCTATATAACATCAAGGCGGGCAAAGGACGTATAGCACGTCGCATAGCGCGCATAGTGGCGATATTTGAAGAGCACGGCATAGCGCTACAGCCACGCCAGATATCCTTCACGGAGAACCCTTTTGAGGGTGCCGAGGATACGGAGTTGGCGG
This sequence comes from Alistipes sp., assembly GCA_017646625.1. Taxonomy (GTDB): domain Bacteria; phylum Bacteroidota; class Bacteroidia; order Bacteroidales; family Rikenellaceae; genus Alistipes. Next base: position 86,943 of record JAGCMF010000001.1, on the reverse strand, counting down.
TTATATGTGGTGGCGATGGCACAATAAACTATGTGGTAAACAGCATGTTCGCAAAGGGCATAGCACCGACACTGGGGATAATACCCACAGGCACGGCAAATGACTTTGCGGCAGCAATAGGCATGAAGCGCCGAATGATGGCCGCAGCACGCCAGATAGCCACAGGCACAGAACGCAGGGTGGACTGTGGAGAGGTGAATGGCAGCTACTTCGTCAACGTGTTGAGCTTTGGAGTGTTGACGACAACATCGCAGCACACACCCGACATAGAGAAGCACCTTGTGGGAAAGTTAGCCTACATACGTGTTGGCGCGCGCGACATCTTCACGATGCACCGCATACCGCTTTTCGCACGCATAAACGGCGAGGAGCACAGTATGGATGCCGCAATGTTTCTCGCCTTCAACGGCAAGAGTGCCGGGCAGTTTAGGTTAGCACCTGATGCCAAGGTTGATGATGGCATGCTCGACATAGTCATCCTTGACTACAACAACCCTGCCACGACAATATGGAACATGATGCGTTACCTCATGGGTCACAAGTCACAGGCAGTACACTACCTACGCAGTGCAGAGATAACACTCCACACCGAGCTACATGAGCCGACAGACGTAGATGGACAACCAGGACCTACATTCCCTATGTCAATACGCTGTCTGCACAACGCCCTAAAGGTGCGATGCTAACTGGTTAGCCAGAAGGGGCGAGACTGGGACGGAAGATAGGAGATAGGAGTTGGGAGATAGGAGACACGGAGTGGAAGACACGGAGAGATAGAAAGATAATGAGAGATATCAATTGAGAGTGTAAAAAGAAAGTAGCGAGAAGGATAGAGATGAAGCAGGATGGTATAAAGAGAGCTTCGATAGATAAGCTCAAATCACGATTCGAGACATCATACTACTCGGAGGACATGGTCATAACACCGCTTGTCATGTTCCGCGAACTTGACGACTTGACAGCACTAATACAGGGTGTGTCGATAGGTGTCACAGTGAGTGGTACTGCAAAGATAAAGATTAACGGCAAGCTACACGAGCTACGCCCAAACACGCTGTTCATATTCAATGAGAACACCGTGATTGAGCAGGTGAAGGCCTCGATACGTTCTTCGGGATACATGGTGACATACTCACGTCAGTATCTCAACAGCATACACGTAGATACACAGGACCTGATATCTATATATCATGGATTCCTCGACGAGCCATGCGTACAGGTGGCACCCGAGGAGGCGGCATACATACACGACATATCGAAGCTCATGCGTTCGGTGCTATGTGATTATGCCCCAACAGCAAACCGCGAGAAGATAATAAGCTCACTCTTCGCTGCGATGTTCCACTACGTGATGGGCATACTACAGAAGCATACCCTACCAGGCAACGTATCGGTGAGCAACCGCACAGACGAGCTCTTCAACCTCTTCCTCGACCTTCTGCGCGAGCACTGCAGCACAGAACGTAGCGTGGAGTTCTACGCACAGAAGATGGGCATAACACCCAAGTATCTGTCGCTGATACTCAAGAAGAAGAGTGGCCGCAACGCCTCGAAGCTCATAGACGAGGCTGTGGTATACGAGGCAAAGCGCCTACTAAAGTACTCGGGATTGAGCATCCGCGAGATAGCCATAAAGCTCAACTTCGCATCGCAGTCCTTCTTCGGCAAGTACTTCAAGCAGCGCGTAGGAGTATCGCCATCACGCTACAAGATATGGGATGGTCGCACAGAGGATAGCCTCGCAAATGCCGACTTCGCCTCGACACTCGAGGAGTACAGCAACGCCATAGCGTGTGACAAAGAGTAGCAACGTAACAACAAACAATCAATCAACATAATTTTAAACCAATTTAATTTATGAAAAAACTTTTTAAGACATTTGTGCTCTCTATTGCACTTATGCTCCCATTCGCACTATCTGCACAGGATGCTGCGAAGACTACAGGCTCTGTGGTGAATGAGAATGAGGGTGCGCCTGTTGAGTGGGCTATCAGCGCCGAGGAGCTGGAGGACGGCAATTTCGCCGTAACCCTCGAGGCTACTATCGCTGACGGCTTCCACGGCTATCCTATGACAGACTTCTCGGCACCTTACTTCGAGTTCGACAACGCCGAGGTTGTTGGCGACATCGTTGAGACACTTACACCCGAGGAGCATGGCATCGACGAGCTTACTGGTGAGCCTTCACTTATCTATTACAACAAGGCTATCTATGTTCACACCATCAAGGCAGCTGCTGGCAAGCAGGTAACTGGTTACATTAGCGCAACTATCTGCACAAACGACACTAACCAGTGTACTTCAAACCCCGCTACATTCTCTATCGTAATGCCTGGTGAGGCTGTTGTCAATGAGGCTACAACCGAGAACACTACAGGTACAGCTGTTCCACTTGATTGGAGCTCAATCATCACTGCCATCCTTTGGGGTTTTGCAGCGTTGCTGACACCTTGCGTATTCCCTATGGTGCCTATGACAGTGTCATTCTTCGTTAAGGGTTCACAGTCGCCAGCACAGGGTCGTTTCCGCGCCATGATGTACGGCTTCTTCATCGTTGCCCTCTACGTGTTGCCTATCGCCATCCTTGTGCTTCTATCTAACGCCTTCGGCACAAACGTGGCTGGTGACATCTTCAACGCCATCGGTACACACTGGATTCCTAACCTTATCTTCTTCATCATCTTCATGGTCTTCGCAGCATCATTCTTCGGTGCATTCGAGATCACTATGCCTTCGAAGCTCGTTAACAAGAGTGACGCAGGTGCTGATAAGGGTGGTTTGATCGGTATCTTCTTCATGGCACTCACACTCGTACTCGTGTCATTCTCTTGTACAGGTCCTATCGTAGGTTCAGTTATCATCAGCTCTACAAGCGGCGGTGTGTGGATGCCAATTATCACTATGGCAGCCTTTGCAATTGCATTTGCTCTTCCATTTACTGTATTGGCTTGGTTCCCATCATTGCTTAAGAACATGCCAAAGAGTGGTGGTTGGTTGAACTCTGTGAAGGTTGTCCTCGGCTTCATCGAGGTGGCCCTCGGCTTGAAGTTCCTCATGACAGCAGACCAGACAATGCACTGGGGCTTGCTCGACCGTGAGGTATACCTCGCCATCTGGATCGTAACATTCTCACTCTTGGGTCTCTACCTCCTTGGTAAGCTCCGCTTCGCACACGACGACGAGGTTAAGCACGTATCTGTATTCCGTCTTACTCTCGCAATTGCGGTATTCTCATTCGTAGTATACCTCATCCCTGGTATGTTCGGCGCACCACTCAACGGCATCTCTGGTTACATTCCTCCTATGAGCACACAGGACTACCAGGTAAATGGCCGTGTTGAGAACGTAAATGCTAACCGTAAGTATGCTGACTTCCTCCACCTCCCACACCAGCTCGAGGGCTACTTCGACTTTGACGAGGCTGTTGAGGCTGCAAAGAAGCAGAATAAGCCTATCTTCATCGACGTTACAGGTCACGCATGTAACAACTGCCGTGAGATGGAGACAAAGGTATGGAGCAACGACCGCGTATTGCCTATCTTGCGTAACGACTTCGTTGTATGCGCACTCTATGTTGACGATAACACCAAGGTTGAGGGTGGTCGTCTCGGCTCGTTGAACTCAAAGTTCGCACAGGACCGTTGGTCAGTAAACGCACAGCCTGCATACATCCTTCTCACTCCTGATGGTGAGACCGTACTCGCAGGTCCTCGTGGCTACGACACCGACATCGACGCCTTCGTTGAGTTCCTCAACGGTGCAAAGGCTGCGATGTAATCGTCACAGCATATCATAACAGAGAAGGGATGACTAAAAAGTAAATTAGTCATCCCTTCATATTTTGGGGAGGTTGTAGCATGGCCCGGTTTAAATTGACCTTTCTGACCTTTTTTCGTTCTCTGGTACCAAGGGGCATAAAACGTCATAAAGCGTCATAAAAGGTTAGACGTTGTCGCTGACATTGCTATTTATAGCGCCAAGGGGCATAAAGCGTCATAAAAGGTAAGGTGTTATCTCTGTCTCTAACCTTTCTGACCCTTCTAACCTTTCTGACCCTTCTAACCCTTCTGACCCTTCTGACCCTTTTGCCCTTTCTGCCTCGATAAAGAAATTGCCACCGATGGGTAGTACTTGACGTACGTCCCATTGGTGGCTTTGATTGAAGAGCTCAAATATTTTCAACCTCGCCATCGTGAGACCAATTTCTTGTCAGAAGGGGTCAGGCTTGGCCTCGATAAAGAGATTCGGCTGGATGGGACATACTATACGTATTTCCCATTCAGCCGAATGATTGAGAGGTCGAGAATGACCCCTTATCACATGAAATTAGTTTTTGCCGAGCACAATCCTCTCTATCTCATCTATCTGCCCCTTAAACTGCTTGTCAGTATCAATCATATCGGCAACAGCCTTACAGCTATGGAGTACGGTGGCATGGTTACGACCACCTATAGATGAGCCTATGACTGTCAGTGGTGCCTTGGTATGCTGCTTTGCAAGATACATAGCAACCTGGCGTGCCTGTGCAACATCGCGTGTTCGCTTTGCCGAGTTAAAGGTGTCAAGCTCGATGTTATAGTAGTCGCATACCGTCTTGACAATATGGTCTATAGTAATCTCGCGCTGCGTGAGCTTGACATATACCTTGAGGATATCCTTCGCCAGCGAGATTGTTATCTTGCGGCCGAGGAATGAGGCATTGGCGATGAGGGATGATAGGGCACCCTCAATCTCGCGCACATTCGCCGAGATGTTTTCGGCAAGGTATGCGACAACCTCCTCGGGGATATTAGCGCCATGGCGCTGTGCCTTGGCACGTATAATCTTAACCTTTGTCTCGTAGTCGGGGACACTCAAGTATGCCGACAGACCCCACTTAAAGCGAGTGAGTAGACGCTGCTCTATATCCTTAAGCTCCACAGGGGGCTTGTCGGATGTGAGGATTAGCTGCTTACCAGCGAGCTGCAGATGGTTGAAGATATTGAAGAAGGCATTCTGGGTACCGGTCTTACCTGTGAGCTCCTGGATGTCGTCGATGATGAGCACGTCGACCATCTGATAGAAGTGTATGAAGTCGGTAATTTCGCCATTCTTATATGCCGTCTGGAACTGCGCCTGGAACTTGTTCATCGAGACGTAGAGCACCTGAAGCTCGGGGTGGCGCTGACGCACCTCCTGACCTATGGCCTGCACGATATGAGTCTTACCGAGACCCGAGTCGCCATAGATGTATAGTGGATTGAAGGCGTTGTTGCCAGGTGTCACTGCCACGGCCATACCCGCAGAACGTGCCAGACGGTTGCACTCACCCTCGATATGGTTATCGAAGGTGTAGTTTGGGTTGAGCTGTGGGTCGTACATTATACGACGGAGGCCTGGAATTACAAAAGGATTTTTTATATTTGCAGTGTCGGTAGGCGCTGTAAAGTGAGGCACTGCCGAGCTGCTTGTATCAACGGCGGGTTGTGAACGTCGTGGCACAGCATAATGTATCTGTGTTTCAGCACCATATAGTTCTGATACTATAGGTTTTAGATGCTGCAAGTAGCGACGTTCTATGCTAACCATGAAACTCTCGTTGGGCACACGTAGCTGGAGGTTCGCGCCATCGAAGCCTATAGGGCGGATGGGCTGGAACCACTTGACAAACTCCTCTTCGGTGATTGTCAGGCGAAGTCTATCGAGGCAGTCTTGCCACACCTCGGTATATCTCTCCATTTGCGCCATTACGTAGTTTTTTTTGGTTGCTAATAACATTTTATTTAAGGCGACAATCCCCACGAAACAGGTTCTAATACTCTGTCTCAATAAGTTAGATAATCGCGTTCTATTTTTGCTAATACCCCCTCGATTTCCTTGCGTTAATAAGGGTGTTTCGACACTGCAAAGATGTGGATAATTTTATTAAAATATTCCCAAAAAAGAGTTGCATAATTCGTTTTTTTTAATATGGCTTTAGCGGCCAAATTTTTGCTGTAAATTTTAACCGCTTGATACTTTTATATATTAGTATTTTTTGCTATATTTGCATAATAGAATTTTTCTGTTACGACGTTACAAACTATAAAAATAACTGATGACTATGGTAAACGATTTGGACAAGCAGGTGGTTGCTAAAGCACAGGCATGGCTCGATGGCAACTACGACGAGGCTACAAAGCAGGAGGTAAGACTCCTTATGCAGAACAACCCTAATGAGTTGGTTGAGAGTTTCTACAAGGACCTCGAATTCGGTACCGGAGGTCTTCGTGGCATCATGGGCGTGGGTACCAACAGAATGAACATCTACACCGTAGGTGCCGCAACACAGGGATTGGCAAACTACCTAAAGCAAAACTTTGCTGGTGAGCAGATTAAGGTGGCCATATCGCACGACAGCCGTAACAACTCGCGCATGTTCGCAGAACGTGTAGCAGACATCTTTGCCTCTAACGGCTTCACAGTATACCTCTTTGATGCTCTACGTCCTACTCCCGAGCTATCATTCGCCATCCGTGAACTCGGATGCCAGTCGGGTGTTATGGTTACAGCATCACACAACCCAAAGGAGTATAACGGATACAAGGCATACTGGAACGATGGCTCACAGGTGACATCACCACACGATGTTAACATCATCGACGAGGTGCAGAAGGTGACAATGGAGCAGGTGCTGACTGGCAAGAATCCCGAGAATATACACATCCTGGGCGAGGAGTTCGACAAGAAGTATTTGGCAGCTATCAAGGAGCTATCACTCTCACCAGAGTCTGTTGCCAAGTATAACGACATGAAGATTGTATACACACCTCTTCACGGTGCCGGCGTAAAGCTCGTGCCTATGTCGCTACGCAACTATGGCTTCAACAACATAATCTGCGTAGATGAGCAGATGGTACTCGACGGCAACTTCCCAACAGTGGCATCACCAAATCCCGAGGAACGTAAGACTATGGCTATGGCCATAGAACGTGCCGAGAAGGAGGGTGCCGACTTCGCTATGGCCACAGACCCTGATGCTGACCGTCTTGGCGTGGCACTACGCACAGCAAAGGGCGACTACGTGTTGCTCAACGGTAACCAGACACTCGTGCTTCTTATGTGCTACCAGCTCACACGCTGGGCGGAGCTCGGAAAGATCACGGGCAAGGAGTTTGTCGTTAAGACAATCGTTACATCAATGATGCCTGACGCTGTTGCCGAGCACTTCGGTGTTAAGTGCTACAACTGCCTCACTGGCTTCAAGTATATCGCCAAGATTATCCGTGAGCAGGAGGGCAAGACAAAGTATATCGGCGGTGGCGAGGAGTCATTCGGTTACCTCCCAGGTGACTTCGTACGCGATAAGGATGGTGTTGCTGCCATCACTCTCGTTGCCGAGGCTGCAGCATGGGCGCGCGACACTATGGGCATCACTCTCTACGAGTGGTTGCAGCAGCTGTACGTTAAGTATGGCTTCTTCCGCGAGGGCCTTGTAAACGTTGTTCGCAAGGGTAAGGATGGTGCTGCCGAGATTCAGCAGATGATGGTTGACTACCGCGCTAATCCTCCAAAGTCTCTCCTTGGCTCTCCTGTAGTTAAGATTCTCGACTACAAGACTCTCGAGGAGCTCAACGTAGCTACCGGCGAGCGCAAGCCTATCGAGGGCATCGACGAAAAGAGCAACGTGCTACAGTGGCTCACAGAGGATGGCACAAAGGTGTCAGTGCGTCCTTCGGGTACAGAGCCAAAGATTAAGTTCTACTTCGGCGTTAAGGCAAGGTTGGAGAGTGTCGATAAGTTCGACGAGGTACTCGCAGCCCTCGACAAGAAGATTGAGGACATCACGGCAGAGCTCAACCTATAGTTAGGCTCTCATACCCTATATATAATAGGCTGTCTAACAAGGCAGCCTATTATTGTTTATACGTAGAGGTAGAAGGATAGATAAAATAAGGACTACTATAGATTACTAAACTTCCCTAAACAAATATAGCCTATCCACAAGGATAGGCTATATGCATATCAATAACACGTCTAGTGAACGAAGTGCTCAAGCGATTTCATGATGTTACGCGAGTGAAGAATCATGGTCTTTGTCTCGGTAAGGATATTGAAGAAGAGCATATTTGCAGATGATGAGCCACCGGTGTCGCGGAGACGGCGCAGCTGATTCTGCATAACCTCATCTATGAGGTCGAACATCTCGTCACGCTTGGTGAGCACCCTATCCATGCTCTCGAAAGATCGTGTACGCAACATATCGTTGATATCACCAAAGATATCCTCCACACGGTCGTTGATGCGCTTCAGGTCGTATATCTGCTCCTTCGATAGACCAGTGTGGTTGTTATCAACATGCTTATAACATGGGCGTGTAATGTGCAACAACGCCTTACTTGTCTCGGAGATGTAGTCTACAACCTGAACATAGTAGTGTCCCGTGCTCACGTCGCTATCCTCAAGGTTGCGAAGCATAGGCAGCAACTCATACTTCTGCTCACGTGTGCTGTGGTAGAACTCCTCCGCCTCACGCACCATGTCACGAAGCACCTTACGGTTCTCCTTGAACACAGCAACGATGGTGCGATCATATATCATCGTCACCTTCTCCATAGATGAACATACATGCTCGGTATACATGATGAGTGCCTCCTCGGGGTTCAACTTTAGAGCATCACCAATCTTCGCCACAGCAGATACCTCCTCGGCCTTCTCCTCCTTCTTGGTCGAGATGTTACTCTTGATGATGAGACCCAAGCATAGTACAGTGATGGCGATGATGGCTATAGAGCCGCCATAGACGAGTGCCATAGTCACAGCAAGGGCGATGATGAAGCCACCGAGGGCTGTGATAAACCATCCCATGACGACGGTTGTAACACCCGTGATGCGGTATACGGCACTCTCTCTACCCCATGCCCTGTCGGCAAGTGACGTACCCATAGATACCATGAATACTACATATGTTGTTGATAGTGGCAACTTGAGCTGCGTACCTATAGATATAAGTATCGCAGCAGCTGTAAGGTTCACCGTAGCACGGATAAGGTCGTAGTTAACATCACCACGTTCCTCGGCAGGGAGCTGCTCGAAGCGACTATTTATAAACTCCTTAACACGTTTTGGCGTGATTACTGCAAGTGCATCGTTAAGAGCACGTGCACCACGCACAATGCCACGTGCCGCGACGGTAGCATCGTTGTTTGTTGGCACAGTCTCACTCTGCGACGATAGCTTACGTTCTGTCTCGATGACACGCATAGCCTTCTTCGATGTGAAGATGGTGATTACCATCACAAGACCCGCAGCACACATAATCCAGAAGTTCGCCTGCGTAGGCTCGGCAAGGGCAGCCATAGATGTAGGAGCCTCCTCGGCAGCCTGCGCAATGACGTATGAGTCGTAGCCAGCATATGGCACACCAATGAAGTTCACAAGGTCATTACCCGCAAAGGCGAGGGCCAATGAGAAGGTACCCGCGAGGATGGATACACGAAGGATGTTTACCTTCATGCGCTGCAACACCCATAGGAACACCGAGCTACCCACCCAGAGGATGAGCAGTGAGAGACCCGTGTTGTCATTTACATAATCCTTGAGAACATCAGGGATAAGCGTCGTGCTCTTAAGGCCCTTAAACACAGTGAAGTATATGATACCAGCGAGGGTTATACCACACCACAAGGCGCCAAAGCGGTTGAAGAGCTTATTGTAGCGGAATGAGAATACTACACGCGATATGTACATCAGCAAATGACCCGTGATGAAGGCGAGGAACACCGACAATAGGATACCCGACACTATGGCAAGGGCATTTCCAGAGTTGATATACTCACCGAGGCTATGGTCTGTGTTACCACCCCATATGTTGTACAACGCGAGAGCCATTGCCGAGCCGAGCAGGCCGAAGACCAAAGATACGGTTGTTGATGTAGGCAGACCCAGCGAGTTGTAGATATCCAGAAGGATGATGTTGGAGAGCATCATACCGAGGAAGAGAATCATTATCTCTTGGTATGAGAACATCTCGGGATAGAAGACACCACTACGTGCCACATCCATCATACCACTCGATGTCATGACACCAACCATCACACCCGCACCAGCGACACCAAATATAACATTCTTACGAGCAACCTTCGAGCCGAAGGCCGAGTTTAGGAAGTTTACTGCATCGTTAGACACACCAACGATGATACCCATGACGGCAAGAAGAGCCAGGGTTATTACGATAAATAAATCCATAAAAATATAGTTTCTTCGACAAAGATAAGATTTAATTGTTACAAAATTGTTACAAAACCATGAAGTCGATGTAACATCTGTAACAACGATTTAAGCATATAAACCCATTTTTCATCATTAAAAAGTTGAAAAACATGCATTTTTTTTATATATTTGTGCGTTTAGAAAAAAGAGAGTTTATTTTACTACGATGAACAAATTTAGGATACTTGTTGTCGACGACGAGGAGTCGCTGTGCGAGATTCTCAAGTTTAACCTCGAGAAGGAGGGATATGAGGTGCTTACGGTGCAGAGTGCCGAGGAGGCATTGGCCCTCGACCTCGGAGGCATAGACCTCGCCATCCTCGACGTCATGATGGGTGAGTTGAGTGGCTTCGGCCTGGCACGCATACTACGCAAGCGCCCCGAGACTGCGACACTACCCATAATCTTCTGCTCGGCACTCGACAGCGAGGCCGACAAGATCAAGGGTCTTGACATAGGTGCCGACGACTACATATCGAAGCCCTTCTCCGTTGCCGAGGTTATGGCACGCGTGCGTAGTCTACTACGCCGCACACAGCGTAAGGTGGAGGCTGAAGTGGAGCCTGACGAGAATATAATAAGCTACGAGAGCCTTGTTGTCAACACACTGAATAAGAGGTGCTTCGTCGACGGCGAGGAGGTAGCACTAACACGCAAGGAGTTCGACATCCTCGTGTTGCTACTAACGCACCGCGGAACGATACTCTCGCGCGAGAAGATTATGAAGCAGGTGTGGAGTGACGATGTTGTGGTGCTCGACCGAACAATAGACGTGAACATAACTCGCATGCGCAAGAAATTGGGACATTATGGTAATCACATTATAACAAGAACAGGATATGGCTATGGATTCGAAGGCTAAAACATTAAGCTACCGCGGTGGCATGTATCTGCTACTGACACTCCTTATCGTCACCCTATTAGGTGGATTCATCATCTACCGTTACTCGCTGGTGAGTCATTTCAAGAATGTCGTACACTTCGACGAGGGCATCTTCTACGCCATCATCGGTGTTGCCACGGCCACAATGATAATAGCACTGCTCCTCGCCGTGCGCCTACACCGCAACCTACGCAGCCTGGAACGTGCTGCTCAAGCGATGGAGAATGGTGCCGACATAGAGTCTATGCCCACCTTTGCCAACGACGAGCTGGGCGACCTATCACGCCATATTATAGACCTCTATGGTCGTCTTCGTGATGCCTCAAACGAGGTACAGCGCGAGCACGACAAGGCACTGCACGAGCAGCAGGAGAAGCTACGCATAAAGCGACAGCTCACCAACAACATAAACCACGAGATTAAGACCCCCGTAGCAGCCATCCAGGGATACCTCGAGACGATGATAACATCGAAGGATATGAAGGAGGAGGAACGTGAGGTCTTCATCACAAAGTGCTACACACACTGCCAGCGCCTCACACAGCTCCTTCACGACGTCTCGACAATCACACGCATGGAGGATGGTAGTAGCCGCATAGAACGCGAGAGTGTGGACCTACGTGCAATCATAGATGAGATAGCCTCGGAGGTCGCCATGCTGCCCGACGATAAGCGCATGAGAGTTAACATTAACATGCCAGCATCACTGCCCGTGACAGGCAACTCAACACTGCTAATGTCGATGATTAAGAACCTTACTGACAACGCTATAGCATACTCGGGTGGTCGCGACATCTTCATCAAACTTATAGATGATAGCAACGATATGTATACTCTCACCTTTGCCGATAATGGCATCGGCGTAGATGAGGACCACATAAACCACATCTTTGAACGCTTCTACCGCATAGATAAGGGTCGTTCGCGTAAGCTCGGTGGCACAGGCCTTGGCCTCTCTATCGTGAAGAATGCCGTGCTCTTCCATGGCGGCGATATCTCGGTGAAGAACCGCGAGAAGAGTAGCGGTCTGGAGTTCACCTTCACACTCCCCAAAGCACAACAGCCACAGCAGGCATAGAGCAGTCTATCAGAGGGATAGAGAGACAACGTGAGATAAAAGGGCATAAAGCGTCATAAAAGGGAATAAAAGGGGCTGACTAAAAAGTAACATAGCCAGCCCCCCCATAACCAAAGAGAGTGACCTTTTATGCCCTTTTACTGTGACCTTTTCGAAAATTAATTTCCCGTTAGAAGAGGTAGGGTCTCTTTTTTTCTTTGAATTTATTTTGCAGTTTGGATTTTATTTCATACTTTTGTAGTAAGTATTGACATTCTCCAACAGAATATATGAGCAAAAACGTAACATACACTAACATTCGCGCCATAGTGCGCCGCGAGGGGGGGGGAATTTAACCTCATCCTTAAGTAGTTACGTACACTTATCACAATCACATAACATACATAATATAGTATTTAGCCCACTGCCGCAAGAGATTGGGCCGAGAGTCGTTGTTGCATAACGTTGTTGTGCTTCATCGGCTCTATTTTTTTACGATTTGACTAAAAACAATTTTTTACACCTAAATTAATATTACACTATGAAAAAACTTTTGTTTTTCGCGGCTATGATGCTTGGATTGGCATCATGTCAGACAGAGCCAGAGGGTCTCGACGTTATCGTCGGTGGCGAGGCTGAATCGTTTGTTACCGTTTCGATTACCGAGACTACTCGTGCTACAAGTGCAGACAGCGGTCTTGCAAATGTTGACGGTGCGACTTATGACCTTCGTTACATCCTTGAGGTTTACGACAAGGAGAACGACGTATTCGTTTATCGTGACATTCAGACAGTAGAGACAAATGTAAAGAGTGTCTCATTCCCTGTTCGCCTTATCCCAGAGCGCGACTACAACTTCGTAGTATGGGCTGACTTCGTAACAAATGGCTCGGAGGCTGACCTCTACTACAACACTCTTAACAATGGAGAGAATGGTCTTAACGCAGTGACTATCGCTGATGGCAAGTGGCTTGCAATGGACGAGGCGCGCGATGCATACACTGCTGTTGCTCTTGTAGAGGATTACAACAGCGGTAAGTCTATCAACCTCGACCTTATCCGCCCATTCGGTAAGTTGCGCGTTGTTACTACCGACATCGAGGCTCTCAAGGAGCTTGCATACGATGCTCTTCCAACAGATGTTCGCGTAGAGTATAAGACAAAGGTATACAGCGGCTTCAACGCATTGAAAGAGACTGCTAACACTGCAGTTGCTAATGCTACATTTGCATATAACCTTGCAGCTGTTTACGACTATACAGATGCTAACGCTACAAGCCTTACTCTCTTTACAGACTATATCTTTGGCACTGAAACTGGCACTATCCAGTTTGACATGACCGTTACTTACGAGAACGGTAACGTAGCTACAAACAGCTTCAACACAGAGATTCCTGTTAAGCGTAACTACTTGACAACTATCACAGGTGACATCCTTACTGATGGCAACAACATCAAGGTTGACGTTTCTGACGACTTTGAGAATGAAGAAAATCCTAACAACCCTCCTTACTACCAGGAGACTATCAGCAGCGCAGCTGACTTCTTTGCTGCTGTAGATAATGGTGGCGAGTATATCATCATCTCTGACATCACAATCTCAAGTGTTCCAGGAACTCTTGCAACAACACGCGCTACAGCAAGCAAGTCTACAACTATCGACCTCAACGGTTATACTATCACTGTAGAGAACAAGAACAACACTGGCGCTGCTCTTATCACTCTTACTGATGGTCAGACTATCGTATTTGAGGGCGAGGGTGAGATTACCCTAACTGATGACAGCACAGCTGCATTCATCGACGCTACCGATGGTTGCGTTGTTGTTGAGGGTGGCGATGTAGAGGAGGATGTTGTTTATGGCAACTGCTTCGAGATTGAGAACAATGCTGATTCATTCGCATTGCTTGAGTACATCTGCAATAACGGTGGTACATTCACATTCACTCAAAACCTCGCAGGTAATGTTACAGTAAAACAGAGAGGTCACAACATTGTAATTGATGGTAACGGTTTCAATTTCGATGGTACTATCGTTGTTGATGGCGAAAACGAATATCCTTCAAATTACACTCTTGTTATCAAGAATGTAAACTTCGAGACTGACCGTGCGGAGATGGATTTCATCAGCGGCTTATCAGGACACAATGAGTACCCACACAACATCACTATCGAGAACTGTTCATTCAACAACACAGCTGCCAGCCAAAAGGTTGTAGGTATACGTTTCTCACAGTTCTACAACCTCCGCGTTATTAACTGTACTGGTACAAACCTTCACTCTCTACTTCAGGCACAGAGCTGCGACAACAACGTATTGATTGATGGTGTTCGTATCACAGATTCAAAGGGTGGTATCTCATTTGGCAACACAGCAAACGCAACTATCAAGAACTCTACAATTGACGTAGAGGGTTATGGCGTACGTTCAGATGGTGACCAACGCCCAGTAGTATCACTCACAGTTGAGAACTGCGATATCGATGCATATATTCCTGTTTGTGTACGCAAGCTTACATCAAGCACAAGTCACTACAACTTGACATTTGTTGGCGACAACGCCCTTACAGCAGGTGGCTTGTACCAGGCAACATTGTCCTACAACGAGTATGAGGATGGCGTAAGTCCAATTCTTCCTGTTAGCACTTACACTCTTACAGGCGCAGAGGGCATGCTCGTATATCCACGAGACGTTGTTGTAACTGATGCAGCGAATCTTATCGAGGCTTTGAAGAATAACGACGGTAGCAAAACCATCTACCTCAAAAACGATATTATCGTAACAGAGAAGTGGGATCGTCGATATACTGGTGCAACAACTTCAAAGCCTATCACTATCGACGGTATGGGTAACACATTAAAGTTCAATTGCGAGGTATCTGATGGATATAACCATCATTCAGCATTCCGTTTCGAAGCTCCTGCGGTTGTTCAGAATCTTACTATTGACATGAGTGAAACAACTGCACCCGGAAACTGGCTTCGCGCAATTTCATCTCACAACGAACTTGTAGTAGACAATTGTACATTCATTGGCAGTGGTAATTATTCTAAAGCTAACGCCGTAGTATTTGGTGATAAGTCTGGAAGCCCACAGTGGAATTATACCACAACTATCACAAACTCTATATTCACAAATTGGAGCAGAGGTATCTCTGACAACGAGAATGCGAACGAGTTGAAGAGTTTGTATATTTCAGGCAATACTTTCACAAATGCACACGCATATATGAGTGCACATGAGAGCATCACATTTGTTGACAACGTAATGACAAACTCACAGGTTAACATTACCTCTTACTCAAATGCAGCAAATGCAACAGTGGTAGCTACAGGAAACACATTGGATAATAGTCAGTACAATATTATTGGAGCTGCAGGCAAAAAGTTTGACGCCAACAATGTAGATTGCCAGGAGGGTTTCACTGTTAATACACTCTAAAGTAGCGAACTACTAACACCAAGCAACACATCGTTCTTTATTGCTTTCAGATTTGTTAATTTGTGTTGCGCAAGGAGCACCCATCTGCAGTTGGGTGCTCCTATCTTTTTTTGGGAAGAGAGAGACAACGCGAGAAATAGGGCATAAAGCGTCATAAAAGGGAATAAAAGGTATATTTCTTACCCTTCTGCCCCTTGTGACACTTTATGCCCTTTTCATTCTCGGGTACCAAGGGGCATAAAACGTCATAAAAGGGCATAAAAGGTAATATATTGTCTCTTTGTCTTGACCTACCTAACCATCGTGATACCCAATTTCTTGTTAGAAGGGCGTCAGATTTGGCTCTGACATGAAAAAGCCACCGATGGGTAGTACTTGACGTACGTCCCATTCGGGGTAATGATTGAGAGGTTGCAGACGACCACTTACCCAGCGTGAGACCAATTTCTTGTCAGAAGGGGTCAGGCTTGGCCTCGATAAAGAAATTCGGCTGGATGGGTCATACTTGGCGTATTTCCCATTCAGCCGAATGATTGAGAGGTCGAGAATGACCCCTTATCACATGAAATTTCTTGTTAGAAGGGTGCCGAGTGCTACACTCGGCAAAAATGCCGTCGATGGGTAGTACTTGACGTACGTCCCATTGACGGCAATTTTTTGTTAGGGGCCGCAATCGACCCCTTATCACAAGAAATTACTTCCAGAGATTACGTGGATATACCCCCGCCTCAATGAACTCCTCAATCTTGGCAACAAGATATGGCTTATCCTCCTTATAGGTTACGCCAAACCAGTCGGAGGTGGTAGGAAGAACACGCATAGTGGCTGTGCCCTCGCTGATAACCTTATTAACCATGAGAGGGATGAAGAACTCGGACTTGAGATTCTCGATGTTTGCAGCAAGGAACTCCTTGAAGAATGCCTCGGAGTAGCGGAAGTAGTCGGGGGTGAAGCCGAAGAGATTCATCGAGACAGGAGTATTCTCGGCAAGAGGCTCATCAGCACCGCCATCGTGGAAAAGGATAGTACCATTAACACGTTCTATCTGTGTACGTTCCACCATGCCTGTGAGGTTACCGTTGTTGTCAACTGTGCATACGCCACGCGACACTGTGCCATTCTCCGAAAGGGTCTTCGACACCTCGTAGCCTACCATGCAGTAGCGTGCCTCACTACCCTCAAGGGTACGTAGATAGTCTCCAATAGTAACATATGCCTCACGGCCGTAGAAGTCATCGGCGTTGATTACAGCAAATGGCTCGTTTATAGCCTTGGCAGCCATCATAACAGCGTGGTTGGTACCCCATGGCTTAACACGACCCTCGGGGACAGCAAAGCCCTCGGGGAGGTAGTCGAGTTCCTGAAATACATACTCCACAGCTATCTTACCACCGAAGCGTTCTGCATTGAATACCTCCTTGAAGTCAGCCTCAAAAGAGTGACGAATGACGAAGACAACCTTACCGAAGCCGGCACGTATAGCATCATATACCGAGTAGTCGATGATAGCCTCGCCATTAGGGCCTACGCCATCCATCTGCTTGAGTGATCCGTAGCGCGAACCCATGCCCGCAGCCAATACCAAGAGTGTAGGTTTAATCATAGTAATATAGCTTTTTCGTAAATTTATTAGCACAAAGGTAAAAAAGTTATTACAAAATACAAAGTATCCCACCAATTTCGTTATCTTTGCACGTTATACATTAAATGATAATTGATAATGGCACGCAATATTTGGGATAGGTTGACAGATAAGCGACAGCTCGTCATGCGCGGTCGCACGGAGAATGAGGTGGAGTGGCGCCTTAACATCACACCCATAGGCCTGTGGGGTGGCATCGCAGGACTCATCATCCTCATATTCATAACACTGCTACTGCTCATGTCGTACACCTCAATCCTCGACATGCTCCCCGGCTACCGCACAGATGCCGAGAAGCGTGAGGCACACTTGCGTGAGAGCATCATGCGTCTCGACATCATGGAACGCAACATGAGTGAGATACTTGCCTATAACGAGGCGGTGGCGACAATCATGGGTGGCAGCACACCAACGGTGCACTCGACAGTATTGACCGACACCATACGCTACGACAAGTCACGCATACTACCCACACGTGCCGACACGCTGCTACGCGCAGCGCTAGAGAGCACCACGGGTGAATACTCGCTATCTAACACCAAGCCACTGAAGTCGGAGGCGGCAATGTTCAGCTCTCCAATGCGTGGCACCATAACACGCAACTTCGATGCCCCAGAGTCGAGTTACGACGTGGCGATAATGAGCATCGACGGCGACGACTCTGTTATGGCTGTGGAGAATGGCACCGTCATAGGCACGGTGGAGCATGGTCAGGGCATAGGCAGTGTGACAATACAGCATGGTGGCGGTTATATCTCGGTATATAAGCAGCTCGGCGAGATCCTTGTGCGCAAGGGTCAGACGGTGCAGAGTGGCGCTGTCATAGGTCGTCTAAACACCCCCGAGGCCGAGGAGCAGAACACAACACTCGAGTTCGAGCTATGGCGTGATGGCACAGCCGTAGACCCCGAACGATACATCCTCTTCTAACCCCAAGGAAGCATGATTGAGAAGTTAAGCATACTGGGCTCTACAGGCTCCATAGGCCGTCAGACCCTCGATATAGTACGTCGCCATAGCGATAGGTTCAAGGTGACATCGCTTGTTGCAAACAACAACTGGGAGGAGCTCGCAGCGCAGGCCCGCGAGTTCGACGTGGAGAGTGTCGTCATAGGCAACAGCGACTACTATGCACCCCTGAAGGCGGCACTTGCCGATAGCAACATTGAGGTACACGCAGGCCAGCAGGCAATAACACAGATAGCGCGCAGCTACCGTAGCGACACCGTGGTAAATGCCCTTGTGGGCTACTCGGGACTACACCCCACGGTGGCAGCCATAGAGAGTGGCAAGCGCATAGCCCTGGCAAACAAGGAGACATTGGTTGTGGGTGGCGACATCGTCATGGCCGAGGCACGACGCAAGGGTGTCGACATCCTACCTATAGACTCGGAGCACTCGGCGATAAAGCAGTGTCTCGAGGGTGAGGATATGAGGAGTGTACGTAACCTAATCGTCACATGCAGTGGCGGCGCATTGCGCGACATACCAGCCTCACAACTCGGCAGCGTGACACCCGAGATGGCATTGAAGCACCCACAGTGGTCTATGGGAGCAAAGATAACGATAGACTCGGCGACATTGGTGAACAAGGGCTTCGAGGTCATCGAGGCTCACTGGCTCTTCGGCATTGAGCCCGACCGCATAAAGGTGGTGATACATCCGCAGTCGATAGTACACTCCATGGTGGAGTTTACAGATGGTGCTGTTAAGGCACAGCTCGGCACAGCAGATATGCACACGCCCATAAGCTATGCACTGCTATACCCCGAACGTGCCACAGAGGCCATGGAGCACTTCTCCATCCTCGACTACCCCACACTCACCTTCGCAGCCCCCGACCGCGAGAAGTACCCCGCACTCGACATAGCATACGAGGTGCTACGCAGAGGTGGCACGGCAGCATGCACGATGAATGGTGCTAATGAGGTTGCTGTGGCAGCCTTCCTCGGACATAAGTGTGCCTATAGCGACATTGTAGGCGCCATACGCTACGCCATAGAGAGGGCTACGTTTGTGGCACGACCAACACTCGCAGACTACGATGAGGCAAACATAGAGGCACGACGTCTGGCAAATGAATACTTGAAACTATAAGAAAACAATAGAGTAATATGGAAGTTATACTAATCAAGACACTGCAATTCTTTGCATCACTATCCCTACTTGTCATCATCCACGAGTTTGGACACTATATCACAGCACGTATGTTCAAGATACGTGTCGAGAAGTTCTACCTCTTCTTCAACCCATGGTTCACCATCTTCAAGCGTAAGTGGGGAGAGACAGAGTATGGCATAGGATGGCTACCCCTCGGTGGCTATGTATCACTCGCCGGCATGATAGATGAGTCTATGAACCTGGAGCAGATGAAGCAGGAGCCACAGCCATGGGAGTTCCGCAGCAAGCCAGCATGGCAGCGCCTAATAGTTATGCTTGCCGGCATCTTCATGAATGTGATACTCGCAATGTTCCTATACTCGATGATAATGTTCACATGGGGCGAGAGCTACTACCACAACGACGACATTGTGTATGGCTATAACTTCAGCGAACGTGGCGAGGGTTATGGTTTCCAGGATGGCGATAAGATAGTAGCCATAGATGGTCAGAGCATAGACAATATCAACTATATTAGAGAGATGCTCATCGTAGCTAATGATGACCGCACGGTCACAGTATCTCATGATGGCGAGCAACGCGACATCGTGATACCTCTCTCGGAGCTTGTTGCCATGCGCGAGGATGGTAGCATCATGGAGCTCATGCATATAAACATGCCCTTTGTCATCGATGAGATATCCTCGGATAGCGCACGTGATGCGGGCATAGAGGTTGGCGATAAGGTCATCGCCGTAGATGGCACCCCTGCCAATGACTTCCTCGTGGCCAAAGGCCTTCTCGAGGCACGCGCAAATAGCACTGTGGCCATAACAGCGATACGTGGCATAAGCGACACCATAACCTTCAATGTGCCCCTGGATGAGAGTGGCCACATGGGTGTGTTGACACGTGGCATAGTGCCTCGCACACGCGAGTATGGTTTCTTCGAGTCTATACCCGCAGGTATAAGCCTTGCTGGTGAGAAGATAGCGTCATACTGGCAGCAGCTCAAGATGATCTTCAATCCCGAGACAAAGAGCTATAAGGAGGTTGGTGGCTTCATAGCCATAGGTAGCATCTTCCCAGATACATGGAACTGGTATAGCTTCTGGTCACTTACAGCATTCCTCTCTGTCGTCCTCGCCGTGATGAACATCCTTCCTATCCCTGGCCTCGATGGCGGACATGCACTCTTCACCCTCTGGGAGATAATAACACGCCGCAAGCCAAGTGAGAAGTTCCTCGAGATAATGCAGTACATAGGCTTTGGCCTGCTTATACTACTCTTGGTATACGCCAATGCCAACGACATCATACGCCTCTTTAATTAGTTAAACGATGGCAAAGGTTAAGCGAGCATTCTTCTGCACATCGTGTGGCAATGAGACCTCAAAGTGGATGGGTAAGTGCCCCGCATGTGGCGAGTGGAACACCATATCGGAGCATATCGTAGCCCGCGAGTCTACATCTATATCGGCACGTGTGGCCTCGGTGCCAACATCCGAGCCACGCAAGGTGCAGGATATAGAGGAGAGCACAACACGACGTATAGATACGGGTAACAAGGAGCTAAATAGAGTCCTTGGTGGCGGCATAGTACCCGGCTCCCTCATCCTTGTTGGTGGCGAGCCAGGCATAGGTAAGTCGACACTGACACTTCAGTTAGCACTCACAGACAACAACCTCAAGACACTATACGTCTCTGGTGAGGAGTCGGCAGAGCAGATTAAGATGCGCGCCTCGCGCATAGGCATCAACAACCAAGAGTGTACTATATATACCGAGACACTGCTTGAGAATATCGTAGCACAGATAGAGGAGCTACACCCCGACATTGTCATCATAGACTCCATACAGACAATATCTACAGACCTCGTAGAGTCATCACCGGGTAGTGTCACACAGGTGCGCGAGTGCGCCGCAACACTCCTAAAGGTGGCAAAGGCATCGGGCATAGCCATCTTCATCATTGGTCATATCACCAAGGATGGCACTATCGCAGGCCCCAAGATACTGGAGCATATCGTAGATGTTGTCCTGCAGTTCGAGGGCGATGGCAACCACACATACCGCATACTTCGTGGTATAAAGAACCGCTTTGGTGCCACCTTCGAGATTGGCGTCTTCGAGATGCGCGACACTGGACTAAAGGCCGTGGATAACCCCTCGGAGATACTTCTCACACACTACGATGAGCCTCTTGCTGGCTGCTCCGTGGGCGCTGCCGTAGATGGACTACGCCCCTACCTCATCGAGGTGCAGGCACTTGTTAGCGGTGCGGCATATGGCACACCACAGCGTTCAACTACGGGCTTTGACCAGCGACGCCTGAATATGCTCCTTGCGGTGCTTGAGAAGCGCGTGGGTATGAAGATGTTCCAGAAGGATGTATTTCTAAACTTTGCTGGCGGCTTCAAGATCGCAGATACAGGCATGGACCTCGCTATCGTAGCAGCCATCATATCGTCATACTACGACCGCCCACTACGCCAGGGTGTATGCTGCGCAGGTGAGATAGGCCTCTCGGGAGAGGTGCGCCCAGCACCACGCACCGAGCAGCGCATATTGGAGGCAGCACGCCTCGGCTTCAAACGCATAGTGGTGTCGAGCTTCGTAGAGAAGAATATAAAGAGGCCCAAGGATATTGAGGTAGTCTTCATCTCGAGCATCGAACAACTCCCCAAAGCGCTTTTTTAGAGCTTAAGGTAGAGACAACGAGACAGAGAGACTTTGGTACTCGAGAGTGAAAAAGGGCAGAAAGGGTCACAAAGGGCAAAAAGGGTTAGAGACAACGCATACCTTTTGTAACCTTTTGTAACCTTTTATGACCTTTTATGACCTTTTGTGACCTTTGGTACTCGAGAGTGACCACTTATCACAAGAAATTTAGGCGCCAATCAAGCTCTTCCACAATCCTACTCTTCGTTGGACAATCGGGCATACTATCGAGGAGTGAGGGGATGCCTGTGGGCACAGACTTATCGTTCTGGGCGATATGGCATATAAGGGCTACTACACCATGGGCTATATACTCGGAGGCAGGGTTTGCCTTGACAGACTTCTCGGCAGCAATGAAGGCTACCTCGGAGGTGGTGCGGGCATTACGTGATGCTGCCATAAGGGCTGCATAGGCGACAAGCTCATTGCTCTCGGTAGTCCACACTCCCATAAGTGAGTTTATATCGTAAATCTTTGATAACAGCGCAAAGGCGAGCTCCTCGGCAAGCTCGGCATTGGTGATGCCACGCGACCAGAAGGGGAACTCGTGGGTATCGAGTTTTGCGGGGTCAGCGAGATGGCAAGCACATAACTTAAGCTCACGCACCTGCTGTCGGTATAGGTACTTCGCAAAGTCGTAGTCCTTGCTCTCCTGGGCGACAATCTCGCGCAGTGTGGCGATGCTGACACCATAGTTGAGACCATAGTTCACGCCATGCGTACCCATGCTCTCGGCAACAGCACCATTCATCTGCTTGCGTATGCGGCCCAGCAGGGCAATCATGCGTTGTGTATTATCCATAACCAAGAGTGTTAGCGTGTAGGCTGAAGATACATCACTGTCTGACCAAACTCATATATAGGCAAGATGCGACGCACGAGAACCTCCTGACCGAGGCTCACAAGCACCTCTGCATTGTTTGCATATCTATATGCCACAACACCCTTGACATCGCTAGCAGGGTATGTCATCTCCGAAGGGTTGATGACAAGAAGAAGTATCTCGCCAGCAAGGTCATCCTTCGCCAAGAGACCACTCTCGCTATTGAAGCGTGCGATGACGGTAGAGGGCTGTGATGCATCTACCGGGTAGGTCATACGTGAGGATGTGGTGGTGATGGTGCGTGTGCCGTAGAAGAGTTCGAGATATGCCGCCTCGAGGCGTGCAATCTCCTCAAGAGCACTCTCAAGGCCCGCGCCATATACGCCATCGCCAAACTCACCAGTGATAAGGTCGAGGCGCGCACGGCGTAGTGCAAAGATGGCATCTGCAGCCTCACGTGCCGACTCCTCTGCGCCCTTATCTGTTGAGTTTAGGCGGTCAATAGGTAGTGGCGAGGTGCCCATATATATAGAGGCATTATGCTCGGGGGCTACATCCTCGGCATAGCACTCTACATGCTCCTGAAGTGCCACATCGGCAGATACAAGGCGGTACACAGATCTATTTACCAGCGAGGCACGTGTGCCCAGCATCTTCTGCGCATAGCGCGCATAGGGACCCGCAACAAACTCCTCATGCTCGACAACAACATCGACAACGAGTATGCTACTTGCCTCCTCGACAACGACATTATCATCGTGCTTGAAGACACCAATACGCTTCTTTATGAGCTGCTGTGCTGAAGCCTCAAAGCAAACCATAGCAGCAAGGGCAATGCCCAATATAGATAGTATATTTCTCATAACTCTCATATTATTACTCTTGCAAAGATACTCATTATTTCAGACCTATCAAAACATAAGGTAGAAATCTTGAGTCAGACGACGATATTCCTCCGTATAGTCGCCACCACGATGATGTATGGTGAGCACATCGCAGCGTGGCATGAGAGGCTGTGCACAGCGCACAAACTCCATGAGAGTACGCTTGGGAGCACCACCCTCCGTGGTAACTACATCTGTAACCCTACGTAGCCATAGGCGAGAGAAGGCTACACGTCGGAAGTGTGCAGCACCCTCCGTAGGTAGTATGACGCTGAAGCGGCCACCATCCTTAAGGAGCCTCTCGGCAGCTGCCACAAGGCTCTCAAAATCGAGACTAACGGTATGACGGGCGAGGTTACGTGCCACATCAGTAGCCTGGAGGGCATCGACAAAATATGGCGGATTGCAGACTATATGGTCGAACCTAACATCCTCACGATACTCCTTCAGATCACAGCATATGGTTCTCACACGGTCACCCCAGGGCGAGTGGTCTGCATTGCCACGAGCCTCGACAACAGCCTCGGGGACAATATCGAGGGCATATATGCTCGCCTCGGCATTACGTTGCGCAACCATGAGGGCTATGATGCCCGTACCTGTACACGCATCCAAGACGACACCATCGTCAGCGACATCTGCCCATGCACCAAGAAGGACACCATCGGTGCCCACCTTCATGGCACAGCCCTCATCCGAGATTGTAAACTGCTTAAACCTAAACATGGTATATTAGTCCAGGAGGCGTGATATGCCCACACCGAAGAGTGAGTAGTCGTAACGCACAGGGTCCTCGGCATTGAAGCCACGTAGTGCCGAGGTGAGTTCCTCGACAGCCTTCCAGTCATCCTGCTTACGACCCAGAAGGCCCATGCCACGGCCCATACGTCCTGTGTGTACATCCAATGGCATATATAGTGCCGACATAGGTATCTTGCGCCATAGGCCGAAGTCTACGCCACGGTTATCATGACGCACCATCCAACGTAGATACATGCACAGACGCTTGCAGGCGGCACCACGCTGGATAGAGGATAGATGCTTCTCCGAGTGCTTATCGTGGGGCGCAGAGTGGAAGTCACGACGAAAGGCTGCAAGGACACCACGCATATCGCCAAGCTCCTCATACCTACCCTCGAAGTAGCGACCGAGGCTACCCCACTGCGCAATTATATGGCGCATGGCGATGACAAAGTCACGCAGATCCTGACCGTTGAACGTGCGGTGCACATATGACGATAGCCTCTCGAGCTCCTCCTCCGAGGCATTGAGCACAAAGTCGTGGGGCGCATTATCCATATAGCGCATCATACGGTGAGCACTCTGCACAATCATGCGTCTGTTGCCCCAGGCGATGGTGGCAGCAAGGAAGCCAGAAATCTCAATATCGCCCTCGGCAGTGAAGGAGTGGGGCACGCTGATGGGGTCGGCAGCGATAAACTCCTCATTATTATACTTATCGTGTAGCACCTCGAGAAGTTCGTACACCTCCTCGTGGCTCATATCACAGAATGATCTCTCCATCCCTCATCTCAATTTTTCTATCCGACTTATTGGCAAGGCTCTCATCGTGTGTCACGATGACGAATGTCTGTCCCGTGCGGTCACGAAGCTCGAAGAAGAGCCTATGTATCTCCTCGCGGGTGACACTATCAAGGTTACCCGTAGGCTCATCAGCAAGCACAACACTTGGCGCATTAGCCAGCGCACGCGCTATGGCAACCCTCTGCTGCTCACCACCCGAGAGTGTGGCGGGCTTATGCTCCCTGCGATGCGACATGGCAACCATGTCGAGGAGCTCCTCGGCCCTGCGACGTGCCTCACCACGACCAACACCCGCAATGAGCATAGGCATCATTACATTCTCCACCGCCGTGAACTCGGCAAGAAGATGGTATGACTGAAAGATGAATCCTACATGTTTGTTACGGAAGTCCGAGAGTCTATCGTCGCGTAACGACTTTAGCGACACGCCATCAATAATGACATCACCAGCATCAGCATCAAGTAACGAGCCTATAATCTGCAGCAGCGTACTCTTGCCAGCACCACTAGCACCAACGATGGATACTATCTCGCCACGTGCCACATCCAACGACACGCCGTGTAGCACCTCGAGGCTACCAAAACGCTTTACTACACCTCTTACCTCAATCATAACACACTATTATATATGTTTCTCACCTTAAGAATCTGCATCGTCTCGGCAACATCGTGAACACGAAGTATTGCCGGACCACTACCCAGCGCCTCCCATGCCAGAGCAAGGCTACCAGGGAGTGCCATCTCTGGAGTCGTAGCCAAAGTCTTATATATCATAGACTTGCGCGACACGCCGACAAGTATTGGAAACTTCAAGGCGCGAAGCCTATCGAGATGGCGCATAAGCTCATAGTTCTGCTCCACACTCTTTGCAAAGCCAAAACCTGGGTCAAGGATTATATTCTCTCGCAAGATGCCAGCATCAAGAAGTTCGCGTGTGCGACGTTGGAAGTATGTCACGACAGCCGCAACAACACCTCCATCGTACTCTGTGGAGAGCTGCATCGTCTGCGGCGTGCCACGCATATGC
This sequence comes from Alistipes sp., assembly GCA_017646625.1. Classification (GTDB taxonomy): domain Bacteria; phylum Bacteroidota; class Bacteroidia; order Bacteroidales; family Rikenellaceae; genus Alistipes. Next base: position 60,589 of record JAGCMF010000001.1, on the reverse strand, counting down.
ATAGCCACATACGGCAATGATAGCTCGGCGACAGTAGCGACCATAGCATCGTCGAGCTCTCCTGCCGATATATCATTAACAATAAAGGCACCGTAGCCCTCATACGCCCTACGCACAATATCGCTACGGAAAGTATCTATAGAGACAACAGCGCCACACTGCGCACCGCGCACAGCCTCAAGACCCAAAGCTACACGTCGCCACTCCTCCTCAACATCCACCTCCGCGGCACCTGGGCGCGATGAGTAACCACCGATATCTATAATGGTGGCACCAGCACCAACAGCATCCTCCACCGCAGCACGCACATCCTCATACTCGCACCTACGACTTGCACCATAGAACGAATCGGGAGTTACATTCACGATGGCCATGACATGGCTATCGGCGAGGTTAACGGCGGCGGGAGATAGCATCATAGCTCAAACGTCTGTGTAGTTGTTCTACATCCTCAACCAACTCCTCCCTATTTATGTTCACCACCGCATATTTGGCGTTATCAGCTCGCTGGTCATCACTCATCTGGTTGCGTATGCGACGTAGTATATCCTCGCGCGACGCACCATCGCGCTGCATGGCACGTTCTACCCTCAACTCCTCGGGAGCCATAACCGCAACAACGGCATCTACCCTACTATCGAGTCCCGACTCGAAGAGTATTGCTGACTCAAGGACAACATAGTCGCCCTCCTGCGCCTCTGCCCACGTCTCGAAATCGCGGATGACAGCAGGATGGACAATGCCATTTAGTCTCTGCAACGCCTCGGCATCGCCAAAGACACAACGTGCGAGATATCCTCTATCAAGACCCTCCGAGGTATATACCCCACTGCCAAAGGCCTCGACAAGGGCATCACGCAACGCCTCATCGTCACTCATAAGTTGCTTGGCACGGCTGTCGGAGTCGTAGACAGCAACACCCATATCTCTCAAGATGTCGCACAAGGTGCTCTTACCCGCACCTATGCCGCCCGTAATACCTACCTTATACATATATATATAATATATCTACTCCCTCACACCACCTCTACTCTAAAGGGGTGACAAGTGTGGGGGCAACACCTACGGTGATGATATCGATATCTATCATGCGGGCAGCAAGAGCCTGCTGCAACGACACAGACGAGACATGATGTCTGATGACATCAGCATCATGGTCAACCTCCTGCTTATCGAACGACAACTCCGTAGAGGGGATGGTAAAACTACTTCTCTTCGACGACAATGTATAGTTTATAAGGTTAGTACCCTTACCCCTAATAGTGCAGTCCACCTCATACTCCTGGCCATCGATAACTACGGTAACCTGCTCGTCTGTGGTATATGTCTCACCGAGCTTGGTGATATACCAAAGGATGAATGCAGCAACAAGCATAGTGACATATACAGGCGATATGTAACTGCCAAGACGTCTAAAAAAAGACTTTATCTTTCCCATAACTCTAAATAAATTCTTAATTTAAATAAACACCCACAACGATGCGAGCATTAACATCTGCAAAGTTAAAAAAATAAGAGACAACCTCAAAGGAAAGTAAAAAAAATAAGCCGCAACCCATATGGATTGCGACCTATTTCTAATATATTACCCTTGCGGCGGCAGACTATTCAGCCTTTGCCTCACCCTCACCCTTAATAGCCTTCTTACGCTGAAGGTCGTAAGCGATAGGTGTAGCGATGAATACTGAAGAGTATGTACCGATAATAACACCGAGGATCAACGCGAAGACGAAACCACGGATAGTCTCACCACCGAAGATGAAGATAGCCAAGAGTGTTACAAGAGTAGTACCAGATGTGTTGATGGTACGTGACAATGTAGCACAGATAGCGTTATCGATGTTAGACTTGATATCACGCTTTGGATAGAGACCGAGATACTCGCGGATACGGTCGAAGATAACCACTGTATCGTTGATAGAGTAACCGATGATAGTCAAGATAGCAGCGATGAATGCCTGGTTAACCTCAAGGTTGAATGGCATAACAGCATACAACATTGAGAAGATACCGATAACAAGGATAGCGTTGTGTGCCAAAGCAACTGTAGCACCCATAGCCCACTGCCAACGACGGAAACGGATGGCGATGTAGAAGCCGATAGCAACGAGTGCGATGAGAACTGCAATGATAGAGTTCTGTGTCATCTCTGAAGAGATAGACTCGTTAACCTGCTCTGAAGATACGATACCCCACTGTGAGATACCATCACCAGCTGTACGGAACTCGTTGAAGCCGAAGCCATCGATAGTGAAGTACTGGTCGAGAGCCTCGAACAAGAGACGGTCTACAGCATCGTTTGCTGCCTCGCCATCGAGCTCTGCAGGCTGATACTGTGTCACGATACGTACCTGGTTGTCATCACCAAACTGCTTAACCTCAACAGATGAGTTAGCAGCATCAGCAACACCCTCAAATACCTGCTCAACGCTTACACGTACATCCTCAACATTCACTGTCTCGTTGAACTTAACAACATATGAACGACCACCTGTGAACTCAACACCCTGGTTAAGACCGAGTGTGCACAATGAGATGATAGATGCAACAACAAGAACACCCGACACGATGTATGAGATCTTACGCTTTGCGATGAAGCTGAAGTTTACATTCTGCAAGAAGTTCTCTGTAATCTTACGTGAGAATGACACAACACCACGACGTGTCACATGTGACTCGATGAGTACGCGAGTGATGAAGATCGAGCAGAAGAGTGATGTGACAATACCGATGATAAGTGTTGTAGCGAAGCCCTTAACAGGACCTGTACCGAAGAAGAAGAGAACGATACCTGTGATGATTGTTGTGAGGTTACCGTCGATGATAGCCGAGTAGGCGTTAGCAAAACCATCCTTGATAGCAAGCATGATGCCCTTACCGCCACGCAACTCCTCCTTGATACGTTCGAAGATGATAACGTTAGCATCCACAGCCATACCCATAGTAAGCACGATACCGGCAATACCTGGGAGTGTCAACACTGCACCGAATGATACCAACACGCCGAAGAGCAACAATACGTTGAAGATAAGGGCGATATTAGCATACCAACCAGCTGCCTTGTAGAAGAATGCCATGTAGAGCAACACGAGGCAGAAAGCGAGTACAAATGAGATAAGACCAGAGTTGATTGACTTCTCACCGAGTGATGGACCAACAACCTCCGAGTAGATGATTGTAGCAGGAGCTGGCGACTTACCAGAGCTCAATACGCTTGCAAGATCCTCGGCCTCCTGTGCTGTGAAGTTACCTGTGATAGCTGATGAGCCACCATCGATACGACCATTTACACGTGGTGCAGAGTATACGTAGTTATCAAGAACGATAGCGATAGACTTACCTACGTTAGCACCTGTGATGTTACCCCACTCGATGGCTGTCTTCGAATCCATTGTCATAGAGACCTCGAAGCCACCATACTGACCACCCTGCGCACGTGCGCTTGTGATGCCAGAGCCATCCATCACTGGAAGCTGTGCACCATCGCGGCCCTTGAGTGCGTAGAGGATGAAAGTACCCTTTGAACCATCTGTAGAGCTCTTATTTGACCATGCGAGCTTAACATCGGCTGGAAGAAGCGCGTCAACAGCCTCAATAGCAAGGTACTCGTTGATGAGCTTGATATCATTCTTATCAGCAGCAGCTACAATAGGAGCCTGCACTGGGTAGTCGAACTCCTCGCCATCAGCACCAACAACAGGGTATGAGGCAACAAGAAGCTCACTCAATGGTGTGTAGCTCAATGTCATCTCGTCAGCACCCTGCGCCAAGAGATACTCACGAACTGCAGCATCAGCCTCTGCGAAGAGAACCTGCATGATGGCGTTAGCATCATCAGCCTCGCATACCTCCCAGAACTCGAGGTTTGCAGTTGACGCCAAGAGCTTACTTACTCTCTCTGGCTCCTTAACACCTGGCAACTCAACCATGATACGGTTAGTACCCGCTACAGGCTGAATGTTAGGCTGTACGACACCAAGAAGGTCGATACGTGTAGCCAACACCTCGTTCATCTTGGCTACAGAGCCCTCGATGTGACCCTTAAGGTCGCTTGCTACAGCGGCAACATCATCTGTGCCATAGATAGCTACGAGATCCTCCTGTGACAACGCTGCAACATAGGCGTCAACAACAGCACTTGGAGTCTCCATCTTTGAAGCTGTACGAAGAGCAGCCTCGATGTTAGCCATGAGGAGGTTGTTGCTACGAACCTCTACATTGTTGTAGGCATTAGTAAGGATAACATCCTCGGCCTTAATCTCAAGCATGACGTTCATACCGCCCTTGAGGTCGAGACCCAAGTTGAGCTCCTTAACCTTACACTCACCATAAGTGTAACCTACATAAACTGTCTGATCCCACATCTGGTCGAGATATGCCTGGGGATCCTCCTGCTTCGCAGCCTCTGCCTCGATACTACGTGTAACGAAGGTGAATGAGAGCTGGAAGATGCTAGCAAGGCCCAAAAGCACTGCTAGCCATTTAATAATACCTTTACTCTGCATTGTTAAAAAGTTTTATGTATTTATTTGTTTATGTTTTTCGTAGTCCTTCGTAACCTACACCGGTCTACGCATCTTAACGAGCCAACGCCTAAAAAACATTCGCGCGTTAATCGCGCAAAGATAGCAAAAAAATCGCAATCCACAAACATGGACTGCGATTATTTTCACACCCTATTAGTGCTTTTGACTACTTTGTGCGCAACTCAACAACAAAGTCTATTGAATCCTGCACCTTGCCAACCTCCAAGAGGATGCCACCAGCAACCTTCTGGAACTTAACAGCCTCACCTGTGGCAAGTGCCGTAGCAGAGAGCACCTTGCAATCCAGAGGCAGGTATAGTCTGTCGTAGCCGAGCTCGAAGATGTGTACATAGAGGCTATCACCCTTACGTGTTGTGCAACCCCAATCCTGCTGTGGGATGTCGCCAGCAACAGTGCCATATACAGACTCACCATTCACTGCCATCCACTCACCCATCTGCTTCATGCGTTCAACAGCAACAGCAGGAAGCTCACCATTAGGCTGTGGGCCCACATTGAGTAGCAGGTTAGCACCCTTGCCCGCAGCACTAACAAGGTAGCGAACAAGCGTCTCGGTACTCTTATAATCCTGGTCTACAACCTTATATCCCCACATACCGTTCATCGTCTGGCATGTCTCCAAAGGCAAACGGCTGATATCCTGACCCGAGAGACCGTGTGTATTCTCACCTGGAAGGTCACGTTCAAAAATCTGGATATCCTCACCCTCGAAAGGCACCTGATGATGGTTATTCGCTACGAGGCACGATGGCTGCAGACTGTGCACCATAGCATACTGTTCGTCGAGCTGCCAGTCGAATGGCGTAGCATCCTCATCGTGATCCCACCAACCATCAAACCATATAGCACGTATAGGGCCATAGTTTGTCAAGAGCTCGGTAATCTGCTGGTTCATAAAGTTATAGTAGTGCTCCCAGCTAATCTGTGTTCTATCGCGACCACTAACACCCCAGCCTGTGCGACCACGTGGGTAGTCATCACGCGACCAGTCGGCATGCGAGTAGTAGAGATGCAGAGCTATACCCTGCTTCTGGCACTCGTCAGCGAGCTCCTTGAGGATATCGCGACCAAAAGGCGTAGCATCAACAATGTTGAATGGTGACGCCTCGGTATCCCACATCGAAAAGCTATCGTGGTGGCGTGTGGTGATACATATATACTTTGCACCCGATGCCTTGATGGCCGACACCCACTCCTCGGCACTGAAGCGGTGGGGATAGAAGGCATCTGCCGCCTTGGCATACTCATCGCGATTGATGCCATGCGCATTCTGCAAGTACCACTCGCCCTGCGCAAAGATGCTATATATACCCCAGTGGATGAAGATACCGAATCTATCCTCGGCAAACTCCTGACGCGACTTCAAATTCTCCGCCGTGGGCTGATATGTCTGCGCCGAGAGGCTCACCGCCGCCAACGCACATACAAGTGTTAATACGATCTTTCTCATGGTTATAGGTTTAGTTAGTTCAGTTAAAATTTTTCGGCGATGGGGCATACTTCACGTACATCCCATAGCCGAAATTTTGGCAGGGTCATAATAGCCCCTTATCACAAGAGATTAATCCATCTTCAATACAGCAAGGAAGGCAGACTGTGGCACCTGCACCGAACCTATCTGGCGCATACGCTTCTTACCAGCCTTCTGCTTCTCAAGAAGCTTACGCTTACGTGAGATATCACCACCGTAACACTTTGCCGTAACATCCTTACGCACAGCCTTAACAGTCTCGCGGGCGATAATCTTGGCACCGATAGCCGCCTGGATGGCGATATCGAACTGCTGACGGGGGATGAGCTCCTTGAGCTTCTCACACATCTTACGACCGAAGTCGTAGGCATGGTCGGCATATATGAGTGATGACAGCGCATCCACAGCCTCGCCATTGAGCAATATATCGAGTTTCGCAAGCTTACTTGGCTGATAGCCAGTACGGTGGTAGTCGAATGAGGCGTAACCCTTCGAGATACTCTTAAGCTTATCATAGAAGTCGAAGACAATCTCCGAGAGAGGCATCTCGAAGTTCACCTCCACACGATCCTGCGTGATGAAGGTCTGATTCTTCATGACACCGCGCTTGTCGATACATAGCTTGAGCACATTACCCAAGAAGTCGGACTTGGTGATAATCTGTGCGAGGATATAAGGCTCCTCAATCTTTGCAACCTTGGTAATCTCTGGAAGACCCGACGGGTTGTGCACCTCGAGCTCCTCACCCTGTGTCGTTGTTATGTGGTACGACACGTTAGGCACGGTAGTGATGACATCCATATCGAACTCACGATAGAGACGTTCCTGGATAATCTCCATATGCAACAGGCCGAGGAAGCCACAACGGAAGCCGAAGCCGAGGGCCAAAGAGCTCTCTGGCTCGAAGGTAAGCGATGCATCGTTGAGCTTAAGCTTCTCCAACGAGGCACGCAAATCCTCATACTGGTCAGCCTCAACAGGATATACACCCGCAAAGACCATAGGCTTAACATCCTCGAAACCTGCAATAGACTCCACACAAGGGTTAGCAACAGAGGTGATGGTATCACCCACCTTAACATCCGTTGAGTTCTTAATACCAGAACAGATGTAACCCACGTCACCAGCCTTGACCTCGCCACGTTCACTCATCTTGAGCTTGAGAACACCAATCTCATCGGCATCATACTCGCTACCCGTATTGAAGAACTTAACATGGTCACCCTTACGTATTGTGCCATTGAAGACACGGAAGTAGGCGATGACACCGCGGAAGGGGTTGAACACAGAGTCGAAGATGAGGGCCTGGAGAGGTGCATTCTCATCACCCTCGGGCGCAGGAATACGTTCCACGATAGCCTCGAGCACCTCCTCAACACCCTGGCCTGTCTTACCAGAGGCCAAGAGGATATCCTCCTCCTTGCAGCCTATAAGGTCGATAATCTGATCCTTAACCTCATCAATCATCGCCGACTCACAATCTATCTTGTTGAGCACAGGGACAATCTCAAGGTCCTGGCCGAGGGCGAGATATAGGTTCGAGATTGTCTGCGCCTGGATACCCTGCGTAGCGTCGACAACGAGGAGTGCACCCTCGCATGATGCAATAGCACGTGACACCTCATACGAGAAGTCTACGTGTCCTGGGGTATCGATAAGGTTTAGGGTATACTTCTGGCCATCCTGCGCCTTATACTCCATCTGTATGGCGTGGCTCTTGATGGTGATACCCTTCTCGCGTTCCAAATCCATATCGTCCAACACCTGTGCCTGCATCTCACGCTGATTTAGCGTATTTGTCTTCTCGAGCAGACGGTCAGCAAGAGTACTCTTACCGTGGTCGATGTGTGCGATAATACAAAAGTTACGAATATTCTTCATTGCGTGTCAATCGCTTAATTACATAAATTAGTCTGCAAAGATACTAAAAACTATTGATAATTCATAATCCACAAATCAATTTTTTAGTGTCACACCTCACCGTGTCACACCACAACTGACAAAGCGTGACATTTTGTCACTTTTATGCCTATGGCACATAGTTTGCCACAACCAAAAGCATAATGCCTCAAAAGGTGCAAAACAACTAAAAATTACAATATATGAGAAATGGTAAAATAGGGGTTACTACAGAGAATATATTCCCCGTAATCAAGAAGTTCCTATACTCCGATCATGAGATCTTCCTCCGCGAGTTGGTATCTAATGCTGTGGATGCTACACAGAAGCTTAAGACACTATCATCAAAGGGCGAGGCAGAGGGTGAGCTTGGCGACATGACAATTCACATCACGGTGGATGAGGCTGCCAAGATACTCACAATAACAGACCGCGGCATAGGCATGTCTATAGACGAGGTAGACCGCTACATCAACCAGATTGCCTTCTCGGGTGCCGAGGAGTTTATGGCAAAGTATAAGGACCAGGCAATAATAGGCCACTTCGGACTCGGTTTCTACTCATCATTCATGGTGGCAGACAAGGTGGAGATATTCTCGCAGTCATACCGCAACGAGGTAAAGAGTGTACACTGGAGCTGCAACGGCTCACCCGAGTTCGAGATGGAGGAGCTCGACGAGAAGCTCGACCGTGGTACGCGCATCGTGCTACACCTCTCTGACGACTGCGCCGAGTATGCACAGCGCGCCGAGATAGGCAACCTACTACGTAAGTACTGCCACTTCCTGCCTATACCTATCGCCTTTGGCAAGAAGCAGGAGTGGAAGGATGGTAAGTATGTAGATACAGATGAGGACAACATCATCAACAACACTACACCACTATGGACACGTAAGCCCACGGATATCAGCGAGGAGGAGTACAAGGCATTCTATGCAGACCTATATCCAGCTGCCGAGGAGCCACTATTCTACATACACCTAAACATAGATTACCCCTTCAACCTCACCGGCATCCTCTATTTCCCAAAGATTCACAACAACTTCGACATACACCGCAACCGTATACAGCTATACTCTAACCAGGTGTTTGTCACAGACGAGGTTACAGGCATCGTTCCCGAGTACCTAACACTGCTTCATGGCGTCATCGACTCGCCCGACATCCCTCTCAACGTATCGCGCAGCTACCTACAGAGTGACTCCAACGTAAAGAAGATATCGAGCTACATAACACGCAAGGTTGCCGACCGCCTCATGGAGCTCTTCAACACCATGCGCCCCGACTACGAGGCAAAGTGGGACGACCTGAAGATATTCATCGAGTATGGCATGCTCACAGATGAGAAGTTTGCCGAGAAGGCAGCATCGTTCATGCTATGGAAGAGCATCGAGGGTAAGTACTACACCGCAGAGGAGTATACAGAGAAGATCAAGGAGGCACAGACAGATAAGGATGGCTTCACTATAGTACTATACGTAGACGATGTGGAGGGCAAGAACAGCTTTGTGGAGGCTGCCAAGGCCAAGGGCTACGACATCCTTGAGCTAAACGGACAACTCGATAGCCACTACATACAGTACTACGAGTCGAAGCACGAGAAGGTGCGCTTCGTGCGTGTAGATAGCGACGTTGTCGAGAACCTTATTCGCAAGCAGGACCGTGAGGCTATGTCACTCTCTACCGAGCAGCAGCATATTATGCGTCCTGTGTTCGAGAGCCAGATGCCTACCGACGAGAAGATACACTACCACGTATCGTTCGAGGCGATGTCGAAGGATGCAGCACCCGTTGTCATCACACAGAATGAGTTTATGCGCCGCATGAAGGAGATGGCATCGACAAGTGGTGGTGACATGAGCCGATTCTATGGCCAGATGCCCGACAACTTCACCATAACAGTGAATGGCAACCACCCTATTGTTCTCGACATCCTCGGCGAGGTGGAGAGTGCCTACGGCGATAAGCTTCGTAGCATAGGCAAGAAGATTACCGCTGCGGAGCAGGAGGAGAGCCGCTTCGAGGAGACTATCAAGGGCAAGAGTGATGCCGACCTAACTACCGAGGAACGCGAGATGCGCGAGACACTCTCGAAGCGCGTCGTGGAGCTACGCACAGAACGTGACAACCGTCTCACGGAGATTGGTCGTGACAACCGCAAGGTACGTCAGATCATAGACCTCGCACTCCTATCTAACGGCATGCTCAAGGGTAAGAACCTCACAGAGTTCATACAGCGCAGTATATCGCTTATAGAGTAGGCTGAAAAGAAAGGGGCTGACTAAAAAGTTTTTAGTCAGCCCTTCATATGTTGGGAGAGTGAATAAAAAGATGTAGTTTTAGGCTTGCGAAGACCGAAAAACCGCAGTTTACTTGGCGTAAATGAGGATTTTGAGGGCAAGCGTAACGACAAAATACACTTTTTATTCACTCTCTTTTAATTTTGTGCAAAGCTATAAAGCCATCAGCATCAACAGCTGCGCCGTGAGCACACGTAGGAACATAACAACAGGATATACCGTAGCATAGCCTACCGCTGGCATATCGTTACCTGCAGATGTGCTGGCAAAGCCGAGGGCTGGGGGATCTGTCATAGAACCCGCCATAAGACCCATCAGAGTGTAATAGTTGAGTTTGAAGCGTAGGCGTGCGATGAGTGCCACGATGACGAGTGGCAACACGGTGATGATGACACCATAGCCAATCCACTTATAACCACCACCAACGATAGCATCTATAAAGCCATCACCGGCGCCAATACCTACCGCTGCCAAGAACATGGCAAGACCAATCTCGCGGAGCATGAGGTTAGCACTCATAGTGGTATAGGTAACAAGGTGGAAGTGAGGGCCAAAGCGACCGAGAAGGATGGCGATGATAAGAGGACCACCCGCCAAGCCGAGCTTCACAGGCTGTGGGATGTTCATCAAAGGCAACGAGCCGAGCAACACACCAAGGGCAATACCGATAAATACGGGAAGGAGATTTGGGTGATCAAGCTTCTTGAGTGAGTTGCCGAGCACCTTCTCTGCCTGTGAAACAGCAGCCTCGGGACCTACGACCATAACCTTATCGCCCACCTGCAACTCCATACCCTGATATGGGATGAGGTCGACACCGGCACGGTGAACACGTGTGATATTGATACCATAGCGCGTGCGGAGGCGCAAGTCAGAGAACTTCTTACCGTTGATCTCCTCACGTGTGATGAGGATGCGTCGTGACACAAGAGGTGTAGACTGCATAGCCGTAGCACCCCAATCATCTGCCGTCATCTCAACAGGCTTACCGAAGAATGCGAGAATAGCCTCGCTATCCTCCTCCGTACATATGATGCGCAGACGGTCACCAACAGATAGTTGTGAGTTACCATCGGCCATGACAATCTCGCCAGACTTACGCATGATACGCGACACGACAAACTGACGATTGATGAGCATATGCGCAATGGCGATGGTCTTACCCTCAAGCATCTCGTTTGTAAACTCCACAGAGTAGCGGTGTGGCAGGTTTGTCTCGTTGCTCATTGCCGCCAAGCCCTCATCCTCGCGCTTAAAGTCTACGCGAAGGACGTAGCGCATGAAGATCATCGTCATGATGATGCCTATAACACCCAATGGGTAGGCCACGGCATAACCCAACGAGATGCTATCGCCAAGTTGATCTACCATAGCGGGGTCAGCAGAGTCCTGGAACGCCTGCTGCGCAGCACCAAGACCTGGAGTATTAGTAACAGCACCCGAGAGCACACCCACCATGGTAGGTAGTGGCTCGCCCGTAATAAGGTGAATGACATATGTAGTCACAACACCCAGAAGAATGACGAGTGCCGCAAGGCTAATGAGTTTCAGACCACCACTCTTAAGTGATGAGAAGAAACCAGGACCCACCTGCAAACCGATGAAGAATACGAAGAGGATGAGTCCAAACTCCTTGATGAAGTGCAGGGTATCGGGGTGTATAGTACCCGAATCAAGGAAGTGACCAAAGGCAATACCGGTAAATAGTATCCACGTCATACCGAGTGATATGCCCTTAATCTTTATTCTGCTTAAGGCTATACCCGAGGCAATCACCGCAGCAAGAACAAATACCGTGTGAGCTATTGATGGGTGGGCAGGGTCACCACTACCACATACAACAACTTTCAACCAGTCCAAGTTCATAAATAATAAAGTATTGGGTTATTGATAAAAGTTTTACTACACTAATCGGCGACAAAGATAGTAAAAAAGTAGTATAACACCATATATGCCAACAAACATTTCAATATTTCGCCCTATAAACCAAATAGCATAGAGACAAGATACAAGAAAAAGAGGTATGCCCATCACGATGAACATACCCCCATAGGTATAGAGTATAGTCTATAACACCTCGTTATTACTCTGCATTAATCTCGAGAAGCTCAACCTTGAACTCCAACGCCTGGTTAGGGCCGATGATTGCACCTGAACCATTCTCGCCGTAAGCAAGCTCTGCAGGAATCCAGAGTGTAATCTGACCACCAACCTTCACATACTTAAGACCCTCTGTCCAACCAGCAATAACACGGTTAAGAGGGAATGATGTTGGCTCGCCTCTCTCGTAGCTTGAATCGAAGACAGTGCCATCCTGAACCTTACCCTCGTAGTTTACAGTAACAACATCTGTGTCGTTAGCTGGCTGCGCACCATCACCCTCACGGTCGATGCGATACAAGAGACCTGACTCACTCTTCTGAACACCATCCATCTGCTCTACCTCTGCCAACCATGCAGCTGAAGCCTCGGCGTTCTCCTGCATAAGCTTCTCTCTCTCGAGACGTGCCTCCTCCTGCTTTCTTGCAGTGTAGTTGTTCAACACGGTGCGCATCTGCTCCTGTGTGAGAAGCATCAACGAGTCTACATGTGCGATATCCTCCAAACGGAGAGCATCACGCATACCGAGCTCAACATCCTCCAAGTCGAGAACTGCGTCGATGCTCTTAATCCAGCCACCGAAATTCTTACCGATAATCTCCGATACGCCATCGCGTGTGAACACCTCCTCATCGTAGAGCTCTGGGAGGGCTGGCAATGTATCAGGGCAGTCTGTCTGGATAAAGTCACGCTGGCGCTTTGCATTCATATAAGGCATGAAGCGTGTGTACTGGAACTCCATCATACGGCTACGAAGCTCCATTATCTCCTCACCCTCGGCATCACCGTTAACGTAGAAGTCGAGAACGTTAGCCACAACGATATCGTCGTTAAGGCCGAGATCCGACATGCCAAAGTTAAGGTTCATACCAAGGTCAGCACCGATGGTATACGACATCGAGTCGAGACCGTTTGACTTGCTGCTACCACAAGATGTTGTGGCTAGAGCTGCAGCAATAGCTGCAATAGTAAATACTCTTTTCATCATTTTAAAATAATAAGTTATATAATCTACTCTTTAGTATTCTCTTCTGTTGCATCCGCAGGGTACTCTACACCCACAGGCTCACCCTCAAACGCCATATTCTCCATATTATTGTCCTGTGTTGCAGAATTTTCATCCTCCACAAATCCAAAGTCATCATCCTCCTCCGTGGCATCCTCCTCGGCAGCGGCATCCTCCATCTCAACCTCCTCGTCGTCAATGATAAGTGTCACACCATAGCCATCCTTACCCGCGTAACCCCTCGTATCCTCAAGCACCACATCACTAATCATAAATGCACCAGCAGGGATATCGGCATGCTGGAAGGCGATGTAGTTGGCGATGATGTTATTGCGGAAGGTCATGAGTGACTTGAGCTGGCCATCGACCATACCGCCATAGAGGCTCATAGCCTTGGCCTTGATAGACATATGTGATGGCTCAATGCCTCGGGCTCTGAGTAGTGAGTCGGCAAAGTCAGAGACAGCGCGTCCCGAGAGCTTCATATCATCAATCTTCGAGAAGTCGAGCATATCGAGGTAACCCTTCTCGCTACCCTCGGTGGCATTGTAGTATGCTATCTTTAGGTTGCGGTCGGCGATGCGCTGCACGGCACGCGAATAGTTTATGCGCTGCGTGAGACGCACCTTGAGAGATGAGTCCTGCTTGAGTGCCTCGGCCATAGCATCGAGGCGCGCATAATGCTCCGAGCTCAATCCCGACACCAACAAATCGATATCTATCTTACGGAAGGTATCCTGCTTGTCGGCACTCATCCACGAAAAAGGTGTAGCAGCAACCTTAAGCAGCAAGTTACCCAAAGCTCTCCACAGCACCTTACGGAATGAGAACTCCGGAGAGTCTATATTTCCTGTGATAGGGAGGTCCACATCTATATGGTCATCCTTATCCGTTAGCAAGTATACGCCCAACTTAAGAGGTATGTTATACTCCGCATCGAGGCTCTTATCCCTCTTGCCGACAACAAAGTTGTATGTACCGAGTTGGTTTACACCACTCAACTCGCCATTAGAGACCACATTCTGGCTTCTAAAGGTCATGTTACCAGACTCTATAGGGAAGGCCGTATAGTGCTCAACATATGTCGAGAGACCCTCCATGTCTACATTCGTGAGGGCAGCAAGGAGACTCTGGTTGTAGAAGTCCGACATGGAGCCCTCCCAGCGGAACAGCGCAGAGCCCTGCTTCGGTAGCTTGGCACGCACGGAGATGATGTTTGTGCCCATAAAGTTGAAGTTACGGCTGTCGATGGCGATATCGCGCAGTCTATACTCAAAGGGCTCGTGCATGGTGTGGTCAGCAAAATAGAAATCACCATGCGAGAGCTTAAGAGTGTCGATATACAACCTCACATTACGCAATGGCGCAACACTATCCTCGGTGGTAAGTGTCACACGTTCCTTGACGTCGTACATATCGTCACCCAACGACTCGGCAGTAGTCTCTATGCTGACCTCTGGATCGCTATATATGAGATCCGAGAAGTTGGTGCTACCATCGCCATTAAGCACAAAGCGTGAGGCGTAACCATCAATAATCAAAGTGTTTAACGTATAGCTATCATCGGCTATATTCACCGCCTGGGGTGTAGCCTCCAATAGCTCGGCACTAAAGACCTTCTCGCCACGACCATCCTCAATAAGCAGATTATCGACATGGAGCCTTCCGCTGATTGTCATAGCCATGATATCCTCAATATTACCCTCTACCAGGCACTCCACCGCCGTTAAACCCTCAACCTTGCTAACATTAGCATAGGGGGTTATGTAGTTCAGCGTCTCCGAAATGTCGAAGTTCTCCACAGCACCCTCGACCCTGAAGTCGAGGCTCGCAAGGTCTACGTCGATTGCCGCAGCAAGGCTACCCTGCTGGTTAATCGTCGTAGCAAGAGTTACATGCGTATTGCCACCATCAAGAAGCACCACTGGCGTAGCAACATTAACCTCCGAGAGCAACCACTGCTTATCTATGACACTGTCGTAGTAGTCCACAACGGCGCCATCAATAGATATATTCTCAATGCTAACAACCCACTCCGAGGCTTTATCATCAACATCCTCCTCAACATCATCGAGATACTCCTCGGTGATGAAGACCATCATGTCGTCGAAATTGAAACTCTCGGCATCCTGGCGCACAGCAACAGTAGGCGTCGATAGAGCAACACGCGTGATATGGATATGGCTATCGAAGATGTCGCCAAGTGCAACCTCCACCTCCGCACGACCAAGGCGCACAAACTCATCGGCATCATCCGCCTCATAGACCACCACATTGTCCACGGCAACACTACCATCAAAGAGCTTGATAGAGAGGTTATCCATGCACAACTTGCGACCCACAAGCTCCCTATCGTGCTTCTCGACATAGCTCTCAACAATAGGACCGAGCCATATCACAACAGCCGAGAGGCACAACAGCAGAAGCACAAAGAGACCGAGGAGTGACCACAACACTATGCGCCACCACACTCTCCTCTTCTGCTTATCTTTTGTCTCACCTGTCGCAGCATCAACTACGACATCCTGCTTCTGGCCATCCATAACACAATATTAATACTATTTTTGCCACTTCATCGTGAAGTTACGCAGAGGGCGAATGATGAAGCCTGGCAAATATTTACATATAGGTATAAAGAGTCTAAACCACCAGTCAGGCACCACGACACTTCGGCCCTTGAACATAGCCTTAATGCCACGACGTGCACAGCTGCGTGGCGACATGAGTATACCCCACTTAACGCCAAAACGCTGTAGTCCCTTCGACAGACCATACAAGTCCGTAGCGATACCCGCAGGACATATCGCTGTGACGGTGACACCCGTCTTACGGAGCTCCCTGGCGAAGGCCTGCGTGAAACTCTTTACATAGGCCTTGCTTGCGCTATATGTAGCGAGACCTGGGAAGGGCATCCATATCGAGTATGACGACATATTAAGGATGTGACCCTTACCCCTCTTACGCATATCCTCGCCATAGAGTCTACACATCAACGACAAGGTGAGGTCGTGAAGCAAAAGCATACGTTCCATCCTCTCGACAGGCATGTTGAGTGTGTCGCAGAATGAGAATATACCAGCATTATTTATCACTACATCAAAGATATAGCCTCTCTCCACAGTCCAGCTATGTAGCTCATATGCCGCCTCCTGACGCGCAAGATCCATAACAAGGCTCTCGCACTGCACCTTGTGCTTATCGGCAACAGCAACAGCCTCCGTAGCAATAGACTCGAGGATGTCGACCATCAAGACATTATAGCCCAACTCTGCGAGTCTCTCGGCATACTGACGGCCAATACCCAAGGCAGCACCCGTAACCAATGCCCATGCCGAGCCGCGTGGCACCTCGCCCCTATTACGCTTGAAACACATAGCTTCCTACTACTTAATCTTGTTTATCTCGCGCCACAAACGTTCTGGGATAGGCTCCTTACAGTTGTGGCAGCACTGCATATCTACAGAGTACATACGTGCCATGCAGTAGTCACGATGGTCGCAACCGCTGCGTGTGGCCATATCACCCTCCTTAAGCTTATTCACAAAGGCTGGATCGTTGACAAGAGCACGCGCCATCTGCACAAGCTCGAAGCCCTCATCGAGGACCTTCTCGATACCCTCACGTGACACCAAACCACCTACATATACCAATGGACCCTTCAATGCTGCTCGGAACTTCTTCGCATTCTCCAAGAAGTAGCACTCCTCAAAGTCATACTGCTTGATAAGCCACTGACCGAAGAGTGTAACCACAATCTTCTGCAGCCACTCGTTCCAACCCATATAGTAACCCATAGTCTTTGTTGGGATGCGGCCACGCATAACAGCCATAGGGGCCTTCGACACGAAACCAGATGAGAGAACGATGCCATCAACACCGAATGACTCTATCTGCTTCGCTATCTCTATAGACTCTGGAACCTGGATACCACGCTTGAAGCCATCCTCCATATTGTGCTTAACGAGCACACCCATACCTCGCTTACGCGCAGCCTCAACAACCTCCTCAAGGCAGTGGTTCATGAAGCGCATACGGTTCTCAAGCGAGCCGCCATACTCATCACGACGGTGGTTGGTATATGGTGAGAGGAACTGCGAGATGAGGTATCCGTGACCAGCATGTACCTCCACAGAGTCGAAGCCTGCATTGTATGCCGTCTCCACAGCCTTGCCGAAGTCCTTGGCGAACTCGATAATCTCCTTACGACTCATTCTGCGGTGGAAGGTTGGCGAGTAGAGGTTGAAGCCATTAGATGCCGACACTGGGAAGCTACCCGCTGTAGACCAGTGTGTCATGTTACCGCAGTGGCCAAGCTGGATACCAACCGCAGCACCCTCCTTGTGCACTGCGTCAGTGAGGTCGCGCAACTGTGGCACGATCTCGTCACGAAGCCATAGCTGCTTGTTGAACGATATACCACTACGGTTGATTGAGGCATAGGCAACAGTAGTCATACCTACACCACCCTTTGCTACGCTTACGTGGTAGTCCTTAAGTGCCTGTGTAGGACCGAAGTCCTTACCCATAGACTCAAAGGCAGCAGAACGAATCACGCGATTGCGAAGCTCCACACTGCCAAGCTTATAGGGGGTAAACAATTTAGACTCCTCGAGTCTCTTCTTATTCTCCATGAGTATATAGTTTTTTAACTAATATCTTTAGTAGATGAATGGTATTATACGCTTACGCTTTAGCGATGTAAACTCCTCACCGAACTCTCTCTCGTAGCGCTTATAAAGCGATGCAGAACGTGGTCCGAGGTTGGCAAATGTCCACCATGCGAAGAGCACACCCGCCCACGACCATGAGGCGATGGCGAAGCCCACCCACTCCATAAACTCACCGAAATAGTTTGCCGACGACACATAGCGGAACATGCCACCCATAGGGATGTAGTGCTTGGTGTCACCAGGCTTACGGAGGTTGCGTATGACGTAATCTGAATGAATGTTAGTAATCATACCGAAGAGGAAGACAGCAGCGCCGATGTAGAAGAAAGGCTTCGACATCCAGCCATCATAGTAACCCATTTCGGGGGCGTAATAGAATATCCAACCACCCTGCATGACAGCATTCAACGTGTTGAACACCGCACCCATAAGCACAATGCCCACAGGCATCTTCGACTTGCCTCGCATGAGCATTGGGAAGAGGAAAGAACGCTGGAAGTAGTGTAACTCGAACATTAGGAAGAGGGCCAACGGCGCCGCCTCAACAGCATAGTCCGACATCCACCACAGCGCCGCCATGGCAAAGAATACAGGAGACTCCATAAGCACCCAGCCAACCTTATTAGGTACTGGGAAGCCGAACTTGGGGTTGAAGAGATAGCCATAGCCCGCCTCAACAAAGTAGAGGGCGATGAATACCACAAGGGCTATGCCCGCCATGACAACGAGAAATGTATTATAACAGTCCAATGATATAAGCTCTGAAAACATCGCTACTTAAGTTTGGTTCAATAAATATTTACAGACTACATCCTATGCTCCACCGCACACATCACGCACAACATATGAATATAATCGCGCAAAGATACAAAAAAATAACTGTTTACATCATAATTTGTTTGATTTATTCCTCAAAGAACAACTAATGCAACAAAAAGATATATTTATATAGCATGTATACTTTGAAAATAGGACTAAATTTAATACCTTTGTCATGAATATGACTAACACCAAAAAGAATAAAAGGAGACAACATGCTCGTGAGCTCCTGAAATTCTGGGCTTCGGGAGTAGCATCCTTCTTCATGCACAATGTTGTATACCTGATGCTTCTGTACTGCGGTACAAATGCATCAGTAGCCTATGCATTGGGTTTTGTGGCATGGATGACAACAAACTTCCTTCTATCAAACTACTTCACCTTCCGCACACGCCCCTCGCTACGTCGCGCCATAGCCTTCAGCATATCTGCCGCGATATTCTTCGCCATACAGTTTGTAGGCTTTTCCGTGTGTCAGCATTTCGACGTGCACGACGGACTTATAACCCCTATAGTATACACCGTAGCCTTCCCATTCAACTTCCTGATGGTGCGGTACGCAATGCGCAAGCAATAGATAGTAAAGCAATAGATAGCAAAGCAAGGGGCTGACTAAAAAGTAAATTAGTCAGCCCTTCATAACTTAAGAGAGTGAATAAAAAGATGTAGTTTTAGGCTTGCGAAGCCCGAAAAAGCGGAGTTTACTAATCGTAAATGAGCATTTTGAGGGCAAGCGTAACGACAAAATACACTTTTTATTTACTCAACGTAGTAGGCCTTCGAAGCATCCCTCTCTGGCGCTGTAGGCACATCACCCTCGGGATAGCCAAAGGCGATACCCACCATCAACTTATAGCCCTCGGGGAGCTGTAGACGATCAAGGTATGGCTTTGCCTCATCAGACATCATAATAGGCACAACACTACCCAAGCAGCACGAGCCGATACCCATGCTCCATGCCGCAAGCATCATATTCTCCGACAACAAACCGCAGTCGTACTCGCCACTATAGCTCACCTCGGGGCATGCCACAAAGGCAACGGTAGAGGCATTGCGGAAGATATTACGGAATGTTGGATCATCCTTAAGCTCTGGCTGCTGCGCAACAGCAATAGCCGTAACACCATCGATAAAGTCGGGGGCATCGACAACACGCACAGCCCATGGCTGCAGATTGAGAGCACTTGGAGCATATATACCACACTCGATAACCTTGGCCATCTGCTCGCGCGATACTGGCTCCGCCTTATAATCGCGGATAGAACGACGTGTCATGATGGTCTCAAGCACAGCATCCTCCTTCGACAACTGCGCATCAGCACAACCCTCCGAGCAGCAACCCACCGTAGAGAATGCAGCAATAAGCGCAACAACACTTTTAAATAATCTCTTCATAATCAATACTATTTAGTTATCTCCTGACCATTAAGCACAACCCTACGTATGATAGGCGTCTGGTGGGCATAAGGCAAATATGCCAACGATGGCAGTGGCTTGGTGATGTAGAAGTTTGCAACCTTACCACGTGTGATAGAGCCATAGTTGCGGCTCTCACCCATAGCACAAGCGCTATTAAGCGTTGCGGCATTGAGAGCCTCGGCAGGGGTCATCTTCATCTTGATAGAGCCCAACGAGCATACGAAACGCATATTACCCGATGGCGCAGTGCCTGGATTGAAGTCCGAGGCGAGAGCTACAGCCAGACCCGCATCAATCATCTTACGCGCAGGAGGATAGCCTATGCCGAGGAAGAAGGCACAGCCAGGCAACATAGTAGGCATAGTATCGCTACCACGCAACGCCTCGACCTGCTCGTCGCCCATAGACTCGAGATGGTCGACAGACAACGCCTTATGCTCGACACCTATCTCCACGCCACCCGACACAGCAAGCTCGTTGGCGTGAATCTTCGCACGAAGGCCATACTTCGCACCCTCCGACATAATCTTTGCCGTCTCCTCAACGGTAAAGAAGCCCTTATCGCAGAATACGTCAACAAAGTCGGCAAGCGACTCCTTGGCGACAGCAGGCATCATATCCTTGCATACATGCTCCACATAATCTGCCTGACGACCCTTATATGCTCTACCCACGGCATGAGCACCAAGGAACGTAGCACGCACGGTGATAGGCGATGTCTGGCGTATGCGCTTGATGACACGCAGTATCTTAAGCTCATCCTCCAACGTCAGACCATAGCCCGACTTTATCTCCACAAGACCTGTACCCATAGCGATAATCTCGTCTATGCGTTCCATAGCCTGGCGGTAGAGCTCATCCTCCGATGTGTCGTGGAGACGGTCGGCAGAGTTAAGGATGCCACCACCCCTCTTTGCTATCTCCTCATACGACAGACCATTAATCTTATCAAGGAACTCCTGCTCACGGCTACCAGCATATACTATATGTGTATGCGAGTCGCAGAATGATGGAAAGAGCCAGCCACCCTCGGCATCGAGGAGATGGCAACCCTCCTCCGAGGGTAGCCTCTCCATAGTGCCATAGTCAACGATACGCCCGTCATCGGCCAGAAGCCATGCATTCTCAAGCGTCTGGATATCGGCCATAGCCTTACCCTCGACCTTAAGACGACCACTCTCGTCGATGCCAACGAGCACACCTATATTTTTAACGAGCAATCTCATAGTCGTTAAGGAAGTTTACAGATGTTGCGATATGAGGATACATAACAGTGTCGTTATCCACGAATGGTACAACCTTGCGATATGCCTCAAACATAGCCTCAACAGTGGCCGACGAACGCAAAGGACGACGGAACTCCAACGCCTGTGCCGAGTTCATAAGCTCAATAGCCAAGACACGTTCTGTATTCTGGACAACCTTCCATAGCTTGGTAGCAGCATTCGAGCCCATGCTCACATGATCCTCCTGACCCTGTGATGATGGGATAGAGTCGCACGACGCTGGCCAGCATAGACCCTTCGACTGGCTAACGATAGAGGCAGCGGTATACTGTGGAATCATGAAGCCGCTATTGAGGCCTGGGTTAGCAACAAGGAAGTTAGGGAGGTTGCGAGCACCAGAGATGAGCTTATAAGTACGGCGTTCAGAGATGTTACCAAGCTCGGCAACAGCAATAGCGAGGAAGTCCATAGCCACAGCGATAGGCTGACCGTGGAAGTTACCAGCAGAGATAACCTCATCAGTATCAGGGAAGATTGTTGGGTTATCAGTAGCCGAGTTAATCTCTGTCTCGAGGACACTGGCAACATAGGCGATAGTATCCTTCGATGCGCCATGCACCTGTGGGATGCAACGGAACGAGTATGGATCCTGGACATGCTTCTTTGGCTGCTGGCCAATCTCGCTACCCTCCAATATCTCACGGAAGTTCTTCGCAGTCTCAATCTGACCGTTGTGAGGACGGATGGCGTGCACGTTGTGCTCGAAAGGCTCCATGCGACCATCGAAGGCATCGAGAGACATAGCACCAATGTGGTCTGCCCACTTGCTCAAGCGCTGTGCATTGATCAATGAGTATACACCATATGCCGACATGAACTGTGTGCCGTTAAGCAGTGCGAGACCCTCCTTCGAGCAGAGAGTGATAGGCTCCCAGCCCATCTTCTCCATCATAACACTACCCTCAACGACCTCACCGTCAATCTCCACATGACCCAAGCCCAAGAGTGGCAAGCACATGTGTGCCAATGGTGACAAGTCGCCCGAAGCACCCAACGAGCCCTGCTCATAGACAACAGGGATGATGTTGTTGTTGAACATCTCCACAAGACGTTCTACAGTGATGAGCTGGACACCAGAGTGGCCATAAGAGAGTGACTGTACCTTGAGAAGAATCATGAGGCGAGCAATCTCCGAGGGCACACGCTGGCCTGTACCGCAGGCGTGCGACATCATGAGGTTCTTCTGCAACTGCGACAAACCCTCCTCCTCAACAGAGATGTTACACAACGAGCCGAAACCTGTAGTCACACCATAGATAGGGCGACCTACGGTCTTTGTCTTCTGGTCGAGGTACTCGCGGCAGTGGTTGATGCGAGCCTTCGCATCGTCACTTAACGCCAACTTATAACCCTTGGTAAGAATCTCCTCAACACGAGCAATGGTGAGGTGCTCAGCACTTATATAATGAATCATATATATACCTATTTAATTGTTATACTACTTATTCTCGTTGTAGACCTTCTCGATAAGGTCCATATCGGCAATGTTAGGAAGGGTAACCTTGAGCAATGGTGTACGTTCCATCTCGCGCTTGATGGCGAACATAGCACCCTCATTACGTGCCCAGCTACGGCGCGCAATACCATTGTTAACATCCCACAACAACATATCCTTGATGTGACGTGCAGAGTCCTCCGAGCCATCGATAACCATACCGAAGCCACCGTTGATAACCTCACCCCAGCCTACGCCACCACCATTGTGGATAGATACCCATGTTGCGCCACGGAATGAGTCACCGATGACGTTGTGAACAGCCATATCGGCACAGAAGCTCGAGCCATCGTAGATGTTAGATGTCTCACGATATGGTGAGTCGGTACCCGACACGTCGTGGTGGTCACGACCAAGTACGATAGGAGCAGATATCTCACCACGCTTAATAGCCTCGTTGAAGGCGAGGGCTATGCGTGTACGACCCTCGGAGTCGGCATAGAGGATACGCGCCTGTGAGCCTACGACAAGCTTATTCTCCATAGCCTCACGAATCCAATGTAGGTTGTCAGCAAGCTGTCCCTGAATCTCCTCTGGTGCCTCCTTAAGCATAGCGTCAAGAACCTCGGCAGCAATGCGGTCAGAGGTGACAAGATCCTCCTCCTTGCCCGATGTACACACCCAACGGAATGGACCAAAACCGTAGTCGAAGAACATAGGACCCATGATATCCTGAACATACGATGGATAGCGGAACTTACCATTCTCGGCCATGATATCGGCACCAGCACGTGATGACTCCAAAAGGAAGGCATTACCATAGTCGAAGAAGTACATACCACGCGCTGTGAGCTTATTTACAGCTGCCACATGACGTCGCAACGACTCACGGACACACTCCTTGAAGCGTTCTGGCTCCTCGGCCATCATGCGGTTAGACTCCTCATATGAGTAGCCCACAGGGTAGTAACCACCAGCCCATGGGTTATGCAACGATGTCTGGTCAGAGCCAAGGTCCACGTTGATATCCTCCTCGGCAAGACGTTCCCACAAGTCAACAACATTACCCACATATGCAAATGAGATGACCTCCTTGTTCTGCACAGCCTGCTTAACACGTGGGATGAGCTCGTCGAGTGATGAGTACAACTCATCTACCCAACCCTGCTTATGACGCTTCTCGGCAGCCGCAATGTTAACCTCGGCAGTGATGCTCACAACGCCCGAGATGTTACCAGCCTTGGGCTGTGCACCCGACATACCACCGAGACCTGCTGTCACAAACAACATACCCTTCAAGTCCTTCTGTCCAGGCTTCATACGCTTACGCGCAGCATTCATAACAGTGATGGTAGTACCGTGAACGATACCCTGTGGGCCAATATACATGTATGAGCCAGCTGTCATCTGGCCATACTGCGACACACCGAGGGCATTGAAGCGCTCCCAATCATCCTGTGACGAGTGGTTAGGGATGACCATACCGTTAGTCACAACAACACGTGGCGCATCCTTATGTGATGGGAAGAGACCGAAGGGATGACCAGAGTACATGACGAGGGTCTGCTCGTCTGTCATCTCTGCCAAGTACTTCATCGCCAAGCGATACTGCGCCCAGTTCTGGAACACCGCACCATTACCACCGTAGGTGATAAGCTCGTGGGGGTGCTGCGCAACAGCCTTATCGAGGTTGTTCTGTATCATAAGCATGATGGCTGCAGCCTGACGTGAACGTGCAGGATACTCATCTATAGAACGTGCACGCATCTCATAGTCGGGGCGTAGACGATACATATAGATGCGACCATATCTCTTGAGCTCCTCCAAGAACTCGGGAGCAAGCTCCGCATGGTACTTCTCGGGGAAGTAGCGCAAGGCATTTGCCAAGGCCAACTTCTTCTCCTCATCGGTGAGGATATCCTTACGCTTTGGTGCATGATTAGCAGTTACATCATACGCCTTGGGCGCAGGTAGCGGATCAGGAATACCCGCCAATATATCTTTCTGGAAATCTGTCATGATAGATTAAGGTGTTAGGGTTAATTACTGTATCTTGCTCTCTACGACAGCCAATACCTCGGCCTCGGCCTTCTGTGCGAGAGCCTGAATCTCCTCTGCCTCCTTAACCAAGGCTTCTGCCGCAGCTCTATCCTTGAGGCCCGCAGCGTTAATCTTGACATTGAGGCATGCGCCCATAACGGCTGAACGAGCAGCCAAAGCACCTACACCAGCATCCGACACAGAGTTAGGGTTACCCTCCTCGGCCATAGCACGTACAACATCGAATGCCTTATACGCAGCCTTCATAGTGCGCAAAGGCACCTGTGTGGCGTATAGCGTAGCAGCCTCCATGGCAGCAGCACGTGCAGCCTTCTCCTCGTCAGTACCCTTTGGCATGCCGAAGACATCCATAATCTTGTTGAAGGCAGCAGTATCCTCATCAACGAGGTAGAGCAACTCATTCATCACAGCCATGCCATTATCTGCCCAGTTAGAGAAGTACTCCCAACGATCATCCCAACCGGCCTTGTGTGACGATAGATTAGCAACCATAGTACCGAGGGCTGCAGCCAAGGCACCCATGTATGCCGAAATAGAGCCACCACCAGGAGCTGGAGACTCGCTTGCTGTCTCCTCGGCAAAGCCTGTGCATGTCATATCTACGAGCTTCTTAACACCCTTATTCTGGTCTGCCTCGAGGATATACTCAACAACCTTCTCATCGGGGTTGAATGGCTTAAGGTTACCAAGACCCATAGACTCGATGGCTATGCGCACCAACTCTCTCTCTGGAAGACCTGTAGAACGGTTCTGCTTGCGGAGGAAGTGACGACCTGCATCCACCAACGCACTCTTTGGCACAAGACCCACAATCTCGGCACCTGTAACACGTACACCACGAGCCTCGGCAGCACGGCATACCTCATCAAAAGCAACATGTAGAGGTGTCACAGAGAGGTTTGTCATGTTCATAGATACCTGTGCGATGCCATACTCCTCGATGAACCAGCCAATAGCCTTACATGCCTTGAGTGTACCTGGCTTCATGATGGTGTTACCATTCTCATCCTTCATAATCTTACCAACGATAGGGTTACCCTCACGCATAGGACGGCCCTTCTCACGGACATCGAAGGCGATGGCATTAGCACGACGTGTAGATGTAGTATTGAGGTTGTAGTTTACCGCCACAAGGAAGTCACGAGCACCTACGGCAGTAGCACCTGTCTTCGCAACACCCTCATCATATGGGCGGGCGCCAAAGTCAGGCTTGCGCTCCTCGTCCATCATCTTCTCGGGCAACGCCTCATACTCACCAGCACGGCATACGGCAAGGTTACGACGTTCTGGCTTGAAGGCAGCAGCCTCATAGCAGTATGTAGGAACGTTTGTCTCCTCCGAGATGCGCTTTGCGAGAGCACGTGCAAGCTCCGCGCACTCCTCCAAGGTGATACCAGAAACAGGGATAAGAGGACATACGTCGCAAGCACCCATACGTGGATGAGCACCCTTATGCTGGCGCATATCGATAAGCTCCGTAGCACGCTTGATGGCAGCAACAGCAGCATCGCACACAGCCTCTGGCTCACCTACGAAGGTCACCACGGTACGGTTTGTAGCCTCACCTGGATCAACATCGAGGAGCTTGACGCCCTTGGCTGCTTCGATAACATCAGTAATCTGCTTGATAACATCGGCATTGCGACCCTCCGAAAAGTTAGGTACGCACTCAATAATTCTTTTCTGCATAGCTATATTAGTTTTAAATCTATATTATCTGCTTTATAGTTGATAGTCCACATCTACTCTCTCCAAGCGTCTCTCCTTGCAATAGTCGCTGATGACAACATGCAAGGGGTGCACCTTATATGCCTCCATGGCCTCCATAGAGAGAAAATCTGCAGTAAGAACGGCATCATAAGATGAGGCTGTCTCCTTGATATTAACACCCACCTCGGCATTAACAAGTCCATCTATTTTACCCACTAATGACTCAAGACGCTGCTTCATCTCGTTAGCAATCTGTTGAGGAGTCTCCTCCATGTCGCGGCGGAACTTCCACATAACAATGTGACGTATCATAAGGTTCTTTATTTAAGTTTATTTCAATCATACAAATATACAACTATTTTTTTATTCTTTAATAATCAAAACGAGAATTTTTTTAAAGCAAAAATTTGTGTATTACTATTATTGCAGATACCAAAAAAAATTACTAACTTTGATAGAAGAAAATAGATATTAAACCGTCTAATTAAAAAATAGTTACAGAGAATGGAAATTTGGTATTATTGGGCCCTTGCCGCCCTACTACTCTTCATCGTCGAGATGTTCACCGCAGGCTTCGCCGTGATATGCATAAGCATAGGTGCAGCAGGTGCCGCCATAGGTGCAGCATTGGAGACATCAATAGAGATGCAGTTCATCATCTTCGCCGCAGTATCCCTCCTGGCACTCCTCGGCGTGCGTCCACTACTAAAGCGCCTATTCTACAACAAAGGTGAGAAGATGAAAACAAACGCCGATGCCATCATTGGCAAGCGCGGCATAGTATGTCTCGACATCGAGCCTAACGACACCAATGGTCGCGTGATGATTGATGGCATAGACTGGCGCGCCATATCTGCCGACAATGAACCTTTAGCCAAGGGCACGAAGGTTGAGGTGGTAGCACGAGATAGTATAATATTAACCGTTAAAAAACTATAGTTATGGAGATTACACCCTTAACAATCGTCATTGTCATTGCCATAATAGCAGTACTATACGTACTCAAAGGCTTCAAGATTATTCCACAGTCCGAGACACGTGTCGTAGAACGCCTCGGCCGCTACGACCGCACACTGCAGTCCGGCATAAACTACCTCTTCCCCATCATAGACCGTGCACGCGAGGTGTCACAGCGCACCGAGATGGTGGTGAATGGTCAGAAGTATGCCGTTATAAAGTCTACGTCGCGCATAGACCTCCGTGAGCAGGTCTACGACTTCGACAAGCAGAGTGTCATAACCAAGGATAACGTAACGACAACAATCAATGCACTGCTCTACTTCCAGATTGTAGACCCCGTGAAGTCCGTTTACGAGATTGACAATCTACCAAATGCCATCGAGAAGCTAACACAGACAACACTACGTAATGTCATCGGCGAGTTGGAGCTTGACGAGACCCTCACATCACGCGACACCATAAACTCCAAGTTACGTGTCGTGCTCGACGAGGCAACAAACAAGTGGGGCGTGAAGGTAAACCGCGTTGAGCTTCAGGATATAACACCACCAGAGTCTGTACGTCGTGCCATGGAGCAGCAGATGCAGGCAGAACGTGAACGTCGCGCCAAGGTGCTCGAGGCAAAGGGACAGAAGGAGTCTATGATATTGCAGTCGGAGGGCGAGAAGGAGTCGCAGATAAACCAGGCGGAGGCAGAGAAACAGACACAGATACTCAAGGCCCAGGGTGAAGCAGATGCCAAGGTACTACAGGCGACAGCCGAGGCGGAGGCTATACGCAAGGTTGCAGATGCCATAGCAGAGTCAAAGACCGACCCAGCAACCTACATGCTCCTCATGAAGTACGTAGATACACTCAAGGAGATAGGTGGCGGTGAGCATGCCAAGACAGTATTCCTACCATTTGAGGCAAGCAACCTCGTGGGCGCACTTGGCTCACTGACAGAGCTACTACCAAAGAGGGATAAGTAAAGAGCTCTTATATAACACAATAAGAAATGGAGATGACTAATCAGTCATCTCCATTTTGTTGGGGTTGAATAAAAAGATGTAGTTTTAGGCTTGTGAAGCCCGAAAAACCGCAGTTTACTAATCGTAAATGAGCATTCCCGGGGCAAGCAAATTTGTTGAGAGAATAGTGCAGATACTTTCACTCGGCGAATTTCGAGGCGATGGGCTGTACTTTGGCGTACTGCCCATTGATGAGATAATTCGTTAGCGGAAGTAGATGCGCTGTTGTATCAACAAAGAACGACAAAATAGACTTCTTATTCAGCCTCATTTCTACAGATTCTCAAGACAGTAATCTACCATCTTCTGACGAATGTTAATCATATCGTTAGGACGCATCGAGTGATTCTGGTCAGGATAGATCATCATGTCGTACTGCTTACCCGCAGCATTCAACGCACGACACATCTCCATAGTATTCTGGAAGTGTACGTTATCATCCGCCGTACCGTGAATGATGAGCAGACGTGTGTTATTAGAGAGGCGGTCAGCAAAGTTGATAGGCGAGTTATCATCGTAGCCTGCAGGGTTATCCTGTGGCAGACCATTATATATCTCGGTATAGATAGAGTCGTAATAACGCCATGATGTTACAGGAGCAACAGCTATAGCCATCTTGAAGAGACCATCACCCTTAAGTGCACAGCCAAGTGCCATGAAGCCACCATAAGACCAGCCGTAGATACCTATGCGTGATGCATCAATGAATGGCTGACGCGAGAGATGACGTGCAAAGGATATCTGGTCCTGCACCTCTGCATAACCGAGATTACCATATGTCACCTTCTTGAAGTTCTCACCACGGTAGCCTGTGCCACGAGCATCGCAGCATGCCACGATATAGCCGTTACGTGCGAGTGTCTCCTCCCAATCTGTAGTATAGCGATTCTCTATCTGCTGTGAGCCAGGGCCAGAGTACTGTGTGAGCAACACAGGATACCTCTTCGATGGGTCATAGTTCTTTGGGTAGATGAGGAAGTAGCGAAGCACATCACCACGTTCTGTAGTGAAGCTATAGTAGTTACGCTGATAAGCAGGTGTAGCCGTCTGATCAACATCGCCCAACATCAACGAACGAACCTCCTTGCCATTAGCATCGTATACCGCAGCTGTAGGATAGCAGTCTGTTGCAGAGTGCTCGGCAGCAAAATACTTCATATCGGCAGATGGATATACTCGCCAGTAGCCAGGCTTCGAGAGCAAGCAACGCTTCTTGCTACCATCGAGGTTCACGACATAGAGATGACGTTCCTCTGGCGACTGCTCGGTAGAGATGTAGTAGAGGCTCTTATTGTTAGGAGCAAGGCCCACAAGTTGTGTCACCTCCCACTCGCCCGATGTGATGGCATTGAGGCGGCCATCAGCCACAGAGTGCAAGTATAGGTGGAACCAGCCCGTAGTAGTCTCCTCACGCACGATGAAACGATCCTCGTCGATGAAGGTGATGGTCGCAGCATTAGGACGTTCCACATATCTGTCATCCCTCTCATCATAAATCACGCGCTGTGAGCCATCATCCTCAACAAGCACAACCTCGAAGTGGTTCTGCAGACGGTTGACACGATAGTAGAAGAGCTTACCAGCAGGTGTGTAGCCGATACGTGGGATGTACTGATCAATCTCTGCTCCCGTATCCACCTGGCGAGTCTCGCGCGTAGCGAGGTTGTAGACATGGAGGGTGACGATAGAGTTGTCATCACCAGCCTTTGGATACTTGAAGCGGTATGCTGCATTGTAGAGCTCATTATCGAAGCGCATCATCTCGAACTCACGAACACTACTCTCATCAAACTTTAGATATGCTATCTCCTGGCCATCAGTAGAGAAGGCATAGGCCTGCGTGAAGCCATACTCCTCCTCATACACCCAGTCGGTAGTACCGTTAATGATATGATTCCATCTACCATCATCCGTGATGTTATATATCTCATTTGTCTCGAGGTTATAGACAAAGAGGTCGTTCTGGTAACTCATAGCCAAGAACTTCGAGTCGGGAGAGAATGATATATCACGCACATCCTCGATAAGTATAGTCGAGCCATCGGGGCATGCAATGTAGTAGTCCGAGGTGAACGAGTGGCGGTAGATCTCGGTGCGTGGTGAACCATCCTTCCATAACTCATACATAGCCATAGTGCCGCATGGCGACTTCTGGTACGACATAATCACATCGCTGGCCGTGAACACCACCCTACCATTGCCGGGCTTGGCATAGTCGTAGAGCACAACACGCTTACCATCGAGCTCCATATACTGGTGTGTACCATCAACAGGGGTGAGAGACGAGGGTGCGATGTAGTCCGTGGGCACCTGTCGCGCATCGACCATCTCAAGATAGCTGACCTGCGCAGTGGCTGTAACAACAGCGAGGAGCAGGCCTATAGTCATAAACAATCTTCTCATAATAGTATAGTTTAAGTTCGTAATTATCCATCAGACTCCTCGACCTAAATATCGTCGATAGAGAAGTTATAACTCAAGCGCTTACCTGTTGTAAACTTCGAGTTGTCGAGCTTCGAGTTAAACTGGTCAACAGTGACACGTATATTCTCCTCGTAGGGAGGCATCAAGAGGTCGAAGTTAAGGGCATAGTTTATAGCCGTCTCGATGACACCGACAAGGCCATCACGGTCAATCTTACGTGTGCCGAAGGCCATAGGGCGCACTAACGTCTGTCGCTTACCCTCAACGAAGAAGCACCTCTCGCGGTTGATGAAGATGCGACCAATAAGATAACCCTCATCGGCATTACGGTTATATTTCAACGAGTCAGACAGGAAGTTGTAGATGTTGATAACGCCGACGTACGAGTTATCCCTATCCTGCTGCACATAGCCATTTTGCCAGATGATATGGTTAGCATCGAACTCAAAGATGTCAGTATGCATCTGGAAGATCAATATGTCGCTTGCCACCTGCAACTGCGCCTCGAACTTACCACGGTCGCGGTACTCGATACGCACACGACGGTCGAGCTTACCATCAAGCTCATCATCAATCTCCGACGCCATCTCAAAGAGTGTCTCCTTGAGCTCGTTAAATACCGAGAAGGTGTTATCGAAGATCTGCTGTTTGAGGGTCGACTTCTTAACTATCGCCTCCAAGATTTTCTCTCTTAATGTACTCATGAGTATATGTTTTTATCTTTCGTTCTATCTCAACTTTATCGTCTGACCGGGTGTCAACGTCTCGCTGGCACGTACCCTATTGAGCTTCGACAGCGGTTGTAGACGTATGCCGTAGAGCTGCGAGATGAGGTATAGGTTCTCACCCGCCACAACAGTATGGTACACAGCATCACCATTCCAGCGCGACGCCTTACGTTCGATATAGACGATATCTCCCGCCGCAGGCTCCACCTCACCCTTAAGGTCATTGAACTTACGCAACGTGGCAGGGGCAATATCGAAGAGAGCACCGAGGCTCGCAAAGCTATCACCCGCCTTGGCAACAATGTAGTGAGCACCATTTGTGAGGTATACGTTGTAGCCGTGGTGCGAGTTCATAGTCACACGGAAGTTATTTGGGTCAATGCCACTATCGGCATATGCTGTTGCTATGTCTCGAGGAGCAACACCTCGTTCTTCTATCTGCGTAACACTCTCCTCTGCGGCAGCCTCACCAGCAAGTGCCTGAAGGTCGATGCCGAGCTCATGGGCCATATACTCATCATAGCGAGCTATGCCATCCTTGCCATCGAGGATGTGAAGGCTATAGCGTTCGATGATGTTTATAAGACGCTGGTCGTAGTCGTGTGCTGTGGCATAGCCCGCCTGCTTAAGGCCCTTTGCCCAACTCTTATAGTCGTCAGTAGCGTAGGCAAAGAGGAAGTCGTAGCGCGTACCCTCATTGAGGAAGTCGGCATGGTCGCGGAATGATGCCTCGGGGCTATCGTATACACGGAAGCAGTCGTCAGGGTTGTCGTCAGCATGCGTTATGCGACCTCCCGTCCACGACTTCTTACACTTTATGCAGAAGTGGTTGTTTGCAACACGTACCAGGTAACCATTGCCATATCCCGACTCGAGGATAGCCTGGCCGAGAGTGATGCTCGCGGGGATGCCATAGTGCTCCATATGCTCCACCGCCGTTGTGCGCCACCTGTAGATATACTCCTCGGGCGTCATGCGCACCCACTCCTCCGTGGGGGCGAGGGCCTGGTCGGCATCAGGCTCATTAACCTGCGCCATAGAGGCTGTGATGCTTAATAATCCAAGTGTAAATATCGCGGTGAGAAGTCTACCTACAAATCTCATATCTATCTTATTCCGTTTACATTAGTATAAAGTATGCGCAAATATACTAAAAATAGTTGGAAAGAGCAAGAGATAAATCCAAAAGATTCAAGAGTATAAAAAAGGGGCTGGCTAAAAAGTACATAGCCAGTCCCAATAACCTAAAAGAGTGAATAACAAGATGTATTCTTACCGCAACAGACTAAAACTCCACTACGGGCACCTCATCTGCACCCTCCGCAGCCTCAAACAACTCCATCTTCTCGAAGCCAAACATACCAGCGATGATGTTAGATGGGAAGCGACGTATGGCCACGTTATACTCACGCACAGCCTCGTTATACTTTCTACGTTCAGTAGATATACGATTCTCTGTGCCCTCGAGCTGCTGCTGTAGCTGCATAAAGTTCTCATTAGCCTTGAGGTCTGGATAACTCTCCGCAACAGCTATAAGGCGACCCAATGCACCATTAACCTCATCCTGCGCCTCCATCCATGCCTCCATCTGCGCTGGTGTGGCAGTAGATGGGTCGATAGTTACAGATGTAGCCTTGGTACGAGCATCTGTCACCGACTGCAACGTCTCCAACTCATGCGCCGCATAACCCTTAACGGTATTTACGAGGTTGGGGATGAGGTCACTACGACGCTGGTATGCCGTCTCCACATTAGACCACGCCATCATCGCCTCCTCACTCATCTTAACGAGACCATTGTAGCTCGATATTACCACTATGATAACCACGACAACGATGCCTATAGCTATCCATAAACCCTTGTTTTTCATAATATTAAATTTTTAGTTAATAATTTCATCTAATCTCTACCAACTCGAGCTTGAGCCGCCACCGCCAAACGAGCCACCACCGAAGGAGCCGCCACCAAAGCCACCACCACGGCCCATGCCACCCATTGGGAATATCCAGATACCACCACCGCCACTGCCTCCATTGTTACGGCGTGTGGTGCGCGTATGCTCCGAGTGACAATTGTCGCACACAAGCTTCTCGATAACAAGTGTCGTTGTCTCCGACTCCCTAACCTCACGCTTCCCAACAACCTTCAGCTTATGCTTACCACAGTTAGGACACTTCGTGAGGTTATATGAGTGACGCACAAGCAGTAACATAGGCAAAAGAAAGAGTACAACAACAATGATAAGCGCCATCATCATCGCATCCTCATCCGCCTCGTCCACAGCCGCAGGAAGCTCCGCACCCGACAGCGTGGCATCTATAGCACGCATGCCGAGTACCATACCCGAAGAGTAGTCACCCTCGCGGAACAGAGGCACCATATAGTCCTGCTGTATCTTATAGCACAGCGCATCGGGGAGCGCAGCCTCGAGGCCATAGCCCGTATGGAAGCGCACCTCGCGCATATCCTCAACAAGGAGAATGCCAAGACCATTATCCAACTCATCATCGCCGACACCCCACCCCTCGAATAGCTCCTGCGAAAAGCCAAGCATATCGCGTGGCTCAATATCCTTAAGAGCCACGACAACAACCTCGGCTATGCCGCGCTGCTTAAGCGAGTAGCACATAGAGTCTATCGCCGCGACAGCCTCGTGCGAGAGTATGCCATCGGGG
This sequence comes from Alistipes sp., assembly GCA_017646625.1. Lineage (GTDB taxonomy): Bacteria > Bacteroidota > Bacteroidia > Bacteroidales > Rikenellaceae > Alistipes. The sequence goes on along the minus strand of JAGCMF010000001.1, from coordinate 26,069 downwards.
TTTGTGACGAAGCGGCGTTCGTCAATACGGTGCACATTGCTGACGTCGCGCACGCCATAACCTTGTGCCATGGCCACAACCACACACAAAAGCATAACGACGATTAAAGCACCCCTTTTCATTCCTTTACTAATCATATTATAGTAACACGGGCGATACCGAATTTATTGTTCAGCATCGCCCGTATAGTATATTTCTACCAATCTTCTCTACCTTTTGGCATCGATAACCTTCGATAGACGGTCGAATACCTCATCCATAGTGCCAAGACCATCAATCTCGGCATACTTCTGCTGTGCAGTGTAGTGCTCGGCAACGATGGCTGTCTGCGCACGGTATACCTCGATACGATTGCGGATGACATCCTCCGATGCGTCGTCAGCACGACCAGAATCCTTACCGCGCAACAAGATACGCTTAACGAGCTCCTCCTCTGGAACATCCATATAAATCATCACATCCACCTTCGAGTTCATCTCTGCAAGCAACTTATCGAAGATCTCGGCCTGCGCAGTGGTGCGTGGGAAACCATCAAAGATACAACCCTTATCGCTATGCGTACGCATATAGTCGCGCACCATCTCAACGACGATCGAGTCGGGGGCAAGCTCGCCACGTGATATATAGGCCTCCATGCTTTTGCCGAGCTCCGTACCACGCTGTATCTCTGAACGTATAACCTCGCCTGTTGAGATATGATATAGGTCGTAGTGCTCTGCAAGACGCGCCGCCTGCGTACCCTTACCACATCCTGGTGCACCAAAAAGAATTATATTTAACATCTCTAAAACAATTTATAAGATATTGGGTTAAAAAAATTTGAGGCAAAGATATATTTTTTTTTGCAATTTACCAATCAAAAAAGTATTTTTGCAAAAATTTTATTTATTGTCACAAAATGGCTAATAGGAACACTACAGAGATTGCCTCACTGGGCGAATTTGGTCTTATTGACCGCCTCACATCACGTCTCAAGAGACGCAACAAAAGCACTCTTATGGGTGCTGGTGACGATGCCGCAGTAATAGACCTCGGCGACGAGGTGATGGTCATGTCAACAGATATGATGACAGAGGGTATAGACTTCGACCTCGGCTACTTCCCACTCAAGCACCTCGGCTATAAGTGCGTGGTGCGTGGCGTATACGACATCCTTGCGATGAACGCCAAACCCGAACAGCTTGTCGTAGCCCTCGGTATCTCGGCAAAGATATCTGTTGAGGCACTCGATGCACTATACGAGGGTATGGAGTGTGCATGCGAGGAACTCGGCGTGGACCTTGTTGGTGGCGACACCACAGCATCCGTAAATGGTCTCGTTATAACCGTAACGGCTATAGGTCGCGCAAAGAAGAGTGACGTAGTATATCGTTCGGGCGCAAAGGAACACGACCTAATATGCATAACCTCAAACCTCGGCGCTGCATACATGGGTCTCCACCTCCTCGAACGTGAAAAACGCGTATTGAAGGATGTGGATAATCCCGAGCCGCAGTTCGCAGGCTATGAGTACCTCCTTGAACGCTACCTCAAGCCCCGCGCACGCAAGAATGTCCTTGAGGCACTACGCGAGGAGGGCATCATGCCAACATCTATGATAGACCTATCAGATGGCCTAGCCTCTGACCTACGCCAGATATGTCGTTCGTCGAGGTGCGGAGCACGCATATACCTCGAACGTATACCTATCGCCAAGCAGACGACAGACCTTGCAGAGGAGATGCACATAGATCCTGTAATCGCAGCCCTCAATGGTGGCGAGGACCATGAGCTACTCTTCACCGTGCCACTCGAGATGCAGGAGAAGGTAATGCGCCTGGGCCTGGTGGATGTCATAGGACATATCACACGTGAGGAGGCAGGCGTTGTGCTGGTGACACCCGACGGCGAGGGCATAGCACTCAAGGCACAGGCATTCGACAGATAGCAACGGTAGCAACAACACGAATAAATTCACTCCGAAGCGACACCTTTTTTTGTCGTTTTGCGAATAAATTTATATCTTTGCGCGGTTGTAGCGATGCTTACAATACCCATTAAGAACATATAAATTAACTAAATAATAACATTACTATGACAATTACAGCATCTGACATTAAGATTGGCATGTGCGTAGAGATGGATGGCAAGACATTTATCGTTGTTGACTTCCAGCACTGCAAGCCCGGTAAGGGTCCCGCATTCGTGCGTTCAAAGCTCAAGAACCTCGAGAATGGTAACGTTCTCGACAAGACCTTCTCTTCAGTATCACAGAAGATTGAGCAGGTACGTGTAGAACGTCGTCCTTACCAGTTCACATATGAGGATGACCTCGGTGCACACTTCATGCACACAGAGACATTCGAGGAGATTAACATCGACAAGAACCTCATCAACAATGCCGACCTTATGGCCGATGGCCAGATTGTGGAGGTTATGTTCCACACAGAGAAGGAGACAGTTCTCTCTGCAGAGTTGCCCCCTATCGTTGACATGGAGATCACATACACAGAGCCAGGCGTACGTGGTGATACCGCCTCTACAAACTCATTGAAGGCTGCCACTGTAAACACAGGCGCTACTATCAAGGTGCCTTTGTTCATCAACACTGGCGACAAGATTCGCGTTGATACTCGTACTCGTGAGTACTACGAGCGCATCAAGTAATATGCCTGCTTAAACCATAAGAGAGGGGTTGTCACTTTCGACAACCCCTCTCTTTTATATGTATTACATCACGCCTTATTTCACAGTATAGATTAGGTGCTCGAGCTCTCGAAGGAGATTGCGTTGTGGATCCTCGGGAGCATAGAGAGCAAAGATGATAACCTTGGCCTCGGAATTAGCCTCATCGAAGTATACATAGGCAACAAATGGGCCACCCATAAAGTCATTAGCCACCTCCCACCAGTCACGAATCTCGAGCCACTGGCGACCGTTGACATCTACACCATCTGTTACATAGCACGACATAGGCTGCTCCGAGATACGCATAAATGAGCCTTCAGCACCCTTACTCGAGATGGTATTAAACTTATCATCTATGGCATGTAGAGCCTCTGTTGCACGCATATATACATCGTCATTTGCTGTATCGTATGGCATGGTGAAGGCGAAGATATACTGCGCCTTATTAGGATAGTCGCGGATGAACCACAAGAGCTCCTCATCGGCAGTAGTTGCCTTATAGAAGTTTGCGGGGATGACCATCTCGAGACCTGTGAACTCCTTGAAGTATGCCATGAGTTGGTCGGCAGGGCGTGCCGAGCTAAAGTTTATATCTCTACGACGTTCTCCCTCCTCCATGACATCACGTATCTGCTCACCTACAGCCACAAGGTATGTTGCCATAGTCTCGTTATCTGGTGCTGTGACAACAACGACGGTCTGTGGTCGTGCATACACATTTCGTGAGACGCTATATGATGGCTCCACGACGGTAGGATTAACAGAGAGGGCAAGAAGGTTAGGATACTTCTTATCTACATCTGTAGCCATGTTAGGTGCTACATGCTTAACGATGCTGAAGTAACCCTGGGGGCGCGTAAGACCTGGCGCCTCAAGTTCGAGGACATCACTCACAGCGGTAGATACATCACCTGCCCACAGCGCATCGTCGCACAACACAACAACATCGTAGCCATTGCCCGCAGTAGTCTTCTCGGGGATACTATTCTGCACCCTACAGCCACACATAAGCACGGCAATAATGGCCGCACATAGGATAGAAAATCGTAGTCTCATAACAAAAAGAGTTTATCCTCACCACCGCAATTTGCGAGCAAAAGAGGCGTTATATATATACAAAGGTAACCATATTTTTTGATTTACGAAAAAAAAGTTACTTTTGCACCTTGGTAACTACAGAGAACAACATATAGCAGAATGAGAGTACGAGAAAATGCACTATTACGCTGGATGTTCCCAAATGTTGTGTGGAGCATGGACGACCCGGAGGGAGTATATCTCACCTTTGACGATGGTCCCACACCTGGCGTGACAGAGTGGATACTACAGACCCTCGACCGCTATAATGCCAAGGCCACATTCTTCGTGCTGGGCAAGAATGTCGAGTTGTACCCCGACCTATACCAGATGATTCTCGACAGAGGGCACAAGATTGGCAACCACACATACTCACACCAGAAGGGTTGGCGAATGTCGCTGGATAGATATATCGAGGATGTGGACCTCGCGGGCGACATGGTACATACCGAGCTCTTCAGGCCTCCCTATGCACAGATAACACGTAAGCAGCTATTGAGCCTATCGCAGCGCTACCGCATAGTGATGTGGAATGTGCTATCACGCGACTACAACACACACATATCACCCAAGAAGTGTCTACGTGGCACAATAAAGGGTCTACGTGGTGGCGACATAATATCGCTACACGACAGCGCGAAATCATTCCGCAACACAAGTTATGTGCTGCCAGCACTGCTACGCGCAACACGCGAGATGGGTCTTGAATGTAAAATATTAGAGTTATAGGGATGAGAGTACTTGTAGCAATAACAGGGGCAAGTGGTGCAATATATGCACGCCAGGCAGTAGAGATGCTCATCGCCAACGACAGCGTAGAGGCAATAGGCATAATATATAGTGATAATGCACCCGATGTGCTTAAGGCTGAAGGTGTGACCATGCCAACAAGCCAAAAGATAGTAAACATTGCCAACGACGACATGTGGTCATCAGCAGCAAGTGGCTCATCGCGCTGGAATGCCATGATAATAATACCAGCATCAATGGGTACATGTGGGCGCATAGCTGCTGGAATATCGCGCACACTCATAGAACGTGCTGCCGACGTGATGCTCAAGCAGAGACGTAGGCTTGTTGTCGTAGTGCGCGAGGCACCCTACTCCCTCATTCACCTACGCAACATGGTGACACTAACCGAGGCTGGAGCAGTAGTCATCCCCGCATCGCCATCCTTCTACTTCAACCCATCATCCATAGAGGAGCTATGCATGACAATAACGACACGAGCCATAGAGATGGCTGGCATAAGCGTCGAGCATAAGCACTGGGGTGAGTAGCAAGCACCTACCTACGAATCATATTATAGTCGCGCATAAGCTGCTCCTTCAGGTCGCCAATAGAGGCGAAGCGCTTCTCATCGCGCAACTTCTCAACAAGACATACGCTTAATACACGACCATAGAGGTCGCCACTATAGTCTATGACGTGGGTTTCGAGGAGTAGCTCCTTGCCACCCACAGATGGGCGTACACCGACATTCGACATGGCACGATACTTAACGCCATCGATGACAACCTCCGAACGATAGACACCACGGTCCACATCGTAACCCTCAAGACTCATATTTGCCGTAGGAAAGCCGAGGGCTCGACCTATCTTACGGCCATGTATAACTTCTGCTTCTATAACAATCATAGTATTACTCTGTCATTTGACGTGTCAGCTTACGCACAAGGCTATACTGCGAGAAGAACTCCTTGGCAAAGACACGACCAACAGTATAAAGCGGTATTGCCAACAACATACCCCATACGCCACCTATGTATCCCGCGATGAGAATCACGAGGAACACCTCCAATGGGTGTGCATGAACGCGCTTTGAGTAGAGTGTTGGCTGTATGATAAAGTCGTCGATAAGCTTTACGACAACAACCGTAGTTACAAGCACCGATATAGTGTAGATAACATCGCCATGCATGGGCGTGAGGATGGCCAGACACAACGATATGCCACAGCCGATGACTGGACCCGCATAGGGCACAACATTCATAACACCCATGATGAGACCAATGATGAGGGCATCACCACTGCTCATGCCAAAGATCCACATAACAAACCATATGATAACCATGAGTGTGAGGCTCTCGGCAATGAGACCACCGAAGTAGCGCGACAGGAGCTCTGTGACAGAGTCCAAGGCACGGTGCACATTCTGGCGATAGCGGTCAGGGAAGAAGAGGGTCACAAGATGATAGAAGAGACCATCCTCCTTGAGGAAATAGAAGGTGATGAACGATATGGAGAAGAAGGCGATGGCGATGGATACAAGGAGTGATGCCACACTTGCGAAGGTGCTCACAACATTACCGTCAACCATGCTCAAGACGAAGTTCTTGAAGGTCTCGCCAACATCATTAATCTGCACCGAGAAGGTACTCTCAAGGAGTCTCTGAACACTCTGCAACGACGTCTCCACAGCAGCCATAACACCATCCCAGTCCAACGCTGCAAGCTCGTTAACCTTATCCACCACAAGTGGAATGAGAAGGGCACAGAGAGCACCGGCAACAATCCACATGACAAAGAGGGTGAGGGCCGCAGCCACAGACCTCGGGACATTACGTCCAAACACCCTTGTGCGCGATATACGCGCAACGAGGGGGCGACCAATGATGGCGAGCACAGCGGCAACAAGCACATAGAGCACCACCTTCCAGAGGAAGCACACGGCGAAGAGCACGGCAGCAACGATGGCCAACGTGATAACACCCTTCAATATCTTCTCCACGGTAATGTTCATACTACACACTATGCCTGCTTCTCGACAGGCTTAAGACGTGCAATAGGTGTCTGCGAGCCAATGACAGGGTCACCTATCTCGACGTATAGCTCTGAATCCTTTGGTATGAGAATGTCGACACGTGAGCCAAACTTGATGAAACCAAGGATGCTATTCTGGTCTACATGTGTATCGGGCTTAACGTATGTCACTATGCGTCGTGCCACGAAGCCAGCAATCTGGCGGATGAGCACCTTACGACCATCCTTAAGGCGCACAACAGTGGTGGCGCGTTCATTCTCTGTCGATGACTTGGGATGCCATGCAACAAGGAAACGACCATGGTGATGCTTCGTATACTCCACCTCGCCACCAACAGGCAACCAATTCATATGCACATTCGTGACTGACATAAAGATAGATATCTGGAGCATCTCCTGCGACACATACTCATCCTCATGCACCACCTCTGTGACAACGACACGACCATCGCAGGGCGAGAATATCAATGCATCATCGTGAATCTGCACACGGCGTGGCTCACGGAAAAAGGCGGCAACAAAGAACCAGAAGATAAGCAAAAAGCCCGCCATGAACCATAGTGTCACATAGCGTGTGTCGATGAAGAAAAAGACTAATAACCATATAGCAACACAGATGAGACCTGTGACGCCAATGATGATATATCCCTCCTTATTAATCTTCATAAAAGTATAGTTTTTAGGTTAGTATTCAACTTAAGCAATTGTACATACAGCCTTAAAGATGGCAATATATACTAATGCAAAGGGGGCAGAGATAAGCAGCGCATCGAACCTATCGAGCATACCGCCATGACCTGGCATAATGTTACCAGAGTCCTTAACCTCCGCCTCGCGCTTAAACATCGACTCTGCAAGGTCACCAACAACACTCGACAGCGACACCACAAGAGCAAGGCCAACCCACATGACGTAGTTACCATCGAGGAAGTAGGCAGCAAGGGCTCCCATAGACAACGAGCCAGCAACACCTCCAGCAAAGCCCTCCCACGACTTCTTGGGCGATAGGCGTGGGCACATCTTATGCTTACCGAAGCATACACCAGTAAGGTAGGCAAAGACATCGTTACCCCACACGAGGAAGAGGTACCACAAGAAGTACCAGGGCGACCACGTAGCACCATCACCCTTAAGCATGGCGGGGATGAAGAGCATGATGGTCATAGGCAGCGCAACGTATATAACACCCATAAGTGTGGCTGCTATGTTAAAGATGGGCGTAGGTCTGTTACGGAATACCTCTATAACGAAGACTCCGAAGATGACAAACACAAGTAGCAGTGGCGCTATAAAGTTCCACACGCAGGTCGTAGCACAACAACCAGAGTCATAGATGATGTTATAGAGGAGAAAACCACTATTTAGGAACGCAATGGTGGCTATGAGGCCCATGATGGTTTGTGGCTCTGCACCGCGACGCGCAGCGAGACGATAAAACTCCTCAACACCAACGAGGGCGATACCCAGGAGCAATACCTTATAGGTTATCATACCATACCATGCCGCAGCAAAGACCACAGCAAGGAGCACAGCACCACTCACCGTGCGCACTATCAGGTTTCTCAACTTATCACTCATTGTCTACTCTGTTTTTTCATTATCTACAGACTTGGGACTATCAACGATGTAGGTAACCTCCGCAGTGGTATCCTCACCATCATCACCCTCGGTCTCGACAACCTCCACAGCGGCATCCATAGTCTCCTTCTCAACCTGCTGGGCACTCTTGCCGAGAATAGACTCTATATCCTCGGTAAAGATTGTCTCCTTATCCAAGAGTAAGTCCGCAAGACGTTCTATATTCTGGCGTTCAGTATCTATTATATCACGCGCCATGGCCACCGCCTCATCAACTATACGGCGCACCTCCTCGTCTATGACCTCTGCGGTACGTTCCGAGAAGGGCTTGGTGAACATATCACGCTGGCCCGAGCCATCGAAGAAACTGATGTTGCCCACCCTCTCACTCATGCCATAGTATGCCACCATAGCGTATGCCGTCTTCGAGGTGCGTTCCAAATCATTCAGCGCACCTGTGCTTGTGATACCGAGGAGTTGCTGCTCGGCAACACGACCACCAACAAGGCCAGCAAGCTTATGCTTAAAATGCTCCACATTGTGGTTTACACGTTCCTCGGGGAGGTACCATGTAGCACCCAACGAACGACCACGTGGTATGATGGTAATCTTGAGCACTGCATCGCAGTTCTTAAGTCGCCACATGACAACAGCATGTCCCGCCTCATGTATAGCCGTAGCACGACGTTCCGCTGCCGTCATAGGCATATTACGACGTTCCAAACCACCCACAATACGATCTATGGCTGCGAGGAAGTCCTCCTGCGTAACAGCACTCTTGCTATGACGTGCCGCGATGAGTGCCGCCTCGTTACATACATTTGCGATATCTGCACCCGCAAAGCCTGGTGTCTGCTTCGCCAAGAACTCCCTATCGAGTTTCGGATCGAGCTTCAGCTTGCGAAGGTGCACATCAAAGATCTCCTTGCGTTCCTTAACATCGGGCAAGCCAACCTCAATCTGTCTATCGAAGCGGCCAGCACGCATGAGGGCCTTATCCAAGATGTCAACACGGTTTGTTGCAGCAAGCACAATGACACCCGCATTTGTCTGAAAACCATCCATCTCGGTAAGGAGCTGGTTAAGCGTATTCTCTCTCTCGTCATTGCCCGAGAATCCTGAATTCTTACCTCGAGCACGGCCTATGGCGTCAATCTCGTCGATGAAGACGATACATGGAGCCACCTTCTTTGCCTGCTCAAAGAGATCACGAACACGCGAGGCACCAACACCCACGAACATCTCAACAAAGTCGGAGCCCGAGATTGAGAGAAAAGGTACATTAGCCTCACCCGCCACAGCCTTGGCAAGGAGAGTCTTACCTGTTCCTGGAGGGCCTGCGAGGAGTGCTCCCTTGGGAATCTTGGCACCCAGAGCCTTATACTTATCGGCATTCTTAAGGAAGTCGACAATCTCCATAATCTCGACCTTCGCCTCCTCAAGACCCGCAACATCCTTAAATGTCACACGTTCCTTGGTATTCTTATCCGACATCTGCGCACGCGCCTTACCCACATTCATGATGCCGCCACCAGCGCCACCACCAGCATTGCGCGACAAGGAACGCATGATGAAGATAAAGACAAATATCATGAGGATGAAGGGCAGAGCATCAACCAGATAGCCCATCCAACCCTTCTCCGTGCGATCATACTTAACGACAACAGCCTCCGCCTCAACACCCGCCTCATGAGCTCGGGCCTCGGCAGCAGCAAGACGTTCAGCAAAGTACTGAACATCGCCACCCGTATTAAAGACAACCTGTGCACCTGTGCGTGGCACATCCTTAAACCCTGGTTGCATCATCAACGAGTCGAGGTACTCGGCACGAAGATATACACTCGCATTCTCCCTATCTACAACCTCAATACGTTCTACGTAGCCATTCTCAACAAGTTCATCCACCATGTTCCAATCGCCCTCCAAGGGTCGCGCCTCGGAGTCGCCAAACATAGAATAACCGATGATGACAACAGCCACCACAGCCCAGAACCACATAAAGTTAAAACGTGGTGCCCCAGGCTGGTTTGCTCTATTAACAGCCATATTCCAACCTTAATCTCTCTATCTCTTACTCACCAAACTCATAACGCTTCATAGGCGCATCAGCCCACAACTCCTCGAGACGATAGTAGTCACGAAGCTCCGTCTGGAAGATATGAACGATGACATCAGTGTAGTCCATCGCCACCCAGAAGGCGTTCTGGCGACCCTCAACACGCACAGGCCATTCACCCATAACCTCAAACACCTTCTCCTCGATGCTTGACGAAATGGCATCTACCTGTGTCGTAGAGTCTGCATTACACACTACAAAATGTGAGCAAATCGCACCATCAAAACCAGAAAGATCGAGTGATACAATACCCTTACCCTTCTTGTCGTCGATGGCCTCAACTATAGTTTCAATCAACTTGTCAAAATTTTCCATAGCTTATATTCTCTGTTTCAATCGTTTATTACACTGTTATGCTCTCGACGTATGCACGCTGACATAGTAACACACGTCACGCGCACGCATCTTAATTCTCGCAAATTTACAAAAAACTTATCAATAAAGCAAACAAATAACAAAAAGTACCACAAAAAGAGCAAAAATGAGTATCGCGGGATATCGTGTTAAAGGAGATTAAACGATGCTACATTTTCTGCATACGCAACCAAAATATATCACAAAAACACACCTCCTTAAGAGACAAAAAAAGAGGCTGCGCAGCGCGTGAAAACAAACCATTCACAGCACATCAACAACCTCTAAATCTACAATTTAACCGTTATGCATCTACAGCATAGAGACACAACAATAATATGTTACAAATTAGATATAATCAACCAATGGTCAATACACCATTTAGACTATACCTTCTCCTGATTTACACACTGCAAAACCGTAGTGCGCAGAGCCTCAACAATAGACTGCTTGACATACGTACGGCTCACCGCCAATGCTACACGGCGCGAGGTAGCACCCTTGGCGATGCTCTTCACCCTGTTACGTCGTGACAGTGGGATAAACTCGAGTGCCATCTCTGGGATAATGGTCATGCACGACGTGCAATCAACCATTCGCATAAGCGTATCCAACGAGCCAGACTCGAAGTAGAAGTGCGAAGGAATCTCGTGTGCCGCCTGACACAACTCAAAAATCTGATCACGCATACAATTACCCCTACTCAAGAGGATAAGATCCTTGAAATCAATATCCTCGATACGTATGTTAGACCTCTCGAAGAGTGGATGCGAGGGCGATATGTAGGCATAGAAGTGGTCACTGAAGAGGTCATGCTCCGTGATACCCTCACCACATGTTCCTGACGCAACAAGAGCAGCATCTATACGGTCATGCTTCAACGCCTCGATGATATCCGCCGTAACCATCTCATGTATCTCAAGTTCCACCTTGGGATACTCCTTGATGAAGGTGGGGATGAACTTATGCAACAGATAGGGGGCAATGGTTGGGATGACACCGAGACGCATCTTACCCGCCGTCTCGCCACGCATCTCGGCAACAGACTCACGTATGTAGTTATACGAACGTAGCGTCTCGCGCGCCTGCTCAAGAACAACCTCGCCCACAGCTGTAGGTATGATAGGCTTCTTCGTTCTATCGAGCAACACCACGCCAAGTTCCTCCTCCAACGCCTTTATCTGCATCGACAACGAGGGTTGTGTAACAAAACAATGCTCTGCAGCTACCGAGAAACTGCCACAGTTGGCCACCGCCATCAGGTATTCAAGTTGGATGATAGTCATAATTATATAAGGTATTTCGTTTGCCTTGTGCAAAGTTATAAAAAAAATCTATATATAACAACAGAGTATAGAGAATTAGCTATTTTTTTTGTATTTTTGTCGCCTACGAGCATAAATATATGTAGAGGCTCGTGAACAATAACGCGATAACACACTATTCAACATGAAAAAGAAGATTATACTCACAGGCGACCGCCCCACAGGCAAGCTACACCTCGGACACTTTGTTGGCTCGTTGAGCCGCCGCGTTGAGTTGCAGAACTCGGGCGAGTATGACAAGATATTTATCATGATTGCCGACGCACAGGCACTCACCGACAACGCAGACAACCCCGATAAGGTGCGCGAGAACATCATAGAGGTGGCCCTCGACTACCTATCATGCGGCATAGACCCCACAAAGTCTACAATATTCATCCAGTCGTACGTCACAGAGCTTACCGAGTTGGCATTCTACTACATGAACCTTGTAACTGTACAGCGCCTGCAGCGTAACCCAACAGTAAAAGCAGAGATTCAGATGCGCGGCTTTGCGGAGAATGGCGAGGAGCAGGAGAACCAGCAGCGCAAGGGTACACCTGTGGGCTTCTTCACATACCCCATATCACAGGCTGCCGACATCACTGCCTTCCGCGCAACTACAGTGCCCGTAGGTGAGGACCAGGAGCCTATGATTGAGCAGACACGCGAGATTGTGCATAAGTTCAACCACATATATGGCGAGACCCTCGTCGAGCCAGAGATAATGCTCCCCACAAATGCAGCATGTCTACGCCTGCCAGGCACCGATGGTAAGGCCAAGATGTCGAAGTCGTTGGGCAACTGCATATACCTCTCGGATAGCGCAGAGGATGTAAAGAAGAAGGTTATGAGCATGTATACAGACCCCGACCACCTAAAGATTACCGACCCAGGTAAGGTTGAGGGCAACACCGTATTCACATACCTCGACGCCTTCTCACGTCCCGAGCACTTCGCGAAGTACTGCCCCGACTACGAAAACCTCGAGGCCATGAAGGAGCACTACCGTCGTGGCGGTCTTGGCGATGTAAAGTGCAAGAGACTACTCATAGCTGTCCTCGAGGAGCTCCTCGAGCCTATCCGTGAACGTCGCAAGCACTACGAGCAGCACATCGAGGAGGTATACGACATCCTACGTCGTGGCTCGGATGAGGCACGCGAGGCTGCCGCCGCAACACTTGGCGACGTGCGTCGTTCGATGCGCATTAACTACTTTGAGGATAGCGAGCTCATATCTCGTCAGGCTGCCGAGTACAGAAAATAGTAAATGATGGCAAGACTAAACCTAAACATCAAGGAGAGGATATATCAGGTATACCTCACCATATCGCGCCGACTAACAAACTCACAGGCGATGGCCATCCTCGCCATCCTCGTGGGTCTCTGCGCGGGTATTGGTGCCTATATCTTCAATAGCCTACTCCACTTCATAACACACCTACTGACGTCGTGGACACCCAACGACCAGGCACAGTGGCTATTCTTGGTATACCCCGCCATAGGTATCATCCTGGCAACACTCTTCGTTAAGTATATCGTCAAGGATGGTATTTCGGAGGGTGTGACACGTGTGCTCTATGCCATGTCGCGCACAGACTCGCGCATCAAAAGCCACAACTGCTGGACATCAATAGTGGGTGGTGCTACGACCATCGGCTTTGGTGGCTCTGTAGGCCCCGAGGCGCCTATCGTGCTCACAGGCGCAGCCATAGGCTCGAACATAGGTAAGCTCGCAAGGCTAAACTACAAGAACATAACGTTGCTGCTATGTTGCGGTGCAGGTGCTGCGGTGGCTGCCGTCTTTAAAGCCCCAATCACGGGTGTGGTATTCGTGCTTGAGATTCTGATGCTCGACATAACATCGAAGTCTATCATACCACTGCTCATGGCATCAATGACAGCGACAATCATATCGCTATCGCTGCACGGTTTCTCGCCCATCATCGCCGTGTCGCTTACCGAAAGCGACATGTTCCAGGTGGCACAGGTACCCCTCTTCATACTCCTCGGATGCTTCTGTGGCGTGATGGCATACTACTTCACATCCGTAAACTCGAAGGTGGGAGGATTCTATAAGGGCATCACGCAGCAGTGGCGCAAGTGGTTGTACGCCGGCATATCACTCGGCATACTCATCTTCATCTTCCCTCCACTCTACGGTGAGGGTCACAGCAGCTTCGGCACACTGATGACAGGACACACCGAGGAGCTCTTCAACCACACGCTATTTAGCACATTTAGCGATGCCGACTGGTTCCTCATCATCTACCTCATAGCAATCATGCTCTTCAAGGTGATAGCCATGGCTACGACAAATGCTGCAGGTGGTGTCGGTGGTACGTTTGCACCATCACTCTTCGTGGGCGCCTTCGCCGGAGCCACACTCGCCGTGATATGTCGTTCTATATTTGGTTGGGATGTATCAATCACCTCGTTCACCCTTGCCGGCATGGCAGGTGTGATGTCGGGAGTGATGAAGGCGCCACTTACGGCAATCTTCCTCATTGCAGAGCTATCTAACGGCTATGGTCTATTCATCCCGCTGATGATCGTATCGTGCATATCGTTTGCCGTAAACTATGGTCTCGACCGCGACTCGATATACACCAAGCAGCTGCGTATGCGTGGCGAGTTGCTAACACACGACAAGGACTCATCAGCATTCGTATTCCTACGCCTCGACCAGCTCATGGAGACCGACTTCATACGCTTGCGCGAGAGCATAACGCTTGGCGACCTTGTAAACATCATATCGAATGCTCGACGCAACATATTCCCCGTATTGGACAACGAGGGTAAGCTGATGGGCATCGTGCAGCTCGACGACCTACGTCACGACATGTTCAACCGCGATAAGTGGGGCAAGTCGATAATGCACTACATGATACAGCCCCCCGACAAGATTTTGGAGCATGAGATGATACAGAGCATCATGCCACGCTTCGAGCAGAGCAACACGTGGATGCTCCCCGTGGTGGACAGGGAGAACCACTACCTCGGCTTCATATCGAAGTCGCGCATCCTAAACTCATACCGTGAGGCGCTGGTAAACGTATCGCAAGCAGACTAACAATACTAACAAAACGATAATAACGAATAAAAATAAGAGATAACTATGGCACTTCAATGTGGAATTGTAGGACTACCAAACGTTGGTAAGTCGACACTTTTCAACTGTCTGTCTAACGCACGTGCACAGGCAGCAAACTTCCCCTTCTGCACCATCGAGCCCAATGTTGGTGTAATCACCGTACCCGACGAACGCCTAACACGCCTCGTAGAGATTGACAACCCCAAGCGTGTGGTGCCCACAACAATCGAGATTGTAGATATCGCAGGTCTTGTGAAGGGCGCATCAAAGGGTGAGGGTCTTGGCAATAAGTTCCTCGCAAACATCCGTAACACAAACGCCATCATCCACGTGTTGCGTTGCTTCGAGAACGACAACATTACACACGTAGATGGCACCGTGGACCCTGTGCGCGATAAGGGCATTATCGACACCGAGCTACAACTCAAGGACCTCGAGACTATCGACAACCGCATTGGCAAGTGCCAGAAGCAGGCTACAGCGGGCGATAAGAACGCAAAGCGCCAGTACGACATCCTATGCCGCTACAAGGAGACCTTGGAGCAGGGCATATCGGCACGCGCCGTGGAGCTCACTGCCGAGGAACGTAAGTGCGTTTGGGACCTCAACCTCCTCACCGACAAACCTGTGCTCTACGTATGCAACGTAGACGAGGCATCTGCCGTGACAGGCAACGTACACACCGAGGCGGTGAAGGCAGCAATAGCAAACGAGCATGCCGAGATGCTTATCGTAGCGGCATCTGCCGAGGCCGACATTGCCGAGCTCGACACCTACGAAGAGAGGCAGATGTTCCTCCAGGATATGGGCCTCGAGGAGTCAGGCGTGAGTCGTCTTATCAAGGCTGCATACCGTCTTTTGGACCTCCAGACATTCTTCACCACAGGTGCTGACGAGAGCCGTGCGTGGACATTCCGCCGCGGCATGAAGGCCCCCGAGACTGCCGGCATCATCCACACCGACTTCGAACGCGGCTTCATCCGTGCAGAGGTTATCAAGTATGACGACTATGTTGCTCTCGGCTCGGAACGTGCTTGCCGCGATGTAGGTAAGATTGGCATCGAGGGCAAGGAGTACATCGTACAGGATGGCGACATCATGCACTTCCTCTTTAACGTATAATAAAACCTTTAAACCGCTACTACAATGAACAATCTTTGGAAATATATCATCATCGGTGTATCTGTAGTCCTCTCGGCAATGGTGCTTGCTGCGGCCTACACACAGAATCACCGCACAACAGGCACAATAACTGTTACCGGCCTTGGCGAGACAGAGTTCACCTCTGACCTCATCGTCATAAATGGCTCGATAAAGGCCGAGGCATACGACGCTGCCGAGGCATACAGCATCCTTGAGGATAGCCGCGACAAGGTGATAGAGTTCCTTAAGGAGAGGGGTGTAAATGAGGAGAGGATATCTTTCAACATGCCCTCTACATATGAACTATCACGATCTGTATACTCCGACAACGGTAACTACCAGGGCAGTGTATTTGCTGGTTACGAGATTCAGCAGCAGTATACCATCGAGTCTGACGACGTAGATGTTACCGAGAGTGCCGCACGCGAGCTACCATCACTCATCGCCGTTGGCATAGACATCGACGTATACAACCCTATGTACTACTACACAGGTCTCGAGGATGTTAAGTTGAGCCTTCTTGCTGCCGCAGCAGAGGATGCTCGCGACCGTGCAAAGAACATCGCAGAGAGCTCTGGTTCGGAGCTCGGCAAGCTCAAGCTATCACGCGCTGGCGTATTCCAGATTACAGCAGCGACAGGCGACGAGGAGTTCTCGGCAGGCGGCTCATTCAACCTCTCATCACGCGAGAAGAAGGCACGTGTAACAGTACGTTCAGAGTTCTACATCGTAAATAACTAATCATCTTAAAAGTATAAATCTAAAGAGTTATAATATTATGAAACGAGAAGTAAGAGTTCGTTTTGCACCCAGCCCAACGGGTCCACTACATATCGGTGGTGTGCGCACCGCCCTTTACAACTATCTCTTTGCACGTCGCCACGGCGGTAAGATGATTCTTCGCATCGAGGATACCGACTCACAGCGCTTCGTGCCTGGTGCCGAGGAGTACATAATCGAGTCACTCAAGTGGTGTGGCATAGAGATCGACGAGGGTGTTGGCGTTGGTGGCCCACACGCCCCCTACCGCCAGAGTGAACGTAAGGATATATACCTGAAGTATGCTATGCAGCTTATTGAGGCTGGCTGGGCATACTACGCCTTCGACACCCCCGAGGAGCTCGACGTGTTGCGTAAGGAGGCCGAGGAGGCTGGTAAGACATTCGCCTACAACTACGAGGTGCGCGAGAAGCTACCTACATCGTTGTCGTTGACAAAGGAGGAGGTAGAGGCACGCATAGCACGTGGCGAGCAGTGGGTGGTACGCTTCAAGATGCCCGAGAATGAGGTTGTGAAGATGGATGACCTCATCCGTGGCCATGTCGAGATGAACACATCGACACTCGACGACAAGGTGCTCTACAAGTCTGTCGATGCACTTCCCACATACCACCTTGCCAACATCGTTGACGACCACCTCATGGAGGTGTCACACGTCATTCGTGGTGAGGAGTGGTTGCCATCACTGCCATTGCACTACCTTCTATATCGTGCCTTCGGCTGGACTGACACACAGCCCGAGTTCGCACACCTACCACTGTTGCTTAAGCCTATAGGCAGCGGTAAGCTATCGAAGCGTGATGGCGACAAGATGGGCTTCCCCGTATTCCCACTCTTCTGGACATCACCCACAGGCGAGACATCACGTGGCTACCGTGAGGATGGCTACCTGCCCGAGGCATTCATCAACATGCTATCATTGCTCGGCTGGAACCCAGGTACAGAGCAGGAGGTATTCTCTATGCAGGAGCTCATCGACACCTTCTCCTTGGATCGCGTATCAAAGGCGGGTGCTCGCTTCCAGCCCGACAAGGCAAAGTGGTTTAATGCACAGTATATGCACAATATGAGTGACGAGCAGCTTGCACCACTCATGCAGCCAATACTCAAGGCAAAGGGCATCGAGGTATCTGACGCCATGGCAGGTAAGGCCGCAGGCATCATGAAGGAACGTATGACCCTCGTAACAGATATGTGGGATCTCACATCATTCTTCTTCGTGGCACCTACAGAGTATGAGGAGAAGCTCACAAAGAAGCAGTGGAAGGGTGACAACCCAGCTATGCTTGCCAAGCTACGTGGTCTCTTGGAGGGCATCGAGGACTTCTCGAAGGAGAACACCGAGGCAGTTGTTCGTGCTTGGATTGAGCAGAACGGATATGCCCTTGGCCAGGTGATGAATACCCTACGTCTTGCTCTTGTGGGTGCCGGTAAGGGTCCTGGCATGTTCGACGTAACAGAGTTCATAGGCAAGGATGAGTGCTTGAAGCGCATCGACAGCCTTATTGCCAACGTAACACCTGTAGAGTAATGGAGATACTACAACATATATGGGGCTCAACACCCGAGGGTGAGGGCATCATACTATATACCATGCGCAACAGCCGCGGCTCGGAGGTGCAGCTCTGCAACATTGGCGCCTCTATCGTGGGTGTCAAGTTTGCCGACCGCAATGGTAATATTGAGGATGTAGCACTCGGCTACAAGGAGCCTACGAGCTATATCGGCGATGGTGCGGCGAGTGGTAAGAGTGTAGGCCGTGTAGCGGGTCGTATAGCACGTGGTCACATGGTCATAGATGGCGTGGAGTACCGCCTCGAGGTTAACAATGGTCCCAACCATCTACATGGTGGCTCAAAGGGCTTTGCCAACCGCTACTGGGAGGGTCGCGTGGAGACAAACCGCGTTGTCTTCAGCTACATATCGGAGGATATGGAGCAGGGATATCCTGGCGAGCTTGTGGTAGAGGCCGTGTACGACTTCGACGATGAGGACAACCTCGAGATAACATACCTCGCGAAGTCGAACAAGCGCACCGTAGTAAACCTCACAAACCACCTCTACTGGAACCTTCACGGCGAGGGCTCGGATAAGACAATCCTCGACCATGAGCTTACACTACGCTGCTCACAGGTTCTCGAGATGGATACCGTGCAGATACCTACAGGCAAGCTCCTCGACGTCAAGGGCACAGCCCTCGACTTTACCGAGGGTCGCATCTTTGGCACAGACATAGAGTCGGAGTTCAACAACATACGTAACTTCAGGGGTTACGACCACTGCTTTGCCGTAGATGGCTGGCAGAAGAACATCCTCGGCGAGGTTGGTGAGCTACGTTGCGAGGCTACAGGACGTAAGGTCACTATCCTATCGTCACAGCCTGCAGCAGTGCTCTACACGGGCAACTGGCTTGCTGGTGGCTGCCCACTCACCAAGTCCGACAAATACTACAAGGACTATGCGGGTGTGGCCATAGAGTGTCAGGCATTCAGCGATGCGGTAAACCACCCTCACTTCCCATCTATTGAACTTGATGCCGACGAGCTATACTGCCAGAAGATAGTCTTCAAACTTGGTACGTTCTAAAAGTATATTATAGAGAGTGAAATTATAGTGCTTAATGCATTATGTTTCACTCTTTTTTTATATTTTTGAGACCGTAAGTGTCCTAAAATTATTGAGATAACATACTATTATGAAGAAATTATCATTACTTGCACTCCTCGCACTGCTTCTCGGAGCATGTGTAACGGAGAGTGTTGACGACATTATTAAAGCGCCATCCACATCAGACAAGATTCTTGCCTACGATGGTGATGCTCATGCTGGCCTCCTTATGGTGCGCCTTGCACCCGAGGCTACAGAGCTCAACATCGCAGAGATAGAGCTCACAACCGAGCCTCTATTCCCTGGTGAGGGCAACACATGGATGGGCAACTGGATACTCGTACACTTCGACGAGAGCCTCGACCTACGTAGCGTGGCAGAACGTATAGCTCAAGAGAGTTATGTGGAGTGTGTAGAGTACGACATGCTCATACAGCGTGTGGAGAGGACATCGGTGCCAATGCCCGAGGTGCGCCCAGAGCCTACACGTGCCACAAGCATGCCATTCAACGACCCAGAGCTATCATACCAGTGGCACTACTATAACGATGGATGGTTAGGGGCTCCGGAGGCTATTGCCGGCGCCGACATCAACCTCTTCAACGCATGGAAGTATACTGCGGGCGACAACCGCATTATTGTGGCGGTGGTGGATGGTGGCATCATGGCCGACCACAGAGACCTCGCAGATAATATGTGGGTTAATGAGGCCGAGAAGAACGGAACAAGTGGCGTTGATGATGATGGCAACGGATATGTAGATGACATCCATGGTTACAACTTTGTGCACGACAACGGTAACATCACGGCTGATGCCCATGGCACGCATGTGGCAGGTACAATCTCGGCAGTCAACAACAATAGCTTTGCGACATGTGGCATCGCTGGTGGCACGGGCAATGGTGATGGTGTGAGACTTATGTCGATACAGATTTTTGATAATGGTGATGGTTGCTACTCACATCAGATTGCGCAAGGTTTCAAATATGCCGCCGACAATGGTGCTATAATCATCAATAACTCATGGGGCTTCAAACCCGATGGATGGTCTACAGATAAGCAATTCGAGAATGAGGGTGGCATATTGAAGCAGGCCATCGACTACTTTGAGACCACAGCACGCCTCGAGGGTGTTATAGAGGGTGGCGTAGCTATCTTCGCTGCGGGCAATGAGGCGCTACCTAAAGCCAACTACCCCGGTGCCTACCACTCGCACATCGCCGTATCGGCAATGGCATCTAACTTCACCGCTGCATACTATAGCAACTATGACCTTGGATGCACACTCACAGCACCTGGTGGCGACAGTAGCTACGGCACAGTATACTGCATCTCATCAACCTCAACAACAGAGAAGGATGGATATGAGTATATGCAGGGCACATCTATGGCTACGCCTCATGTGTCGGGCTGTGCAGCACTTGCGGTAGCACATGCCATGAATAGCGGCATACAGCTAACAAGTAGCGAGCTTAAGAAGATGATAGTAACATCTGTCAACGACATTAACAGGTATCAGACAGGCACAAAGAGCATATTTGACTTTGCTACAGGCAGCTACAATCAGATGGATATCTCGAAATATGCATATAAGCTCGGTAGTGGATATATCGATGCACACCTACTGCTAATGCAGGTAGAGGGCACACCATGCCTCTATTTCCCCATAGGCCAGACGGCACTCCTATCCCTCGATGAGTACTTCGGTGGCGGATCGAGCACTCTTGTATACGATGGTTGCGAGATGTCACAGGAGGCACGCACAACCCTGGGAGTGACTACAGCGCCCACAATAGAGGATGGCAAGCTAAAGATTAAGTGCACAAAGCCTGGCACTGCACGCATCACCGTACGCGCCATCATTGGTGCCGACTATGTAGGTGGTGGCGACAACATCGGCGGCATGCTTCTCGAACGCGAGTTCGAAATTGTTGTGCGCGGTGCCGTAGCATCAAATGGCGGATGGTTGTAATATTAAAAAGAACGACTATGAAGAGACTTATTTATATACTACTCTCTGCTGCTGTGATGATGGTGGCATGCGAGCCCGAGCAGATCATCACAAACGACCCTGTCGTGGAGTTTACCTTCGGCAAAGTCAGGATCGAGACAACGGATAATAGTGCCGATATATTTGTTGATATGCCATATATTACCATCGATGGTCAGAGATACACTGATGCTGTCGTTTATATGGAGTATTGGTCTATAAGCAGCGATGTGAAGCACAAGGTTACAGAGTATAGCACATTGGAGGATGGCGCCACTATCCACTTCGCACTCACAGGCCTCGAGCAGCTCACGCAGTACAACATGCACGTGGTGCTTGATGGTGGAAACTATGGTACAGAGCACAGCGACTCCAACCAGTTTAACACCAAGGAGCACGTATTTTCATACTCTACACCTATAAGTTGTGAGGTCGATACACGAGGACTATATGCCGACATCACACTTAAGGATGTGGCATACCTTGTTGATGACCAGAGAGCCGAGATAACCATGCTTACGTTC
This sequence comes from Alistipes sp., assembly GCA_017646625.1. Lineage (GTDB taxonomy): Bacteria > Bacteroidota > Bacteroidia > Bacteroidales > Rikenellaceae > Alistipes. The sequence continues at coordinate 4,072 of JAGCMF010000001.1, read as the reverse complement.
AAATACAAGCGCACAGCAGATGCAGCATGGATGACCACCAACATCGATGGTGACGCGTTGCTCGACAGCAAGGAGATTGTAAGGATACCCGCCGAGGGTGAGGCATGGCTCGAGGAGAACAGCGACTATATGATTAGCGCAGAGATTGTAGCCGCAGAGGAGGGAATGCCTACACTCACCGTTGACTTCGACGGTTTCAAGACATCATATGCCGAGGTTACGGCTAACATCAGCCGCCCAGCACTCACCATTGAGGATGAGATGCTGACAATAGCCATTGAGAACGTAGAGGTGCTCTTTGACGGCATCTCCATACCCGACTACCCAGGCACCAACTACTACATCGCATACCGCAAGGCGGGTGGCAACGAGTGGTCAGCACCTATAGCCGCAGAGTATGCAGAGGGCACGATGCGTCACACGATGTCTATTGAGACACTCGACAGAGGCAAGGTCTATGAGTTCCGTGCATCGGTGGAGGCTGGCGCAAAGCGTACCCTATGCACATCGGAGGTGGCATCTATAACCATCCCCGAGGAGGAGACTCCAGTGACACCTCCTACACCTCCTACACCTCCTGCCCCAGGTGATACCGACACCTCGGATATAGCTGGCACATGGAGGCTTGCCGAGTGGCGTGGCGAAGAGCCATCATTCGACGTATACCTCGATATCACAGCCGACGGTATTGTCACCCTATGGCAGCGCATAACAACACGTGAGTGGGAGTTATACTACAGCACCGTATCAATAGATAATAGCATCATATCGGGCGTATATAGCGACGGCGTAGCTTGGAGCACCTCATATAGCATATCTCTTGGTGAGGATAGCATGACGTGGGTTGCAACGAACGATAGTACCGATATATCGGTATACGTGCCAGCAGAGCTGCCTACAGACCTCCTAACAGAGTCTCATGACGCGACAAGAGCTGTAACACGCTTCCTATAGTAGGAGGTGTTATATACAAACAAAGGCCACCTTTCGGGTGGCCTTTGTCGTATAATTGAGCAAGCGCTTTAATTAAGCGTTGGTAGGAACGAATAGTTTGTAGAGTACTCAAGGTGCTGCTCAACGTAGCTATTATCGTAAGAGATAGTAACGTCGGTCATGTTACCCTCGGCATCGTATACAGGGGTGTATGTTGGGTTCACGAAACCACCATAAGGCTCGATATTGAGGGCCTGGTTACGTGCGATAACCTCTGCATGGAACTCTGGATCTACCTTAACAGCATAGTTCTCAACGAGTGCCTTACCAGCCTCGTAGTCACCCTCTGACTTGATGCGCTGAACCTCGCAAAGAAGCTCGCCAAACAACTCACGGAGACGTACGAAGTCGTTAACAACAACATAGTGCTTACCATCCTGTTCTACAATCTCGATAACATTCTCTGCCTTACCCTTCTCGTAGCACCACTCGGCGATAAGCTTACGGTTACGCATGTGAGACTCCTCAACATCCTTACCGAGCTCGATACGTGAGAGCTGTGTCTGCATACCATTCATGATGTACTTGCTATACTGCGCCCATGCAACATCAAGAGTTGAGATAAGACCAATCTCTACAAGCTTCTCATCACCGAGGTAGTAGAGAGCAAAGAGGTCAGCACGTGCCTCCTCGAGTGTTGATGAGTATGTGCGCAACTCGTCACCCTTAACGCCCTCTGCGAGCTGGCCAGAGCCGTGACCGAGACACTCGTGAAGGTCGGTGTGGAGGTCATCAGAGAGCTTGCCGTGGAGCAACATGCGCTCACGATCCTCGGCACGCAATACGAACTCCTCGTTGAAGCCATTACCCTCGGCAGCCTTCGCATATGCATATGTGATGTTGTCGATAGTAACAGACTTTGAGCCGTGCTCCTTACGAATCCAGTCAGCATTAGGAAGGTTGATACCGATAGCTGTTGCTGGGTAGCAGTCACCACCAAGCATAGCTACAGTGATAACCTTTGCAGATACACCCTTAACCTCCTCCTTGCGGTATGCTGGGTTGATAGGCGCGTTATCCTCGAACCACTGTGCGTGTGCTGCCATAATCTCTGTACGACGGCATGCCTCAACATCGCGGAAGTTAACAACAGACTCCCATGATGCCTTGCGGCCAAGTGGATCACCATAGCTCTCGATGAAGCCGTTAACGAAGTCTACGTTAGACTCTGTATCACGCACCCAAAGGATGTTATACTTGTCAAAGAGTGCAAGGTCACCAGTAGTGTAGTAGTCGATAAGAGCACGTACATACTCACGCTGTGTTGGGTTAGCAACAGCCTCGGCCTTCTCAAGCCAGAATACGATCTGCTCAATAGCTGCAGAGTACATGCCACCGATGTGCCATACTCTCTCTACGATGTTACCATTCTCATCGCGCATGAGCTTTGAGTTAAGACCATATGATACAGGCTCTGGGTTACCAGCATCGGCAGCTGCCATGCCTGCGTAGAACGCCTCAACCTCTGTCTGGTTAACACCCTCGTAGTAGTTGTTTGCTGACTCTGTGATAACATCTACACCCTCCTTCTGGTTAAGGCGTGACGCATAAAGCGTAGGATCGAAGATGATCTGGCAGAGGAAGTCATCATCAATCTGACGGTTATCATCGTTGATGTAGAGTGCCAACTGCTCACGGAACCATGCCTCCGAGAACTCGGGAGTGAACTTATCGTTTGAGTAGTGGTGGTGGATGCCATTAGCAAACCATACCTTCTTCAAGTACTTCTCCATAGCCTTGAACTCTGCACCCTCAGCCTCGGCAGTCTCACGACCAGCAACGTAGAGAGTCTCGAGTGTGCGGCGCACAGCAAGACCATACTTGAAGTTCTGGTCGAAGAGGATATCACGACCACACTTTGCAGCCTCGGTAAGGTAGTATACATACTCCTTCTCCTGAAGCGTGAGGTTCTCGAAGCCTGGAACCTCATAGCGTATTACCTTAATGTCGTCAAAACGATCAACAATCCATGGCTGCTCGGTAGCCTCCTGTGTTGTTGTAGCACACGACACGGCAAAAATTCCCATAGCGGTAAATCCTAAAATTTTGTTCATCATTGGTTAGCTATTTTTTAATAATCAATAATCGCGCGAAATTACTACGAATTTATGAGATACCCAAACTTTTCGACCATAAGCACCATCAAATAGTTATTTTTCATTACCTTTGCACCCTAAAACTTAAATATTAACACAACTATGTTAGTTAAAGGAGTATCAACGATATTACTTTTGGTGCTGTCGAACATCTTCATGACGTTGGCATGGTATGGACACATAGCCTTTAAGTCGCACCTGCAGCGCTATGGCGTGGTGGCAATAGTCCTCATAAGCTGGGGCATAGCACTCTTCGAGTACTGCTTCCAGGTGCCAGCAAACCGCATGGGTAGCGCCGTAAATGGTGGTCCCTTCGACATATGGCAGCTTAAGGTTATCCAGGAGGTTATATCCCTTGTGGTATTCACACTCTTTGCTGTGCTCTTCGTCAAGGGCGACCCTCTAAAGTGGAACCACCTTGCGGGCTTCGCATGCCTTGTCATGGCCGTATACTTCATCTTCAGGAAGTAGCAACACTACCCCACCAAAACAGATATGGGATTGCACCTCGGTGGAGCAATCCCATATTTTATATTCACGCATGATGTCGACGCTGACACCGCGGCTGTAAAAAACAAAAAAAGGGAACCGAATATTCGATTCCCTTTTTCCTTCGTGCATAGTGCGTTACTCGGCAATAGGAGTTACGCTAACGTATGACTTACCTGAAGACTTCTTGCAGAAGCTAACGGTACCGTTAACCAACGCAAAAAGTGTGTGGTCCTTACCCATACCCACGTTCTCACCTGGGTTGTGTACTGTACCTCGCTGACGAACGATAATGTTACCCGCCTTCGCGAACTGACCACCGAAAAGCTTTACACCGAGTCGCTTGCTCTCTGACTCACGGCCGTTCTTCGAACTACCAACACCTTTTTTGTGTGCCATCTTCTACTACTTTTTAGGGTTTAACAATTAATCTCCTCAACGAGACCCTGTGTCAGATACTGAAGGTGACCGTTACACTTGTGATAACCTTTTCT
>JAGCMF010000017.1 GCA_017646625.1 Alistipes sp. | reverse complement strand
TAGCCTCTGGACGAAGGATAGAACCACCCCAAGTCTCACCCTTACCAGTCAATACACCAGTGTGGTACTTGCGAGCAAGCTTCTGATACATACCGTTAAGGAAACCGATCTCACGGCCACCAACACCTACGTCACCAGCAGGAACGTCAGTGTCTACACCGATGTTGTTCCACAACTCCTGCATGAATGCCTGGCAGAAGCGCATGATCTCACCGTTAGACTTACCAACAGGGTTGAAGTCAGCACCACCCTTGGCACCACCCATAGGAAGTGTAGTCAAGGCGTTCTTGAATGTCTGCTCGAAACCGAGGAACTTCAACATTGATGGGTTAACAGCTGGGTGGAAACGCAAACCGCCCTTGTAAGGACCGATAGCAGAGTTGAACTGTACACGGTAACCGAGGTTAGTCTGAACCTCACCGTTGTCGTCTACCCATGTAACACGGAATGTGAAGATACGGTCTGGCTCTACCATACGTTCAACGATCTTCGCTGCCTCATACTCGGGGTGCTGGTTGTATACCTCCTCGATAGACTCCAATACCTCCTGAACGGCCTGCAAGTACTCGCTTTCGCCTGGGTGCTTGGCCTCCAAATTGGCCATGATAACTTTTACATCCATAGTTTTAGTTAAGTTAAAAGGTTATTAAAAAATGATTTATATTCTTTTTATCTTACGATATACTTTTCGTCTGCTAATAGTTACACAAAGATAGACAAATTATCCTAATTATATCCTCCTTTGTGGAAAAATTTAAGCAAAAAACAAGAAAACGGGTATTCAGACCCCTTTTTAGGTCGAATACCCGCTGTTATTATTATACGAATGGGAGACGTACTACCTCTGCCTTGAGCAGACGACCACGCACCTCGACAGCTATCTGTGTGCCTGCCTTGGCGAACTCTGGCTTAACATAACCCATGCCGACGCCAATCTTGAGGCATGGCGACATAGTACCAGATGTGACGTGACCGATGTGGTTACCCTCAAGGTCAGTAAGTGCATACTCGTGGCGTGGCACACCACGGTCGAGGAGCTTGAAGCCTACGAGCTTGCGGCTAACACCCTCCTTCTTCTGACGTTCCATGAGCTCACGGTCGATGAATGGCTTGTTGTCAACGAACTTGGTAAGCCAGTTGAGGCCAGCCTCGATAGGCGATGTTGTGTCGTCGATGTCGTTGCCATAGAGGCAGAAGCCCTTCTCCAGACGGAGTGTGTCGCGTGCGCCGAGGCCGATGTTCTTAAGACCGAACTCCTCGCCTACCTTCCACATTGCCTCCCAGATGGTGTCGGCATCCTCGTTGTACATATAGATCTCGCAACCGCCAGAGCCTGTGTAGCCTGTTGTTGAGAGGATAACCTCGCAGCCAGCAACCTTGCAGATCTTGAATGTGTAGTACTCCATATCCTCTACCTGCTCCTCGGTCATCTTCTGCACGAGCTTCATGGCCAAAGGACCCTGTATTGCGAGCTGTGCTGTCTTGTCAGAGCTGTTCTCGAGCTCCTCGCCAGCCTTCATGCCATACTCCTCACCCTGCTTGCAGATGTGTGCCCAGTCCTTCTCGATGTTGGCAGCATTTACGCAGAGCATATACTTCTCTTCGTTGATGCGATATACGAGGATGTCGTCAACGATACCACCCTTACCGTTAGGCATTGTTGTGTACTGCACCTTGCCGTCGTAGAGGTCGCACACGTTGTTTGTTGTTATGCGCTGCAAGAACTCTGTTGCGCGAGGACCCTTAATCCAGATCTCGCCCATGTGGCTAACGTCGAATACGCCGCACTTCTCGCGTACGTTGATATGCTCGTCGTTGATACCCGAGAACTCGATAGGCATGTTGTAGCCTGCGAACTCTGCCATCTTTGCACCATTGGCGATATGGTACTTTGTGAATGCTGTAGTTTTCATTTAGTCTTTAGTTTTAGTTGTTATGTTTAGTCTGTTTACTCTTTAGGTTGTGCTGCCTCCTGCCCCTTGGGTCGTGGCTTGAAGCCTACGCGTGGGCAGCGTGTGAACTCCTTTGTGCGGTCGAAGAGATAGCGGTAGGTGGTGTGCATCTTATGCTTGCGTGCGCATATGTAGTGTTCCACCATGCGGTTCATCACGGGGTTGAAGTCGCCAATCCATGCGAGCTCCACAGATTTATACCTGTTGCGGTCGGTACGTATGTAGTTGTCGAGCATCGCCTTCATGAATCCCGACTCTACACCCTTGCCCTGGAACTCGGGTGTTATGCCGAAGATGATGGCGAAGATGCGGTCACAGCTCTTGCGTACCTTGAGGTCCCACATCATGCGTAGCTTGTTTATGATGCCGAACTTACCGTTGTACTTGCCTATTAGGCGGTTAAGGTCGGGTACCATGATGAAGAAGCCGATAGGCTCGTCGTTAAAGTAGGCGAAGTATATAAGGTTACGGTCGATGATGGGACGCATGGTGTCGGCCATCTGACGTGCCTCCTCCGAGGCCATGGGCTGCACGCCGGTGAATAGTGCCCACGCCTTGTTGTATATCGTGCGTACCTTCTCCACTGCCGAGTATAGATCCTCGTTGCCTATAGGCGCGAAGCGGTATCCAGGCGTCGACATAAGGCGTTTTACACGGTCGTATACAACCTCGTTGACGTCGTCATCGTCGATATTCCAGACATAGGTATTCTGGTTGAAGTAGTTCTGGAAGCCGTAGTTCTCGAATAGCTCCTTGTAGTAGGGTGGGTGGTATGGGTTCTCGAAGAGGGGTTGGAACTCGTAGCCCTCGACAAGCAGACCCCACCATGCATCGCGCGATCCGAAGTTTATGGGTCCATCCATCGCCTCCATGCCACGCTGCTTCAGCCAGTCGCGTGCTGCGTCGAAGAGGGTGTTTGCTAACGCCTGGTCATCGATGGCCTCGAAGAAGCCACAGCCACCTGTGGGCTGCTCATAACCATAGGCGTGACTATTATCGTAGAATGCTGCGATGCGGCCTACGCACTCGCCCTCGGCGTTGTGTGCCACCCAGCGGATAGCCTCACCTTCAGCAAATAACTTATTCTTTGCGGGATCAAAAACTGCACGTATAGAGTCGTCAAAGGGGCATACCCAGTTGGGATTTCCCTTGTAAATTTTTTTAGGTAGGTCTATAAACTCGCGTTCTATGCGCTTGTCGCTGGACTTAACCTCTATAAGAGTATATTTCGTCGTTACCATAATTCATTTTCAGTTTTTAGGTCACGGGTACAGACATACAAAGATATACATTTTTTTTGTAATCGGTAGACTCGGCACAAAAAAATATGGTCTCATCTTGTAGATATAGCTTCTATTTTAACTCTATTTCAGAATTTTTGACTACCTTTGGAGTATGAAGATATTGATTATAGAGGATGAACCATCGCTTCGCGAGCTTATAGAACGAGCTTTGGTTAATGAGGGTTATGTCGTTGAGTCTGCCGCCGACTACATCGCTGCCGAGACAAAGGTTGCGGGGTATAACTATGACTGCATACTCCTCGATATAATGCTCCCTGGCGGCTCGGGCCTTGATATCCTCAAGCGCCTACGCGATATGTCGCGCAGAGAGAATGTGATAATAATCTCGGCACGTGACTCTGTCGACGACCGTGTTGCAGGCCTTGAGCTCGGTGCTGACGACTATCTGCCCAAACCCTTCCATATGTCGGAGCTTGTGGCACGTGTGCGCAGTGTGCTACGCCGTGGTAAGACGGGTGGGCAGCTGACCATAGATATGGGCAATATATCGCTTGACCCCGCCTCGCGTATCGTTACAATCGCCGGCAGTAGGGTGGAGTTGCTCAAGAAGGAGTTCGACGTGCTGCTATACTTCATGCAGCGCCCTAATCACCTTGTAGATAAGGTGGTACTCGCCGAGGCCGTGTGGGGTGATTATGCCGATGAGTCCGATAACTTCCACTTCGTCTACGCCCAGATTAAGAACCTGCGTCGTAAGCTCGATGAGGCGGGTGCCGACATTATGATTCGTTCGGTATATGGATTTGGCTATAAACTGACGCTTTCTGATAAGGAATAACTATGAAACTCACAACACGAATACTTCTTGTGCTCACAGCGTGGCTCCTGCCACTCATGGTGCTGTGGGCAACATTCTTCTGCTACACCCTCACGCGTGAGATAAACGCCGAGGTGGATGAGGCTCTGGAGGAGTATGCCTCACTTATCAAGGATCGCTGTTGTGAGGGTAGGCAGCTGCCGGCACTAAATAGTGGCTCGAACAACAGCTATACGCTTCAGCCTGTAGAGGAACATGTGGCCAGGAGGTACCTTGAGCCGATGTTTCGTGACGAGGAGGTATATATCCCCGAGAAGGGTGAGGATGAGCCAGCGCGTGTCATGACTGTGGCTTTTCAGGATGGCGAGGGTCGCTATCTGCTTTTAGAGCTCGCCACACCCACCTTCGAGAAGGATGACCTCATTGAGACGGTGCTATGGAGTCTTGTGTCGCTATTTGCCATACTCATCATTGTCGTAATCGTGGTTGCCACATTGAGCATGCGACGCACGCTGCAGCCTCTCTATGCGCTGCTTAAGTGGCTTGATGGCTATATCCCTGGTAGTAGGCATGTGTGTGTACCTAATGATACGGATATCACCGAGTTACGTAAGTTGAATGAGGCGGCGCAGAGTGCCGTAGATCGTTCCGAGGCGATGTTCGATGCGCAGAAACAGTTTATAGGCAACGCCTCGCATGAGTTGCAGACACCTCTTGCTGTGATAAGCAACCGTGTTGAGCACCTCATAAACTACACAAACCCCACGGAGCAGCAGCTTGAGGAGCTTGTTAAGATTGACCATTCGTTGCGCCACAGCATACGCCTTAACCGCACGTTGTTGCAACTTGCACGCATAGATAGTGGTGAGGTGGCAGCAAGCGAGGATGTAGACCTTGTGCCAATACTTGAGGAGGTTGTTGAGTCGTGCAACGAGATATATGCGGCGAAGGGTATGAAGTGTGTGGTCACGGCAGATGAACACCTATATATATATGTTAGCGAGTCGTTGGCCCGCATCCTCATCCTTAACCTTGTTAAGAATGCCTTTGTGCATGGCATGGAGGGTAGTGTGATAGAGGTGAGGCTTGGTGATGGCATGCTCAAGGTGTCGAATGTGGGCGATAAGCCTCTGGATGGCGCACGTCTCTTCGACCGCTTCTACACCTTTGCCTCGCACGAGGCGGGTACAGGCACAGGCCTTGGTCTTGCTATAGTGAAATCCATATGTGACCACTACGGTTACAATGTGAGGTATGGCTACGCTGTGCAGCATCACACCTTCACCGTAGAGTTCAATTAGCACTCCCTCCCCAGTACAAAATACTACTCCTCCACCGCCCTCGGTGGGGGATTTTTTTACCCCAGGCGTCAAAAAAGTGATTTTTTTACTCTTTGAGGCGAAAATTTCAAATTTGTTTCAAAATTGTGTACGACCTTTGCAGTAGGAAAATAAAAAATGTGTAAACCTAAAAACTATAGACTATGAAAAAGATTATGATTTTTGCAGCTATGCTACTATCAACTTCAGGGATTGCATTTGGTGCTAATGATGATGACCGCCCAATACGCTACGATGAGCTTCCTGCTGCTGCGCAGAACTTCATCGCCGAGAACTTCGCCAAGGAGCAGGTGTCGCACATCACATTCGACGATGGCCTAATCAATGATGAGTATAAGGTTGTCTTTATGTCGGGCACGAAACTTGAGTTCGATGGCAATGGCGATTGGAAGGAACTCGACTGCCGTTATTCTGCTGTGCCTAACAACCTTGTGCCAACAGAGATTGCTGACTATGTGAAGAATAACTATCCCGGAAATAAGATTACGGAGCTTAAGCGTGAGCATGGCGAGTGGGAGGCAAAGATGACTGGTGGCCTCGAGCTCACATTCGACGGAAGCTTTAGACTTGTAGATATAGACGACTAATATAGTAGAGTTTGCCCATAGTGGTAAATTTAAATAATAGTATATAAGAGGTATGAGAAAGTTAATGTTTGCAGTAATATTGTTCGTGGCGGCCGCTATGGTTGTCGGCTGCGACGACTACAAGGCCCCAACATCGTTGCGCGACGCCTTCTATGACCGCTATCCCACAGCGGTGGATGTAGAGTGGGAGAAGAGGCGCGGATATCAGGTTGCCGATTTTCATATCCCTGGCCAGCATGGTGATTGCGAGGCGTGGTATAAGAGTGGTGTGTGGGTAATGACAAAGTACGATATCGCCTATAGTGAGTTGCCACAGGTTGTGCGCACAGCCTTCGAGTCGTCATATGGTGCACAGGCACCTGTGGATGATGTAGAACGCCTCGAGCGTAACAATGCCAGCACCCTCTACTTCATAGAGACAGAGGTGGTTATAAATGGCCTTCTCACGGATATAGACCTCGACTATGATGAGGATGGCACACTGCTGCGCGAGACGGTAGATGTATTTGACTATGATAATATATATTACTACCTATAGTCTAGGTTCTTTGTTGTGATAATGGCGCATCTACTTCTGCTAACGAATTATCTTGGCAATGGGCAGTACGCTAAAGTACAGCCCATCGCCTCGAAATTCGCCGAGCATTGTATCTGCACCATTCTGACAACAAATAATTTATCATAACGGCGCATCTACCTCTTTAAGGTGGTGTAATAAGGAGATCTAGTAGTTCAGCTAGAATTATCTCTTGCTATATAACCTAATAAAGATAATGGGTTGCCATTGGCAACCCATTATCTATTGTATAGCACATCTCACGGCTATCCGAGAAGCTTGCGTAGAGCCTCGATGTTGCGGGCATTATCTATGGCCTTGCCCTCGGCAGTGTAGGCGTGCTCTAAGGCTGCGGCAAAGTGCTTCTCAACCTTATTACGCACAACCTTCATGGTGCTGTTAACGAGTCCATTCTGCTCCGTAAAGGCCTCGTCGGCAAGTGCAATAACCGCAGGCACCCATCTGTCAGGGAACTCGTTGGCATAAACACCTCCGCTACGATACTTCGCAACCTCCGCAGCGATAATCTTCGCCGCCTCGCTATAGCGCTGCTCGCCCGTGATGCCACGTTCATCGAGGGTGCGGTTGAGGTTATCCTTCGAAGCCACAGCAAGAGCAATGGTGTAGGGAGACTGGTTGTTGTAGACAATAACCTGGTCGATATATGGTGACTTGTCGACGATAGCCTCCTCCATGCCCTCGGGGCTATACTTCTCGCCATCACTCGAGATGAGAAGGCTCTTGAAGCGGCCCAACACATATAGGAAGTTATCCTTTGACATATATCCCATATCTCCCGTGTAGAGCCATCCGTCACGTACAGTGTCGGCAGTAGACTCGGGGTTCTTCCAGTAGCCAGCCATAACATTCTCACCCTTGATGACAATCTCACCCTTCTGGCCTGTGGGAAGCTCCTTACCATCACTGTCCATAATCTTTATCTCAAGTGGCTGCACAAGACGACCCGATGAGCCGAAGCGGTGGTTGCCCTTTGAGGGTGCATTTGTTGAGATTACAGGCGTAGCCTCCGAGAGACCATAGCCCTGGAACATAGGGATGCCTATGGCATAGAAGAACCTCTGTAGCTCGCTGTCCAGAAGTGCACCGCCACCGATGAAGAACTGCAACTCCCCACCAAAGGCCTCGCGGACCTTCGAGTATAGTATCTTGTCGAAGAGTGCCACAAGAGGCTTGAGCATGCAGCGCCAGCCACGACCCTTGCTGTAGCCATCCGCCTGATAGGCGTACGACGTCTTAAGCGCAAAGTTGAAGAGACGTTCTGTACCCTTACCCTTCTTGCGTATTGATGTCTCGATATTCTTGCGGAAGTTCTTCGCGAGAGCTGGCACAGAGAGAAGGAAGTGTGGGCGTACCTCCTTGATGTTTAGAGGTATGTTCTTAAGCGTCTCCATAGGCGTGCGGCCAACCTCGGTAGTCGCCACCGACGCACCACAGGCAATCATGATGTAGAAGCCTACGACATGTGCGAAGCAGTGGTCGAGAGGTAGGATGATAAGCGTACGCCATGATGATGGTATGGATACCACAGACAACGCCTGCTCAACATTCGCTGTGTAGTTGCGGTGTGTGAGTACCACACCCTTGGGGTCAGCGGTGGTGCCCGAGGTGTAGGTTATGGTGGCTATGTCATCGTTCTGCAGCGACATGCCGATAGCCAAAAAGGCCTCCTCATGGGCCTTAAGGTACTCCTCGCCAAGAGCCACAAGACTCTCTAACGATATCTCACCATCGCGTAGACCACCCTCAACATCTCCCCATACTACAATGTGCTTCAGGTCATTGAGCTCGCCAGCGATGCTACGTATCTTCTTAAGCTGGTGCTTCGACACGAAGATGAGCTTGGCATCGGAGTGGCGTAGACGGAAAAGAAGGTCGTTGGCCTCCTCGAGCTTGATAGATAGTGGCACGCTGATGGCACCAGCATAAAGCAAGCCGAGCTCCGAGATTATCCAGTTGTTACAACCCTCGGCAAGGATAGATACGCGGTCGCCACGTTCTATGCCCAGGGCCGCAAGACCCGCACCAACCCTCAAGGCTATGCGCTTTGTCTCGCTATATGTCGTTGGAAGGAACTTGCCATCGTGCTTCTCCAAGAGAAACTCCTTATCTGCATATTTGGCTACAGAACCCTCAAAAAGGTCTATGATAGTACGTTTCATGGTATACTACGTAGTGGTTATATTTTTGTAAAAGAGCCCGAACAGTGACTCTATAGAATTACTGCTCGGGCACTCTGCTATGTTCTACCTACAGGCTATGCCCACTTTACGAGGGCAAAGTCCATACGGTGCTCCAACTGACTGTTGTATGGGAAGATACGCAATGCTACGTCGAACATACCTGTATGCTCTGGTGCATAGTCGAGAGCCAATGTTAGGGTGTTGCCCTCGGCAGCCACAACATCCAAACGACGTGTCTCCACTACGTTTGCTGCCTGACCTGCCTCGATCTGTGTCGCAACAACCAACTCGGCACCTATATCCTCCTTGTTGAGGCCTGCAAGGTCGAGAGTAACCTCAAAGCGGTACTTCTTACCTACATACATAGCCTCCGACTCGATCTCGGCACGCTTAACATTGAGGATAGCGATATTATCCCATGCTGCAGATACCTTACGCTTCCATGCTGCAATCTGGCGAGCCATCATGTAGTTGTTGTCAACGATAAGGCTCTTACGTGTAGCGAGCTTGTTGTAGAAGCGCTCCTCGTAGTCGATGAGCTGGCGGTTCATTGTGAAGTTAGATGCTATGTCGGCAACACACTTCTTAACGGCGTTAACCCAGCGGTGTGGCACGCCATCCTCGGCACGATCGTAGTATAGTGGCACGATCTGCTCCTCGATAGTGTTGTATATCATCTCGGCATCGAGCTCATCCTGGAAGCGCTGGTCGGCATATGTGCGCTCCATAGGAAGCATCCAGCCGGCACCCTCCTTGTAGCCCTCAACCCACCAACCGTCGAGGACAGAGAACTGCATAACACCGTTCATCACGCACTTCTCACCCGATGTACCTGACGCCTCCAAAGGACGTGTAGGTGTGTTGAGCCATACGTCGACACCCTGAACCATGCGGCGAGCAAGCTCCATGTCGTAGTTCTGCAAGAAGACAATCTTACCTACGAACTCTGGCATTGCCGACACCTCAACGATACGCTTGATGAGGTCCTGACCTGGCTTATCATTTGGGTGAGCCTTACCTGCGAAGATGAACTGCACGGGGCGCTCCTTGTTGTTAACCAACGCCGAGAGACGTTCGAGGTTAGTGAAGAGAAGGTATGCGCGTTTATATGTGGCGAAGCGACGTGCGAAACCGATAGTCAAGACATCTGGCTTGATGCTCTCGGTAACCTGTACCATCTGGCGTGGTGACTGCAAGCGTACCTGTGTAGGATCGCTGTAGCGCTTACGGATGGTCTTGATGAGGCGCTCCTTGAGGAACATACGTTCCTGCCACAACTCCTTATCGTCAATCTTGTGTACGTTCTGCCACTCTGGAATGTTGTATGTGTGACCCTCGAATGCCGAGCCGAAGTACTTGGCATATAGGCGACGGAGGTTAGATGCTACCCATGTTGGGAAGTGAACACCATTTGTAACATAGCCGATGTGGAGCTCGTTCTTGAAGTAGCCAGGCCACATGTTGCCGAGAATCTCCTTCGACACCTCGCCGTGTAACCATGACACGCCGTTAACCTCCTGTGAGAGGTTACATGCAAGAACTGACATCGAGAACTTCTCGTTAGGATCGCTTGGGTTGGTCTTACCCAAGTTGATGAACTGATCCCATGTGATGCCAAGGACATCGGGGTAGTGTGACATATACTGACGTATCATTGTCTCGGGGAAGGCGTCGTGACCCGCTGGCACAGGTGTATGTGTTGTGAAGAGTGACGATGAACGTACTACCTCCAACGCCTCCGAGAATGACAAGTGCTTCTTTGCGATGAGGTTGCGGATGCGCTCCACACCGATGAAGGCTGCGTGACCCTCGTTGCAGTGGTATACCTGCTGCTTGATGCCCATCTTCACGAGGGCACGGATACCACCGACACCCAACAATATCTCCTGCTTGAGACGGTTCTCCCAGTCGCCACCGTAGAGGTGGTATGTCACCTGACGGTCCTCCTCGAGGTTTGCCTCGTAGTCAGCATCCAAGAGGTAGAGGTCTGTACGACCTACCTGGCACTTCCAAACACGTGCCGAGAGAGTACGACCTGGGAGTGCCACCTGTGTGGTAATCCAGTTGCCGAACTCGTCACGTACAGGCGAGATAGGGAGCTTGAAGAAGTTCTGTGCCTCATATGTAGCCTCCTGTGCACCCTGCGCCGAGAGACGCTGTGTGAAGTAACCGTAGCGGTACAAGAGACCTACGGCAACCATGCCTACGTTTCTGTCAGATGCCTCCTTGAGGTAGTCACCTGCCAAGATGCCGAGACCACCAGAGTAGATCTTGAGTGTTGAGTGTAGACCATACTCCATAGAGAAGTATGCTACCCTTGCGTGCTCTGGTGATGGCTTCTCGGCCATATACTCTGTGAACTCCTTATATACTGCATCCATGCGCTTGAGGAACTCCTTATCGGCGCAAAGCTCCTCGCAGCGTGTTGCTGAAAGCTTATCCAACAATACTATAGGGTTGCGGTCTACCTTTACCCATAGCTCGGCGTCTACTGACTCGAAGAGGTCGCGGGCAGCAACAGTCCAGCACCACCACAAGTTGCGTGATAGCTCCTCAAGTGGCTTAAGACGTTCTGGAATACCCTTCTCGACCATCAGACGGTGCCATGAAGGACGATTTGATGTGAGCTGCTGGCGGAGGAAGCTGATCTGCTCTGCGCGGTTGCCGCCATCGATGAGCACACGGTTTGTGCGTGATACACAGTTGTCCATAGCCTCCTCGTAGGCCTTCTCATACTCTCTGAAGAGGTTCTTCCATAACGCTGTCTGTGAGATCTCCTGTGCTGACTTGCGTGCTGCAGCCAAAGCATTGCCATCCATCTCCATATACTTCTTGATGACATCTGTAATCTGCAATACTACCTCTCTCTCGTTGTAGTCGTCGCGACGTACAATGTCTACACCATTGTGGTTAGAGTGCTTTGCTACCCACATACCGAAGCCTGCGAGTGTTGTTGTCACCGTAGGCACGCCATAGGCAACAGACTCGAGTGGTGTGTAGCCCCATGGCTCGTAGTATGATGCAAATACTGTGAGGTCAACACCTGCCAACATATCGTAGTATGACATGTTGAAGATGCCGTCGTTGCCGTTGAGGTATGTAGGCACGAAGAGAACCTTCACACGTGATGCTGTTGTTGAGAGTATGCTACCCTCGATGCTCTGCGACACCTGATCCCATGCCTCTGACTCGAGGTAGTGTGTGAGGTAGCGGCGCTGTGCTGGGTCGATGGCCATATCCTTGTTCTCGAGGTGCTGTGCAAGGTCGTGACGAGCACCTGCTGTAGCTGCTGGCACAGCAATGAGGGCGATAACCTCGCGGTTGAGGTTGCTTGTGGCGAGCTGCTTGAGTGACTCGAGGAATACGTCGATACCCTTGTTGCGGAACTCGTAGCGACCACTTGTAGCCACGATGAGTGGCTCACCCTGGAAGTTGTGACCCCATGTGGCTGTTGCCACCTCGACGATCTTCTTGCGTGACTCACTGCGTAGTGCCTCGAGCTTCTCG
This sequence comes from Alistipes sp., assembly GCA_017646625.1. GTDB lineage: Bacteria > Bacteroidota > Bacteroidia > Bacteroidales > Rikenellaceae > Alistipes. The sequence goes on along the minus strand of JAGCMF010000017.1, from coordinate 38,812 downwards.
CCCTGTGGCACGAAGCCATTTTCGAAACCATTAGGAGTAACGCGTGTTACCTCACGACCGAGAAGATACTTACACTCGTTAGCTGTGATGTCGCTAACTGTGAGGAAGGCGTCAGCGTGACGTGCTGCTGACTTCTCCAAAGAGTGCTTTGCCATGACGTTGAACTGACGTGCAAGGTCGTCGGCATTGAACTTGTGGAGGTCGTTGTAGAGGGGTAGGCGGTTGCCAGCGATGCAGCGACCCATAACTGTGGCGTGTGTCGAGAAGAGTGTAGCCACATATGGAGCATGCTTGTGGAGGTATAGAGAGCCTGCTGCGGCCATCCACTCGTGGAAGTGAGCCACAACCTTGTTTGTCGATGCTCTCATAAACTCGGTGAATGAGGCGATAACAACACCTGCAGCATAGCCGAAGAGTACAGGCTCAACATAGTCCCACTCGCCCGAGATAGAGTCTACGTTGTACGACTCCCAAAGAAGCTTGAGGATGTCATCCTTCTCGCGGATGAATGACTTGAAGTCTATGAGGATGGCCATAGGGCTGCTCTCGATGTTCCAACGGCCGATGCGTACACGAACGCCATTGTTGTAGAGTGACTCGCGCCATGCTGTCATGAGGTTGTGATCCTCCTTAAATTCTGGGTTGGCAGCATCCTGTGAGAAGTCTGGGCCGATGGTGATGTACTTGTCACCGAGCATGTGCTTCACAGTTGGTGCCTTTGAGGCGATGACAGTGTGTATGCCACCTACCTTGTTGCACACCTCCCAACTAACTTCAAACAAGTAGTCAGGAGTTAAATTTACATTACTCATATTTGCTTTTATTATAGATAATTCGCTATAATGTTTGATATCCTATGCTTTCGTATTCTGTATCTTACGAAAGTGTATAGATAGTCATTGTGCAAAGATAACACATTTATTTATAATAGGGAAATAATTTTAAATAATTTTAATAAATAACAATGTTATTTTTCTGAATGGGCGTTTTTTTGGTGTGAGTGGTCGAAAATATTTGCTGAAATGATGGCTCGGTAAGTGGCATATGGAGGATTTATCGGGCCATGTGTCGTTTTTAGATAAAGATTTCGTACCTTCGCACGATTTTATATTGTTATGAGATACACACGATACTATAAACAGATACTCCATCTTGCTATGCCTGTGGTACTTGCACAGGCAGGACAGTTGACGACGCAGTTTGCCGATACGGCGATGGTGGGTAACTATGGAGGTAGTGACCCTGCGCCGCTTGCTGCTGTATCCCTCGGTAGCTCACTCTTCCTGTTGATATACCTTGCTGCCCTCGGTCTCGGCCTTGCGATAACACCTCTTGTGGGTGAGCAGTATGCTCGTGGCGAGAGGGTGAAGGTGGCACACCTATTTGAGAATGGCATGCTCTATTCGCTTATCATTGGTGTTGTGGCGATGGTTGCTGCCCTCGCCTTGCGACCCTTAATAGGTGTGCTCGGCGAGTGGATGTCGACACCTGGTGAGGATATAGGTGCGGTGGTGCAGATGGCAATTCCGTACTACGATATGCTTGTGTGGAGCATCCTGCCGCTGATGGTCTTCATAGGTGTGAAGCAGTTCCTTGAGGGTATAGGAAACACAAGCACGGCGATGTGGATTACGCTTGCGGGAAATGCTGCTAACCTGATACTTAACTATATATTCATCTTTGGCAACTATGGTTGTGAGGCTATGGGTGCCGAGGGCGCTGGCCTTGCCACGCTACTGTCGCGCATAGGTCAGATGCTGGCAATTGTGGCATACCTACTCCTTGCGCCAAAGCTCAAGATATATCGTTGTCATTTCAGCCGTGGCTCGCTGTCTATGGCATCGTTGAGGGCTCTGCTACGTGTTGGATATCCTATATCGTTCCAGATGATTTTGGAGTCGGCAGCCTTCATCCTCACCTCCATCCTCGCCCTGTCCTTCGGCACGGTGGCGGGAGGTGCCATGCAGGTGGCCTTCAGCATCGCAAATGTGGCGTGGATGATCACCGTGGCCATAGGCTCTGCCTCGACAATCCTCGTGTCGCACATATACGGCTCGCGCCAGCATGCCGAGCTACGCCCCACGGTTAATGCCACATACCATCTGGGTCTCACGTGGGCGTTTATAATGGCCGTTGTCTTCATCCTCTTCCGTCACCCTATAGCAAGCCTCTTCACCGACAATGGCGAGGTCATAGCTCTCACGGCGCAGCTCATGCTCCTCATTGCCGTATATCAGTTCTCGGATGCGGTGCAGGGATTGTCCATAAGCATGATGCGTGGTATTCAGGATGTTAAGATTATCATGCCTATTGTGCTATGCTCCTATTTGCTTATCAACATACCCGTAGGATGTCTGTTGGCCTACACCTTCTACCTTGAGTGTCATGGTCTTGTTATAGGTCTCATCCTCGGACTATCTACTGCAGCGTTGCTGACATGTATACGACTGCGTAGTAAAGTTTTAAGGTTTGAGCATGCAGAGAGCATACAATAAAAAAAACTCTAAATGGCAGTCCATTTAGAGTTTTTTTTCATCTATTACAGTGTGAACTTAACACCGAAGAAGTATGTGCGTGGCTGCGCTGGGCCGTAGATATATGCCGAGTCACGACCAGCACCCACATCTATGTCGCGCTGATATGAGTCAAAGATATTCTTTATACCGGCATTAATCTCGAGGTTGATGATGCTGGTGATGTGGAATGTGTAGCCAACCTTGAAGCCGAAGTCGAAGAATGTGGGTGTCACAGACTCCGAGTCGGGCATCTCCACACCATCGATTGTTGTGTATGCGCTATGCTGCACGAGCATAGGTCCTGTGATGGTGCCAAAGAGTGAGGCGGCAAGCTGCTTGGTGATGTAGAAGTTTGAACTCAAATAGCCATAATGGTCGGGTGAACGGTACATGGTGCGCTGTGGAGTGACATCCTCCGACCACTGCTCTGGCTCTACATAGTAGCTCTTCTGGAAGGTGTAGCCCATCTGCACGTCGAAGATGCCTGGGATGCCAACCTTGAGCTCTGTGGTGATGCCTCCGATGCGTGCACCCGCAGCATTGCGGCGTATCTTATATATAAAATTGTTACCCTCCGCGTCTGTCTCCTCGCGTGTATTCTCAAGCGTAAAGACATCGTTTAGCATGGTGTAGAAGCCCTCAACAAGGATGTTTGTCTGCACACGGCCGAAGTTGTGGTAGTAGTCTGCCGAGGCGCTAAACGAGTGTGAGAACTCGGGACGTAGGTTGGGGTCAATCTCGATGATAGATACCGAGTGATTGAGGGCGTCGATGTGAAGGTCCTCGTTATAGGCCTGTGGCGCGCGGTAGCCACTCGAGTATGATAGGCGTAAGCCGAGGTCCTCGATAGGACTGTAGCGAACGTTGGCACGTGGTGCGAAGATGGGGCGGTCTATCATGTTGTGCTTGTCGAGGCGGAAGCCGACAAGGAAGTTAACCTTCTCACTCTTCCACTCGTTCTGTGCAAATATTCCCACGGTATATGTCTGCTGGTCGAGACGGCGCTGTGTGGCTATGTAGTAGTCGTTTAGCGAGTTGAAGTTATACTCTGCGCCCGCTGTTAGCTCCGCAGGGAGTCCCGCCTTGTAGTTGTAGGTATACTGACCACCAACAACAAGCATCATGTCGCGCGTAGTGCCGTAGGCGTTAGGGTTCATGTCGGCGCCGAAGTAGCTGGCGCGGTTGATGCCCTGTGTCGAGGTGTAGATGCTAGCGCGGTGACGCATATTGGGGAAGTAGTCGAAGGTGATGCTACCGCCGTCGATGTTGTGGTCTACCTGCTCGCATATGTAGGACATGTGGGGTGCGCCATCGAGGTTGTCGCCACCACGACGGAAGTCGTGTATGTGGTGGTACTCGGCGGTGAGGCGCGAGTGAATAGATGTCTTATAGTAGGCGCGGAAACCGATAGTCTCGGAACGTAGGCGTGTGATGTCCGAGAAGCCATCATCGTTACGGTCATAGGCGCCACGGCTCTTTATCTGTCCGAAGATGTATGTTCCGAATTTATAGTCGTCAGAGACGAAGGCGCCACCGAGAGATGTGTTGATGTCGGGTGTGCCATCCTCCATGAAGTTCGAGGTGTTGGATAGCGAGAGGGTGTTGCGTAGTGGGTCCTTGGTGATGATGTTGACAACGCCACCTATGGCTGATGAGCCATATAGTGCCGAGCCACCACCACGTATAACCTCCACACGTTCAACCATCGCTACAGGCATAAGGTCGAGACCATATACGCCCGCCAGCGATGAGAATATGGCGCGGCTGTCGAGCAGTATCTGTGAGTACTGACCCTCAAGACCGTTGATGCGCAGCTGTGGCGCACCACAGTTGCCGCAAGTGTTCTCCACACGTAGTCCCGACTGGAAGTTCATCGCCTCCGAGAGGTTACCCGCAGCGGTGCCCTCGAAGAGCTTTGCAGAGGCTACATTAACCACCGTAGATGTCTCTCGGCGGTTTGTCTCGTTGCGTGTTGCCGACACCACAACCTCATCTACCATCGTCGAGGACTCATCGAGGGTGAAGTTTAGCTCCACCGAGGTGTCGAGCTCGGCAGTGAAGGATGTCTCTATGGTGTCGTAGCCTATGGCCGATACCACCACGATATGTGTATCGAGGGGTAGGTTGTTGAGGTTATAGTGGCCGCTGCTATTTGCTGCGCAGCCTATCGTTGTACCCTTGATAGCTACCGTAGCATAGGGGATATGCTCGCCGCTATTCTTGTCGAGGACATGTCCAAAGATGTTTGAGTCGGAGTTCTTGCGAACACTCTTATTTATGATAACCACGTTTGGTGACTTGGGCGCATCGGTTTGCGCAAAGAGTGATAGGGGAAGGGCAAGAAGTAGAATTAGTGTATAAAAAAGTCTCATCATATAATTGTTTATTTCCTGGTGCAAAGATACCCAAGCATGTGTGGCTATGCAATCGCCACAATGCGGTAAATAGCGGGTATAGCATCCCTATGATTGGGGATGTGGTTTTGTGTTTGTGTGTAAATGGAGTCTGTTACACCAGGGCTGGAGGGCCACGCAGAGAGGATGTAGAGTGCACATACTCAAGGATGTTGTCGCGGTAGATGTTATACTCCTTGATGACCACTGTGAGTGGTGCTCCAAGGTGTGACGTGCTCTCCGCGGTGATGCTTAAGCTCTGCTGTGCCTCGTTTATTGATTGTAGATGACTCTTCGAGTGTGTGTGCGATGATACAGGACCGTTGTAGGGGTGCGAGTGCACCACCTCCTTGCCGTCGATTATGTGGCTGTGGATGAATAGCGTAGAGGCTGCAGTGTTGAATGCCAACACCGCAAGCATGATAATGCTAAATAGCATCCTTCTATCTCCCACGTATACCTTCATCTTCTTTTTTGCGGCCACAAAGATATGTTAAAAAGTTGATATTGGCAAATATAAGTGGTTTAAGAGGCTAAATAAAAAGACCAAAAAGGACTAAAAGGGGTTTTGAGTGCGCCCGCAGGAGTCTTTTGTTTTTGAGCTCCACTCTGCGGCCTCAATGCTGATTCCCTTCTAAACCTTTTTGGTCCTATCTAAATCCCTGTTGTGGAACCTATACCTCGGATGTAAACTTGAAGCGTATATCCTTGAAGTTCTCCTGCGCGAGTGCCAAGGCGTAGCTTGTGTCGGCGAGGAACACGTCACGGCCATGCTTATCTACGGCCATGTTGGTGTGCTTGCGGCGCTTGAAGTCGGCGAGTTGAGCCTCATTCTCTGACTCTATCCAGCACGCCTTATGTATAGATATAGGCTCCCAGCGACACTTCGCACCATACTCATGCTCAAGGCGATACTGTATAACCTCGAACTGAAGAGCACCTACCGTGCCGATAATCTTACGGCCGTTAAGCGATGAGGTGAAGAGCTGTGCCACACCCTCATCCATAAGCTGGTCGATGCCCTTTGCCAGCTGCTTGAACTTCATAGGGTCGGCATTCTCAATGTAGCGGAAGTGCTCGGGCGAGAATGATGGTATGCCTGTGAACTTGAGCTTCTCACCCTCGGTGAAGGTGTCGCCAATCATGAAGGTACCTGTGTCGTGAAGACCTACGATATCGCCAGGATATGCCTCGTCGATGATAGACTTCTTCTCGGCCATGAAGGCTGTGGGTGATGAGAACTTGAGCTGCTTGCCACTGCGCACATGGAGGTAGTTCTTGTTGCGCTCGAACTTACCAGAGCATATCTTCATGAAGGCGATACGGTCACGGTGGTTAGGGTCCATGTTGGCGTGTATCTTGAAGATGAAGCCCGAGAGCTTCGCCTCTGAAGGCTCCACGAGGCGTGTCTCTGTTGTGGCGTTGCGTGGCGATGGGGCTATGCGTATGAAGCAGTCGAGGAGCTCTCTAACGCCGAAGTTGTTAACTGCCGAGCCGAAGAATACGGGGGCAACCTCACCTGCGAGGTAGTCCTCACGGTTGAAGGGGTCATACACACCCTCAACAAGGTCGATGTTCTCGCGAAGCTGTGTGGCAAACTTATCACCTATGTACTTATCTATCTCTGTTGATGATATATCGGCGATATCCACCGTTGAGGCATCCGCGGTCTGTCGTTCGTCGGAGGTGAACAACGAGAGGTTCTTCTCGTAGATGTTGTAAACGCCCTTGAAGGTGTCGCCAGAAGAGATGGGGAAGGCCAAGGGGTGCACACGAATCTTAAGCTCGCGTTCCACCTCGTCGAGGAGGTCGAAGGCATCCTTTGATGGTCTATCGAGCTTGTTGATGAAGACGATAACGGGTGTCTTGCGCATGCGACATACATCCATGAGGCGGCGTGTCTGTGTCTCGACACCCTTGGCACCGTCGATGACGATGATTACAGAGTCTACGGCAGTGAGGGTGCGGTATGTATCCTCGGCAAAGTCCTCGTGACCTGGCGTATCGAGGATGTTAATCTTCACATCCTTATACTCGAAGCCCATCACAGATGTCGCCACAGAGATACCACGCTGACGTTCAATCTCCATGAAGTCCGATGTCGCGCCCTTCTTAATCTTGTTGCTCTTAACGGCGCCGGCCACATGTATCGCACCACCAAACAGAAGTAGCTTCTCGGTGAGTGTTGTCTTACCAGCATCAGGGTGTGCGATGACCGCGAAGGTGCGTCGTTTTGTAATCTCGTCAATAAGTGCCATATGGAATAATCTTTTCTTTGTCTCTAAATCAGGGCGCAAAGATAGTAATTAAATGCGAAATGTGAAATTTTCGTGTGCCATGCTTGTTAGTAACGTACGTCGGAGAGGAATAGTCCGCAGGCGGGGGCTCCAGCACTCGAACGTGATAGGTCGCGCGACACTATTATATCCTCAAACTCTGCGACACTATACTTGCCACGACCCACATCTACAAGTGTGCCCACGATGGCACGTACCATGTTGCGCAGAAACCTGTCGGCACGTATCGTGAAGCGCAGCGTGCCATCACTCTCAACCCTCCACTCGGCATGCGTGATGTGGCATATGTTGGTCATGTTGTTCGAGTTCAGCTTCGCAAAGGAGGTGAAGTCATCATGCTCGAGGAGTTTGGCAGCCGCCTCGTTCATCATATCGATGTTTATGTCGGCGGTAAAGTGCCATGCCGAGTAGCGGCGGAAGGGCGACTTGTGGGGTGTGAGGAAGTAGGTGTACTCCCTCTGTCGTGCGTCGAAGCGTGCATGCTTCGTCTCCTCAACCTCGTATATGCGTATTATGGCGATGTCGGCGGGAAGCACCTTATTGAGCTTGTAGGCCAGCTGCTGGCAATCTACCGTAGTGTCGCTGTCGAAGTGCGCGGTGTAGAACGAGGCATTAACACCCGTATCGGTGCGTCCTGCGCCCACAATCTCTGTTGGTGTGCCACGAAGCATAGATAGCTTTGCCTCTATTGTGCCCTGCACAGTTGCCGTGTCGGGCTGTCGCTGCCAGCCGAAGTATGCGGCACCGTCATATTGTAACTCAATGAAATATCGCACTGCTCTTTATATTTAATTTAGGGCAAAGATACGTAAATAAAATGTGAAAATGAAAACTGACCACCATAACCGCGCATAGGGTAATGTGTGGGGCATAATCAAAATGACCTAAATGGAATATTTTTTTGGATTTTCTTCGCATTTATAATATTTTTTATATATCTTTGTATTACAATCGAGTTATGTGACAACTTCGATTGAACATCCGAACACAAATATTGTTAAACTATAAACTCAAACTATTATGAATATTGGCGCACAGATGTTCGACTGGCTCGTTAGCATCTTCCTTTGGATTTTTAAGTATACTATCAAGCTCGCCTACAACCTTATCAAGAACTTGATTGTACGTCTTATCAACCGCAAGAAGGGTGAATAATGTGTCACTTGAAAGAGGTAAGGCCACTCGGGGAGTTCCCTGGGTGGCCTTAATCTATAATGTAGGAGAGTGGATTCCCTTTACGCCCGCTACACCTCTTGGCTAATATACTCTATGACCAAATATTGCGGTGCCTATGCGTACCATCGTTGAGCCATACTCAAGGGCGATGGGGTAGTCGTCGGACATGCCGATAGAGAGGGTGTCGAAGCTTGTGTCGAAGTATCCCTTCAACTCCTCGAAGATGTCGCGAATACGCTTAAAGTCACCACGCACGATGCTCTCATCGTCGGTGTTTGTGGCGATGGTCATGACACCACGCACACGAACATGAGGCATTGATGAGAGGGCTCCCGAGGCGATATACGTGCGTAGCTCATCGACGTCCCAACCCGACTTCGTCTCCTCCTGTGCAACATGCACCTCGAGGAGTATGTCGATGCATCGTTCGTAGCGTGCCGCCTGCCTCTCAATCTCCTCGATGAGGCGTGCAGAGTCCACCGACGATATCATCGTCACATAGGGTGCAATCATCTTAACCTTATTTGTCTGCAGATGACCAATCATCGACCACTCTATATCCTTGGGTAGCTCCATGGCCTTTGCGGTCATCTCCTGTGGACGGCTCTCGCCGAAGATGCGCTGTCCCGCCTCGTAGGCCTCCATGATGCTCGCTGCGGGGTGAAACTTCGACACTGCAACGAGGCTTACACCCTCGGGTAGTGTCGCCAATATCCTATGTAAACGTTCCTTAATATTCATAATAGCTATAGACTTTTCGCCTACAAAAATACAAATTATCGGATAAGAGACCAATAGTTTCAAAATAAATTTGTATCTTTGGAGGTTAATATGCCAAAACGGTGTGAAAACAAATTGATAAATTATAAACTAAAACAAAACTATGAACAGACTTTTTAAGCTTGTTGCCCTTGTGGGCGCACTCATCGGCTCGATTAACGTGGCTGATGCCTGCACAAACTTTATCGTCACACGTGGTGCCTCGACAGATGGCTCTAATATGGTGACATATGCTGCCGACTCACACGGCCTCTATGGCACTCTCTACCAGCATATCCCCGGTAAGTATACAGAGTGGATGGATGTCACAGAGTGGGATACAGGTCGCTACATAGGCAAGATACGTCAGGCAGACCGTACATACTACACCCTCGGTAACTCTAACGAGCACTCACTCTTCATCACAGAGACTACCTTTGGTGGTCGTCACGAGTTGGAGGATCCTAACGGTGGCATCGACTATGGCTCACTCATATACATCACCTTGCAGCGTGCCAAGACAGCGCGTGAGGCTATCGACATCATCGTAGACCTCGCTAACACCTACGGCTACTGCTCTTCTGGTGAGTCATTCTCTATCGTCGACACAGAGGAGGCGTGGATAATGGAACTCATAGGTAAGGGCCCAGAGGATAAGGGTATCGTGTGGGTAGCACGCCGCATCCCTGATGGCTATGTGTCGGGTCACGCTAACCAGGCACGCATCACCACATTCCCATGGAACGACCCCGAGAATTGCATCTATGCAGCTGACGTGGCCGATGTGGCACGTAAGTTCGGTTGGTATGAGGGCTCTAACGAGGACTTCAGCTTTGCTGATGCATATGCACCACTCGACTTCGGTGCTATGCGTGGCTGTGAGGCACGTGTGTGGGCATTCTTCCGCACCGTGGCTGCCGACATGGACAAGTATCAGGACTATGCTATGGGTCACAACCCCGCAAACCGTATGCCTCTTTGGGTGAAGCCTACAGAGAAGGTATCTCCAAAGCTCCTCATGGACTGCATGCGTGACCACTATGAGGGTACAATCCTCGATATGACAGCCGACATTGGTGCTGGTGGTGAGGGTTGCCCATACCGCTGGCGTCCTATGTACTTCGAGGTTGATGGCGTGGAGTATTGCAACGAACGTGCTACAGCAACACAGCAGACAGCCTTCTGGCTCGTAGGCCAGGCACGTCCAGGTAAGACAGGTATCCTTTGGTTTGGTACTGACGATGCTGCAACATCGCCTCTGACACCTATCTATGTTACATCTACAGTGGTTCCAGAGTGCTTGCGCGATGGCAATGGCTCAATGCTTAAGTACTCTGATACATCTATGTTCTGGATTACTAACCGCGTAGCGCAGTTCGCATACCTCCGCTATAACATCGTGGGTAAGCATGTTCGCGAGTTTGTTGATATGTGGGAGAACCAGATGCTCGAGCTTGTGGCAGATATGGATACGCAGATTGGTAGCGCATCTAACGCCAAGAAGGCACGCAAGGTTGCTACAGAGCTATCTGTGGAGAATGCACAGAGACTCTTCAACATGTGGGTAGACCTCGACAAGTACCTCATGGTTAAGTATATCGATGGTAATGTTAAGGGTGAGGAGAATGGTCACTTTGTAGACAATGGCAATGGCACCGACATCCCAGGCATCATCGAGCAGCCAGGCTATAGCGACACATGGAAGCGCGCTGTGGCAGCCGACAATGGCGAGGTGCTCCGCGTAGTTAAGTAGTAAACAACATTATACAAGTATACTCATGGATAGATATGATATAATCGTTATCGGCTCGGGTCCTGGTGGCTATGTTGCTGCCATCCATGCTGCACAGTGTGGCAAGCGTGTTGCCATCGTAGAGAAGGCTGATGCTGGTGGCGTATGCCTAAACTGGGGTTGCATACCCACAAAGGCTCTTGTGCGTTCAGCACAGGTATTTGCCGACTGCAAGGCTGCTGCAACATATGGCGTGGCTATTGAGGGTGAGGTTAAGCCCGACTGGACAAAGATGGTGGAACGCGAACGTATGGTTGCAACAACAATGAACAAGGGTGTTCAGTTCCTCCTCAAGAAGAACAACATCGATGTCATTGCTGGCTTCGGTCGCCTCAAGGCTGCCGATACCGTTGAGGTTGAGGGTGTGGACTATGAGGCTGATAACATCATCCTCGCTACAGGTGCACGTCCTCGCGTGATGCCATTCATGCCAATCGACGGCAAGCACATCATATCATCAAAGGAGGCTCTTGTGCTTCCCGAGCTCCCCGAGACAATGGTTGTCGTAGGCTCGGGTGCCATAGGCTCGGAGTTCGCATATATCTACGCAACATTGGGCGTTAAGGTCACCATCGTAGAGTATATGCCACAGATTATGCCTCTTGAGGATGAGGATACTGCAAAGGCTATGGAACGTGCCTTCCGTAAGCTGCGTGCAACGGTGATGACCTCAACAACCGTTAAGTCTGTTGCTGTGCGCGAGGATGGCAAGTGCGACGTTGTCGTTGAGGGTAAGAAGGGCGAGCAGATACTCGAGGCAGATGTCGTTCTCTCGGCTGTGGGCATCAAGTCTAACATCGAGGATATGGGTCTCGAGGAGCTTGGCGTGGCTATAGAACGTGATAAGGTGAAGGTAGATGAGCACTACAAAACATCTGTTGATGGTGTATATGCCATCGGTGATATCATTGCCACACCTGCCCTTGCACATGTGGCCTCTGCCGAGGCTATACACTGCGTGGAGCATATCTGTGGACTCAACCCCGAGGCTGTTGACTACTCTACAATACCATCTTGCATCTTCACATCTCCAGAGGTCGCCTCTGTAGGTATGACCGAGGCACAGGTGAAGGCACAGGGTATAGAGTATAAGGTGGGTAAGTTCCCATATACAGCATCGGGTAAGGCTACTGCTGCTGGCGAACGTGATGGCTTCGTGAAGCTCATCTTCGATGCCGACGAACACCTCCTCGGTGCTCACTTCGTGGGACATAACGTCACCGAGATGATTGGTGAGCCAACCCTTGCAAAGGTTCTCGGCGTCAGTGCACACCGCATTGCCCGCACTATACATGCCCACCCATCAATGCATGAGGCGGTTATGGAGGCGGCAGAGGATGCTCTCGGTTGCGCTATCCACATGTAATATTTTGAGATAGGCAGTCGTCTGCTATCTCGTAATCATTGCCCAGAATGGGGTGTACGATTTAAAGTGCACCCATGCTGGGCAATATCTTTGTTCATATGCAGCTCTCTCCACCCACAGACGTCATACGTCGGCAGCTTTTTAGATGAAATGTAATATTATCTCTTTTAATATTTTGAAAGATGTAAAATTTTACTTAATTTTGTAGAAATCATATAGAGGCCTATCGGTCATGATTGAGACGCAAACTAATAACAAATAAAAAACACTACTATGAAAAAGTTTATGTTGCTTGTGGCAATGGTTATGGCATTTACTGCCTACGCAAGCGCACAGTACCCAAACAGCAAGAGCTCTTCAAGCTACTATCACTCTTCTGTAACCGAGGAGAGAGTACTCGCTAACTCAACAGACACATACTCGGAGGTCTTCGTAGCCGATGTAAATGTTGTAGTATATGTTGAGGGTGATGGCGACACAGACCTTGACCTCTACATCTATGACGAGTCAGGTAACCTTATCGACAGCGATACAGACAATACCGACAAGTGCTACTGTGAGTGGACACCACGTTGGAGAGGTAAGTTCACTATTAAGATTAAGAACCTCGGTAGCGTATATAACGCATACACAATGTATGTGTTGCAGTAGACCACACTCTATTGGTTAGGAGAGTGTCCAAGAGTTTTGGACACTCTTTTTTTATATATCAGTGCAGTGTGGTGATAGAGAAACATCGTTACCTCTCTCCTGTTGTGACCCTATATGCCCCTTGTTGGTGGCTACGACATATGTGACATATCTCCTTGGCATGGTGGCAGTGTGACAAAATGTCAGTCGTGGTGTGGTAATTTGGCAGTTTTGTCATGTGCCACACTTTTATTATGTCACTTTTGTCGCTTTTTGCGGTTTGGTATACCATTTGCCTTACTCTAAAATGTCGCGGCAAGAGACCCGACACCCAAAAGTGCAGAATATGTAATTAACAAATAAAAAAATTAAGACTATGAGTAAGATTATTGGTATTGACCTTGGTACGACAAACTCGTGCGTAGCAGTAATGGAGGGTAACGAGCCTGTGGTTATCCCTAACGCGGAGGGTCACCGCACAACACCTTCAGTTGTTGCATTCACAGAGGGTGGCGAACGTAAGGTTGGCGACCCCGCAAAGCGTCAGGCTATCACTAACCCCAAGCGCACAGTATTCTCTATCAAGCGCTTCATGGGTGAACGCTACGATAACGTTGCCGCTGACATTGCACGTGCTCCATACACCATCATCAAGGGTGATAACAACACTCCACGTGTTGACATCGATGGCCGTCAGTATACTCCACAGGAGATCTCGGCAATCACACTCCAGAAGATGAAGAAGACTGCGGAGGACTACCTCGGCCAGGAGGTTACAGAGGCTGTTATCACCGTGCCCGCATACTTCTCTGACTCACAGCGTCAGGCAACAAAGGAGGCAGGTGAGATTGCAGGTCTCAAGGTGCGTCGTATCATCAACGAGCCTACTGCTGCAGCCCTCGCATATGGTCTCGACAAGAAGCAGAACGACATGAAGATTGCCGTATATGACCTCGGTGGTGGTACCTTCGATATCTCTATCCTCGAGCTCGGTGATGGCGTATTCGAGGTTAAGTCAACAAATGGTGATACTCACCTCGGTGGTGATGACTTCGACCACGTGCTCATCGACTACATGGCAGAGGCCTTCAAGGCGGAGCACCACATCGACCTTCGCCAGGATCCTATGGCGCTTCAGCGTCTTAAGGAGGCAGCCGAGAAGGCAAAGATTGAGCTCTCATCGGCAACAACAACAGACATCAACCTCCCATACATCATGCCTGTAAACGGCATCCCACAGCACCTTGTGATGTCACTCACACGTGCCAAGTTCGAGCAGCTCTGCGACCACCTCGTACAGAAGACTATCGAGCCATGCCGTATAGCATTGCGTGATGCTGGCCTCCAGGCAAGCCAGATCGACGAGGTCATCCTCGTGGGTGGTTCTACACGTATCCCTGCTATCCAGCGTGTCGTTGAGGAGTTCTTCGGTAAGGCTCCTAACCGTTCAGTAAACCCTGATGAGGTTGTTGCTGTAGGTGCCGCAATCCAGGGTGGTGTCCTCACAGGTGAGGTTAAGGATGTCCTCCTTCTCGACGTAACACCACTCTCACTCGGTATCGAGACTCTCGGTGGTGTGATGACAAAGCTTATCGAGGCAAACACCACAATCCCTACTCGTAAGAGCCAGGTATTCTCTACAGCCGTAGATAACCAGCCTACAGTGACCATCAACGTGTGCCAGGGTGAACGAGCAATGGCGGCAGACAACAAGTCTATCGGTCAGTTCAACCTCGATGGCATCCCTGCAGCACCACGTGGCGTGCCACAGATCGAGGTTACCTTCGATATCGATGCTAACGGTATCCTCAACGTGTCGGCAAAGGACCTCGGCACAGGCAAGGAGCAGAAGATACGTATCGAGGCTTCAAGTGGTCTTACAGATGCCGAGATTCAGCGTATGCGTGATGAGGCAAAGGCTAACGAGGAGAAGGATAAGAAGGAGAAGGAGCGCATCGAGAAGATTAACGCTGCCGACTCTAACATCTTCGCTACAGAGAAGCAGCTCAAGGAGTATGGCGATAAGCTACCTGCAGATAAGAAGGCGGCTATTGAGGATGCTCTTGGCAAGCTCAAGGAGGCTCATAAGGCGCAGGATATCGCAGCCATCGACACCGCTATCGAGGCACTCAACGCAGCATGGCAGGCAGCATCGCAGGATATCTATGCACAGCAGCAGGCACAGCAGCAGGCAAATGCGGGCGCTGGTGCACAGGATGCTGGTCAGCAGCAGGCACAGCCAGAGGATGTTGAGTTTGAGGAGGTAAAGTAATAATCTCGTGATAAGGGCCTATTGTGGCCTAACAACAAATGCCGTCGGTGGAGACTCCATTGACGGCATTTTTGTTCGACAGAGAGACACACACTCCCCATTTTGCTTGTTTAACTTTTTTTAGTACCTTTGCGGCGCATATGTGCTCCATCGCTGCCACGTAAGTGGGGGAGGAAAGTCCGAGCAACATAGAGCACCGCGCAAGTTAACGGCTTGATATTCGTGAGGATATAGTAGCGCAGAAGAAAATAACCGCCCGTAAGGGTAAGGGTGAGAAGGTGGGGTAAGAGCCCACCGCGAGGGTAGCAATACTCCTCGGCAGTGCGCCTCGTGGGTTGCAAGACCATGTATACCGACAATTAAGGGTTGCTCGTCCAATGTCGGGGGGTAGGTTGCTAGAGGCGACAAGTGATTGTCGTCGTAGATAAATGATGGAGGCTCTACCGCAAGGTGGAGAACAGAACTCGGCTTATAACGTATGCAAAAGATGAGAGCCTGACCACACGGTCAGGCTCTCTTATTACATCATAGGATGTAGCCTAAACTATAGACGTGCCTTGATAGCCTTCGACTCCTCCTCGTAGCCTGGCTTGTCGAGCAGAGCAAACATATTCTTCTTATATGCCTCAACGCCGGGCTGGTCGAAAGGATTCACACCAAGCATATAACCGCTTATGCCACAGCCCTTCTCGAAGAAGTAGAGGAGCTGACCGATGGTGCGCTCATCGATACGTTCAATCTCGATAACGAGGTTTGGAACGCCACCATCCAAGTGCGCAAGGCGTACGCCGAGCTCGGCCATCTTGTTAATCTCCGATAGACGCTTGCCTGTGAGGAAGTTAAGACCATCGAGGTTAGCCTCATCACTCTCAACCTTAACCTCATACTTCGAGTTCTTAACCGAGATGATTGTCTCGAAGAGTGTGCGCTCACCCTCCTGGATGTACTGACCCATAGAGTGTAGGTCGGCAGTGAGGGTTACGCTTGCTGGGAAGATACCCTTGCCATCCTTACCCTCTGACTCGCCATAAAGCTGCTTCCACCACTCGGCGATATACTGCAACTTGGGCTCATATGAGCCGAGAATCTCAATCTTCTTACCCGCCTTATAGAGCTCGTTACGCACGATAGCGTAGTGTGCTGCGGGGTTATTCTCGATAGGCATATCCATAGCTGTGAGACGTTCCATGTCGCGAGCACCCTCAACAAATGCCTCAACATCAACACCTGCTACGGCCAATGGAAGAAGACCTACGGGTGATAGTACAGAGTAGCGGCCACCAACATTGTCCTCGATGACGAATGTGGGGTATCCCTCCTGTGTTGCGAGGGTCTTAAGAGCACCACGTGCCTTGTCGGTGATGGCCACGATGCGCTCTGCAGCCTCTGCCTTGCCGTAGCGCTTCTCGATCTCGGCCTTGATGAGGCGGAAGGCGATGGCAGGCTCTGTTGTAGTACCCGACTTTGAGATTACGATAGCGGCGATAGAGTAGTCCTTAACAGCCTCCATGAGCTCGTAGGTGTAGTCCTCCGAGATGTTCTCGCCGGCAAACACTACGGTAGGGTTGTCGTGTCTCTTCTTTAGTGACTCGAAAGAGTTTGACATGGCCTCAAGCACAGCCTTGGCACCGAGGTATGAGCCACCGATGCCGATGCATATTACCACCTCGGCACGTTCGCGGAGCTTCTGTGCCACAGCCTTAATCTCGGCAAGGTGCTCGTCGCTGATAGATGTAGGTAGGTTTACCCAACCGAGGAAGTCGTTACCTGCGCCTTCGCCAGTGTGGAGCAGTGTGTTAGCACGTGCTGCGTCGGCCAACATATCGTTGGTGATTGTTACGCGAGAGTGCTTGGCATTAAACTTAATAAGTTCCATATGTATAATGTTTTAATTGTTTATCGAAGAATCTGCAGTAGGTTGTTCATAGCCTCACGTGCTGATGTGTTGTTGTAGAGCACCTCCCACACCATGTCTGCAATAGGCATATCTATGTTACGGCGCATAGAGCTACGACGTATGCACTCTGCGGCATAGTAGCCCTCGGCAATCATCGTCATCTCGTTGAGGGCACTCTTCACCGAGCAGCCTTTGCCCAGGAGTGTTCCGAAGCGACGGTTACGGCTCAGTGGCGAGTAGCATGTTACAAGGAGATCTCCCATGTATGCAGCGGCGTTTATGTCGCGCTTATCGATGGGCACTGCCTCGTCTATGAAGCGCTTCATCTCGGCAGCACAGCCAGCGATGAGCACGGCAAGGAAGTTGTCGCCATAGCGTAGTCCCACGGCGATACCTACCGCCAGGGCGTATACATTCTTCATGATGGCGGCGGCCTCAACGCCGAGCACGTCGTTCGAGAGGCTGCAGCGGAAGAAGTCGTTGGCGAGTACGCCACGCACACGTTCTGCTGTGGTGCTACTCTCGGATGCCACGGTGAGGTACGAGAGCTGGCACTGTCCCACCTCCTCGGCATGTGATGGGCCTGTTACCACGGCAAGATTCTCCATGGGTACATCGTAGTAGCGGTTCATGTGCTCAACGATTGTTAGGTAGTCGCCAGGTATTATGCCCTTAACTGCCGATACCACAATCTTATTCTCGAGACTCTCTGTCAGGGGCTTAAGGAACTTCTCGAGGAATGCTGAAGGCATTGCTAAAAAGACCATGTCTGCATCACGCACCACGGCATTTATATCGTTCGAGGGTGTCATGAACTCCTTGTCGATATAACACCATGGCAGATATTTAGAGTTACGGCTACGATCATGCAGCGACTGTAAAATCTCGTCGTTGAGCACGAGCCAGTCTACATGATGGTGGTTTACCGTAAGCGTCTTTACGATTGCTGTTGCCCAGCTGCCGTAGCCTAATACAGCACATCTGGGGTTATTGTCTGTAGTCATAAGCGTAAAATTATTGACAAATTTAACAAAAAAAATGTGAAAACTCTTGCAAATTGTCCATATCTTTTTTCTATCTTTGCAAGTGAGTAGCGGTGTATTTGTGCTGTGATAGGCATAATACATTGATATACAGTGTGTTCCGGCTGTTTGTGCAGGTGTACATAACGGGACGCTTTTTTTATCTTTTGACCCCCGACATAGGATAAAAAAGGTGGTACGGAACCTTAAGCGCGATATATAAAACAAAAGATATGGGAATTTTTTCACTTACACAGGAACTCGCTATTGACCTTGGCACGGCCAATACGCTGATTATGCATAACGGTAAGGTTGTCGTTGACGAGCCCTCTATCGTTGCCTTGAGCATCAAGACGGGTGACCTCATGGCCATTGGTCATAAGGCGCGATTGATGGATGGTAAGACACACTCTAACATCCGCACTATACGCCCACTGAAGGATGGTGTTATCGCCGACTTCGAGGCTACGGAGCTCATGCTTCGCGGTCTTATCAAGAAGGTGGGTGCTACACGTGGTATGTTCGCACCATCGTTGCGAATGATGATATGCATCCCTTCGGGCTCAACGAATGTCGAAATACGTGCCGTGCGTGACTCTGCACAGCATGCTGGTGGTCGCGAGATATACCTCATCCTCGAACCTATGGCTGCAGCCCTCGGTGCCGGCCTCGACGTGGAGGCTCCAGAGGGTAACCTCATCATCGACATCGGTGGTGGTACCTCGGAGATTGCTTGTATCTCGTTGGGCGGTATCGTATGCTTCAAGTCTATCAATGTTGCTGGTGATGTATTCACAAACGACATCCAGAACTACATACGTCAGCAGCATGGCATACGTATCGGTGAACGTACTGCCGAGGATATAAAGTGTGCTATCGGTGCTGCGGTGCCAGAGTTGCAGAACGAGCCCGAGGATTATGTATTCACAGGCTCTAATATGCTCACTAACCTCCCACAGACCGTGACACTCAACTATAGTGAGATTGCCTATGCCCTCGACAAGTCGCTTGTTAAGCTCGACAACGCCTTGATGGAGGTGCTCGAGGAGATGCCACCCGAGTTGTACTCTGACGTTGTGAAGAATGGTATCTACTTGGCGGGTGGTGGTGCCCTCATCAAGGGTCTCGACGAACGTCTTTCGAAGAAGTCTGGACTCCCTGTACACATCGCCGAGGACCCACTGCGTGCCATTGCGCGTGGTACATGCATCGCCCTTAAGAACATCGGCAACTTCTCGTTCTTGATGGGTGGCGAAAAGTAGTATTGTGGTGGGGTATAACGCCCCGAATAGTTAGCAGCGGTGCTGCGATAATAACTTTAAGGGAGGCTGTCGGCAAGAGTGTTTGGCAGCCTCTCTCTAAAATTAGATTATGCATAGACTCATAGAATTTATCAAGCGTATATATGTGCTTGTAATCTTCATCTTCGTTGAGGGTATTGCGCTATGGACATATGCCTCGTCATCTCCCTATACCGAGGCGCGCCTCCTTTCGCGTACAACAGCCGTGGGTGGCGCCATAAGTGGTGCGATAACCGACGTGGGTCACTTCTTCAGCCTTCCGGAGCAGAATAGGACTCTTGTGGCGCGTGTTGCTGAACTCAACGAGCTTCTTCAGAGTCGTGAAGATGTTACGGAGGGTGTCGTGGCAGATAGCCTCCTGCATGTCAATGATGACCCACAATTCCGCTACCGTGCGGCACGTGTGGTGTCGATGACAACAAACCGCCGTCGTAACTACATAGTCCTCGACCGTGGTGCGGAGGATGGCATAGCCAAGGATATGGGTGTCATAACACCACAGAACGAGCTTGTGGGATATGTGGTGTCATGCTCGGAGCACTACTGCGTGGTGCAGCCTATGCTCAACACCGAGTTTAGCACGGGTGGTAGGCTTGTAGATAATAACCATGTGTGTGTCATTCGCTGGTCGGGAGCCTCGAAGTATGAGATGGAGGCTGTGGAGCTATCCGTATACTCCGAGCCACGTAAGGGCATGGAGGTGGAGGTGCGTTCGGAACGTCTGCCTGCGGGTGTGCTCATAGGCACAATAGAGGATTTTGAACTTAACTCGGCAAAGTCGGCATATAGTGCAACGATAAGCATCGCTGCTGACATGTCGAGCCTGGATAACCTCCTCATCGTCGAGAATAGACACTATGGCGAGCTGCAGATGCTTATCGAGCAGAACGAGCAGAGATAACTAAACGCTTAAGACTACGATGTTTAAGAATATAGCATATTTTTGGATGACACTTGCAGTGCTGCTGCTCGACATCTTCATCCTCAACCAACTATCTATTGCCATGTGGCTGCGCCCCATGCTCTTCCCTCTTATTGTGGTGTTGCTGCCCATGGAGTGGCGAACTATATGGGTGCTTATCACGAGCCTCGTCGTAGGCCTCATCATGGATATGTCGTTGGGTGGCGCGGGACTATATACTGCTACGCTGCTGCCTATGGCCATCATGCGTCGCACGATACTCTTTGTCACCACAGGACGTAGTGTCGAGGCGGGTGACCAGTCGTCGCTGCTCTCGCGTATGTCATTGCGCCAGCTGATGATATATGTGGGTGGTATGTTGTTTGTGCACCACACCCTCTTCTTCATCCTTGAGGCGTTGTCGTTCGGTGCGCTGCTGCAGCTCATAGCCACTATCATCTTCAGCACGTTGCTCTCGCTACTCATCGCGTGGCCCATCGTTAGACTCTTCACCTCAAAAATCGTTACCAAGTAATGCAAGATAAGGGATATATACGCTACCGAATACTACGCCTCGTCGTAATGTTTGTGGGTGCTGTATTGCTCATACGTCTGTTCTCCATGCAGATATTGTCGGATGAGTATGATGCACGTGCCACCTCTAACATTGTGCGTGCCGAGATAGAGTATCCTATGCGTGGTGAGGTGCTTGACAGACGTGGTGAGTACCTCGTAAAGAGCCGTGTGTGCTACGACGTGATGGTCATCTACCGTGAGCTTCCAAAGGAGGGCTTCGATACCACACGTCTTGCCACCATCCTCGAAATCACGCCCGAGAAGCTCGCTAGCCAGCTTAATAAGGCGTCGAAGAGCCCACGTGCTCCTATACTCGTTGCCGGCTACCTCTCGCAGGAGAATAAGCTGCTCCTGGATGAGGGTGGCTTCAGTGGCTTTCATACACGCTTCAGAACAGCCCGCGAGTACCCACGTAAGATTGGTGGTAACCTCCTTGGCTATGTCAGTGAGGTTACACCCGAGCAGGTGAGTCGCTGGGAGTACTACGAGGTGGGTGACTACATCGGCGTGGGTGGCGTGGAGTCGGCATATGAGACGGAGCTGCGTGGCGAGAAGGGCGTTAGCTACCGTATGTATGACTCGTATGGTGCGCTGCAGGGTGCCTATAAGGATGGTGCCGATGACATACTCCCGGTCAAGGGTGCACAGCTAACATCAACCATCGATGCTCGCCTTCAGGAGTTTGCCGAGGAGCTCATGGTGGGTAAGATTGGTGCTGTTGTGGCCATAGAGCCATCTACGGGTGAGATTCTTGTCATGGTGTCATCACCAACCTATGACCCCGACCTTATGGTTGGTCGTCAGCGAAATAACAACTATGCTGCCATGATGCATAATATGCGTCAGCCGCAGTTCAACCGTGCTGTCAAGGCGAAGTATCCTCCAGGCTCAACCTTTAAGCTTGTGCAGGGCCTCATAGGCTTGCAGGAGGGTGTGTTGCGCACCAGCGACCGCTACCCTTGTAATGGCGGTTTTAGCTATGGCACGCGAAAGATGGGATGCCACCCACATAACTCGCCTATAGACTTCCGTGAGGCTGTGGCGCAGTCATGTAACGCCTACTTCTGCTATGTCTTCCGCGACATGATTACAAATGCGAAGTATGGCAACATCAAGGAGGGTGTGCGTGTCTGGAATGAGTATGTATATAGCTTCGGCTTTGGTCGCCAGCTCGGCACGGACCTCTATGGTGAGGGTGCTGGTTATGTGCCCACTCCCGAGTTCTACGATAGGGGCTATAATGGCAGATGGAACTGGGGTACGGTGATATCGTGCGCCATCGGCCAGGGTGAGATGGGATGTACGCCACTGCAGATGGCCAACCTCGCTGCCATCGTGGCAAATAGAGGTTACTACTACACACCTCATATCATCAAGCATATCGAGGGTCGTGACTCTATCGATGCACGCTTCTACCAGCGTAACTATACGATGGTAGACTCAACAAACTTTGTGCCTGTGGTTGAGGGTATGTGGCGAAGTGTTAATGTGTCAGGTACGTCACGCCGTGCATACCTCGAGGGCTTGGACGTGTGTGGTAAGACGGGTACTGCGGAGAACCCTAATGGTAAGGACCACTCAACGTTCCTGTCGTTTGCACCGAAGGATAACCCGCGCATCGCCATCTCGGTATATGTTGAGCATGGTGGCTTCGGCTCGGCAATAGCTGTGCCTATTGCGAGCCTCATTGAGGAGTTGTATCTCACCGACACCATAATGCGCCCACAGCTTGTCGAGGAGGTCCTCAACTTCACTCCAAACTACTACCAGTACGACAAGAAGCAGCAGCGCTACGATGCTGACCGCGCAAAGAGTAAAAAGTAATAGAATAGAGCAGATTAGAGTATGATATCTGACTACAATATATCACGACGTAACACAAGTACCTCGCTATTTGGTGCTGTCGACAAGGTGGCTTTGGCCCTCTATGTCACCATTGTGCTTATAGGTGTTATGTGTATAACCTCAGCCTCCTATGACCCCGAGAAGGGAGGTATCTTCTCGTTGAGCCACAACTATATGAAGCAGATCATATGGGTCTCTATATCGTGGATTATGGCTACGGTGGTGTTGCTGCTGGATCGTAGGCTCTTCCATATGTTTGCCTACCCGGCCTATGCTCTTGGTATCCTGGCACTGCTCGCCGCGCTATTCTTCGGCCGTGAAGTTAATGGTGCGAAGGCATGGTTTGAGTTCGGCAGTGTGCGTATACAACCCGTTGAGTTTGTTAAGATTGCCACGGCGCTGATGATGGCGCGTGTGATGAGTGATTACTCGTTTAACATCAAGCGTCTGCCAGACCTTATAAAGGTGGGTGCTGTGATACTACTACCCCTGGGCATCATCGTCTTGCAGAACGACACAGGCTCGGGACTTGTGCTCGGCGCCTTCCTCTTTGTCTTCTACCGCGAGGGACTATCGAAGTATATCTACTTCCCTGCACTATTCACCGTGGTGCTCTTTGTCATCTCGTTCATCTTCACCCCGCTGACAATATTCATAGCGTTGTTAGTGCTCTTCACCCTCTATAACGCGCTTAAGACGGGTGAGGTTGTGGGGCACTTCCGCTTCCTCTGTGGCGTATTCCTCGCCTCGCTATTCTTGGCCCTCGTCACGCCTATGAGTGGCTATGCCGCGCTAATGACGGTGTGCGGTATTGCTGCCGTGGTACTTGCCGTACTCGCCATAAAGACCCGCACGATGATGCTGCTATGGCCTATCGCCATGTTCGTATATGCCATGCTCTTCGTGCCCACAACAGATGTGCTCTTCTCGCACCTCGAGGAGCACCAGAAGAACCGTATCCTCACCTTCGTAGGCCTTGTTGATGACCCTCGTGGTGTAGGATATAATGTCAACCAGTCGGAGATTGCCATCGGCTCGGGTGGCATGTGGGGTAAGGGTTTCATGGAGGGTACACAGATTAAGTATGACTATGTGCCCGAGAAACATACAGACTTCATCTTCTGCATCGTGGGCGAGGAGTGGGGATTCTTCGGTTGCACCGTCGTCGTGCTACTCTATGTATCCCTCATACTGCGCCTCATGCGCATGGGCGAGAGGATAAAAGAGCCCTTTGGGCGTATATACTGCTACTCTGTGGCAGCGATACTCCTGCTGCATGTGCTGGTGAACATAGGCATGACCATCGGTGTGATGCCCGTCATGGGTATCCCACTGCCGCTGATGAGCTATGGTGGCTCGTCGCTGGTGGCCTTCACGCTACTCATCATGATTGCCATACGCCTCGATGCCTCGACAAACGAAAACGACATTTACATATAACATAAGTACCCATTATGGATAACGAACGACTTATATTCCTCACCAACGATGATAGCTACCTTTCGAAGGGCTTTCGTGCTGCTGTAAACCTTGCGCGCGAGTTCGGTAGGGTTGTGGCCATAGCCCCCGACCGTGTGCAGAGTGGCATGAGCCAGGCAATAACAATCAACGCACCTCTCTTCCTGCGTCAGGTGGAGGCTACAGATGGTGTCGAGATATACGCCTTCTCGGGCACACCCGTAGATTGCGCGAAGATAGCATTCGACCACTTCTTTAAGGAGCAGAGGGTAGACATGGTGCTCTCGGGCATCAACCATGGCTCTAATGCTGCGGTAAATGTCATGTACTCGGGTACTATGGGCGCTGCTATTGAGGGTAGCTTCTATAATGTCCCAGCCATAGGCCTCTCTCTCGACGATCACGCCGCAGATGCCGACTTCGAGGGTGCTGTAAAGTATGGCAGAGAGGTCATCGCCGCCGTGCTTGGCGCTGCTGATAGACTTCCACGACCACTATGCCTAAATGTGAATGTGCCACGCTGCGCGGCTGCCGACATCAAGGGTATACGTCTTGCCCGTCAGACACGCGGCTTCTGGCGTGAGGACTTCTATGCACGTCAGGATCCCCAGGGTCGTGACTACTTCTGGCTCACAGGAGCATTCCATAATGCCGAGCCCGAGGCACAGGATACCGATGAGTGGGCACTTAAGAATAACTATGTTGCTGTAGTGCCCGTGCAGACAGACATGACAGACTACAAACAGCTAAAGGCACTCGACGGAGTGTTATAACAATATCCCGCTATGACAGTTGTTGAGATACTCATAGTGCTATCTATAGTGCTGCTTGTTGTGGCCACAGTCACTGCGCTGTTGCTTGTCAACAGGACAAAGTTCATGGCGCTGTGGATATGCTGTATCATCAGCCTTGTGCTGCTCGGCGCCGAGAGGGTGTTGCAGCTCTACCAGATAGATGGTGGCAATGTGCCACCCCTTGCCTTCGCGTGGGTGGGTATAGTGGTCTCTGTGAGCTTCTCCATATGCGTTGTCTGTGCTCGTCTTCTCGTAAACCATGTAGATAGGGTCACACACCAGCGTCGTGAACTTGAGAAGCGTCTAATGACAGCTGTGCTACGCACCGAGGAACGCCAGCGCGATGTATTCTCACGCGAGCTCCACGATGGCATAGGCCCGCTGCTCTCCTCTGCCAAGATGTCACTCTCGGCACTCGGCCGCGCAGAGCTTACAGAGAAGGAGAGGATGACGTTGCGCAACACCTCGCAGGTGATAGATGAGGCCATACGTTCGCTACGTGAGATATCTAACAACCTATCCCCTCATGTTCTAAACAACTTCGGCCTTGCACGTGGCATTAAGAACTTCGTGGATAGGCTCTCGGCGATGCATGAGGTGAAGATAGAGTTTAGCACCGACCTGCGTGACGAACGCTTCGACTCCAACATCGAGGTGATACTCTATCGTGTGGTCTGCGAGCTTATAAATAACTCGCTTAAGCACTCACACTGCACAACGATAAACCTATCTCTGCGTCACGCCAATGGATGCCTTATTGTAGAGTATGGTGACAATGGCTGCGGCTTTACGCCACAGAGTGTCGAGCAGTGTGGCATGGGCCTCTCGAACATACGTTCCCGAGTATCATCTCTCGGCGGTAAGATTATAATAAATAGTAGACCTAATGCTGGCATGACGGCACGCATAGCCGTGGCTACGGATGGTAGCATAGAGCATGTGGCAGCAGATATATATGAGCAGATAAGCAATAACAAAAGAGAACGTAGAGGAAGAAATGGTAGGAGAAAAGGTTAAGATAGTACTTGTTGATGATCATACGCTTTTCCGCACAGGCCTTCGTGGTCTATTGTCGCAGTGCGAGAGCTATGATGTGGTGGGTGACTTTGGTAGCGGTGAGGAGTTTCTCGCCACGCTACCCACGTTGGCTGTAGATGTGGTATTCATGGATATATCCATGCCCGGCATCGATGGTGCCGAGACCACACGTCGTGCCCTAATGCTACGCCCCGACCTCAAGGTCATAACACTATCTATGTATGGCGACGACCACTACTACTCACTAATGGTGGAGTGTGGCGCCTCGGGCTTCCTTCTAAAAGACTCCGATATCGAGGAGGTATACTCCGCTGTAGATAGCGTTGTCAAGGGCGATAGCTACTTCAGCACCGCACTTCTTGGTTCACTAACACGCAATATGAGTCGTCTTGCAACAACCGTATCGGGTGATGATGATGCACTCTCTGAACGCGAGATAGAGATTCTTGTTGAGGTGTGCCGCGGACTATCTAACCAGGAGATTGCCGACAAGCTATTCATCTCCAAGCGCACCGTGGATAAGCATCGTGCTAACATCCTCGAGAAGACAGGGTGTAAGAATACTGCTAACCTTGTGGTGTATGCCATTAAGAAGCACCTTGTCGAGATATAGTTTATCGTGATAGCGACGCATCTGCGTCACTTCAATCGACGCCGTCAATGGGACGTACGTTAAGTACTACCCATCGACGGCTTTCTCATGTCAGCACCACATCTACGTCACTCTGACGATAAACTGCATGGCGTGATAGCGACGCATCTGCGTCACTTCAATCGACGCCGTCAATGGGACGTACGTCAAGTACTACCCATCGACGGCTTTCTCATGTCAGCACCACATCTACGTCACTCTGACGATAAACTGCATGGCGTGATAGCGACGCATCTGCGGCACTTCAATCGACGCCGTCAATGGGACGTACGTCAAGTACTACCCATTCATCCCAATTTCATGTCGAGGTCAGGCATAACACGGCTGCTGCATAGAGACCATATACACAAAAAAAGACCACCCACGGCTGTGGATGGTCTTTCGCTTTATCTGTCGCTAATGCGCTGCAGAAGACTACTTGTTGTAAGCCTTCATTACAGAGATGAGGTCGAGAACCTTGTTAGAGTAACCCCACTCGTTGTCATACCATGAAACAACCTTCATGAATGTGTCGTTGATAGCGATACCTGCAGTAGCGTCGAAGATAGATGTGCGAGCATCACCGAGGAAGTCTGATGATACAACAGCCTCGTCAGTGTAGCCAAGGATACCCTTAAACTCGCCCTCTGATGCCTTCTTCATGGCTGCACATACCTCCTCGTAAGTTGCAGGCTTCTCGAGGTTTACAGTGAGGTCAACAACAGATACGTCCAAAGTAGGAACACGCATAGACATACCTGTGAGCTTGCCCTTAAGCGCTGGGATAACCTTACCTACAGCCTTTGCAGCACCTGTAGATGATGGGATGATGTTACCGCAAGCAGCGCGGCCACCACGCCAGTCCTTCAATGATGGACCGTCAACAGTCTTCTGTGTAGCTGTTACAGAGTGAACAGTTGTCATAAGACCATTTACAAGACCGAAGTTGTCGTTAAGAACCTTGGCGATTGGAGCCAAGCAGTTTGTAGTACATGAGGCGTTAGATACGATCTTCTGACCTGCGTACTCTGATGTGTTAACGCCGCAAACGAACATAGGAGTGTCGTCCTTTGAAGGTGCTGACATAACAACATACTTTGCACCAGCAGTAAGGTGAGCCTCTGCCTTGTCAGCCGAGAGGAACAAACCTGTAGACTCAACAACGTACTCTGCCTCAACCTCGTTCCACTTCAACTGTGCAGGATCCTTCTCTGCAGTTACGCGGATGGCGTTGCCATTAACGATGAGGGTGTTGTTCTCTGTGCAGTAGTCAACAGTACCGTCGAACTTACCGTGCATAGTGTCATACTTGAGCATGTATGCCAAGTAGTCAACTGGGCAAAGGTCGTTGATACCTACAACCTGATACTTGTCAGCCTGTGCGCAAGCTGCTCGGAATACCATACGGCCGATACGTCCAAAACCGTTGATACCAATCTTAATCTGTGACATAGTCTTAAAAATTATAGTGAATAAATAAATTAAATTTCGTTAAAAACGGCTTACAAATTTAGCAGTATTTAGCGAGTAAAGCAAGCGAAATTAAAATTTCTTAATAAAAAATGCTCTATCGCGATACGCTTTTTGCTCTTTTTGCCATTGCCGAGGCGAAGACGAACTCGTTGAGCTCGCGGTTGTCGGCCTCCAAGATGTTATCCTTGCTACCTTCCCACCACTTATGACCCTCGTGAATGTATACAATCTTCTCGCCAATCTCCATCACCGAGTTCATGTCGTGGGTGTTTATTATCGTGGTGATATTAAACTCCTTGGTGATGTCGTGGATGAGGTTGTCGATGACCACCGATGTCTGTGGGTCGAGACCCGAGTTGGGCTCGTCGCAGAAGAGGTAGCGGGGGTTTAGTACTATGGCGCGGGCTATGGCAACACGCTTAACCATACCGCCACTCAACTCCGAGGGGTATAGGTGGTCGGCACCATTAAGACGCACACGTTCCAGGCAGAAGTTAACCCTGTCGCGCTTCTCGCCCTCGGTCATCTCGGTGAAGAGGTCGAGGGGTAGGCGTACATTCTCGCGCACGGTAGATGAGTCGAGGAGTGCTCCGCCCTGGAAGATCATGCCTATATCCTTGCGTATATTTTTACGTTCTGCGAAGTTTAGCTTCGTGTAGCACACGTCATCGAAGAAGATGTTGCCCTTGTCTACATCGTGGAGGCCCACGAGTGACTTAAGGAGCACGGTCTTACCCGAGCCACTACGACCGATGATTAGGTTTGTCTTGCCTGTGTCGAACTCAACGCTTATGTCGTCAAGCACGGTGCGACCATCGAAGGTCTTTGATATGTGGTCTGCTCGTATCATACACGCATAATTTGTGTTAAGATGAGGTCGAAAATCATGATTGTCACGGAGCTCGATACCACGGCACGTGTCGAGGCACGACCCACCTCCAGGGAGTTACCCTTGGCGTAGTAACCGCAGTATGCCGATATCGAGGTTATGATGAAGGCAAAGACAGAGCCTTTGACAAGTGCATAGACTATGGAGAAGGGCTCGAAGTAGTAGAAGAGACCCTCGATGTAGTCGCCGGGGAGCATGATGCCTGTGAGGTAGGCAATGGCATATCCACCCACGATGCCGACAAAGATGCTGAAGAGTGTGAGCAGTGGGAAGAAGATCACTGTGGCCACAATCTTTGGTAGGATGAGGTATGATGCCGAGTTGACACCCATAATCTCGAGGGCATCAATCTGCTCGGTGATACGCATAGTACCAATCTCGGATGCTATGTTCGAGCCAATCTTACCCGCGAGGATGAGGGCAACGACGGTTGATGAGAACTCGAGGACCATCACCTCACGTGTGGCGTAACCAATCATGAACTGTGGAATGAATGGTGACTCGAGGGTTATGGCCATCTGTAGTGCTACGACAGCACCGATGAAGGCGGAGATGATGGCTGTCAAAGATATGGAGTTGAAGCCCAAGGCCTCCACCTCGAACCATATCTTACGGTAGTAGATGCCCATCTTCTCTGGACGCGAGAATACCTTGCCCAGAAGCATGAAGTAGCGTCCTATGTTCTCAAATAGAGCAATCATTGTTATCTGTTTTTATCGTTTGGGTAGCTTGTTACTTCACCTCCTCGAAGTCTACGTAGTCTGAAGAGTCTACGCTTGAGGTCTGTGACGAGCCTCCGTTGTTGTGCTGTTGTGGCCTCTGCTGCTGTCGTGCGTCTGCCGCAGCCTGCATCTCGCGCACGAAGTCCTCAAGGGTCATGTTGGGGTTTGCGCCCATGCCACCGAAGCCTGTAGCGCCTCCCATGCCGCCGAAGCCAGCACCTCCCATACCACCGAAGCCAGCGCCACCACCCATCTGGTGCATCTGCTTCTCGAGCTGTCGCTTCATCCTACGGAAGCGGAGCACGGCGAAGAGTATGCCGAGGATGGCGAGGATGAGGATTCCGAGGAGCACCCACAAGAACCACTTGAAGACAAATGGTGCAAAGATGGCTATGAGGGCCATGGTGATGAAGAACACGGGGTGGCGTTCTATTGCGGCAAGGATGCCGAAAAAGATTATCTTTAGGTATGCCATGTGTTGTCTAATGTTACTAATCTACTAAAATTGTTGTCGACTATGCGTACGTGCGCGACTACAATCGTGCAAAGGTACTAAAAAATAGGCAAACAGCAAAACTGTGTGCCCACAATGTTATTTTGAGTAGTTGGTATTTAGGTAATCCTTCACGCTAAAGCGTGTGGGCTTGCGTTCTGTGCCAATGCTCTCCACGTCGCAGCGTGTGCGTAGTGTGCGGCCCTCGATGACATAGTCGTTGATGAACTGAAGGATGAGGTCGCACTGCTCGAATAGAGGTGTGCCCGCCAATGTGTGGTCTACATACTCTGCGGAGTAGAAGTAGTAGGGCGCATCGAGCTTGTCGAGTTGCTTGGCTATATACTCCGAGCCGTAGTATCCTATGCCAAATATAGATGCGTGGTTGTAGGGTACGTTGCTGTCCGATGTGCCATGGAAGAGGAGCATGGGGGCTGGCTTCGTCTGGAACTTGGGCTTGCCATTTGTCGAGAAGATGGCTCCTGCGCACGACACCACGGCGGCATATCTAAACTCCTCGGGTAGTACCTCTGCCTCGCGAGCACCGTTGCAGCGTAGCCACTCTGCCTGCAGGGCTGTGATGGCGCCAGCACTCGAGCCGCTTATCATAATCTTATCCTTGTCTATCATCCACTCCTCGGCGTTGGCTATGGCGTAGTTCGTTGCCGAGTATATATCCTCCACAGCTATTGTCACGGCGTTGACCATAGCCTCAATCATGCCCACAATGTTTATGTCCGAGGGCAGATTCTTGAGCCCCAGACGGTAGTCTATCGATAGCACCACGTATCCTGCCTCTGCAAGACGTGTGAAGTATGTGGTGTAGTAGTCCTGGTCGCGCTTGCCACCCACGAAGCCTCCGCCGAAGGCAAAGATCATACATGGGCGTGGCGTCTCGGGCATCTCGGCAAGCATATAGCGGTCGAGGTATAGCTCCGTGTTGTCGTTTGTGGCGTAGTGTAGCGTTGTGCGTGTCAGCTCCTGTGCCGCGAGTGTTGCGGTGCCGATGATTAGGGTGCTGATGATAAGTAGTAAGTTTTTCATAATATGTTATTTATTCCATTC
Source organism: Alistipes sp. (assembly GCA_017646625.1). Lineage (GTDB taxonomy): Bacteria > Bacteroidota > Bacteroidia > Bacteroidales > Rikenellaceae > Alistipes. The sequence goes on along the minus strand of JAGCMF010000017.1, from coordinate 7,506 downwards.
TCCGATCTCCATATTCTTTATCTCTCCGGCCTCTATATCGAAGCGTATCGCCGTGCGCACCTTGTGTATGCCATATGTGCCAGCGGCACCGGGGTTTATGTGCAGTAGGTCGTATATGGGGTCGTATATAACCTTGAGGATGTGTGAGTGTCCAGAGATGAAGATGCGTGGTCGTAAGACGTGTATATGTTGCAGTGCCTTTGGTGAGTAGTTGCGTGGGTAGCCACCGATGTGCATCATAAGCACCTTCATGCCCTCTATCTCGAAGCAGTTAACCTCGTGGTATACACGACGCATCACGCCACCGTCGATATTGCCATGTACGGCACGTAGCGGCTTGAAGGCTGCTATGCGGTCTGCGCACTCCATAGAGCCGAAGTCGCCAGCATGCCACACCTCGTCGCATGGGGCGAGGAACTCCTCGAGCACGCTATCGAAGGTGCCATGTGTGTCGGATATAACGCCAATCTTCATACTCAATATTTTCGATATAAGGTTGTGCAAATATACGAAAATAGTGCCGAAAAATTGCACCAGCATCCTCTCATATCGAAACATATGTTATAAAAGGCGTAGTTTGGAGTGTTATATAACCAAATTTTACTAACTTTGTGCAGTAACACAAGAGTAATGACTAACCCAACAAAGCGTGTCGGATATGTAGATGCCCTACGAGGATTGACGATGATATTGGTGGTATTTAGCCATCTATACATCCCTAATCACTCGATGATAAACCATGTGTTCATCAACTTTCGCATGCCTCTTTTCTTCTTTATCAGCGGATACATATCGTTCCGCATGGATCAGGCATGGTCGGGTGATGATGTGTGTCGTAGGGTAGTGGAGAAGTGCAGGATGCTACTGCTGCCTGTGCTCCTTTTCGGCATGCTATATACTGTTGTTGTTGGTGAGTGGAGTATCTTTGACTTCTTCTATGCGGTAGACAAACACGGCTATTGGTTTACCTTTGCACTCTTTATTATGTTGCTGATATACTATCTGTTACGCTATATTGTTTCGCGTCGCAGGTATGCTCTTAAGTATGCTGTGTGGATACTGCTTGGTGTGGCTGTCGTGATGCGTATGCTCGACGAGGAGCTGTGGCTGGATGCTACCCTTGTGCGCATATTGAGTCTTAAGCGAGTATTCAACTACTTTGTATACTTTGCCTTTGGTATTGTCGCGGGATGCTACCGCGAGAGGTTCTTGGCATATATGTCGCGCCATGGGCTGTGGGCTCTATGCTCCATGCTCTTCGTGGCGATGTCGGCAACTATGATAGTGGGTGTAGATAGCACGGTGGTGCGAGATATGTTGCGCTTTGTTGCCGGCATCATGGGCGTAGTTATGATATATGGTCTTTTTTTGCGTCTCGCCGAGGTGCTGGATAGGGGTGTCGTGGGGCGTGCCATGCAGTATGTGGGGCGTCATACCCTCGAGGTGTATGTCATACACTACCTCCTGCTCATCAACTTCTTGCCTATGTTGCATGATGTGGTAACCTCGCAGGATAGCCTCTTTGTGCCTCTGCTTGTTGGCCTGCCTCTGGCCATCGCCGTCACTGCAGCAAGCCTCGCCGTGGGCTACCTCCTATGCCGTGTGCCATATGTTGGCTACTATGCTCTTGGCCGAAGGACAAAGATGTAGTGTATAGTTTTAGAGAGTAATAAAATATGATATTATGAGAGAGTGTAGAGTACTTATTATTACGATGTTGTGCCTTATGATGGGCGCTATGTCGGGTGTTGCGCAGCAGAATCTCTGGCACACTGCGGGTGTCGTGTCGCCCGAGGTTATGGATGATGGCACTGTTACCTTCCGCCTATATGCGCCCGAGGCGCAGAGTGTAGCCCTTGTGGGTGACTTTGTGGCAGATGGCAGTGTGGCTATGGTGCGCTGTGAGGATGGCGTGTGGGAGTATACCACGCCGCAGCTCGCCTCGGAGTTGTATACCTACTCCTTCGTTGTTGATGGAATGAGGGATGTGCACGACCCGCAGAATGTATATATGATGCGCGATGTGGGCACGCAGATGAACTACTTCATCACCCCTGGTACGCCTGGTAGTCTCTATGCTGCGCAGCATGTGCCTCACGGTACGGTGTCGCGCGTGTGGATGCCTCTTGAGGATGGTCGTAGCCGCCGTATGGTGGTATATACCCCCGCAGGATATGAGGATGGCAAGGGTCGTTACCCTGTGCTCTATCTCCTACATGGCATGGGTGGTGACGAGGAGGCGTGGTTGGCAACAGGACGTCTTGCCGAGATTATGGATAACCTCATTGCTGCGGGTAGTGCCGAGGAGATGATTGTGGTGATGACAAATGGCTGTATGAGGCATGATGCTGCGCCAGGATACTCCGATGAGGGTATGTGGCGCCCATATATGAGTGGCTCGATGGATGGTACGTTTGAGCAGATGTTCGAGGAGGTGGTGTCGTGGGTCGATGACCACTACCGCACCAAGGCGCAGCGCGCTATGCGTGCTATCGCAGGCCTCTCTATGGGTGGCTTCCATGCTATGCAGATATCGAAGATATACCCTACGATGTTCGACTATGTGGGTCTCTTCTCTGCGGCTATCTTCCGTGGCGAGGAGGGTGTGGAGCTATATGCAGACCTCGAGGCGAAGCTCGCTGTGCAGTTTAGCCGTGCACCACAGCTCTACTGGATTGCCATAGGCAGGGATGACTTCCTATATGATGAGAATGTGAGATATAGGGAGCTTCTGGATAGGATGGGTTACGACTATGAGTATTATGAGAGTGAGGGTGGTCACACATGGCGTAACTGGCGAGTATACATTAGCGTGTTTGCGCAGATGTTGTTTAAGTAGAGGGGGAAAGGACTATGTGTAGGGTAGATGTAGAGTACCAGGCGCCTGATATATATGTCGTGGCTGTGGAGGTGGAGAGAGGTTTCGCAGCATCGGAGGACTATGGTGCCGATGGCGAGGCGGGCAATGGTTATGATGATATATATAATGGTATATTTTAGGACGATGACAAAGATATTTAAGATGCTATATATGCCCCTTGTACTCGCTATGTGCGTTGCGTGCATGGGTCAGGATATAGTTCCTGGGGGCGATGTTGAGAGTGTGAGGATGTCGGTAGTTGCTGAGCACGATACACGAACATCTCTTGATGTGGCAAGCAACAGCATAGGCTGGAGTGCTGGCGATAGGATTGTCGTTATCGAGAGTGACGATAGGTATGCTGTTAGTGATGCTGCCATCATAGATGACGATGGTAGGGCACACTTCGAGGTGCTCTTCTCGAAGATGAGCAGCGATGACGGCTTCTACTACGATGCTGTATACCCCGCCTCAAGTGTTACGTTCGATGAGGGCGTATATGGTGAGCTTGTCAAGGTTATGCTTCCCGCTGTGCAGTCTCCTACAGCCACCTCGTTCGATGCTGCCGCAGATATCCTTGTGTCGCAGCGTGTTTCCACCGAGAGGCAACCCGAGAGCCTAAAGATGCGCTTCAAGCGCCTTGTTGCCATGGGTGAGCTCACGTTGCAGGGCATGCCCGAGGGTGCAGAGATAAGCTCCGTTGTGCTACGCATGCCAAGTAGGGTGGTGGTAGCAGGTTGTAACCTCGTAAACTGCCTCGAGGGCGAGGTTGTTGAGTATGGATATGAGGATGGTAGCTCGGCGCTGACAATAACACCTGTGGCTCCTCTCGCTGCCACAGCTCCTATATACTTCACTTGTAACCCCTTCATCCTCGATGCTGGCGAGGTCTTCGATATAGAGGTGACCACGACAGATGGCGCTACATACTCGCGCAGTGTCACGGTGCCTGCGGGGCGCAACCTCACATTTGCCGAGGGCGATCTTGCACACTTCACGGTGGATATGACAACAGCAACGAATGTCGATGGTTATATGTTCCGCCGTGTTAGCGAGGTTACATCGGGCAAGGCATACCTCATCGTGGCAGCTGGTATGATGGCACTCCCCATATATGAGGAGTATGACTACATGCAGGTTGAGGCTGTGGCGGAGAGTGAGGATGGTGTAATTATCCTCGACAGCGCAAATAGTGCCTTTGTCATAGATGCCGTGTCGGGTGGCTATACCATACGTCAGGTGGCTGATGGTAGATACCTATACCAGAAGGGTAACTATACAAGCTTTAACCTCTCCTCAACACCCTCGAGTGGCCATGTGTGGAGCATTACGGCACGCTACGACGATACGTTCAAGATACTCAATGTCGATGCTAATAAGTTCGTGCAGTATAACAATAAGTATACCTCCTTCGGTAGCTACTCATCTATGCAGGCACAGGGCGTATACCCCATGCTCTATGAGCTTGTCGGAGATGTAGAGATAGGAGGCGGTGATGATGGCGGTGATGATGATGGCGGTGATACTCCTGTTGTGCCTCCTACAGAAGAGTCGTGGCTCGAGTTGCCCGCAACACGTAGTGATGGTGCATTTCCCCGTGCTCTCACCGTGACGGTTATGGATGGTGCGGAGAGAAACTATACGCACTACTACGACATAGATACATATACCACACTGTGGGTGGCATACCCCCTTGAGAGTCGACATATGGGCTCGATATCGCGCCCCAGCAGCTGGGACTGGAACCCCTATATAAGCACCGAGTATCAGGTAGATCTACGTTCGCGTAGCTATACCAACTCGGATACCTATGTGCGTGGTCACCTCATCCCTAATGCCTCGCGTAACGGTATAAGGAGCATGCAGCTCCAGACCTTCTATGTCACTAACTCGGTGCCACAGATACATACCAACTTTAATAGTGGCATCTGGCAGAACCTCGAGGCCGCGGTGCAGGGCGTAGGCGAGAGAGAGAAGATATATGTCGTTACGGGCGTGGCCTTTAATAAGGTCGGCGAGTCGCGTAGCATAGACTATACCACAGCGAAGGACGACACGAAGCGAGTGCCTATACCCAACTACTTCTATAAGGTGGTGTTGAGGGTCAAGTGCAACTCATCGGGTAGTGTCACCGATGCACGCAGCGTGGGCTTCTGGTTCGAGAATAAGAGATATACCGATACATATACCAACTATGCCGTGTCGGTAGATAACATCGAGAGCTGGACAGGCTTCGACTTCTTTGCTAACCTTCCTGATGGTGTTGAGACTACAGCCGAGAAAAACAGCTCCTGGAGCACCTTCACCGCCAGCTACTAATGGTGGAAATATGCAAATATTTAAGTTTGGGTTAGTAGTTTTTACACTATAGGCGGAGCTTCTCCGCCTATAGTGTTATTAGAGAGTTTAGAAAATATAAGGAGTGACGCAGATGTGTTGTTGACATAAAAAAAGTCCGGATGAGTAGGTTCCATTCGGACTTTTGATCAAAGCGGCGCATCTACGCCGCCATAACATGAATTTTTACTCCCACTTGATTCTATAGATATGTTGATTATCAGTAATATATGGCATTGTTTTGTGCGTAGGGTACAGATTCGGGGTACAATCCAAAAAATGAAGTAGCTATTGAATCAGTCTAACTGTAAATGACAGAAACATAGGCTATTGCTTTTTTATGCAATATTCATTTTTGTGTATAAGAGAATATAAGGTACTCGTATAACAAAAAACAACCTATCTGATTAGATAGGTTGCTTAATTTAGTTTGACACATTGATGATTTGTGTCCCAAGAACATTTGAGATTTTGGCAAGAGTCCTGATGGTAAAGTTGTGAGTTCCTCGCATCCAACGAGAGACCTCTGCTTCTTTTTTACCCAATGCCTCTGCCAACTCTCGCTGTGTCATCCCCTTCTCCTTGAGAAGTAGGTCAATTCTATCAACAATAGCAAACGAAAGGTCAACTTCAGCCTTTACATCGTTTGTTACATCTGATAGGCAGCTTTGGAATAAGGCATTATGTTTCATAACTCAAACGATTTGTCTTCTACTCCTCTAAACTCTTTCTCCTGAACACTTATCGAGCCATCCTTGATTCCCGCATTAATCAGCTTTTCAAATTTCTGAAGGTCGAGAACGTAACCACTTAGTATTGGGTCCTCATTGTAAGTACGAGTTGACTTTACTCCACCATTACCAACAATCAAAATTTGGTCAGACATACGCAAGCAATACAACCTCAGTTTTCCAGACTCAATAGGTACAGCACATACATTGTCGTTCATCCTTCCTTCGGGTCTGAAGTAACGCTCTAAGGCACCTCTATCAAGAATCTTGCTCAAGGCATATACAATACGCTGAAAGTCCTCGTTTAACTCGGCGTTATCCTTAAACTTCTGAAGGAACTTCTCGAACTCGGTAACATCCTCACCGTTAAATTTGATAGAGTAAAGACTTACTAGCTCTGACTGCTCGATGATTTCTAATTTTGCTTGGGTCATAGTCGCGACATTAATTACGATACAAATATAATACAAATTTCGTAAAATTAACTTAAAAGTTAAGTTTATTTTGCAAATATTCTCATTATTTGTTGATAACTAACGATATGTTATCCGTACTAACATTCGCATGTGCAAATAGTTTAGTGCGTTTTTTTGATTGCGATATTTCTTTTATGTTGGATACTTTAGTATTTTGTAAAATGCTGATTTAGATAATATTACTGTTTTTATGAATATTCATTTTTGTATATAAGTGAATATAGTAGGTTTTATATAAAGAAAACAGCCCACCTATACAAGGCGGGCTGAAAAGAGAACAGATTACCTACTCTTTCACCAGTTTTCTATCTTCTGTAAGGCTATACCTAGGATGCTACAAATCATCCATATAGTAGATATATCTCCAGTAAAATATCCGATTCCGATTAGGGCAATCTGCACTAACCAAAATCAATTAATTACTTTGAAAATATCAATTTTCATAGCTTTAATTTATTAAAGTTAGGTCACCACCTCGCAGCATATAGTGACATCTTTCTTCGGCAGCACGTGCACATACTACCTGTTATGGTCGGTTAACCTAAGTCTCTGCGATAGGCTTTACCTTTCCAACTTATTTATTGTTTGGTCTAATAGAACTACCTAATTCTATTATGTCTCCACTCTTCCAAGTCTCTATATCGGGAGCTTCTTGGAATACTCCTAATATCTCCCACATTTGGTCTGGATTATCGGCATTGTATACAACCCAATCACATCTGCCACCACCTTTCTGAATAATGACAGTTATCTCTCTATGCTCTTCAACCAAAGTTGCATACCATTGACCATCGTAATTGTTTATGTTTTTAATATACATATTTGCTCAATTTATTTGGTAAATTATTCAAGTTTATTGATTATGCGCAAGAGGTTATTTCATATATGTTAAATCTTACTCAAAATCATAAGCAATTATGTAATTTGAAAAAAGTTTCCAAGCGGATGCAGATTTATATGCAGCTACAGAACTAGTTGGAACATAAATCAAAAAAACATAATTACTATTACGATAAAAAACATCACTCGCCAATTGTGGCGGTGTTATTGCCTTACAATATACCGCAGAAAGCATATGCTGACCACTATAAAATGCCTTGCT